>NZ_JBHFPF020000001.1:0-959898 GCF_043355895.2 Roseovarius maritimus
ATCCAAATTTATCAGGGGGGTCACTTTTGGACGCCGATCACCCCAATACAGGGGTCAAAGTTGCATGCTGATCCACACGCATCTGCGCCAAATTGCCGCTCAGATCTGGCCAGATGAACGATATCAGCACGCAAACCGGCGTTCAGTCCTGCCTCGTGGTCGAACTTGAGGGAATTGCCGGGCGACGCGAGGTATTCATCATGCCAGGCATCGCCGCCACCGAGCGCCCCTCCGATGGGTGGACGTTCTTCGATGAACTGCCGGTGCCCTTGCTGAAACTGACGCGCGGCGGAGCGATCGATCTCTGCAACCGGCCTGCAAGTGAATTGCTAGGATGTGCCGATTGGTCGGGCAAGCAAATTACCGACCTGCTGGAAGGATTGGGCCGGTCCATACCCGATTGGCTGGAAGATGCGGCCTTGGCGCGCGGCAGTGTACATTCCGAATTCCTCCGCGTGCGCCGGGCGGACGAGGAGGTGTTCATCCAGGTGACGCTCAATCGGGCCACCGAAGAAGGAGAGACGGTCTTGATCGCGGTTTTGAATGACGCGACAGAGCTGAAGTCTCTTGAGGCGCAGTTTGTACAATCCCAAAAGATGCAGGCGATCGGCCAGCTTGCGGGCGGCGTTGCACATGATTTCAACAATCTTTTGACTGCGATTTCCGGTCACTGCGATCTTTTGCTGCTGCGGCATGACCAAGGCGATTCCGACTACGGCGATTTGCTGCAGATCGCGCAAAATGCGAACCGTGCGGCTTCCCTCGTTAATCAGTTGCTCGCCTATTCCCGCAAACAAACACTGCGCCCCGAGGTCATGGATCTGCGAGATGCGATGTCAGATCTGACGCATCTGCTCAATAGATTGGTTGGCGAGAAGGTTCTCCTGTCCCTGAACCACGATCCCACGCTTTGGTCCATCCGTGCAGACAAGCGCCAAGTTGAGCAAGTCATCATGAATTTGGTCGTCAACGCACGGGACGCAATGTCGTCGGGCGGCGAGATCAGGATCGAGACCAAAAATGTTACATTGGACAAACCGATGCATCGCGACCGCGCGGTTGTTTCGCCCGGAAGATGGGTCAGGATTAGCGTCTCCGACGACGGAACGGGAATCCCGCCGGACCGTTTGCAGAAAGTGTTCGAGCCATTTTTCACAACCAAGCGGACGGGTGAGGGGACTGGGCTGGGCCTGTCGACAGCCTACGGAATTGTCAAGCAGACCGGTGGTTTCATCTTCGTCGACAGTGAGCGCGATGTCGGGACGACTTTTTTCCTGATGTTCCCGGCTCATGAGAGCGTTGCGCTGCCGGTAGAGGCCGAAAAGCGGCTGGTCATGGATTCCGCGCCGGCGGAAGGTATCGTGCTGCTGGTCGAGGATGAGGCGCCTGTGCGGGCCTTCGCCTCGCGTGCTCTGCAGATGCGCGGCTTCACGGTTCTCGAGGCCGAATCCGCCGAAGAGGCTTTGGAAATCCTCGCCGATGCTAGCGTATCCGTTGATGTTTTCGTGACAGACGTCGTCATGCCCGGGATGGATGGGCCAAGCTGGGTCCAAAAAGCGCTGATAGACAGGCCCGAAGCCCGCGTGGTCTTTGTTTCTGGATATGCTGAAGAGGATTTTGGAGACACGCAGTCTCGCATCCCGAACTCGGTTTTTCTTCCCAAGCCTTTTTCTCTTACCGACCTGACGGATATCGTGCAGCGGCAACTTGAGTAGACCTTCTGAGGCCGCATATCGCAGGCAATTAGCCAAGTGACGATCAGATGGGTTGTCGGAAAAGACCGCGGCGGTTCTGGGTGAAGACCAGATGAATCAGCGGCTGACACCTGGTAGAGTAAGCGTCGTCTGCGGCCCGCTCGGGATCATCTTGACGGCGAGACGGTCCATGGCAAGAGGTCGTCGATCCTGCTTTGCGGATGGCCGGCGGCGATGGCCTCGATGGCGGCCTTGAGATAGGCGAAGGGCTCGACACCGTTGATCTTCGCGGTCTCGATGAGCGATGCGATGCGATGCGGCCCCAGGCCCGCCCGCCTTCGTCATGTCCGGCGAACAATGCGTTCTTCCTGTTCAGAGCGATCGGCCGGATCAGGTTCTCGACGCTATTCGAGTCGAGTTCGACCCGCCCGTCCTGCAGGAAGGTTTGCAATTCGTGCCACTGGCAATGGATATAGGCGAGCTTCTCTCTCAAACGCGACTTGGCGGAGATGCGCAGGCGCTGTTGTTGCAGCCATTCACCGAACTCAGCCACGAGGGGTGCGGTGCGCACCTGGCGGGCCGGGAGGCGCTGTCCCGGAGCCGCGCCGCGGATGTCTGCCTCGACCTTGTAGAGCTCGGCAATCCGGCGCAGCCCCTCGGCGGCGATCTGGGAGCCATCTGGGAGCCGTCGCGGGCGAACACCTCCTTCAGCTTGCGCCGCGCGTGCGCCCAGCAATGCGCCACGCGGACCGGATCGCCACCTTTGCGAGCGGGACGCGTCAGGCGGTTGTAACCCTGGTAGCATTGAGCTGCAGGATGCCGTCAACGGTGACGATCACCCGCAGCTGCGCGGGCACGATTTCCAGCCGCTCGGCGCGATCCTCGCCGATCTTGTGCATTTGCCCGCAACCACAAGGGCACAGCAGGCTGTCCGGTTCGATCACGCGCTCGATGCGCGGCAGGTCCTCGGGCAGGTTGCCCCGGTTGCCCCGGTTGCGCCGGTTGCGCCGGGCCGCACGCCGGGGTCGGCGCTCGGAAGGTGCCAGCGCATCCTGCTTCGCCTCAACTTCGGCAATCGCCCTCTCGAGATCCTCGAAAGCCAGTTGCCGGTCATCTTCGCCAAGCTTCTCGGAGCCTTTGCCGTGAACCGCGTGGTTGAGCTCGGCGACCAGAGGCTCGAGGCGCTTGTTGGCCTCCTTCAGCACATCCCGCTCGCGCAGCACCGCGGCGACAGCTTCACGCTGCGCCTCGGGGATGTGGGACGGGATCATCATGATGACGCCCCGAGCGCAAGCACGATCTCGGCAATCCGTACCGCCGGGGTATCGGCGGCGAGTTCGATCGCCACGTCACCGAAGATCAGCCGCAGCTTGTCATCTGGTTGCGGGGAAGGTTCCGGCGCTTGCGGCGGTTCCGGGTCGCACAACACCAGCGGCGCGAAGGTCGTCGGGTCGGCCGCCGTCTCGGCGGCGGGCAGGACCAGCTTGCCCCGCTTGGCCAGGCATCGTCACGCGGAAAGCTGGTTCGGCTTCACTCCGTAACGCCCGGCTACGGCGTTGACCATTGCCCTCGGTTCCAGCGTCTGCGCGACGGCCTGCGCCTTTACCGCTGGCCATCGTCGATGCCCGCTCTCGAAAGTCTCAACCCCGAGCGATCTGAGAAACGCAGTCTGAGCATCCATTGCGAAACGCACTCCCATCAAAAGATGGGTACCACCTCGCAGGCCACGCCGGGGCGAGCAACGTGTGGCTCAGCCACCGCTTGCCTGGTAGAGAACACGTCGCCGGAATCATCCGACGGGAGATGCAACTGGCTTGGGGGTGTAGGAACCGTCTGGCTGAATGCTGTCATACAATTCGAAATCAGGCGCGTACTTTCTGGTGAGGACGGCCATTGTTTCGGCCGAGAGATCGAGTCGCTTTGATCGGGATGTGTTGATTCGGTCTGTTTCAACTCGCTTGCCCAGGCGCTGCTCAAGATACGATATAAGGGAACCCTGATCTTCATATCGGAAAAGATGCGTCGCCGATGTGCCATTTCGCTGCGGCTGCAGGAACTTGGATTGCGAGCCGACATTGGCAAACTGTGGCTGGGTGCCCTGGACATAAGCCCGGACGAATTCATCAAAACTGATCCCTTCGGTACTGGTGGCCTTGCCTGAAAGAAATGACCGCTGTCGATAGCGATACCAACTGCCCAACCAGTCGATCGGTGCGCGCATCACGGCGATAACATGAAGATCCTCGCCGATGAACTTTTCAAGCGCCGGTCTGAAAAACCGATTGTATCGGAAAACCGGCGCATGTTTCAGCTCGGGTGGGTCGCTCACGATCATCGACGCTTGCGGGCCAAGCGCGGCCTGCCACGCGGTCGTGCCGGTCTTAGGCACGGATAAAAACACCAGTTTCTGCTTGGAAAAGACCAACATACCGCTTTGTGCCACCTCATATTGACCTCACAGGCCGACGTTAACAGTTCTTCAACAGTTCTGGTTAAAAGTGAATACATGAACATTTGACTTGAAATGTTCGCCATTTGTCTGCATCTAGGTGAGAACAAGAGGCGAACAAACGCAGCGATTGCCGGTAGAGGCATGGTGTGAAATAAGGATGCGAACGCAATGGCAACGGCAGATCTTTTGAGCATGGACAACAAGAAGAGCGCAGACAAGCAAAAGGCCCTGGACAGTGCGCTTGCGCAGATCGAGCGTCAGTTCGGTAAGGGCTCGATCATGAAGCTGGGGGATAACCCCATCACGGATATGGAATCCACGTCAACCGGGTCGCTGGGGCTCGATATTGCCTTGGGTATTGGCGGTATTCCCAAGGGGCGGATCGTCGAAATTTATGGTCCCGAGAGTTCTGGCAAGACGACGCTGACACTGCATTGCGTCGCCGAAGAGCAGAAGAAGGGCGGCGTTTGCGCCTTTGTCGATGCCGAGCACGCGCTGGATCCGCAATATGCGCGCAAACTGGGTGTCGATCTGGACGAATTGTTGATCTCGCAGCCTGATACGGGTGAGCAGGCGCTTGAGATCGTAGATACGCTTGTGCGGTCCGGCGCGGTCAGCATGGTCGTGGTCGACTCGGTGGCGGCGCTTACGCCGAAATCCGAACTCGAGGGTGATATGGGCGACAGCAGCGTCGGCGTGCATGCCCGTCTGATGAGTCAGGCAATGCGCAAGCTGACCGGTTCGATCAGCCGCACGAAATGCACGGTCATTTTCATCAATCAGATCCGCATGAAGATCGGCGTCATGTTCGGCAGTCCTGAGACGACGACGGGTGGTAACGCGCTGAAATTCTACAGCTCGGTCCGGCTGGATATTCGCCGCATCGGTGCCCTCAAGGATCGCGATGAAGTTGTCGGAAACGCGACGCGGGTCAAGGTCGTCAAGAACAAGGTCGCCCCTCCGTTCAAGCAGGTCGAATTCGACATCATGTATGGCGAAGGCATCAGCAAGATGGGCGAGATCCTGGATCTGGGCGTCAAGGCCGGCGTTGTGGAGAAATCCGGTAGCTGGTTCAGCTACGGCGATGAGCGGATTGGACAAGGGCGCGAAAACGCCAAGACCTTTCTCAGGGAAAACAGCAAGATGGCGCTGGAAATCGAGGACAAGATTCGCGCCGCGCATGGGCTGGATTTCGATATGACCGCCTCCGGCGATGAAGGCGGGGACAATGACGATCTGATGGAGGCGTAGCCGCCTCCGGATTGAAAGCTGAAGGCCCGGCGGCATCTGCGCGCCGGGCTTTTTTCTTGCGGTGGACAGGGCGGGCAGGGGCGGATAATCAATGCGACGCCCGACCCGTCTGAAATCATCCTTGAAACGAGGCCCCGCATGCCGACGCTGAACGACATCCGCTCGACTTTTTTGAGTTATTTCGACCGAAATGATCACCGCATTGTCGATAGCTCGCCCCTGGTGCCGCGTAACGATCCGACACTCATGTTTACCAATTCGGGGATGGTTCAGTTCAAGAACCTCTTTACTGGCGTGGAAAAGCGCGACTATGTCCGCGCCACCACCAGTCAGAAATGTGTGCGAGCGGGCGGCAAGCACAATGACCTGGACAATGTCGGCTACACGGCGCGCCATCATACCTTCTTCGAGATGATGGGAAATTTCAGCTTTGGCGATTATTTCAAGGATGACGCCATCCGCTTTGCTTGGGAGCTGCTGACGCGCGATTTCGGCATCGACAAGTCCAAGCTGCTGGTCACCGTTTACCATACCGATGACGAGGCCGCGAATATCTGGAAAAAGGTTGCAGGCCTTTCGGATGACCGCATCATTCGCATCGCGACCGATGACAACTTCTGGTCCATGGGGGCGACCGGTCCTTGCGGGCCATGCTCGGAAATCTTCTACGATCATGGCCCAGAGATCTGGGGCGGCCCTCCGGGCAGCGCCGAGGAGGATGGCGACCGGTTCATTGAGATATGGAACCTTGTTTTCATGCAGAACGAGCGGTTCGAGGATGGAACGCAGCGCGATCTGGACATGCAGTCGATCGATACCGGCATGGGGCTGGAGCGGATCGGCGCGCTCTTGCAAGGCAAGCATGATAATTACGACACCGACCTTATGCGCGCGCTCATCGAGGCCAGCGCCCATGCGACCAGCACCGATGCGGATGGGCCGGGCAATGTGCATCACCGCGTGATCGCCGATCACCTGCGTTCGACCTCTTTCTTGATGGCTGACGGCGTGATGCCGTCGAACGAGGGGCGAGGATACGTGCTGCGGCGGATCATGCGGCGCGCGATGCGGCACGCGCATCTGCTGGGGGCGAAGGATCCGGTGATGCACCGCCTTGTGCCGGCGCTGGTGGGTCAGATGGGTCAGGCCTTCCCGGAGTTGGGCCGCGCGCAGGGGATGATCGAGGAGATGCTGCGGCTGGAGGAGACACGTTTCAAGCAGACGCTGGAGCGGGGGCTTGGCCTACTGGACGATGCGCTGAACACTCTGGATGAGGGCGCGGATCTGCCGGGCGAGACGGCTTTCAAGCTCTATGACACGTTCGGATTCCCCCTGGATCTGACGCAGGACGCGCTGCGCGAGAAGGGCCGGAACGTGGATACCGAGGGCTTCGATGCGGCCATGGCCGAGCAGAAGGCCAAGGCGCGCGCCGCTTGGGCGGGCACGGGCGAGGCGGTCGATCAGGCGGTATGGTTCGATATCGCAGAGTCCAGCGGCGTGACCGATTTCCTGGGATATGACACGGAAGAGGCTGAGGCACAAATCGTCGCACTGGTGCGCGATGGGGCACAAACGGACAACGCGGGCGAGGGCGATGCGGTGCAGATCGTGCTGAACCAGACGCCGTTCTATGCCGAGTCCGGCGGCCAGGTGGGCGACAGCGGCGTGTTGCGCTGCGAGGGCGGTGAGGCGCGTATCACGGACACTCGCAAGGTGGCCGGCGTGTTCATTCATTTTGCCGAGGTGACCAAGGGTGAGCTGACCAAAGGCGCCGCCGCGCAGCTGGAGGTCGATCATGGGCGCCGCAGTGCGATCCGGGCAAATCATTCGGCGACGCACCTCCTGCATGAGGCGCTGCGCGAGACGCTGGGCAATCATGTTGCGCAGCGCGGCAGTCTCAATGCAGATGACCGCCTGCGCTTTGATTTCAGCCACACCAAGGCGCTGACGGCAGATGAGCTGGCTCGGATTGAGGCCGATGTGAACGCCTATATTCGGCAGAATGCACCGGTGCAGACGCGCATTATGACGCCGGACGAGGCGCGCGCGCTGGGGGCGCAGGCGCTGTTCGGTGAGAAATACGGCGACGAGGTGCGCGTGGTTTCCATGGGACGCAAGGACGGCTCTGAGCGCGGCGCCGATGGCGCGACCTACTCAATCGAGCTTTGCGGCGGCACGCATGTCCGCAGTACGGGCGATATCGGCCTCTTCGTCCTCCTTGGCGATGCCGCCTCCAGCGCCGGTGTACGGCGGATCGAGGCCCTGACGGGCGAGGCGGCGTTGCGCCATCTGGGCGGTCATTCCAAGGCCCTGACCGAAATCGCGGGCGCGCTGAAAGTGCGGCCCGATGGCGCGCAATCCCGCGTGCAGGCCCTGCTGGATGAGCGCCGCGCGCTGGTGCAGGAGGTTGCGCAGCTGCGGCGCGATCTGGCCATGTCCGGCGGCGCCGGAAGTGGCGGCGAGGCCGAGATCGAAGAGATTGGCGGCACGCGGCTGATCGCGCAAGTTCTCAGCGGTGTTGCGGGCAAGGAGTTACCCGGCCTGATCGACCAGATGAAGACGCGGATAGAGAGCGGTGCAGTCTTGTTGATCGCGGATACGGGTGGCAAAGCCGCTGTGGCCGCGGGCGTGACCGATGACAAGACCGGCACGCTATCGGCGGTTGACATCGTGCGCGCCGCCGTGGCCGAGTTGGGCGGCAAAGGCGGCGGTGGCCGGCCCGATCTGGCACAGGGCGGAGGGGTTAACGCTGCTAATTCCAGCGCCGCGATCGACGCCGTGCGCGCTCTCTTGAAAGGATAGATCATGCCTGCACTCTGGATTGCCCATGTCTCGGTCAAGGACGAGGAGGCCTATGGCCGCTACGCTGCATTGGCCGGGCCTGCTGTGGCCAAGCATGGTGGCAAGTTCATCGCGCGGGGCGGGCGGTTCGTTCAGCTTGAGGGCAAGGAGCGGCCGCGCAATGTGGTGGCGAAGTTCGACAGCGTCGAGGCTGCCGAAGCCTGCTATCACTCGCCCGAATACCAGGAGGCTCTCGGCCATGCGCGCAATGCGTCCGAGCGGGAATTGCTGATCGTTGAAACCGACGAATAGACGCGCAACGCCGGTGCGGGGCCTTTCGTCTCGCAGAACTGGACCTTCCGCTGCTTTCTCCTACCTCACATCGTGTAGGAAAACGTCATGCGTATCTGGGTATTGCCTCTTGTTTTGATCTGCCTGCCGGGGCTTGGTGCCGCGCAGGATGCCACTTTGCTGGATCGGCCGGGCGCCGTTTGGTTGATGCGGCATGCGCTGGCACCCGGCACGGGCGATCCCGCAGCGTTCATGCTTGGCGATTGCACCACCCAGCGCAATCTGAGCGCCGACGGGCGCGATCAAGCGCGCCGGATCGGTGCAGCATTGCGCCACGCTGATATACGGCCAACGCATATCTTTACAAGCGAATGGTGCCGCGCGCGAGAGACCGCCGATCGTTTGGGCCTTGGCGACGTCACGCCGCTTCCGGCGCTCAACTCGCATTTTGCGGGACGAGGCGATCAGGCCGCCCAGGCGGGCGCGGTTATGCGGGTTTTGGCGGAGCTACCCGAGAACGCACGGCCCCTACTGGTCACACATCAGGTGAATATCAGCGCGCTCAGCGGAACCTACGCGCGCTCGGGTGAGATCGTGGTGACCACCCGCGACGAAAACGGCCAGCTTGCCGAAGCTGGCCGTTTTCTGATCGAACCCTGAGGATCAGGCGCTTTTGGACGCGCGCTTGCGCTCATGCGGGTCCAGATGCCGCTTGCGCAGACGAATCGCGTTGGGCGTGACCTCGACCAACTCGTCATCGTCGATATAGGCAATGGCCTGCTCAAGGCTCATCTCGACCGGTGTCGTCAGGCGCACGGCCTCATCGGTGCCGGAGGCGCGCACGTTGGTCAGCTTCTTGCCCTTCAGCGGGTTCACCTCAAGATCGTTCTCGCGGCTATGCTCGCCGATGATCATGCCGGTATAGATCTTGGCTTGCGGGCCGATGAACATTTTGCCGCGATCCTCAAGGTTCCACAGCGCATAGGCGACTGATTCGCCGTTTTCCATCGAGATCAATACGCCCGCCCGGCGGCCCGGGATCGGCCCCTTATGCGGCGCCCAGCTATGGAAAACGCGGTTGAGAACGCCGGTGCCGCGCGTGTCGGTCAGGAACTCGCCGTGATAGCCGATCAGGCCGCGGGACGGGACATGCGCGATGATGCGCGTCTTGCCGGCGCCCGCGGGCTTCATCTCGGTCAGATCGCCCTTGCGGGGGCCGGTCAGCTTTTCGATCACGGCGCCGGAATATTCGTCATCGACGTCGATCGTGACCTCTTCGATGGGCTCCAGACGCTCGCCATTCTCGCCCTCGCGCATGACGACCTGTGGGCGCGAAATGCTGAGCTCGAAGCCTTCACGACGCATATTCTCGATCAGAACGCCCATCTGCAGTTCGCCGCGGCCCGCGACCTCGAAGGCCTCGCCGCCGGGCGTATCCTTGACCTTGATGGCGACGTTCGATTCCGCCTCCTTCATCAGGCGGTCGCGGATGACGCGGCTTTGCACCTTCTTGCCATCGCGGCCCGCGAGGGGGCTGTCATTGATGCCGAACGTGACGGTGATGGTGGGCGGGTCGATGGGACGCGCCTCCAGCGGCTCGTCCACGGCCAGCGCGCAGATCGTGTCGGCCACGGTGGCCTTGGACATGCCTGCGAGGCTGACGATATCGCCCGCCTGCGCCTCTTCGATGTCTTGGGAGGCGAGGCCCCGGAACGCCTGAATGCGCGTCACGCGAAACTGCTCGATCTTCTGGCCGATGCGCGAAAGCGCCTGCACGGTCGCGCCCACCTTCAGCTTTCCCGATTCCACGCGGCCAGTCAAAAGGCGGCCGACGAAAGGGTCGGCACCCAGTGTCGTGGCCAGCATGCGGAAATCATCATCCTGATGCTTGACCTGCTTGGGGGCGGGGACGTGGTTAACAATCAACTCGAACAGCGCGGTCAGATCCTTGCGCGGCCCGTCGAGCTGATGATCGGCCCAGCCGGAGCGGCCAGAGGCATACATATGCGGAAAATCCAGCTGGTCGTCATCCGCGCCGAGGTTGGCAAAAAGGTCAAAGCACTCGTCGAGCGCGCGATCCGGCTCGGCATCAGGCTTGTCGACCTTGTTCAGCACGACAATGGGGCGCAATCCGAGGGCGAGCGCCTTGGACGTGACAAACTTGGTCTGCGGCATCGGGCCTTCGGCGGCGTCGACCAGAAGGACGACACCATCGACCATGGAGAGGATACGCTCCACCTCACCGCCGAAATCGGCGTGGCCGGGCGTGTCGACAATGTTGATGCGCTTGCCCTTCCATTCGACCGAGGTCGGCTTGGCAAAGATGGTGATGCCGCGCTCACGCTCGAGGTCGTTGCTGTCCATCGCACGCTCATCCACGGCCTGGTTGGCGCGGAAAGCGCCCGATTGCTTGAGCAATTCGTCGACCAGCGTGGTTTTGCCGTGGTCAACGTGGGCGATGATCGCGATATTGCGAAGGTCCATTCGAGTAAATCCTTGGGGTTTTTTTCAGCGCCCTATAGGCTGCGCGCCCGTTTGACCAGAGCAAAGAGGGTTTCGGACGGATATCGGCGGGCCTCTGTTGCGCTGCGCGGGTCAAAGGCGCAGCCGTGTCGGGCCCAGCTCGCGACCAGCCGCCCCTGTGCCCAGCTTGAAGCGGGCGATGCCGGGCGTCTGCGCGGCGTCGGTGCGGCCAAGGTCGAGGGCGCTATACCCCGACTGCGCCAGCAGGCAGGAGGCGCGCCATAGCAGCAGGGTATGCGCATTCAGGGCGCGTCCGCACGCGCCCGTCCAGCCGATGTGATAGGTGGCCATGTCCGAATGCAGCAGCATCAGCATGAAGGCGATGGGCGCGCCTGCGTCTTCCGCAATCAGCATCAGGCTATCGCGCGGGGCGAGCGTGGCCCACTTGGACGTGAAGTCGGGCGGCAGGGCGGCATAGCGGCGCGCGCGGCGCTGTGCCTCTTCGTTCTGCAGAAAGGGCGCATCGCAGGCCATGTCGAGAGGGCGTGCGATCACCCGGAGGCCCGCCGCCTCGGCGCGCTTCAAACGGTTGCGCCATTTCCCATCCAAGGCCGCGCGGCGGGATGCCTCGTCAGGGCGAAGATCTAGCTGAGCCATCTGCACGCCCTTCGAGACGGGGACGCCAAGGCGCGGCCCCGAGGTGTCCGCGCTGCTCGCCCAAAGCGCGCGCCATGGCGCGGCGCGGGGCAGGGCTGTGACCAGTTCGGCACGTTGATCGCGGGAGGCCGCCGGGTCCCAAACCGGACCACGCGGGAGCCACGCGAGGCGCAGCGGGCCCGCCCGGCGTAGATAGATGCGCGCGCGGCCCAGGAGCGTGCCGTCTCCGCGCATTTGGGCAAGCATGGAGGCGCAGCCGAACTCGCGAAGAACGGATGCATAGATGCCGGATTGCTGAAGGGGGGTGCCGGGCAGATCGCAGCCGCAAGAGGGATCGACGAAATCGATCTGGAGAGAGTTGGATGGCATGGGCGCCAGTAAGCGGCGCCCATGCCTAAGATAGGGTTAATGCCTCTGCGGCGCGCCGCTCAGAACGGGATTTCGTCGTCGAAATCGCGTGAGGGGGAACTGCCCCCGCTGCCCCCGCCGCCCGAGGGGCCGCCGCGATCATCAGGTCCGCCATAGCCGCCATCATTGCCGCCGTAGCCTCCGCCACCGCCGCCGGAATAGCCTCCGCCACCACCGCCGCCGCCGCCGTCGCGACCGTCAAGCATGGTCAAGGTGCCATTGAAACCTTGCAAGACGATTTCGGTGGAATAGCGGTCCTGGCCCGATTGATCTTGCCATTTGCGCGTCTGAAGCTGCCCCTCGATATAAACTTTAGAGCCCTTCTTGAGGTATTGCTCGGCGATACGCACGAGGCCTTCGTTGAAGATGGCGACCGAGTGCCACTCGGTCTTCTCGCGCCGCTCGCCAGTGCTTTTGTCCTTCCAGGTCTCGGAGGTGGCGATGCGCAGGTTGCACACCTTGCCGCCATTCTGGAACGTGCGGACTTCGGGATCGCGGCCCAGATTGCCGATGATGATGACTTTGTTAACCGACCCGGCCATGCGCGTCCTCCTGCTAGGGCTTGGAATTTGACTCCGTGTTACATCACCCAATGAGGGTTAATGCCAGCCTAAAAATGGCGCGGTTGCCGCCGCGTTCCCGCGGCAACTGGCGTGCGAGACTGGAAATCCGCGGCGGAATCGGTTAACCCCACTGCATCAGGGACGGAAAAGAGATTTCACCATGAAGACATTTCTTGGAACGGCACTGGCATTTTCGGTCATTGCACAGCTCGGCCATGCCCAGGTCATCTCGACGAAAAGCCGAGGGAATCTCTTCAAATCGCAGACCAGCGTTCTGGATACCCGCGCGGCGTCGCAATACAAGGCATCGGTGCGCCTGCAGCCGGCCAAGATCAACACGCCGACCAAATGGAGCGCGGCCAAGGCCTATTCCGGCAGCTATCGCGGCGAGTTCTTGAGCATGGCCAAGGAGGCCGCGCGCAAGCATTCCGTGCCCGAGGATCTTTTTCTGCGCCTTGTGCAGCAGGAAAGCGGATGGAAGCCAACTGCGCTTAGCCACAAGGGGGCCATCGGTCTGGCGCAGCTCATGCCGGGCACGGCCGCCGTGCTACGTGTCGATCCGCATGATCCGCGCCAGAACCTTGAAGGCGGCGCGCGCTATCTTGCGATGCAGTATCGCGAATTCGGCTCGTGGCGGCTGGCGCTGGCGGCGTATAACGCGGGGCCGGGGGCGGTCAAGAAATACGGCGATGTGCCGCCCTACGAGGAAACCACCAATTACGTGCGCGTCATCTGGGGCAGCTGAGACGGCTTAGCTCTTTTGAGCGCGGCGGCGCAGCTCGGAAGGGCTGATGCCCGTGTGCTGTGTGATGAAGCGCGAGAAGTACGCGGCGCTTCTGAAACCCAGTTGCGCCGCGACGTGGCGCACAGCGTCGTCCCCGTCCTCCAGCATTTCGCGCGCCCTGTGCAGGATGCGCTGCACGAGCAGATCGGCGGCGGTCAGCCCGCAGCAGGCCTTGCAACTGCGGGTCAGATGCGTGGGCGTCACGCCCAGATCGCGCGCATAGGCGGCCATGGGCTGACCGGTGGCAAAGTCCTGTTCGAGCAGCGCGGCATAGGCCGTGATCAGGCGCTGCGCTGCCGTGGGGCGCGGCGCGGGCTCCTGTCCGATGAGGGCGCGGCGCAGCCAGACGGTGACCATGATCGCCAGCGCCTCGGCCGCCTCATCCGCAAAGGGGCGGTCCTGACTTGCCTCGCGGGTCATCGCGTCGAGCAGAGATGTCAGCTCCGCCTGTTGCTGCACCTCGCGGATGCGCAGATGCTCGGGCATGTCGGGCATCAGGGCTGGGCCGCCCGGCGGTATCAGGCAGACCTGACCATAGCAGGCCGGCCCGATGTCCAATGAAAAGAGCGTACCCGCCGGCACTGCCAGCGCATTATGCGCGCCGACGCCACGCCGCACGCCGCCCACGGTAGCACGGGCCTGGCCACGCGTGACCCAGATCAGCGCATGGGAGGTTTGACTATGCGGCAGGTTGAGCCGCCATGGCGCGCCCCGCGACCATTGAGCGAGCGTCATCAATCTGGGAGCACTGTCAGTCACGCGGGCGATCCTTTTGATCGGAATCATGCAACTTCATTGCTCGCATGGCGCGGCGAATATGGCAAATGATCGTAAATTGTAAATTTGGCTGTTTCAGGGCAGAGTGATGCGCTGCCAGGCACCCATGCGGGCGCGAAACCAAGTGCGCTGCCGCTTGGCAAACTGGCGCGTGGCGATTGTCGCAGCAGTCGTGGCCTCCGGCAGGGACATGTCGCCGCGCAAATAGGCGGCCAGTTCCGGCGCTCCGATGGCTTTGGCGCTTTGACGCAAGGCGGGACGATGCATGTTGGCGCGCACCTCGTCCAGCGCGCCCGTCTCGACCATCGCCTCCATCCGGCGGGCGATACGAGCATTCAGCCAATCGCGATCCGCATCCAGCAAAAGAGCGTGGCAGTCGACCAGCGGCAAGAGCGGCGGCGGCGTTGCATCCTGCCACTCGGCCAGACCGCGGCCGGTGGCGCGCTGCACCTCCCAGGCGCGCTGCACGCGCATCGGGTTCTGCAGATCGACGCGGGCCCTGGTGGCGGTGTCCAGCGCTGCGATCATCTGCGCCAGATGCCCGTTCAGCCGCAGCGCGTCAGCCTCGCTACGAACCTCGGCGGGTGTGGGCGGAATTTCGGCCAGCCCCTCGGTCAGCGCGGTAAAGTAAAGCCCGGTGCCGCCCACGATGATGGGCCGCGCGCCGCTCAGCAGCGGCGCGGCCTCGCGCAGCCAGTGACCGACGGAATAATCGGCCTCCTGAGGGACATGCCCATAAAGCGCATGGGGTGCGCGCGCCTCATCCTCGGGCGAGGGGCGGGCCGTCAGGATGCGCCAGCCGTCATAGACCTGCATGGAATCGGCATTGATGATCCGGCCGCCCAGACGCTCGGCGATATCGAGCGCGAGTGCGGATTTGCCGGAGGCTGTCGGCCCGGCGATCAAAACGGGACGGTCCCGCGATATGTCGAGATGGCGCAGCATGGCCGTCTTCTAGCGCGGGCGCGGTCCACTGGCGAGGCCTTGCGCGGCGTTTTGGCGCCGGACCCGCTGCGCCCACGCTTTATGCGATTGAACATTGCCGCCTTTTGCGACATTTTGCCCGCCAGACAGCCCCAGCCATTCAGGCAGCCACAAAGACGGAGCCACCCCATGCCCGAGAGCGACACCCCCAAGACGACCTTTCGGCGCGTATTGCTGAAAATCTCGGGGGAGGCGTTGATGGGGGACACCGCCTATGGCCTGCACCCGCCAACGGTCGAACGCATCGCGCGCGAGGTCAAGGTGGTCCATGACATGGGCGTCGAGATCTGCATGGTCATCGGCGGCGGCAACATCTTTCGCGGGCTGCAAGGGTCCGCCCAGGGGATGGAGCGGACGACCGCGGATTACATGGGCATGCTGGCCACGGTGATGAACGCGCTGGCGATGCAATCGGCGCTGGAGAAGCTGGGCGTTTACTGCCGGGTGATCAGCGCTATCCGCATGGATGAGGTGGCCGAGCCCTATATCCGCCGCCGCGCGGTGCGCCACCTGGAGAAAAAGCGTGTGTGCATTTTTGCCGCAGGCACCGGCAACCCTTATTTCACCACCGATACCGCAGCGACCCTGCGCGCCAATGAAATGGCCTGCGAGGCGATCCTGAAGGGTACCAAGGTGGACGGCGTCTACGACAAGGATCCAGTGACAAACCCCGATGCCGTGCGCTATGACCGTGTCACTTATGACGACGTTCTGGCCAAGCACCTGAAGGTCATGGATGCCAGCGCCATCGCGCTGGCGCGTGACAACAACCTGCCCATCATCGTGTTCTCGCTGGACGAGCCGGGAGGGTTCAAGGGCATCCTGGCGGGTGAGGGCACCTACACGACCGTTCACGCCTGAGGGCAAAGCGCCCGCGACACTCGCGGGCATTTTAAATGACGCCCGCGCCTGCGGGTTCGATAGAGTGCAAGAGGATACTTCACCATGGCCGATGATATCGAAATCGACACAGCCGATCTGGAACGGCGGATGGAGGGCGCGATCGCCTCGCTCAAGACCGAATTCGCGTCCCTGCGTACGGGCCGCGCCTCGGCCTCGATGCTGGAGCCGGTGATGGTCGACGCCTACGGCGCGCAAACTCCGATCAATCAGGTCGGAACCGTCAACGTGCCCGAGCCGCGCATGGTGACCATCAACGTTTGGGACAAGGGTCTGGTCAACAAGGTGGAGAAGGCCATCCGCGAGAGCGGCCTTGGCATCAATCCGCAGATGAACGGCACCATCATCATGCTGCCCATCCCCGAACTGAACGAAGAGCGCCGGCGCGAGCTGACCAAGGTGGCCTCGAATTATGCCGAGCATGCCCGCGTTGCCGTGCGCAACGTGCGCCGCGACGGCATGGACCAGATCAAGAAGGCCAAGAATGACGGCATGTCCGAGGATGACCAGAAATTCTGGGAGACCGAGGTGCAGGATCTGACCAACAAGTTCATCGCCCGCGTCGACGATACGCTCGAGACCAAGCAGGCGGAGATCATGCAGGTTTGATGTTCGGGCGCAGCGGCACAGTCGATACCGGGCCGAAGGCTCCGACCACTGATGCGGCTCGCGGGCCGCGTCATGTTGCTGTCATCATGGACGGTAATGGCCGATGGGCGCAGGCGCGCGGTCGCCCGCGTCTGTTTGGACACCATGCGGGCGCCAAGCGCGTGCGCGAAATCGTCAATGCCTGTCCCGACCTGGGTGTCAAGTATCTGACGGTGTTTGCCTTTTCGACCGAGAACTGGAAGCGTACGCAGACCGAAGTCGCGGGCCTGATGAGCCTCTTTCGCCGTTACATCGCCAAGGAGGCGCGCGCGCTGCGTGACGAGGGCGTGCGCGTGCGGTTCATTGGCGACCGGGTCCGACTGGATGCCAAGCTGATCGCGCTGATGGACGAGTTGGAAGAGATCACCGAAGGCAATGACCGCGTCCATCTGACCATTGCGCTGAATTACGGCAGCCGCGACGAGGTGAGCCGCGCGATCAAGGATCTGGCCGGCGATGTGGCCGCAGGCAAGTTGAGCCCAGACGAGGTGGATGAGGAAACCCTGACCCGTTATCTCGATACGCGCGTTTTGCCCGATCCGGATCTGGTCATACGCACATCAGGAGAGGCGCGGATTTCGAACTTCCTGCTATGGCAATCGGCCTATGCAGAGTACGAATTCGTAGACACGCTCTGGCCTGACTTCACCAAAGAAATCTTCGCCGGCATCGTCAGCGCCTATGGCGTGCGCGACCGGCGCTATGGAGGGACCCGCTGATGGCGCGCACGGAACGCTGGGCGGATTTGAACGTGCGCCTGATCTCGGCGGCGGTCATGATTGTCATCGGAGCGGTCGAGGTCTGGCTGGGCGGTGCGCCCTTCCTGGTGGCGATCTGGGTGCTGGGCGGGCTCATGGTGTGGGAATTGGCGCGGATGCTGGGCGGACATGCCTGGGCGCCGGGTATGGGCATCATCGCGGGCGTCTCACTGGGACTGGCTTGGCTGGTGCCCGTGTGGATCGCGCTGCCGGGCCTTGTCGCCATCGCCATCTTCGGCGCGTGGCAACTGGCCGCGCGGCGGGTTCTCTTCGGCAGTTTCGCCGCAGCGACCTTGCTGGCCTGCCATGCAGCCGTTCTCTTGCGCATTGAGGCTGGGATGGGCTGGCTGCTATGGGTCGTCTGCGTGGTCGTCGCCACGGATGTGGCGGGCTACATGGCCGGCCGCTCGCTGGGTGGGCCGAAGTTCTGGCCCGCGATCAGCCCCAAGAAAACCTGGAGCGGCACGATAGCCGGGTGGTTGGCGGCAGCTCTGACGGGGCTTGCCTTCGGTATTTACTTTGGAGTCGGATCGGGCCTGATGCTGGTCTCGCTGGTCCTTTCGGTCGCCGGGCAGGTGGGTGACATCTGGGAAAGCTGGATCAAGCGGCGCGTCGGCGTCAAGGACAGCTCGAACCTCATTCCCGGCCATGGCGGCGTCCTGGACCGCTTTGACGCGATGCTGGGCGCGACCTTGGTGACGGGCGTGCTGTGGCTCTTTGGACTGCTGCCGGGGATCGCATGAGGCGTGTCAGTATTCTGGGGGCAACAGGCTCGATCGGGCAGAACACGCTTGACCTGATCCGCCGCGCTCCGGACGATTTTCAGGTCGTGGCGCTGACCGGGGGGCAGAACATTGCCCAACTGGCAAAAGACGCGCGGGAGTTTTGCGCGGACCTGGCGGTGACCGCAGATCCCGCGCGGCTGTACGATCTGCGCGCGGCGCTTGCGGGCAGCGATGTGCGCGCTGCGGCGGGCGAGGCGGCGCTGATCGAGGCGGCCGAGCTGCCTGCCGACTGGATCATGTCGGCCATCGTCGGCGCCGCGGGCCTTGCGCCGGGCCTTGCCGCGCTGGGGCATGGTGGCACTTTGGCGCTGGCCAACAAGGAATCGCTGGTGGCCGCCGGTCCGCTGATGATGGCGACCGCCGCCGCGCATGGCGCGCGCATCCTGCCCGTCGACAGCGAGCATTCGGCCATCTTTCAGGCGCTGGTGGGCGAGGATCCGGCTGCGGTCAATCGCGTCGTGATCACCGCCTCGGGCGGGGCGTTCCGGGATCGCCCGCTGAGCGATCTGGCGCATGTGACGGTGGCAGAAGCGTCGCAGCATCCCAATTGGGACATGGGCCAGCGGATCACGATCGACTCCGCCTCGATGTTCAACAAGGCGTTGGAAGTCATTGAGGCCAAGGAGTTTTTCGGTATCTATCCGGATCAGATCGAAGTGCTGGTACATCCACAATCTACCATTCACGCCTTGGTCGGGTTCGTCGATGGCGCGCTGATGGCCCATGTCGGCCCGCCCGATATGCGCCACGCCATCGGCTATGCGCTGCACTGGCCCGAGCGGCGCGCGCTGCCGATCGAGCGGCTGGATCTGGCGGCGTTGGGCCGTCTCGATTTCGCTAATCCCGATCCGGCGCGATATCCGGCGCTGGACCTCGCGCGGCAGGTGATGGCAGCGGGCGGTCACGCGGGCGCGGTCTTCAATGCCGCCAAGGAGCGTGCGCTGGATCACTTCATCGCCGGGCGCACCGGTTTTCTTCAAATGAGCGATCTTGTGGCGCGAACGCTTGATGAGGTCGGCGGCAGCGATGGCGGTGTCACGGGCTGCAACGAGATCACGCTTGAAAGCGTCGGACACTGGGACCACCTTACACGACAACATATAGACCGGCTGGTCGCCGCTTGAGGGCAGGCGAGGCAGATGGCACAGGCAGAATAGGACATTCCTTGGATATTTCCGCGCTACTCCCGCAATTTGGCAGCTTTATCGGCGTCATTGCCGCCTTCGTCGTCGCGCTGTCCGTGATCGTCGCGATCCACGAATACGGACATTACATTGTCGGGCGCTGGTCGGGCATCAAGGCCGAGGTGTTCTCGCTGGGCTTTGGCCCGGTTCTTTTCTCGCGCATCGACAAACATGGCACGCGCTGGCAATTGGCGGCCTTGCCCTTTGGCGGCTATGTGAAGTTCCTCGGCGATGCGGATGCGGCCAGTGGCAAGGATGCCGAGGCGATGGCCGCGACCCCGCCCGAGCGTCTGCGCCAGACCATGCATGGTGCGCCGCTCTGGGCGCGCACTGCGACGGTTGCGGCAGGGCCGGTCTTCAACTTCGGGCTGTCGATCCTGATATTTGCGGGCGTGATGATGGTGCAGGGCAAGATGGCCGAGCCGCTACAGATCGGCGCCCTCAAGCCGCTGCCCGCGCAGGGGATCGAACTGCGCCCGGGTGACACGGTGCTGGATGTCGCCGGCGCGGACGTGCCGGGATACGAGGACCGCGATGCGTTTGATGCCTTCTCGGACGCGCTGCCCGACCGGCAGGTTATGGACTACCGCGTTCTTCGGGACGGATCCGAGACGACCGTTGCAGGCCCGCACCCCTTGCCCCCCATCGTGACGCAGCTGGCCCCGCAATCGGCATCGTATCGCGCGGGGATGAAACCGGGCGACGTGATCACCGCAGTGAATGGAAATGACATCTCGTCCTTTACGCAGCTCAAGAATGTCGTCGAGGCATCCGACGGCGCACCGATCGCGCTGCAGGTCTGGCGCGCGGGCGAGACAGTTGATCTGGAACTGACGCCCCGGCGCACGGACGAGCCGCAAGAGGATGGCGGGTACGCCACCGTCTGGCGGATCGGCATCGCGGGCGGTTGGGCCTTCGATCCGGGCACCGAAAGGATGGGACCCATTGCCGCGCTTGGCACCGGCGTGCAGCAGACATATGCGGTTGCTGCTGGCTCGCTCACCGGGCTTTATTACATGGTCACGGGCGCGATCAGCAGTTGCAACATGTCGGGGCCCATCGGGATCGCCCAGGCTTCGGGTGCGATGGCCAGCCAAGGTGCCGAGAATTTCATCTGGTTCATTGCCGTTTTGTCGACTGCCGTCGGTCTGCTCAACCTCTTTCCGGTGCCGGTCCTGGATGGCGGTCATCTGGTGTTCTACGCTTATGAGGCAGTGGCCGGAAAGCCGCCCAGCGACGGAGCGCTCCGGGTGATGATGACCATCGGATTGACACTGATCCTCAGCCTC
This sequence comes from Roseovarius maritimus, assembly GCF_043355895.2. NCBI lineage: Bacteria > Pseudomonadati > Pseudomonadota > Alphaproteobacteria > Rhodobacterales > Roseobacteraceae > Roseovarius > Roseovarius maritimus. Next base: position 20,670 of record NZ_JBHFPF020000001.1, read on the forward strand.
ATGCTCTTTGCACTCTTCAACGATATCTGGTGCCCATAGCTTCAAAGCGAACGGTGCGGCCACATCATATGGCGTGACTTTGCGGCAACGGACGGAATGCCCCGGTTTTGCCACAATGTTGCGCCGTTCTTGGCCATAATGCGCTGCCATACCCTTTGCCGACGCGCCTGAATTTGAAGTGGCGCTTGACTGGACCAAGGGATGAGACCCGTGCAAAACACTATCGGATTCAAGGGCTTCGGCCTCTTTATCGACCTCAATATCGACCGCTTCCTGATGCCGGGCGCATTAACAGTGGCGCTATTTGGTGCGGCATTCATCAGCTCTTTCTGACCAAGTTGCGCCAGTGGCGCCGCCATCCTGCTCATGCCGCCTGCGTGCCATGTCAACACGCGGCGGCATTGGCATTTTGACAAGCCATCCATGACCCGTTACTGAAATTCGTAATAGGGTATTTGACCGGGTGGTATCATGAAATTGTCGAGAATCCTGAGCGCAACGCGCCTCATGCTGACGTCCCTGCATGGCAGGGGTGCTGACACCGGGCAGGGGCGTTCGGCCATCATCGGCCCGATATGCACCGCCCTGATTGCCTTGACCTTTTCGCTCATGCCGGCGGGGGCCGAGGCTCAGTCATATCAGTTCACCAACGTTGCGATCGAGGGCAACCAGCGGATCGAGTCCGGCACGATCCTGACCTATGCGGGAATCGGACGCGGCCAGACCGTTTCGGCAGGTGAGTTGAACGAGGCGTATCAACGCATTCTGAACAGCGGTCTCTTCGAGGAAGTGGCGATCACGCCGCGCGGAAATACCCTGGAAATTCGCGTGATCGAATATCCGACGATCAGCAAGATCGCCTTCGAGGGAAACACCCGCATCGAAGACGAAGACCTCGTGGGACAGATCGAGAGCGCACCGCGCCAGGTCTATAATCCGTCAAAAGCCGAGCGTGACGCTGCCGCAATCATTGACGCTTATGCCGTAAGTGGCCGCAGCGCTGCACGCGTCAGCCCCAAGGTCATACGCCGCAGCGATAACCGCGTCGATCTGGTCTTTGAGATTTTCGAGGGTAAGAAAATCGAGGTCCAGCGCCTCAGCTTTGTCGGGAACCGCGCCTATTCGGACCGCCGTCTGCGCCGCGTCGTGGACAGCAAGCAGGCCGGCCTTTTCCGCGCGCTGGTCAACCGTGATACGTTCGTTCAGGACCGTATCGAGTTCGACAAGCAACTCCTGTCCGATTTCTACGCCGCCCGGGGCTATGTCGATTTCCGCGTGACCGGCACCAATGCCGAGCTGGCGCGAGAGCGTGACACCTATTTCGTGACCTTCAACATCGAGGAAGGTCAGCAGTTCCGGTTTGGCAACATTACCACGATCAGCGAGCTGCCCAATGCGGATGCGGCCGAGTATCAGGATGCACTCAAGGTCAAGCCGGGCCAGATCTATACGCCGACACAGGTCGAGAATTCGATTGCCCGGATGGAGCGCCTTGGCGTGCGCAACGGGGTCGATTTCCTGCGGGTCGAGCCGCGCATCTCCCGCAATGACCGTGACCTTACGCTGGATGTCGAGTTCGCTTTGGTCCGTGGCCCGCGAATTTTTGTCGAGCGGATCGATATCGAAGGCAACACGACCACGCTCGACCGCGTGATCCGCCGCCAATTTGACACTGTCGAAGGCGATCCGTTCAACCCCCGCGAGATCCGCGAGGCTGCCGAGCGCATCCGCGCGCTGGATTACTTCGAAACCGCCGAGGTGGATGCCCGCGAGGGCTCGACCCCCGATCAGGTGATCGTGGATGTGGATGTCGAAGAGAAAAGCACCGGCTCGCTTTCGTTTGGCGCGTCCTATTCCACCAGCAGCGGCGTCGGCTTCTCTGTCGGTTTTTCCGAGCGCAACTTTCTTGGGCGGGGCCAGCGCCTCTCGGCGCAGATCTCGGCCAGTGCTGACCAGGCCAATTATCGCCTCAGCTTTGTCGAGCCCGCATTCCTAGGCCGCGATGTGGCCTTCGGTCTCGATTTCGGCTTGGTTGAGACGCAAGATGATTTCGCGTTCTACGACACGACTATCGGTACGTTCCGTCCCAGCCTGACCTTCCCCGTCAGCGAGAACGGTCGCTTGGCGCTGCTCTATAGTGCCGCCTACAAGGACATGAGCAACTACACCGGGACCAGCGGCATTCTGGCGACCGAAGTTGCGCGTGGCGATGAATGGGCCAGCGGTGTAGGGTATGAATATACATATGATACGCGCCGCACCGGTCTGAACCCCAATGCGGGTGTCCTGTTGTCCTTTGGTCAGGAATTCTACGGTCTCGGCGGCGATCAGGAGTATATCAAGACCTCGGCCCGCGCCATCGCACAGACCAAGGTGCTGAACGAAGAGCTTACGCTCCGCGCCACGCTTGAAGGCGGCGCCTTGAACTTCACCGGCAGCGATGACAGCCGCGCGGTCGATCGTTATTCAGGCCAGATCATCCGCGGCTTCGAGCCGAACGGCATTGGTCCTATTGAGAACGGTGAGCAACTGGGCGGTAACTACTTCGCCGCGCTCAAATTCGATGCGGAGTTCCCGTTGGGTCTGCCGGACGAGTATGGGATTACGGGCGGCGCCTTCTACGATATCGGTGCGCTTTGGGATGTGGACACGGCCGGCGCGACCGGACCAGTCAGTTCAACCGGCTTCAATGCCCGTCATGCGGTCGGTGTGTCGGTGATCTGGCAATCGCCGTTCGGTCCGCTGCGGTTCAACTTCTCGCATGCGCTGAAGAAAGAGCCGGGCGATAACACGCAATCGTTTGACCTGTCGATTGCCTCGACCTTCTGATGCAGTGTCGCGGCCTTACCGGCTGGGGCTTGGCGGTATCAGTGGCGCTGATCCTGGTGGGCGCAGCGCCAGCGGTGACGCAGGCTCAGGATGTAGGCACCATCCAGAGCGAAATTCTGGTGCTGGACCCTGATCGGCTGTTTTCGGGCACGCAGGTGGGCCAGCGTCTGACCGACCAATATCAGGCCGAGCGCGACGCCCTCATTGCGAACAATCGCGAGCTTGAGGCCGAATTGCGCGCCGAAGAGCAGGCATTGACCGAGGCGCGCAAGACGATGACCGCGACCGAATTTCGCGCCGAGGCGGACGCATTCGACGACAAGGTCCGTTCGATCCGGGCCGAGAATGATCGCAAGGCCCGTGATCTGGAACGCGGGCGCGAACTGGCGCCGCTCAGCTTGATGCGCATGGCCGAGCCGATCCTCATTCAGGTGATGCGCGATACCGGCGGCAAGATCATTCTCGATAGCCGGCAGGTTCTGTTACGTGCGGATGCGATCGACATCACTGATCTGGCTATTGCGCGTATCGATGCCGTGATCGGTGATGGCTCTGGGATGACATCCAATCGGGGCCTCAGCGCTCCGGATGGCGAGGCCGGTGCCGAGCGCCGCGAAGAGGGCGAAGCTTCCCCTGCCGCACCCGCGCCTGAGACTTCCGCGCCCATGCCCGAGACAGCAGAGTAAGAGGGCGCGCCTTGCTCCGTTCGGGCCGAGTTGGTAAAGCGAAGCCTGATACCGCTCCCATGCCGCGCCCTGATGGCGCCTGAAAGGACATTGATGACCCAGCCGCTCGCCACTGCCGATATTCACATGATCCAGCGGCTGATTCCGCATCGCTACCCGTTTCTGTTGATCGACAAGGTGCGCGATATCGACGGTTTCCAATCGGCGGTCGGCGTCAAGAACGTGACCATGAATGAGCCGCATTTTCAGGGCCATTTCCCGTCCAAGCCGATCATGCCCGGCGTGACCATCGTCGAGGCAATGGCCCAGACGGCGGCGGTGATGGTGGGCACAGCGCTGGAGATGCAGGACAAGAATATGCTGGTCTATTTCATGGCCATCGACAAATGCAAGTTCCGCCGCATGGTCGTGCCCGGCGATGTGCTGGAGATGCATCTGACGACGCAGCGCGGCAAGCCGGGCGGTAAGGTCTGGAAATTCGCTGGCGTGGCGAGCGTGAATGGCGAAATGGCCTGTGAGGCCGAGTTCACCGCCATGATGGACCTCGGCGCCGCATGAGTGACAGCTCCATCCATCCCAGCGCGGTGATCGAGCAGGGCGCGCAAATCGGTGCTGGCTGCAGTATTGGGCCGTTCTGCCATATCGGACCGGACGTGGTGCTGGGTCACGGCGCGGTCCTGAAAAGCCATGTGGTCCTCACCGGCGATACGGTGATCGGCCCCGAGGCGACAATCTATTCCTTTGCCTGCATCGGCGAAGTGCCGCAGGATCTCAAGTTTCAGGGGGAAAAAACCCGGCTGGAGATTGGCGCGCGCGTGCGTATCCGTGAGCACGTGACGATCAACACCGGGACCGCAGGCGGCGGCGGCGTGACGCTTGTGGGCGATGATTGCCTGCTCATGGCGGGCTGCCACGTGGCCCATGACGTGCGCATCGGCAACAGCGTGATCATTGTGAACAACGCGGCGCTGGCCGGTCATTGCGTGGTGGAGGACGATGTGATCATCGGCGGCCTCTCGGGCGTGCACCAGTTCGTGCGCATCGGGCGCGGCGCGATCATAGGCGCGGTGACGATGGTGACGAATGACGTCATTCCCTACGGTCTGGTGCAGGCGCCGCGCGGCGTGCTGGACGGGCTGAACCTCGTGGGTCTCAAGCGGCGCGGTGTCGGGCGCTCGGATATCACAGCGCTGCGCGCGGCGTTCCAGATGTTGGCGCAGGGCGAGGGCACCTTTCAGGAGCGCGCACGGCGCATGGGTGGTGAGAGCGAGAGCGAATATGTCGCGCAGATCGTCGAATTCGTGACCGGCGTCAGCGATCGCTCGTTCCTCACGCCCGGACAGGGTTAGGCGCATGGCGGGACGGCTGGCCATACTTGCCTGCGGCGGCGCGCTTCCGGTGATGCTGGCGCGGGCGCATCCGGAGGCGCTGCATTTTACTCTGCGCGGCGTGCCGAGCGAGTTGGCAGGATCGGCGCAGGAATTTCCACTGGAACAGATCGGCGCGCTTTTCGCTGCGATGAAGGCGGCGGGCGTAACCCGCATGGTCTTTGCCGGAACGCTGGTGCGTCCGTCGCTGAACCCCGCCGAGTTCGACGCGGAAATGGCGCGGCTTGCACCCGGCCTGATGGCGGCCATCCCTCAGGGCGATGATGCGCTCCTGCGCTTCGTCATCGGCATGTTCGAAGAGCAGGGGTTTGAGGTGCTCGGCGCGCATGAACTTTTGCCGGGCCTCACTGTCGAGGCTGGGCTCGCCGTTGGAGTCGCGCCCAGCGAGGCCGAGCTGGCAGATGCCGCGCGCGCGACGCATATCCTGGCTGAAATCTCGCCGCTCGATATCGGGCAGGGCTGTGCGGTGGCCGCGGGGCAGTGCCTGGGGATCGAGACGGTGCAGGGTACGGATGCCTTGCTGGCCTATGTGGCTCAAACGCCGGATGCGTTGCGGCGCGGTCAGCGGGGGGTCTATGTCAAGGCGCCCAAGCGCGGGCAGGACCTGCGAATCGACATGCCGACGGTGGGTCCTTCGACGATGGATGCGGTGGCGGATGCCGGGCTCGCCGGGCTGGTTCTGGCGGCGGAGAGCGTTGTGATTCTCGACCGGGATGCTGCGCTGAAGCGCGCGGTTGCGCGCGGAATTTTTGTCATATCCCAGGCGCTTGCATGAAGGTCTTCATCCTTGCGGGCGAGGCGTCGGGCGATCGACTTGGCGCCGCGCTGATGGCGGGTCTTCGCGGGTTGACGGATGTGGAGTTCGTGGGCGTCGGCGGGCCGCTGATGCAGGCCGAGGGGATGCAGAGCCTTTTCCCCATGGACGAGTTGAGCGTGATGGGAATCACGGAGGTGCTGCCGAAATACCGCCATCTCAAACGCCGGATTAGTGAGACTGCCGAGGCTGCGCTTGCCTGCGATGCCGACGTGATGATCACCATCGACAGCCCGGATTTCTCGCTGCGCGTGGCCGCCTTGGTGAAGGCCCGGAGTGACCTGAGAACGGTACATTACGTTGCGCCCTCGGTCTGGGCCTGGCGCGCGGGCCGCGCGGCAAAGATGGCCAAGGTGATCGACCACGTCCTGGCCCTGCTGCCGTTTGAGCCGCCCTATATGGAGGCTGCGGGTATGGAGTGCGACTTCGTCGGCCATCCCGTCGTGAGCGAGCCGCAAGCGACCGAGGCGGAAATCGCCGATTTCCGGGCGCGGCATGATCTGGGCGAGGCGCCGGTGATGCTGGTGCTGCCGGGCTCACGCAAGGGCGAGGTCGGACGCCTCGGACCGATCTTTGGCCGGGCCCTCGCGCCTGTTCTGGAGCGGACTCCAGACATGCGGCTGGTTGTACCGACCACGGCGCATGTCGCGCCGCTCTTGCGAGACATTGTGATGGATTGGCCGGTGAGGCCGTTGATCCTCGATCCATCCAGCATGATGAGTGATGCGTATAAAGCCGAAAAGACAGCAGCTTTTGGCGTTGCCTCCGGCGCGCTCGCGGCGTCCGGCACCGTCTCGCTTGAACTGGCGGCCAGTGCGACACCGATGGTCATTGCCTATGATGTCAGCTGGATCAGCCGCCAGATCATCGCGATGATGCTGCGGGTTGACACCCTGACACTGGTCAATCTGGTCAGCGAGACGCGGGCCATTCCTGAATGCAATGGGAAGCATTGCAACGCGCCGGAGATTTCAACGGCACTCCTGAAAATGCTGGACGCGCCGGGCGCGCAAATGGAGGCGATGGCGCTGACGATGGAGCGGCTGGGCCAGGGTGGCGAGGCGCCTGGGCTACGCGCGGCCCGCGCAGTCTTGCGGGGCCTCGGGCGCTAAACTAGCCGGATCAGTAGCCGCGCCAGATCCAGCCGCCGCCCAGGATGCGGCTGCCGCCCGTTTCGTAGAAAACGCAGGCTTGTCCGGGGGAGACGCCTTCCTCGGGCGTCAAAAGTTCAACTTTCGCGGTGGTCGCCGAAAGAGGGCGGATCACGGCCTCGCGCGGCGCACGGGTCGAGCGAACCTTGACCGAGACCTGCCGTTCCGGAACGGCATCGAACGGCTCATCCCCCAGCCAGTTGATCTCGCGGACCGGTACGATGGCGGTGCTCAGCATCTCCTTGGGCCCCACGATAACGCGCCGCGCCTCCACGTCCAGCTTGACGACATAGAGCGGCGTCTCCAGCCCGCCGATGCCGAGACCGCGGCGCTGGCCGACCGTGTAATGCAGCACGCCCTCATGCTGGCCCAGCACGTTGCCCTCGGTATCCACGATCTCGCCCGGCTCGGCGGCGCCAGGGCGCAGTTTTTCGATCACCGAGGCATAGTTGCCATTGGGAACAAAGCAGATGTCCTGACTGTCCGGCTTGTCGGCCACGCTCAGCCCGTATTTCGCCGCCAGCGCGCGGGTCGCGTCCTTGGAAGGCAGATGGCCCAGCGGGAAGCGCAGGTAATCCAGCTGCTCTTGCGTGGTGGAGAAGAGGAAATACGACTGGTCGCGGTTCGCATCGGCCGCCGAGTGAAGCTCGGGGCCGTTTTCGCCCATCTTGCGCTGAATGTAGTGGCCTGTGGCCATGCAATCGGCGTCTAGATCGCGCGCGGTCTCCAGCAGGTCCTTGAACTTGACCCGTTCATTGCAGCGAATGCAGGGTACCGGCGTGGCGCCGGCCAGATAGCTGTCGGCAAATTCGTCAATCACGGCTTCTTTGAAGACGTTTTCGTAATCCAGCACGTAATGCGGAAATCCCATTTCCTCGGCGACGCGGCGCGCATCGTGGATATCGAGGCCCGCGCAGCAGGCGCCCTTCTTGGCCAGCGCCGCGCCGTGATCATAAAGCTGCAGCGTGACGCCGACCACGTCATACCCCTCTTCGGCCAATTGCGCCGCCACGACCGAGCTGTCGACGCCGCCCGACATGGCAACGACAACGCGCGTTTCGGATTCGGGCTTGGCAAAGCCGAGCGAATTGATGCGGGGGGCGGTATCGAGTGGCATGATGCGGGGTCCGTTTGCGTCTTTGATCGCTCACATAGTGGTTCGGATGGCAGAACGCAAAACGCTTTGGCCTGAATCTGCAAAGGCGGTTTAGGTAAATGCGACGTATTTCGCGCGCCGCGTTTCAGCCGGTATTAAGAGGCAGCACCCATTTTGGTGCTCGGTATTGTGAGGATATGAGAGATGTACCTGAAAAAAGTCGATTGTCCGCGTGCTGTCACCTTGCCCGATGGCGCCACCATGACGCAGGCCGATTTGCCGCCGAAGGACACGGTGCGTTGGGTCGCATCGCGTAAACTGGCCGTGGTGCGCGGCGTGCTCTACGGCCTTATTACACAAGGCGATGCGTGCAAACGCTATAATCTGAGCGAGGAGGAGTTTTCCGAATGGGTCCGCGCGGTTTCCGTGCATGGCGAGGGGGCTTTGAAGGCCACTGCACTGAAAATGTATAGACAACCCTGAATTGTATTCGCTAAATGTTCACCTACGGTAACTTGTAGTTAACCAATTTTGGTCAGGTTGGACGAAAGTGATCCTGTTGCGGAGAAAAGCGAATGCGTATCCTTCTGGTTGAAGATGATCCCACTACCTCGAAAAGCATCGAATTGATGCTGACCCATGCCAATCTCAACGTCTACACGACGGAGCTGGGCGAGGAGGGGATCGATCTGGCCAAGCTCTATGATTATGACCTGATCCTGCTGGATCTGGGCCTGCCGGACATGACGGGGCATGATGTGCTGCGTCAGCTGCGTTTGGCACGGATTGAAACGCCCATCCTGATCCTGTCGGGCGCCGACGATACGGATAGCAAGATCAAGGGCTTCGGCTTTGGCGCGGATGACTATCTGACCAAACCGTTCCACCGCGAGGAACTGGTGGCACGCATCCACGCTATCATCCGCCGCTCCAAGGGGCATTCCCAGTCGGTCATTCGGACCGGTCTGATCAATGTCAATCTCGATGCCAAGACGGTGGATGTAGCGGGCAAGGCGGTGCATCTGACCGGCAAGGAATATCAGATGCTGGAGCTTTTGAGCCTGCGCAAGGGGACGACGCTCACCAAGGAGATGTTTCTGAACCATCTCTACGGCGGTATGGACGAGCCCGAGTTGAAGATCATCGACGTCTTCATCTGCAAACTGCGCAAGAAGCTGAGCGAGGCCACAGGCGGCAACAGCTATATCGAGACGGTCTGGGGCCGCGGCTATGTCCTGCGTGATCCCGAGCCGTCGGAACTGGGTGATCAGCGTCTGGCAATCGGCGCCTGAGAGGCTCCAAAGAGAGATAACTAAGCCGGGCGCACAGTCGTCCGGTTGGCGCCTTGCATCGTCAATAGCCATGGCGCGGTTCAAGGCGGCTAGGTGCCCAAGCTGCATTTGGCAACCTTCACCGGCAATGGGTGCCGGCCGACGCAGCTAATTCGACGTCTCATTATACTGCCTCACTATGCGGATCGCCGGTGCTCTGGCGCGTCACGTGACTGGACCTCCCAACAGGCTCGTCCTATCACAAGAGCGACGAGTTTGGTCCGGTGCCCCGGGCCGCACAGCATGAGGGCAAGAATGCAGAACGCGCGCGCTGTCGGGAATTTGACTGAGGATGAGGCACGGGCCGAGCTCGAATGGCTGGCGAAAGAGCTGCTGAAAGCCAATCTGGAGTATCACGCTGAAGACGCGCCCACGCTGAGCGACGCGGAGTATGATCGCCTCAAGATACGCAACAGCGAGATCGAGGCCCGGTTTCCGGGCCTGAAACGTGCGGATAGCCCCAGTGAGATGGTGGGGGCCGCGCCCTCGGGTGGATTTGGCAAGGTTACGCATGCGCAGCGGATGATGTCGCTGGGTAATGCTTTCGACGCGGTCGAGATCACCGAATTTGACGACCGCATTCGCAAATATCTCGGGATGAGCGCGTCGGATTCGCTCGCCTACACGGCCGAGCCCAAGATTGACGGGCTGAGTCTGTCCTTGCGCTATGAGGGCGGAGTTCTGGTACAGGCGGCGACTCGGGGCGATGGCACGGTGGGCGAGAACGTAACTGCCAATGCGCGCACCATCGACAGCATCCCCGAGGGTCTGGAGGGTGCGCCCGACATCCTGGAAGTGCGCGGCGAGGTCTATATGACCCATGCCGATTTCGAAGCGCTTAACCGGCGGCAGGCAGAGACTGGCGCCAAGATATTTGCCAATCCGCGCAATGCCGCTGCCGGGTCTTTGCGGCAGCTTGATTCCGACATTACCCGCTCCCGTCCGCTCGCCTTCTTTGCCTATGCCTGGGGCGAGATCAGCACACCCCTTGCCCCGACACAAATCAAGGCGGTCGCGCGGCTGGCGGAGCTGGGGTTTTCGGTCAATCCGCTGACCGAGCTTTGCCGCGATGTCGAAGGGCTGCTGACGCATTACGAAATGATCGAACAGCAACGCGCGAGCCTCGGTTATGACATCGACGGCGTCGTCTACAAGGTCGACGATCTGGATTTGCAGCGGCGGCTGGGCTATCGCAGCACCACTCCCCGGTGGGCGATCGCGCATAAATTCCCCGCCGAGCTGGCTTGGACGCGCCTCGAGGAGATCGAGATAAATGTCGGGCGCACGGGAGCCCTGAGCCCGGTCGCGCGCCTGTCGCCGGTCACCGTTGGCGGCGTCGTGGTCAGCAATGCGACGCTGCATAACGAGGATTACATCGCCGGGCGCGCCAGCGACGGAAGCGAGATCCGGGGCGGCAAGGATATCCGTGTGGGCGATTGGGTGCAGGTCTATCGGGCGGGCGATGTTATCCCGAAAGTCGCGGATGTTGACCTGAGCAAACGGCCAGAGGATGCAGAGCCCTTCACCTTTCCGCATGTGTGCCCCGAATGCGGGTCGGACGCGATCCGCGAGGATGGGGATGCGGTGCGGCGCTGCACCGGGGGACTTGTCTGCCCCGCGCAGGCCGTGGAAAAGCTGAAGCATTTCGTCAGCCGGGGTGCGTTTGACATCGAGGGCCTTGGGGCCAAGCAGATCGAGATGTTCTACGCCGATGACCAGCTTTCCATTCGCACCCCGGCTGATATCTTTACGCTTGAGGCGCGCGATGCGAAGAGTCTGAACAAACTGGCCAATCGCGACGGATGGGGCGAGACGAGTGCGCGCAATCTCTTTGCCGCAATAGACGCACGGCGGCGCGTACCGTTGGCCCGTCTGCTTTTTGGCTTGGGGATCCGCCATGTGGGCGAGGTGGCAGCCGCCGATCTGGCGCGTCATTTTGGCAGTTGGGAGGCTCTTGCGGCCGCCGTCGATGCCGCGGCGCCCGCGGCGGCCTGCCATCTGCGGGCCGATGCCGCCGAGGCAGGCGAGCGTGCGCGTGCCGCCGATGAAGGCCGCCGCGCCCGGATCAAGCCTGTACGGGAGGCCGAATGGGAGGGCTGCGACACGGCCGCCTGCGCGGCCTGGGATGATCTGATCGGCATTGACGGCATTGGCGCCACGGTCGCCGCCTCCCTCGTGATGGTGTTCGGCCAGACAGCCGAGCGGGCCAGCATTGATGATCTGGTGGCGCACCTGATGATCGAAGATGCGGCCGCGCCGATCGTTTCGGACAGTCCGGTCGCGGGCAAGACGGTCGTCTTTACAGGAACGCTGGAAAAGATGACCCGCGCCGAGGCTAAGGCGCGCGCCGAGGCGCTTGGCGCCAAGGTGTCGGGCAGCGTCTCGTCGCGTACCGATATCGTCATCGCCGGCCCCGGCGCAGGCTCGAAAGCGGACAAGGCAGCCGAGCTTGGGATCGAGACCATGGACGAGGACGCCTGGCTGGCGCTGATCGGCGGCGCATGAGCCAGACCGGTCCCAACGCGCCGCCCAGTGCCCCCAAGGGGCGGCCTCCGGCGCTATTCCCGCTCTTCGCGGGGATCGAAACCTTGCCGGGCGTAGGCCCCAAATCGGCCAAGCTGCTTGCCGCGCTACGCATCGAAAAGCCTGTGGATCTGTTGCTGACCTTGCCGCATTCGGGGATCGACCGGCGCAAACGAGCCAGCGTTCTGGGTGCCGATCTGCCCGGCTATATCACTGTCGAGGCGGTGATTGGCCCGCATCACCCGCCGGCGCGGCGCGGCGGAGCCTACCGTGTCTCGGCGGAGGATTCGCAGACGACCTTCCAGATCGTCTTTTTCCGCGCCCATGACGAATATCTGCACCGGATCCTGCCCACCGGCGCGCGGCGCGTGCTGTCCGGCAAGGTCGAGCTGTTCGACGGCGTGCCCCAGATGGTGCATCCCGATCACGTGCTGCCGGCCGAAGAAGCCGATGACATCCCTGATTTCGAGCCTGTCTATCCGCTCACTGCGGGCCTGACTCAGGGCGTGATGCGCAAGGCGGCTGCGGCGGCCCTGGCGCGCGCGCCGGAACTGGCCGAGTGGATTGACCCGGGCCAGAAGGCGCACGAGGGCTGGCCCGATTGGGCGGCGGCGCTGCGCATGGCTCACTCGCCGCAATCAATGGCCGAGCTGGGCGCAACCCACCCGGCGCGGCTGCGACTCGCCTATGACGAATTGATGGCGCATCAGCTGACGCTGGCCTTGGCGCGCACGCAGTTGAAGCGCGGGAAGGGGCGCGGCACAGCGGGGACGGGCGCGCTGCGCGAGCGCGTATTGGCGGCGCTACCCTATAGCCCAACGGGCGCGCAGAGCCGGGCCACCCAGGAAATCGCGCAGGACATGGCCCGCGAGGTGCGGATGAACCGCCTGCTTCAGGGCGATGTCGGCGCAGGCAAGACGCTGGTGGCCCTGAACGCGCTGTTGATCGCGGTCGAGGCGGGCGGGCAGGGCGTGATGATGGCTCCGACCGAGATCCTCGCGCGGCAACATCTGGAGGGGCTGCGCCCACTGGCGGAAAGCGCCGGTGTGGTGCTTGAGATCCTCACCGGGCGCGACAAGGGGGCCGAGCGGCGCGCCAAGCTGGCCGCGCTGGCGGAGGGCGATATCCAGATCCTTGTCGGCACGCATGCCGTCTTTCAGAAGGATGTCGAGTTTCACGATCTGCGCCTTGCCGTCATAGACGAGCAGCACCGGTTCGGCGTGCGCCAGAGGCTGGAGCTGGGGCGCAAGGGGGCGGCGGTGGATGTGCTGGTGATGACCGCAACGCCCATTCCCCGCAGTCTCAGCCTTGCGCAATATGGCGACATGGATGTGAGTGTGCTGGACGAAAAGCCGCCGGGGCGCAAACCCATCGCGACGGCGATGGTCAACATGGCGCGCATGGATGAGGTGGTCGCCAAGCTGCGCCATGCCATCAGCGAGGGACGGCAGGCCTATTGGGTCTGTCCGCTGGTCGATGAAAGCGAGGTCAGCGATCTCAGCAGCGCCGAAGAACGGTTTCGCGCCTTGCGCGCGGCACTTGGCGAGGGACGCGTCGGGCTGGTCCACGGCCAGATGCCCCCCGAGGAGAAGGACGCCGCGATGGCGGCCTTTCAGAAGGGTAAGACATCCGTGCTGGTCGCGACCACGGTAATCGAGGTGGGTGTAGATGTGCCCAACGCCTCGATCATGGTGATCGAGCGCGCCGAGAGCTTCGGCCTGGCGCAGCTGCACCAGTTGCGGGGCAGGGTCGGGCGCGGCAGTGCCGCTTCGACCTGCCTCTTGATGTATCAGGCGCCCTTGAGCGAAGGCGGCGAGCGGCGCCTGACCACGATGCGCGATACGGAGGACGGGTTTCGTATCGCCGAGGTGGACCTTGAAATGCGAGGCGCGGGCGACATGATCGGCACTGCGCAATCAGGCCTGCCGCGTTTTCGCATCGCGGACCTGGAAGGGCAGACAGCGTTGATGGCGGTTGCGCAGAGCGATGCGCGCAAACTGCTCTCCGAAGATCCCGGTCTGACCGGACCGCGCGGGCAGGCCGCGCGCGTTCTGCTTTGGTTGATGGAGCGCGATCAGGCGATTCGTTTGATTTCAGTGGGTTAAGCGCGAAGTTCTATTTTGCTCTCAAATGTTCTTAAAAAGTTCTTTACTTTGGTTAATGAAAGTGAGAACAAAGTGGCAACTGATCCATTGAGAGGAGGACATGATGATTGACCAGATCAAAACAGCCGCCACCCGCTCGCAAGAGACACTGCTGGGCGATGCCGTGGGCATGGCGGCGCTTGTCGTTCTTTTGATGGGATGCCTTTACCTGCCGGGCCTTCTTCAGGGTTTCTGATCCACACCGTTTCTGCCTGCGAAATCCCATGCCTGCGCGCGAATGCATCTCCTGTCCCCAACACCAGATGCCTGCGACGACCGACACTGCCTGTCACCGATCGTTTCGAACCCTGCCTTGTTCGAAATCCGCGCCCAGGGTCCCTCATGGGAACACGCATACTTCCGCCGCCATCCAGACCGGATGCGCGGCGGTTTTTTTGTAACAGGGCGGGGATCAGCCGCAGGCGGTATCCAGCGCCTCGACAGCCGCCTCGAGCGACAGCATGATCGACGCGTGGCGATTCTTGTACTCCTGCGCGGGCCGCAACACTTCGAGCCCATCGAAAGGTGGGGGCGGGGTCGGGCCATCCTCGGTCAACATATTCGAGAGCGCATCGCGCGCGGCGCGCACCTGATCGCCTTCGCATCCGACAATGGCCCCGCCGACGACGCTGGCCGCCGCCTGACCCAGCGCGCAGGCCTTGACGTCCTGTCCGAAGGCGCTGACTTTGCCATCTTCGCAACAGATATCCACCGTCACGGTCGATCCGCAGAGCGGCGCGCGCCGCTTGACAGTGGCGTGAGGCGCATCGAGGCGCCGATGGTTAGGGATATCCGCCGCCAGCGCCAGGATACGTTGCGAGTAGAGCTTGATCATGTCGGTCTTGGCGGTCATGTCTGGTTCCTCAAAGTGCTGCGCCTTAGATAAGGCGCGGACAGCGAGATGCAAAAGGAAAACCCGCATGAATTTCGATCCCGCCAGCCTGGCCTATGACGCGCGCGGCCTGATCCCCGTCATCGCACAGGATGCCGGAACGGGCGAGGTGCTGATGATGGCTTGGATGAATGCCGAGGCGGTGGCGCAGACGCTGACGACGGGACGCGTGACCTATTGGTCGCGCTCGCGCAAGGCCTTGTGGGTCAAGGGCGAGACGTCCGGCCATGTGCAGAAGCTGGTGGAGTTCCGCGTCGATTGTGACCGCGACTGCCTGCTGCTGAAGATCGAGCAGACGGGGCCTGCCTGTCACACGAATCGACGCAGCTGTTTCTACACGGTGGTCGAGGATGGCACGGAACGCGTGACGATGGCGCCTCAAGCGGGCTGAGGAATTGACTATTTTTGCCAGGATGAAGCGCTAGGGCAGGTCCAGCATGTCGCGGACCTGCGCGGGGCTGATGCCCTCGGCGCGGTATTTGGCGATAGCACGGGCATCGTCGCGTTTGGCCAGCCGCTTGCCCGCCTCGTCGCGAATGAGGCGATGGTGAAGATATTCGGGCGTGGGCAATCCCAAAAGGCGCTGGAGGATCACATGGATCACTGTCGCCTCGAAGAGGTCGACGCCGCGTGGCACCAGCGTGACCTTCTGTGCCGCGTCATCCAGAACGACCGAGAGGTGGTATGAGGTGCCCATCGCAGGGCGCGCGAGAACGATATCGCCGACACCGTTCAGGATATCCTGCCAATCGGAGCGGATGAGACCCGTCCCACCTTTGGGGCCGGCGCCTGTTTCTGTGAATTCTGGTGGCGCGCCCAGAACTTGTTGCGCCGCACCCATGTCGAGGCGCAGGGCCGCGCCGGGCGGTAGCTGGGTGCAGGGCGCCGTGCCCTTGGGCGGGCGGCAGGTTCCGGGATAGACGATGCCATCTGGGCCCAGAAGCGGCGCGCCTTCTTGCGGCGCGCTGGCCGCGGCGGCGATATCTCGGCGCGTGCAGGTGCAGGGATAGGCGAGCCCGCGCCGCATGAGGGAACGGAGGGCAGCGGTGTAGACGGGCAGGCGGTCTGACTGGCGCATGACCGGGGTGGGCCATGTGAGGCCAAGCCACGCCAGATCATCATAGATCTGCGCCTCCCATTCGGGGCGGCTGCGCGACTGGTCGATATCCTCGATCCGCAGCAGGAACGTGCCACCCTTCGCGTTAGCCATATCATGGGCAAGGAGCGCGGAATAGGCGTGGCCAAGATGAAGCGGGCCAGTCGGAGACGGAGCAAAGCGCGTAATGAATGTCATGGGCTTTCAGACCGTTCTGCGGCAATCCTCATGTTGCGCAGCATGGCGTCAGGCCGGGCTTTGCGCCAGCCATCCTTGCCACGCTTCCTTGGCGCGGTCGGTGTAGGCCTTGTAGCGGTCGGTGCGGCCCCGGCGGCCGCCCTTGAGGCCCTCGACCGGGCGAAAGAGGCCGAAGTTGACGTTCATCGGCTGGAATGTCTTGGCCTCGGCGCCGCCGGTGATGTGGTGGATCAACGCGCCCATGGCGCTGTCCTGCGGTGGACTGCTCAGCGGCTGTCCGAGGAGTTCCGAGGCGGCGAGCCGCCCGGCCATAAGGCCCATTGCGGCGGATTCCACATAGCCTTCTACGCCGGTGATCTGCCCGGCAAAGCGGATATGCGGATGCGTGCGCCAGCGCATCTGATCGTCGAGCAGCGTGGGAGAGTTGAGAAACGTGTTGCGGTGGATGCCGCCGAGGCGGGCAAAGCGCGCATTTTCGAGGCCGGGAATCATGCGCAGCACTTCGGCCTGCGCGCCGTATTTCATCTTGGTCTGGAAGCCTACGATATTATAGAGCGTTCCCAGCGCGTTATCGCGGCGCAGCTGAACCACGGCCCAAGGCTTCACGTCCGGCTGATGAGGATTCGTCAGACCCACAGGCTTCATCGGGCCATGGCGCAGCGTCTCGCGTCCGCGCTCGGCCATCACCTCGATCGGCAGGCAGCCATCGAAATAGCCTGCCGTTTCGCCCTCGTGGAACTCGGTCTTTTCTGCCGCCAGCAAAGCGTCGATGAAGGCGTCATAGGTCTCGCGGTCCATCGGGCAGTTGAGATAGGCAGTGCGCTCTTCTTCGGTTTCACCC
Source organism: Roseovarius maritimus (assembly GCF_043355895.2). Taxonomy (NCBI): domain Bacteria; kingdom Pseudomonadati; phylum Pseudomonadota; class Alphaproteobacteria; order Rhodobacterales; family Roseobacteraceae; genus Roseovarius; species Roseovarius maritimus. Next base: position 37,659 of record NZ_JBHFPF020000001.1, read on the forward strand.
TTGTCGTAGCGCGATTGCATCCAGGCGCGGGACATGTCGATGCTGTCATGGTGGATGATGGGCGCGATGGCGTCGAAGAAGGCAAGCGCATCGGCGCCCGTCTCGGCGGCGATGGCCTCGCCCAGGCCGGCGGAGGTCAGCGGGCCAGTGGCGATGATCCAGCGTCCGTCCTCGGGGATCTGGGTGATCTCGGCATCCTGAACGGTGATGTTGGGATGCGCGCGCAGCGCCTCGGTGACGGAGGCGGCAAAGGGATCGCGGTCGACGGCCAGTGCCCCGCCGGCGGGCAGGCGGTGCTTGTCAGCGGTCTGCATGATCAGACCGTTCGCCGCCCGCATTTCCCAGTGCAGAAGGCCCACGGCGTTCTGTTCGTCATCGTCCGAGCGGAAAGAGTTGGAGCAGACCATTTCGGCCAGATCGCCGGTGCGATGGGCAAAGGTTGCGACCCTGGGGCGCATTTCGTGGATGATGACCTGCACGCCCATATTGGCGGCCTGCCATGCGGCCTCGGACCCGGCCATGCCGCCGCCGACGATATTGAGAACCTGTGTCATAGGCCGGCAGATAGTCCATGCGCGGGCGTATGGAAAGGGGGCAGGCATTGCTGCATGTTACATCGCCGACGGTTCGAACGGAATGTCATGGGATTGAGGGGTGGCTCTTCGGGTCACCGCGCCGGGCACGTCTGCGGCCAGAGAGAGGCTGGCCTGGAGGGACATGACTGCGGCGACGGTGACCCAAGATCTCTTAGATTGGTAGCCTGAAACAGTGTGTTTAGGAAGTAGAAATGGCGGATTGGGGCGGAAAAACGGCAAAAGTGCAGGAAATGGGGCGAGGTATTGGAAACAGTGACGGGCAGATAAGGGCATTATGCGGCCTCAGTGAACGCGGCCGCGCGTATCCAAAGGGCCAAGCTCCGAATCGGGCGGAATTATGACGAGACGCTACTGCGACCACTCCGGGCTGCGCTTGGCGAGGAAGGCGTCGATCCCCTCGGCGGTGTCATCCATCATCATATTGGTCGTCATTACGCTGCCCGTGTGGATATAGGCCTGCTCGACCGGCATCTCGAGCTGCTCGTAGAAGGCGCGCTTGCCGATCCGCACCGCGCCGCCCAGCTTGGCCGCGACGGTTTGCGCCAGTCGCATCGTTTCATCCTGCAGAGCATCCGGCGCAACAGCGCGGTTGATCAGGCCGATCCCGACCGCGCGCTCGGCATCGACGAAGGCGCCGGTAGTCAGCATCTCAAACGCCTGTTTGCGCGGCACATTGCGGCTGAGCGCGACCATCGGCGTGGAGCAGAAGAGGCCGATATTGACGCCATTGACGCCAAAGCGGGTGCCTTGCGCCGCCACGGCCATGTCACAGGAGGCGACCAGCTGGCAGCCGGCCGCGGCGGCGACACCGTGGACCTCGGCGATGACGGGCTGGGGCAGGGCGCGAATGGCCATCATCACGGCCGAACAGCGTCCGAAAAGATCGGCGAAATATGCCTGGCCACCATCCTCGGCCGCGCGGCCTGCCGTCATCTCCTTCAGATCATGGCCTGCGCAGAACGCCTTGCCTGCCCCCGCGAGGATCACGGCACGGATATGCGGCTGACCTTCCAGCGTTTCCATCTCGGTCTTGAGGGCAGCCAGCATCGTGTCGCTCAGCGCATTGAGGCGGTCCGGCGCGTTCAAGGTCAGCCGTGCCACGGCACCGGTATCGTCTCGCGTGATCATCGCCATCTTGTCGCTCCTTATGATATGCGCCTATTTGTAGCGGTGACGCAGCGCGGAGGAAAGCATGAAGCCCAAGATGAGCAAGGCAGAACTGACGGATTTCATGGCGCGCGAATTTCCGCAGGTGGCGCACGATTTTGCCATCGACGATCTGCGCCCCATGCATCTGTCGCTGCGCCTCAAGGTAAAGGAGCTTCACCTGCGTCCGGGCGGCACCGTGTCGGGTCCGGCGATTTTCGCACTGGCCGATGTGGGCATGTATCTGGCGGTTCTCAGCATGATCGGCCCCGAGGCGCTAGCCGTGACGACGAATTGCAGCATCGATTTCATGCGTAAGCCGCAGGCCGGGGCAGACATGATCGCCGATGTGCGCCTGCTCAAGCTGGGGCGCGTTCTGGCGGTGGGCGATGCTCTGATCCGCTCGGACGGGGCCGACGCGCCCGCAGCGCGCGCGAGCCTGACCTACTCGATCCCGCCGGCGGCACTCGGGCCGGGCTGAAAACGGGCGTTTATAGTAATTTTGCATGGGGTATTTTAATACCTAAATTGCAAGCCTTTGTTTTAACTTTATAAATCCGTATAAACGCGTGTTGACGCGGCATGCGCCTGCTATATAACCCGCCCATCACCAAAGGGGCAGGCCCGGCCTGCGCCCCGTTCGACGTAATCAAGGATTCTGCGGTCATGAAGACATTCTCAGCGACACCGGCGGATATCGACAAGAAATGGATCATCATCGACGCCGAGGGCGTCGTTCTGGGCCGTCTTGCTTCGGTTATCGCCATGCGCCTGCGCGGCAAGCACAAGGCCAGCTTCACTCCCCATATGGACATGGGCGACAACGTCATCGTCATCAACGCCGAGAAGGTCCAGCTGACCGGCAAGAAGCGTGACAAGCCGAACTACTGGCATACCGGCCATCCGGGCGGCATCAAGTCGCGCACCACGGGCGAGATCCTCGAGGGCAAGTTCCCCGAGCGTGTCGTGATGCAGGCGGTCAAGCGCATGCTGCCGGGCAACCGCCTGAGCCGCACGCAGATGACCAATCTGCGCGTCTATGCCGGCGGCGAGCACCCCCACGAGGCGCAGAGCCCCGAGGTGCTGGACGTCAAGAACATGAACTCCAAGAACACGCGGGTGGCTTACTGATGGCTGACGAAATCAATTCCCTCGAAGAACTCTCCGCCGTCGCAACCGGCACCCCCATGGAAGAGGCCGCCCCGCGCGAGCCTGTCCGCGACGAGCTGGGCCGCTCTTACGCCACGGGCAAGCGGAAGGACGCGGTCGCCCGCGTTTGGATCAGGCCCGGCTCGGGCAAGGTCACCGTCAACGGCAAGGAGATGAAGGTCTATTTCGCCCGTCCCGTGCTGCAGATGATCCTGCGTCAGCCCTTCACGATTTCGGGCACCGAAGATCAATTCGACGTGATGGCCACGGTCGTCGGCGGCGGTCTCTCGGGTCAGGCCGGTGCGGTCAAGCACGGCATCTCGAAGGCGCTGCAACTTTATGATCCCAGCTTGCGCGGGGCGCTGAAGGCGGCAGGTTTTCTGACCCGCGACAGCCGCGTCGTCGAGCGCAAGAAATACGGCCGCCGCAAGGCCCGCCGGAGCTTCCAGTTCTCCAAGCGCTAAGGCGCGCCCGGACGATCATGTTCTGGAGAGGGGCGCAGCGGGAAACCGCCGCGCCCCTTTTGCTATCGGGTCTGTGCCATGGCAGCGCCCGGCCCAACTGCTGGATTCTCTTGCCCCATGCGTTACCGGCCTGAAATAGATGGATTGCGCGCGGTTGCGGTGATCCCGGTGATCCTGTTCCACGCAGGTTTCGCCCCCTTCGCCGGGGGCTATGTCGGCGTGGACGTGTTTTTCGTGATCAGCGGGTATCTGATTACGACGATCCTGATCTCGGAGCGCGAGGCAGGCACTTATTCGCTGCTGGGCTTTTACGAGCGGCGTGCGCGGCGCATCCTGCCCGCGCTGTTTGTCGTGCTGCTGGTCACGATCCCGTTTGCCTGGCGCTGGCTGGCGCCGGACCCGTTCGACGACTACGCGCGCAGCGGGGCCTTTGCGGCGCTTTTTCTGTCGAATTTCCATTTTCTCGAAAAGTCGTCCTATTACGATATCGGCTCGGCGCTACGCCCGCTTTTGCACACTTGGAGCCTTGCGGTCGAAGAGCAGTTCTACCTGCTCTTCCCATTGGTCCTTGTCCCGCTGGGCGCCTTTGCGCGGCGCAAGTTTCTGGTAGTGTTCCTGATCCTGTCGGTATTGTCGCTGGCCCTCGCGGAATGGGGGTGGCGCAACTATCCGGGACAGAATTTCTACTTCACCTTCTCGCGTCTGTGGGAGCTTCTGGCCGGCTCGATCTGCGCTGCGATCCTCTTTGCGCGGCCCCGAATGCGCAGCGATGTAGCGGCCTTGGCGGGGTTGGCGATGATCCTGTGGTCGGTGTTCAATTACACCGCCGCCACGCCTTTTCCGTCTGTATACGCGCTGGTGCCCATTGTCGGCACGGCGCTGGTGATCCTCTTTGCCGATACCGGAACACGGGCGGCAAGACTACTGAGCGCGGCGCCTATGATCTGGGTCGGCTTGGTCAGTTACAGCGCCTATTTGTGGCACCAGCCGCTTTTTGCCTTTGCCCGCATTCGCAGCATCGAAGAGCCCCCGTTGTGGGTGATGGCGCTTTTGTCTGCTGTGACGCTGGGTCTGGCATGGCTGACGATGCGCTATGTCGAGACGCCGTTTCGGCGGCGCAGTCTGCTGCCCGGGCGGCGTGGATTGCTGTCGGTCAGCGTTGCCGGTATCGCGGGGTTTGCGGCGCTTGGCTTCTCGGGTGTCGCGACGGACGGCTATCCGTCGCGCCTCGATAATGCGGGGTCGGGCGCTGTGACGGCCATGCGCGCAGAATTGATGATCTGGCCCGATAATACCGGCTGCCTTGACGGCGAGACGCAAAGCGACGCGGAGCTTTGCGCTGTTTTCCAACCGGCTGGCACCGCCGGGGGCGATATCCCCAGAGTCGCTGTCCTTGGCGACAGCCATGCTCAGGCGCTTTTGCCCGCCTATGCCCTCATGTCGCAAGAACATGATGTCGAGGTGCAGTATGCAGCGCTTGGTGCCTGTTCGCCTCTTTTGGGCGTTTATTCCGCCAAGGGCGGTAGCTATTCCCAGCGGTGCCATGACTTTGTGCGCAAATCGGCCGAAGATGTCGTCGCGCGCGGGATCGACACCGTCTACCTTGTTGCGCGCTGGACCCTCTACGCTATCGGCGACTACGCCGACGAAGAGCTGACATACGCCCTCGCCGAGAGCTTTGGCGCACAGCATGTGCGCGCGGATCAAAGGTTGGCGACGTTTGAGTCAGCCTTGGCGCGGACCTTGGACTTCTATCGCGCGGCGGGTGTGCGTGTGGTGGTCGTGGGCCAGGTGCCTTTGCAACACGTGATCACCCAGACGATGATCGAGCAATCCATGCTGATTGGGCTGGACTGGCCGCAGGCCGAACAGAAGTTTCGTGCCAGTTTCGTTGCGCGCAAAACCTTCGATGGCTTCAGCCAGGCCGCGGACGAGATCATGGCGCAGCAAGTCGCGAAATACGGCGCCACACTCCTGATGCTGAGCGAAGCCTTTGCAGAGGGTGACGGCTATGCGTGGATGCGGGATGGCAAGGCGCTCTACCGCGATACCAACCATCTGTCGCTGGCCGGGGCGCTCGCCCTTGCGCCGCTGCTATCGCAAAGCTACGCGCCGCGCCCCTGATCCTGCGGGATCAGGCCCAGGCCGCGCAGATAGATCCCGATCCCCGATTCGAGCAGATCTTCGGGCGCGAAGGGGCTGGCCGCGCCGGGCGCACCGCGTGCGAACAATTCGACCACACCGTGGCTGAGCGCCCAGATATGAGCCGAGAACATCGCCGCAGGCGGGCGCTGAGCCTCTGGAATATGCTGGCAGAGCTGCGCCGCCGCCGCCTGATGAACGCGGCGCGCGGCCAGGGCGGCAGCGGCGAGTTCAGGTGTACGGTTGATGGAGATGCCGCTTTCAAACATGGCGATGTAATGGCCGGGATGCTTGCGTGCGAAGGCCAGATAGGCGCGCCCCGTCGCTTCGAACGCCGCAAGCGCCGAGGGAGCGCCGCCGTTATAGGCGTGCTCCATCAGCGCGCCGAACATCTCGTAGCCTTGCAGGGCCGCCTCGGCGATCAGATCCTCGCGGCCGCTGAAATGGCGATAGACGGCGGCCGGCGTTACACCCGCGCGCGACGCCGCCTCCGACAGGGTGAAGCCGGTGGGGCCTTTGGCCTCGATCAACTCCAAAGCCGTCTCGACAAGGGCCTGGCGCAGATTGCCGTGATGATAGCCGCGCTTTGCCACCTAATCGATCTTGCTGTCGGACCAGAGGGCGGGGCCGCCGGTGATGGTGGGGTCGACCGGGCCGATAGCCTCTGGATCCTTGCCCTCATAGGGCACCGCATTCAGCAAGTGCCGGATTACTGCAAGGCGTGCTCGGCGCTTGTCATCGGCGCGGATGACGGACCAGGGCGCGTGGCTGGTTTCGGTGCGGGCCAGCGTTTCGGTGATCGCCTCGGAATAGGCGTCCCACTTCTTTAGTCCCTCCACGTCGATCCAGCTGAGCTTCCAATGCTTGAGCCGGTCGCTCTCGCGCGCGAGAAACCGGCGCAACTGCTCGGCCCGGCCCAAATTCAGCCAGAATTTGATCAGGATGATGCCGTCCTGCATCAGCATCCGCTCGAACGCCGGGGTCTGATCGAAAAACAGGGCGCGCTCGGACTCGGTGCAAAAGCCGAAGACATGCTCGACGACGCCGCGGTTATACCAGCTGCGGTCAAAAGAGACGATCTGGCCTGCGGCGGGAAGATGATCAATGTAGCGCTGAAAATACCACTGCGTCGCCTCGGTATCCGAGGGCTTGGGCAGGGCAATGACGCGCGCGCCGCGCGGATTGAGGTTGAGATGGGTGCGTTTGATTGCGCCGCCCTTGCCGGCGGCATCCCGCCCCTCAAAGACGGTGGTGATCCGCGCGCCGCTGGATTTGACCCAGGATTGCATCTTGACCAGCTCGACCTGCAGCAGATGGAACTGCTTTTCATAGGCCTTGCGCTTCATCCGGCGGTCATAGGGGTAATCCGGGCCGATGATATCTTTCTTATCGGCGCTAAGGATGGCCTCGCGCAGATGCGCGGCGTCTTTGCTGTGAAAAAAGGCGCTGATGGCACCGTCAAAAGGAAGGCTCATGATGTCGGTCTCTCCCGTGTCGGTCCAGTATGGGGCGACAGGAACCAGGGTGCAATCGCCGCGCTACTTACAGGCCGGCGCGCGCGGCCGCGCGGTCAATGGCGGCGACGACGGCATCCTCGGCAACATGCTGCAGCATATGGCCCATGCCTTCGAGCCGGGTGAGGGTCGCGCCCGCGATCTGATCGACCAGCTTGGCCGAGTGGATTTCAAGGCCGACGGTGGTATCGGCGGTGCCATGCAGGATCTCGGTCGGGGCTGTGATCTGCGCGTATTGCGGGACCAGTTGCTCGATCTCGCCCAGGAGGTTGGCGCGCTGATCTGCATTGGCGCGCAGCGAAACCCGGCGGAGGGTCAGGGGGGCGGCGATGGCCTCGGTATAGCCTTCGGGCGCATCCTGCGGATCGAACACCGCCTCGACAGAGGAGGTCACGACCGAGCTGGGCACAAAGGCCGTGATCAGCGGCACGACCAGGGCCTGACCCCATCTGGACGAGGTGACCTCGTAAAAGGTGCCAAGGCCAGTGTCCCAAGGGTTGGATGCGGCGGCAACGGGGATCAGGGCCGCGACATCCTCGGGGTATTCCGCAGCCCAGGCGAGCGCGACTGCGCCGCCATAGCTTTGGCCCATGACAATGGGACGTTTTGCGCCCAGCTGCGCGGCGGCGGCGCGCAGAAGCGTGGCCTGCTGTTTCAGCGTCGCGCCCGATCCGTTCAGCCGCTCGGTATAGCCAAGGCCGGGGCGGTCGAACACGATGACGCGGTAGCGCTCGGCCAGACGCGGCGCGAGACGATACGTCATGTCTCGGGTATTGCCGCTGGCCCCATGGATCAGCACCAGATCCGGGGCGGTCCCGGTTTCGGGACCCATGACAACTGCATGGACCTGTATCCCATCCACGTCGAGGACCTGCCCCTCGGGCGGGTATTCCGCGACGGCGCGCCGCTCGCGCAGGGTGGCAGTGACGTGAACGACGATAACCAGAACGGCCAGGAACAGCGCGATATAGATCAAGGCTTTGGGCACCGGATCATGCCCCGATGCAGTCGATGTCGTAGGGCACCGTCTGGTAGATCATCGAAATCCAGTTGCCATAAAGCAGATGCGCATGGCTGCGCCATCGGTTGCGCGGCGTCTTGGCGGGATTATCGTCGGGGTAGTAATTGCAGGGAACGTTGATGAGCGTGCCGGCAGCGGCATCGCGGTCATATTCCTGTTTCAACGTGTCGCTGTCATATTCGAAATGGTTGAATACATAAAGCGCGCGGTGCAGCGAATCCTCAACAAGACAGGGGCCTACCTCGTCCGAATGGAGCAGGGTGGTCAGGCCCGGCGCGGCGTCGATCTCGGCCTTGCGCATTTCGGTCCAGCGGCTGACGGGGATCACCATATCGTCGGAAAACCCGCGCAGATAGGGCGAGGCCGGCTCCATATTCTCATGCCGGAAGCAGCCGAAGGCCTTGGCGGGCAGCATGTGTTTCTGCACGCCGTGAAAGTGATTGATCATCGCCATACCGCCCCAGCAGACGCCGAAGGTGGAATGCACATGGGTCTGCGTCCAGTCGAAAACGCGGGCCAACTCGTCCCAATAGGTCACGTCGTGGAAATCCAGATGCTCGATCGGTGCGCCGGTGATTATCAGGCCGTCGAACTTCTCGCCGGTCGTCTCGACCTCGGCGAAGGAGCGGTAGAAGCTCTCCATATGGTCGGCCGCCGTGTTGCGCGTCTGGTGCTCGCTCATGCGAATGAGGCTCAGTTCGATCTGCAGGGGCGTCGCGCCGATGAGGCGGGCGAATTGGTTCTCTGTCTGGATCTTCTTGGGCATCAGATTCAGCAGGCCGATGCGTAGCGGGCGGATATCCTGACGCGCCGCCTGATCCTCGTCCATGACCATGACGCCTTCGCGCGTGAGCACGTCATAGGCGGGCAGGTCGGCGGGGATCTTTATGGGCATGGGTCAGGTTGTCCGTTCTGGTAGATTGCTTAGGTAGAAGTTACGGCGCGGCGCTCAAGGGCGTCCGCAATCCGTGCGTTGAAACTATCGGCATCGGTGATGCTTTCGACGTCCGATGGGGTCAGCGTGACACCCCAGGGTGCCATCGCCTCGTAGCGCGGTTTGCGGTGTGCCAGAGCGCGCGCGTAGGTCCAACGAATGAATCCATTTGGATCAACTTCGGTCTCGACGCAGTTGTTTTCCTGCAGGTATTCCCTCCAGGCGACATCGAGGAATTCAGGTTGATACGCCATCGGTTTGGGCGCGCGGTCAAAGCGGCGGATCAGCTCGGCGGTATGCGCCTCGCTGCCCTCCAGATAGACCAGCAGGCAATGCTGCGACAGCTCGGTCAGCAGCGGATCGGTGGGGTCGTTGCCGTCCACCCATTCGCAGATCGATCCGCCCGTGTCGCAGATGAAATTGGGATACCCATAAAGGCGCATCGCGCGGTCAATGAAGTAGCCGGTGTCGTTGAGGGCGGCAATCTCGGCCCGGCGGAATTGGTCCTGCCTTGCGCGATACTCGGCGATGGGCATGCCGCCACGCGCGGGATCGCCCGGTTTGCCCAGGTAGGTCGAGACCGGAGCGAGATTGTTGAACGTGATGTTCGAGCCGATATAGATCGAATCCGATAGCAGAAGATCGCGCAGGAACGGAACCTGCATCGCGTGTGCCTTGGCATTGTCTGCAATCAGCTCACCCATGTAGCGCGTGCCGATGCGGTAATCGATCGAGTAGTGAAACCAGTCACCCGCGCCACGCAGCATATTCGACAGATGCGTCTTGCCGAGCCCCGACATCCCATAGAACAGCACGTGTTTCGCGGGCGCGGCGCGCCAGGTTTCAGCGTCGGGGTATAGCATGCTCAGCCTCGTTGCCTCGGATGCCAGGCTGTTGGGGCGTCAGGTTATGGCGCTCATTCCCACTCGATGGTGCCCGGCGGTTTGCTGGTGATGTCATAGGTCACGCGGTTGATGCCGCGTACCTCGTTAATGATGCGCGTCGCCGTCTCGCCCAGGAAATCATGGGTAAAAGGGTAGTAGTCGGCGGTCATGCCGTCCACGGAGGTGACGGCGCGCAGCGCGCAGGCAAAATCATAGGTGCGCCCGTCGCCCATGACGCCAACGGTGCGGACGGGCAGGATGGCCACGAAGGCCTGCCAGATCTCGTCATAGAGACCATGCTTGCGAATCTGGTCGATATAGACCGCATCGGCCTTGCGCAGAATCTCCAGTTTCTCCCGCGTGATCTCGCCGGGGCAGCGGATGGCGAGGCCGGGTCCGGGGAAGGGGTGGCGCCCGATGAAGCTGGCCGGAAGGCCCAGCTCCATACCCAGCGCGCGCACCTCGTCCTTGAAAAGCTCGCGCAGCGGCTCGATCAGTTTGAGGCCCATCTTTTCGGGCAGGCCGCCCACATTGTGATGCGACTTGATCGTGACCGACGGGCCGCCGGAGAAGCTGACCGATTCGATCACATCGGGATAGAGCGTGCCTTGGGCGAGGAATTCCGCGCCCTCGATCTCGTTCGCGTATTTCTGGAACACGTCGATGAAGAGGCGCCCGATGATCTTCCTCTTGGTTTCCGGATCGCTCACGCCATCAAGCTCACCCAGGAAGAGGTCTGCCTCGTCGGCGTGGATAAGCGGGATATTGTAGTGGTCTCGGAACATCGTGACCACTTCATCCGCCTCACCCTGGCGCAAAAGGCCATGATCGACAAAGACGCAGGTCAACTGATCGCCGATCGCCTCGTGAATCAGGACGGCCGCGACAGAGGAATCAACGCCGCCCGAGAGGCCGCAGATCACCTGCTTGTCGCCCACCTGCTCGCGGATCTGGCGCACGGCCTCTTCGCGGTAGGCGGCCATCGTCCAGTCGCCGGTAAAGCCCGCGTCCTGGATGAAATTCTGGTAGAGCGTCTTGCCGTTCGGGGTGTGATGCACCTCGGGATGGAACTGCACGGCGTAAAACCGGCGCTCCAGATCCGCAGTCACGGCAAAGGGCGCACCCGGAGAGGTGCCGTAGATTTCGAAGCCGGGCGCGAGGGCAGCCACGTGATCGCCATGGCTCATCCAAACCTGCTCGCGCTGCTCCATGAACCAGCCCGTGAGCAGGTCGATCCGTGTCTCGGAAGGGGTGACATAGGCGCGTCCGAATTCGGCAGTACCATCGCCGCGCTCCACCTTGCCGCCCAGCATATGCATCATTACCTGCTGGCCATAGCAGATGCCCAGAACGGGCACGCCCATCTCGAACACCTTCATCGGCGGGCGGGGCGAGCCTTCGTCCATGACGCTGGCCGGGCCGCCCGACAGGATGATGGCGCGCGGCTGCATCTCGTCCAAAAAGGCGTCGGTGACGTTCTGGAACGGATGAATTTCACAATAGACATCCAGCTCGCGCAGGCGGCGCGCAATCAGCTGCGTCACTTGAGAGCCGAAGTCGATGATAAGAAGGCGTTCGTGATGTATCTCGGTCATGCCAGCCTAGTAGGCCGCGCCGGGCATTTGCGCAAGAGGCCGACGGCCATTTGCGCCATCGGCGCGGGCCAGAAGCGCAAGAGGACGGGCCATGTCGCTTTCCCCCCGCAAATGGCGCAAACCGGCGCCGCCATGCGCGGGCGCTGCGATATGAGAGGCCATCAATTGGCCTCGCGTGCGGGGCCGCACAGCATTGCGAAGGGGCACATCATGGCAGAAGCAGCAGCCGGCAGACGGACACGTGGGGGCGGAGGCGCCGCCCGCCGCGCCGAGCGGACCGCCGTCAGCGTCGAGACCGCCAAGTATATCGAGCGCAACATCCCCGTTTACGAGCTGCTCAACGAGGAGGCGCTGGAGATCATCGAGCAGAACGCCGAGACGGTGCTGGCCGAGATCGGCGTCAACGTGGTGGACAATCCCGCGGCGCTCGACCGCTGGCGCGAGGCGGGCGCCGAAATCGACGGCGAGCGTGTGCGCATCCCCCGCGGCCTTGCCCGCAAGCTGTGCGAAACCGCGCCCAGCCGCTATACTCAATATGCCCGCAACCCCGAGCGCAACATAGAGATCGGCGGCAATACCCTGGTGACGGCGCCGGTCTATGGTCCGCCCTTCGTGCGCGACATGGAAGGCGGGCGGCGCTATGCGACGATGGACGATTTCCGCAAATTCGTGAAGCTGGGATACATGTCCAAATGGCTGCACATGTCAGGCGGCACGGTCTGCGAGCCGACGGACATTCCGGTGAACAAGCGCCATCTGGACATGCTCTATGCCCATATGACGCTTTCGGACAAGCCGTTCATGGGCTCGGTCACCGAGCCGAGCCGCGCGCAGGACAGCGTGGATATGTGCGGCATCCTCTTTGGCGAAGAGTTCGTGCAGCAAAACACGGTGATGACATCGCTCATCAACGTGAACTCGCCGCTGACCTTCGACGATGTGATGATGGGCGCACTGGAGGTCTATGCCAAGAACAATCAGGCCTGCATCATCTCGCCCTTTATCGTCGGCGGGGCGATGGCTCCGGTCTCTGTCATAGGCACACTGACGCAGGTTCTGGCCGAGGTGATGGCGGGCGTGGCCTATAGCCAGTTGGTGCGCCCCGGCGCGCCGGTGATCTTCGGCGCATTTGTCACCTCGATCGACATGAACTCGGGCGCGCCGACCTTCGGCACCCCGGAGGCGAGCCATATCCTTTATGGCGCCGGCCAACTGGCGCGCCGGATGAACCTGCCGTTCCGCTCGGGCGGCGGGCTCTGCGGCTCCAAGCTGCCCGATGCGCAGGCGGCCTACGAATCGGCGCATACGCTGAACGCGGCGCTGATGGGCGGCGTGAATTTCATGCTGCATAGCTGCGGCTGGCTGGAGGGCGGGCTGGTCGCAGGTTTCGAGAAGTTCGTGATGGATGCTGACCAGCTGGGCGTGCTGCACCATTTGGCGCGCGGCGTGCAACATGACGAGAACGGGCAGGCGATGGACGCAATCCGCGAGGTCGGTCCGGGCGGGCACTATCTGGGCTGCGCGCATACGCAGGCCAATTTCAAGAACGCCTTCTGGCGCACCGAGCTGCTGGATTACAAACCGTTCGAGACATGGGACGAGGAAGGCGCGCGCGACACGATGACGCTGGCCAATCTGCGCATGCACCGGATGCTGGACACGTATCAGCGGCCCTCGCTGGATCAGGGCATTACCGACGCGCTGGATGAATACGTGGCCAGGAAAAAGGCGTCGATGCCCGACGCCTTCATGTAAGCTTCCGGAACCTGCGCGCGGCCGCGTTTCAGGCCGCGTGCGCCCCGGTGCCGCGCAGGATGCGCGCCTCGCCCATCATGGCGATCAGGATCTCCACATGGCGCGTGGCCGAGTAGCCGCCCGTGCCGACCTGGCGCTGCTGATTCAGCGCCTCTTCCATTTCGACCAGCCTTTCCAGCGCTGCAGCGCTGCGCGGCAATGCGCCATAGCCGAAATGGCGGCGCAGATGCGCATCGCGCCGGTATTCGGCGGCACCGATGCGCGCTGCGCGGATCAGAAGGCGCGGGCGGCGCAGGGTGTCGAGGGCTTTCAGGATATCATGCATCACGGGTCTCCGAACTGAATTGCGGCCTTTTCATGGCACAACTATGGCGGGTGTTGCGCAAAGCAGAGCTTTTGCGGTCGGTGCACTTCCCGTTTGTTTACCGTTTAGCAACCAATGTTGCCAACACGTTGACAATTAACGGACCGGTAACTTTTTCTCGCATAGGTTGTATTCAAGGACGTGGATAAGTCTGTGGATAATCAGCGATGGCGCGGGGCCAGACCCCGCCGGGAACGTCGCGGTCAGGCAAAAGAAGGGTAGAGATGTTGAATCGGGGAACAGACAGCGTCGGTGCGCGCAGCGTGCCGTCATGGGTGCCGCATGGGGCGAAGCTATATCTCGCCCATACCGAGCAGGGATCGTCGATCCGTGCTCTGGCGCGGCAGAACGGCTGTCATGCCTCGACGGTTCTGCGCCGCATCCGCCAATTCGAAACCCGCCGCGACGATCCCATGGTGGACGAGGCGCTGCGCCGTCTCGGCTGCCATGTCGCTCCGCGAGAAAAGATCGGTCCCCTGCACCAGGAGACTGCCATGACTGCCAAAACCCAAGACAGCGCCAATGACGTGGCCGAAGTGACCGAAGCGCAGCTGATGCGCGAGGCCGGACGGATCCTGCGCCGCCTCGCCGAGGCGGGGGCGGTGCTGGCCGTCGCGGCGCAGATGGAAAAGGCCGTCGTCGTGCGCGGCGATGGGGCGGCCGATCCGACCCGGACTGCGGTGGTCGACCGCGCCGTGGCCGAGGCGATGGCCCTGAAGGGGTGGATCGCCTGCGACGCACCCGGCCGCCTTGCACGCTATCACATTACCAAGGCAGGACGCGCGGCGCTGGGGGGGCTGTTGGCCGAGGCAGAAAACCGGGCCTCCGGCTTTGCCGACGCGCAGGCGCCCTTCAGCGCGCGCGAGGCGGCCGCCGCCCCGCGCCGCATGCGCTATTCGGCCAATGAAAGCCCGCTTCTTGCGCTGGCGCGGCGGCGCGACCGGGATGGCACGCGCTTTATTCCCGAGGATCTGGTGCGCGCGGGCGAGCGGCTGCGCGAGGATTTCGAGCTGAGCCTGATGGGCCCGCGCGTGACGCAGGACTGGAGCCGGTTTCTGACCACGCCGGGCGGGGGCAGCAGTGCGGGCGGTCATGCGCGCGGCTTCGAGGCGGCGCGCCGCAGGGTCGAGGGGGCGCTGCATGATCTGGGGCCCGGCCTGGGGGATATTGCGCTGCGCTGCTGTTGCCATCTTGAAGGCTTGGAAAAGGCGGAAAAGCGGATGGGTTGGTCCGCGCGCTCGGGCAAGATCGTGCTGCGCATCGCGCTGCAACGGCTCAAGCGGCACTACGACAGCCTGGGCGAGGCCGGCGGGATGATCGGCTAGCCGCCCACCACCGCGCCGACGACGAAAGCGACAAGGGCGCAGACGGTGCCGACCATCACCGTCTCGCCCACCGTGCGCACCAGCCGCTCGCCCGTGGCGTTCCAGCGCACGATGCCAAGCGCCACCAGCGCCGCGCCCGTGCTGCACACCGACAGCCAGAAGGTGTCCGAGGTCGGCTCCAGCAGGAAATAGGGAACCAGCGGCACCGCGCCAAAGACGACGAAAGAGCCGAAGGTCATCAGCCCCGAAAGGGCAGGGCTGTCCTCGTCCGGATCGAGCATTCCGAATTCATAGGTCATCATCAAATCGGCCATCAGGTCAGGATGGCGCGCGACAATGGTCGTCAGCGTATCCGCCTCGCCCGAGGGAACGCCGCGCTGGCGCAGGATCTCGAACAGTTCCATGCGCTCATGCTCGGGGTCCTCGATGATCTCTTGCATCTCGCTGGCGCGCCGATTGCGGTAGAGATCATGTTGCGAGCGGGTGGACAGGAAGTCGCCCAGCCCCATGCTGACCGCGTCGGCAAAGAGGTTGGCAAGGCCGAAGACGAGGACAGCGACCCCGCCGATCTGCGCGACGCCATCGGCCTGTGCGCCGGCGAATCCGGCGACGATGGCAAAGGTGGTGACGATGCCGTCATTGCCACCGTAGACGATCTGCTTGAGAAATTCCTGCATTCGCCCGAGGGCATGCGCCTCGCGCCGATGTGCTTGCCAGTCCATGCCTGTCCCTCGTTCGTTGCCGCGATCCTATGGGCGCGCGCACCTATCGTCCAGCGGGGGGGGGGAGGCTGACAGAAAAAGAGCGGGCCGTGAAGCCCGCTCTTTCGTAGTCTCGTCCCGGTGACGGATCACTTCAGATCGAAGCGGTCCCCCTCCATCACCTTGGTCCAGGCGGCGACGAAATCGCGGACAAAGCGCGGGCCTGCATCGTCCTGACCATAGACCTCGGCCACGGCGCGCAGCTGTGAGTTGGAGCCGAAGACCAGATCGGCGCGCGTGCCGGTCCAGCGGCGCTCGCCTGTCTTGCGGTCCTTGGCCTCGAAGTGGTCCTGACCTTCATCGGTCGAGAGCCATTCGATATCCATGCCCAGCAGATTGACGAAAAAGTCATTCGTCAGCTGGCCGGGACGGTCCGTCAGAACGCCGTCCTTGCTGCCGCCGTGATTGGCGTCCAGCGCGCGCAGGCCGCCAACCAGCACTGCCATCTCGGGCGCGTTGAGGCCGAGAAGCTGTGCGCGGTCGATCAGCAGATGCTCGGCCTTCACGCTGAACGTCTGCTTTTGGTAGTTGCGGAAGCCATCGACGATCGGCTCCAGCACATCGAAGCTCTCGACGTCGGTCTGCTCGGCGGTAGCATCGGTGCGGCCGGGATGGAAGGGAACATCGACCTTGTGACCGGCATCGGCTGCGGCTTTCTCGACGGCTGCGACACCACCCAGAACGATCAGATCGGCCATCGAAACCTTCTTGGAGCCGGATTTGCCGTCGAAATCGGCCTTGATCGCCTCCAGCTTGTCCAGAACCGAGGCGAGGCGCTTGGGATCATTGCCCTCCCAATCCTTTTGCGGGGCAAGGCGGATACGCGCGCCATTGGCGCCGCCGCGATTGTCCGAACCCCGGAACGTCGAAGCCGACGCCCATGCGACGAAGACCAGATCACTGACGGACAGGCCGCTGTCCAGGATCCGCGCCTTGAGCGCCTTGATGTCCCCCGCGTCGATCATGTCATAATCGGCGGCGGGAATCGGATCCTGCCAGATCAGGTCCTCGGCGGGCACGTCCTTGCCCAGGTAGCGCGATTTCGGACCCATGTCGCGATGGGTCAGCTTGAACCACGCCCGCGCGAAGGCATCGGCAAACGCCTCGGGATCCTTGTGGAAGCGGCGCGCGATCTTTTCGTATTCGGTATCGAACCGCATCGCGAGGTCGGCCGTGGTCATCATCGGTGGATGGAATTTCTCGGGATCATGCGCATCGACGACCATATGCTCGGGCTTGGGGTCCTTGGGCGTCCATTGCTGCGCGCCTGCGGGGCTCTTGGTCAGCACCCACTCATTGTCGAATAGCACGTCGAAATAGCCCATGTCCCACTTCGTCGGGTTGGGCTTCCACGCGCCTTCGATGCCCGATGTCAGGGTGTGGCCGCCAATTCCGGTTTCATGGCTGTTCTTCCAGCCGAGACCCATCTGCTCAATGCCGCCGGCCTCTGGCTCGGGGCCCATGTAGATCGGGTCATTCGCGCCATGCGCCTTGCCGAACGTGTGACCGCCTGCGACCAGCGCCACGGTTTCCTCGTCGTTGACGCCCATGCGCGTAAAGGTCTCGCGCACGTCATGGCCAGAGGCCACGGGATCGGGATTGCCGTCCGGGCCTTCGGGGTTGACGTAGATCAGGCCCATCTGGACTGCCGCCAGCGGATTGTCGAGCTCGCGCTCACCGTAATAGCGGCTGTTATCCTTGTCGGAGGTGGCCAGCCATTCGGTCTCGGCGCCCCAATAGACGTCTTCCTCGGGAGCGTAGATATCGGCACGGCCTCCGCCAAAGCCATAGATCGGCCCGCCCATCGATTCGATGGCGACGTTGCCCGCCATGATCAGCAGATCGGCCCAGCTGAGATTGTCGCCGTACTTCTTCTTGATCGGCCACAGAAGGCGGCGCGCCTTGTCGAGGTTGCCGTTATCCGGCCAGCTGTTCAGCGGCGCAAAGCGCTGGTTTCCGGTATTCGAGCCGCCGCGACCGTCCGCGGTGCGGTAGGTGCCGGCGCTATGCCATGCCATGCGGATGAAGAGCGGGCCGTAATGGCCGTAATCCGCCGGCCACCAGTCCTGGCTGTCGGTCATCAGCGCGTGCAGGTCTGCCTTGACCGCGTCGAGGTCGAGCTTCCTGAACGCCTCGGCATAGTTGAAATCCTCGCCCATCGGGCTCGGGCTGCGGCCATGCTGGTGCAGCACGTTGACGGGCAGCGCGTCAGGCCACCAGTCACGATTGGTGCGCTTTTTCTTGGATGTAACGGGGCATTTCAGATTGCCGTCCATGGGGACCTCCTTGGGCTGCGCGGGTCTGTCCCGGCGCGTCAGTGCAGTTTGTTCTCTCCACATGGCGGGTGCCATTTGGAATCATTCCAGATTGAACATCACCGCAGCGCGTCATAAATGCAAATTGCAGTTTCTTCTTGTTGCGATAGGATTAGGTTATGAATATCACCCTTCGCCAGCTCGCCTATTTCCGCGCCCTGGCCGAGCATCGGCATTTCGGGCGCGCCGCCGCAGCCGTGTCCGTGTCGCAGCCTGCGCTGTCGGTGCAGATCCGCGAGCTGGAGGCGACGCTGGGCCAGCCATTGGTTGAGCGGCGCGCGCGCGACGTGGTGCTGACCCCCTTTGGCCGATTGATGCTGACCTATGCCGAGGCGGTGGGCGAGGGCGTGCGGGCGATGGGCGATGCGGCGCGCTGGCATGGCGGGCTGTCGGGGCGGCTTCGCCTTGGCCTCATTCCGACGCTGGCGCCCTATCTGCTGCCCGGCGTGCTGGAGCGCTTGCGCAGCGGCGATATCTCGATGGATGTCTCGGTGCAGGAGGCCAAGACCGACCGCTTGATCGGCGATCTGACCACTGGACGACTGGACGCTGCCGTCATGGCGCTGCCGGTCGAGGCCGGCGGGCTGGTCGCGCGCTCGCTCTTCGAGGATCGCTTCTTGCTGGCCGGCAGTGCCGCCCGGCTGGATGCGCTGCAAAGCGCGGTGCGCACGCTGCGGCCCGATGATCTGGGCACGCAGCAATTGCTGCTGCTGGAGGATGGTCACTGCCTGACCGATCAGGCGCTGGAGGCGTGCAAGCGGGGCAGGGGCCATGGCCAGATCGACATGGGCGCCTCGTCGCTCGCCACGCTCACCCGGCTGGTGGCTGCGGGCTTTGGCCTGACGCTGATGCCTGAACTCGCCGCCGAGGAAGAGCTGCGCGGCGCGCCCGGCCTCCGCCTTGTGCGGTTCGACGCGCCCGAGCCGCGGCGCACCATCTGCCTCGTGCGCCGCGCATCGACCTCCGGCGACGGGTGGTTTGGACAGCTAGCCGAGGTGCTGACGCAAGTGGGGCAGACGATTACCCAAGGCGCCGCCGACACTTACGCGGGAGCGCGCGCCATGAGCGGCGCGCGATGAGAGGCGAGACGCCGCACCCGGCAGCTTCGGCTGCGCTGGCAACTGCCGCCGTGCATGCCTATACTCATGCCAACTGACCACACCATTCGCGGGGACCAATTCGTGCGTGATCTGAAAATTCCGGCGCAGCGCCATCCCGAAAAGCAGCGCCGTCCCGACAATGCCCAACCGAAGAAGCCTGACTGGATCCGCGTCAAGGCGCCGGGCGGGCAGGGTTATGCCGAGACTGCCCGCATCATGCGCGACCATAACCTGACCACCGTCTGCGAAGAGGCAGGCTGTCCCAATGTGGGCGAATGCTGGTCCCAAGGGCACGCAACCATGATGATCATGGGTGAGGTCTGCACCCGCGCCTGCACCTTCTGCAACATCGCCACCGGCAAGCCGCCCGAGGATCTGGACGTGTTCGAGCCGGGCCGCGTCGCAGATGCGGTGCAGAAGTTGGGGCTGAATCACGTCGTCATCACCTCGGTCGATCGCGACGATGTCGAGGATGGCGGCGCCGAGCATTTTGCTCAGACCATCCGCGCCATCCGCCACCGCAGTCCCGGCACCACGATCGAGATCCTGACGCCCGACTTCCTGCATTGCGACCCGGCGGTCCTGCAAACCGTCGTTGATGCCAAGCCGGACGTGTTCAATCACAATCTTGAGACGGTGCCCGGTCTCTATCCGTCGGTCCGCCCGGGCGCGCGCTATTTTCACAGCTTGCGCCTCTTGCAGCGGGTCAAGGAAATGGACCCCGAGATTTTCACGAAGTCCGGCATCATGGTGGGGCTGGGCGAAGACCGCGCGGCGGTCCATCAGGTGATGGATGACATGCGCGCCGCCGATATCGACTTTCTGACCATCGGGCAGTATCTGCAACCGACGCCCAAGCACCATGTGTTGGACCGGTTCGTCACCCCGGATGAGTTCAAAGCTTATGAAAAGGCGGCCTTCGGCAAGGGCTTCCTGATGGTCTCGGCCACGCCACTGACACGCTCGTCTTACCATGCGGGCGATGATTTTGCCCGCCTGCGCGAGGCGCGGCTGGCCAAACTGGCAAAGCTGGCGGCGGTTTAACCCGCGACGGCGCGGCGCGTGGCATCCGACATCTCTGGCACGAGGCGCTCAACCAGCAGGAGAGTCTCGCGCAGGCCTGCCTTGGGGTCATAGCTCTCGGGCAGGATATGCATGCGCTGCCAATAGCCGTCCGATAGTGTATCGATCCATTCCGCGATGCGGCTGATATCCTCCTCCGGCGCGCCTTGCATCAGCGCCGCGCAGGCCTCGCGCACCGCGTCATTACGTGCGGCATCGAACTGGGCCGAGATGGCGGCGTAATCGGGCGTGAACTTCTGCTCGCCCCAAAAGGCGAACCAGATCGACAGCGCCTCGGGATTGCAGATGGACGGATCGAAATCGGCGCGGATCAGCGCGATCAGGCGGTCCTTGGGATCATCCCCCGCATCCTCCAGTGCCTGCTCCCACGTCGCCTGATAGCGCTGGTAGTGATCGCGCAGCGCCTCGGTCAGCAGGCCCGCCTTGGATTTGAAGTAGAAGACCGCAACGCCCTGCGACAGCTCGGCCTGCGCCGCCACCGTTGCCAGCGTGGTGCGAGCCAGCCCGTTCTGCGCGATCGAACGCCATGTCGCATCCAAGAGTTGCTGGCGCCGCTTGTCGGCATTTTCCTTGCGCTCTTTGCGCGGCTTGGCGGTCTGAGGTTTGCTCATGGAGTCACGTCGCTGGTTTGTGGCCTATTTTAGTAGCGGTCTGGCGTAAAATACACCATAGCAAATAATTTATTTGAGCGCTCAAAAAAACTTTTGCAGGCCGCGCGATGTGCTATGCTTCGACCAACTTGAACAGGAGACCCAGCATGACAACCGCCACAGCCGCACCCGATATGCCCACAGCAAATGAGCCCGCCACCGAAGAGTTGCATGGCTGGGATCGCACCCATCAGCTGCACCCCTGGGCCGCGATGGATGACTGGCGCGGGTACGATCACATGATGGTCGACGCCGCCAAGGGGATCTACCTGTGGGATTCCACCGGCAAGCGGTTCATCGACGGCCCGGGGGGCATGTGGTGCGTCCAGATCGGCTATGGCCGGCAGGAGATGGCCGACGCGATCTCGGCGCAGGTGATGAAGCTGCCATACACCTCGCCCTGGACCACGGTGACCGAGCCGTCGGCGCTGTTGGCCAAGAAGCTGGCCGATCTGGCGCCGGGTGATCTCAACAACGTGTTTTTCACCACCGGCGGCTCGACCGCCGTCGATACCGCCATCCGCACCGTGCATTTCATGAACAACCGCCTCGGCCGCCCGGACAAGAAGATCGTGATTGCGCGTGAAAAGGGCTATCACGGCTCGACCTATCTGGCCTCTTCCGTGACCGGCAAGGAGCGGGACAAATCCCGCTTTGACGTCGAGGAGCGCCTCGTGCGCTTCCTGCCCGACGTCAATCCCTATCGCCGCGCCGAGGGGCAAAGCGTGGCCGACTGGTGCGACGAGAAGGTGGCCGATCTGGAGAATATGATCGCCGAGGTTGGCGCCGAGAATGTCGGCGCCTTCATAGCCGAACCGATCCTTTGTTCAGGCGGCGTCATCATCCCGCCCGAAGGCTATCACAAGCGCACCCATGACATCTGCAAAGCGCATGACATCCTCTATATCTCGGACGAGGTGGTCACCGGCTTTGGCCGCCTCGGCCATTGGTTCGCCTCGCTGGACGTGTTCGGCATCACGCCCGACATCATCACCTGCGCCAAGGGGTTGACCTCGGGCTATCTGCCGCTGGGCGCCTGCATCATTTCGGACGCGGTGATGGAGCGGATGACCGACCCGGACGATGCCGCGCTTTTCGCCAATGGCTATACCTATTCGGCCCATCCGGTCTGCTGCGCAGCCGCCCTTAAGAATATCGAGATCATCGAGAATGAGGACATTCTGGACCATGTGCGCCAGATCGCCCCGCATTTTCAGAAGCGCCTGCAGGCGCTGCGCCGCTTCGACATCGTCGGGGATGTGCGCGGCATGGGTCTCTTGGGCTGCATCGAGGGCGGCGCGCGCACATTAGCCGGTGAGCGCCGTCTGGGCGCGATGCTGGACGAGGTGTGCGAGGAGATGGGTCTGCTCGTGCGCCCCCTGATCAACATGGCCGTCTTCTCGCCGCCGCTGATCATCACGCGGGCCGAAATCGACGAGCTGTTCGATATCCTGGAGCGCGCCCTGGAAGAGGTCGAGCGGCGCCTGTCCGCGTGAGAACATTAAGATCACCGCGCAATTATTAATTGAAAAATCAAATGGGGCCAGTTCGTTTCTGATTGAGCGCTCAGATGAAAACTTGTGTGACGCCGCGGTCCTGCTAGCCTTGATGACAAGGCCATGAGCGAAACACGCCCCCAAAAAAAGCCGTTCAACAAGGAGAACCATATGTCTGCCTATCGAAACTTCGCACTTGTCGTATCGTCCGCGGCCCTGGTGGCCGCCGGGGGCGGGGCGCTTGCTGCGGATGGTGAACTGACGGTCTTTGACTGGGCCGGCTACGAGGATCCCAATTTCTTCCCGGCCTATGTCGAGGCGCATGGCGAAGGCCCCACCTTCGCCTATTTCGGTGACGAGGAAGAGGCGTTTCAAAAGCTCCGCTCGGGCTTTCAGGCGGACGCGGCGCATCCCTGTTCGCAATCCGTGCCTAAATGGATGGAGGCGGGCCTGCTTGAGCCGATCGACACCTCGCGCATCGAGCGGTGGGATGATCTTGAGCCGGGCTTTCGCGATATCGAGGCCTACAAGAAGGATGGCGAGAATTACTTTATTCCCATCGACTGGGGCAACACGGCCATCGTCTACAACACCGAACTGCTGAGCGAAGAAGATGTCTCGTCCCTTCAGGCCTTTGCCGATCCGGCACATGCGGGGCGGATATCGATTGGTGACAATGTGGACGATGCCTATGCGCTGGCCTTCCTTGCAACGGGCGTGACCGACTGGACCAAGGCAACTGACGAGGAGTTTCAAGCCGCGTCGGACTTCCTGCGCAAGGTACATCCGAATGTGCGCGCCTACTGGTCGGACGGCGCATCGCTGGCGCAACTGATGCAGAGCGGTGAGGTCTATCTGGCCTGGGCCTGGAACGAGACTTATGCCACGATGAGCGCCGAGGGCCATCCCATTGCGCTGAAGCGTGACACCGAGGAAGGCGCGTCCTCCTGGGTCTGCGGTTATACAAAACTGGCAGGTGGGCCCGGCTCGGATGACAAGTTCTATGATTTCATCAATGCCTGGCTCGAGCCGCAATCGGCAGACTATATCGTGACCGCATGGGGCTATGGTCACGCCAACGCCGAGGCGATGAGCGAGATTCCGGCGGAAACGCTGAAATCGGTCGGGCTGGAAAGCAGCGAAAAGATGCGCGAGAACACGCTTTGGCAGGCTCCCGTGCCCGCGGCGCTGCGCGAGAAGATGATCGCTGAATTCGAACTGATCAAGGCGGGATTCTGAGCCGACTGCAGGATCGCATTGCAAATCGGGCGGGCCCTTCGCGGCCCGCCTTTTTGCATGTCATGCGGGCTTGCGAGCGCGAATGTGATGCGGGCAATGCTCCCCCGTCTCCAGCACGCCGATCATCGCGCGCCAGGTGACGATGGAATGGTCGATGAACTCCGCCCCATGTTCGGCGGCCAATTCATCGCGCCGGGTTTCCAGCAGTGACAACTCCTCTCGCGCTACGTCCAGATACCAGGCGTTGCGATTGGTAAGCGCTATATTCTCAAACCCAGCCCCTTCCAGCGCCGCACGGTAGCGCGCGGGCGAAGCCATGGCGAAATCCAGATCCTCTAGAACCAGATAATCGGCCATCTGCTGTGTCGGCGTGTCCCCGGAGATCATCCAGTCGGAGGCGGCGAACCAGCCGCCGGGCGCAAGGACGCGATACGTCTCGCGGGCGAGGGCATCCTTGTCGCGAATGTGGATGATCGAATCCTTTGAAAAAACCACGTCGAACGCGCCGTCCTCGTAGGGAAAAGGTCCCGGCGCGACCTTGTTGATCGTCACCTCGCCGTCTGCGCCCGCTGCCGCGATCCGCGCGCGGGCGGCGGCGGCGACATCGTCCTCAACGTCGATCCCGGTCACATGCGCCGCGCCATGATCGCGCGCGAGGGACAGGGTGATCGCCCCCGATCCGCAGCCGATATCAAGGACGCGCTTTCCGCTCAGATCCAGCCCATCCAGCACACGCGCCACTTCCTCGGGGCCGCCCGGCGACAGGTATCCCTCGCCCCAGAGCATTTCCAGAAACGAGATATGACCCTTGTCGTAAAGCGGCTCGGACATGGCGGTTTACTCCAGAAGGATGATGGAATCGGCACCCCAGCCTACGGTTACGGTGCTGCCCTCGCGGGCAACGGCGCGGCCCGCCGTATTGCGCATCGAGATGGTCACAGGTGTCTCGGCGCCGGGCAGGGCGACGCTGTAATAGGTCATGTCGCCGTAATAGTCGGTGCCGGTCACGGTGCCCTCCACCTCGCGCTCGAACTGGCCAGTATCCTCGCCGGTGATGGTGAACATCTCTGGCCGCACGCCGACTGCGTTGATCTGCGCCGCGGTCAGACCTTCGGGGGCGTGGCTGGCGGCAATCTCGACCTTGCCGAGCGCGGGAATATCAAGGTGAAAGGGCGCGCCATCACCGCCCGTCGCCGTCGCGTCGAGAAAGTTCATCACGCCGATGAAGGACGCCACTTTGCGCGTTGCGGGGCGGCGATACAGCTCCTCGGGCGTGGCGAGTTGCGCGATCGTTCCGTCGAAGATGACAGCGATCCGGTCGGACATGATCAGCGCCTCTTCCTGGTCGTGGGTGACAAGGATGAAGGTGATCCCGAGCGATTTTTGCAGGCGCCGCAGCTCGTGCTGCATCTGGTCGCGGAGCTTCTTGTCCAGCGCCGACAGCGGCTCGTCCAGCAGGATCACTTTGGGCCGCATGACCAAAGCGCGCGCCAGCGCCACGCGCTGCCGCTGGCCGCCCGACAGCTCATGCGCCTTGCGCTGGCCGTAGCCGGCCAGATCGACCATTTCCAGCGCCGCCTCCACCTCGCGCGCCATCTTTTCGCGGCCCAGCTTCTTGCGCGTCAGGCCGTAGCCCACGTTTTCTGCCACATTGAGGTGCGGAAAGATCGCGTAGCTTTGGAAGACCATGTTCGTCGGGCGCTGATTGGCCGGAATGCCCTTCATCGACTTGCCGCCGATCATGATGATTCCGCCAGTCACTTGCTCGAACCCTGCGATCAGGCGCAGAAGTGTTGTCTTGCCGCAGCCCGAGGGCCCCAGAAGCGAAAAGAATTCGCCCTCGCGGATCGTCGCATTCACGCTTTTCAGCGCGGTGACAGCGCCGAAGTTCTTCGACACGTCGCGGATTTCAATCATGGGGGCGACATCGGCTGGCGTCATTTTCAGACCATTCCTTGTGTTGATCCGGCATCCATACCCTGCCGGCGGACCGCGCGGCGGCGGAAAATCTCGGAGACCGCCAGCAGCATGACGGACACCGCCAGAAGGATCGTCCCCAGCGCCATGACCGATGGGAGGCGCGCGGGAAAGCGCAGTTGGCTCCAGATATAGACGGGCAGGGTGACATCGGTGCCGGTGAGGAAGAAGGCGATGATGAACTCGTCCAGCGAGATGGTGAAGGTGATGAGCAGGCTGGAGATGACGCCCGGCATGATCAGCGGCAGCGTCACACGCCGGAATGTGCCCCAGCGCGTCTCGCCCAGATCGAAAGACGCCTCCTCGAGGCTGGTTTCCATCCCGGCAAAGGCCGAGCTGAGGATGGCGATGGAAAAGGGTGTGCAGATCAGCACATGCCCCGCCACCACCGTCCAGAGCGAGAGGGACATGCCCAGTTGCATCAGCATCACGAGCAGGGCGACCGCCACGATGATCTCGGGCAGGACCAGCGGCAGCATGATGAAGCCCATGATGCCTTTCTGTCCCGGAAAGGTGAAATTCGCCGCCGAGCGCGCGGCGCAGGCCCCCAATAGCGTGCTGATGACCGCCGTGCTGACCGCGACGATGGCGCTGTTGCGCACCGCGCCATGCAGGGCGTCGGTGCCCCAGAGCAGGTCGAACCACTTGGTGGTGAAGCCGCTAAGCGGGAAGGCGACGACCGTCGCATCGTTGAACGCAAAGAGCGGCAGCAGCAGGACCGGCGCATAGAGGAATACCATGTAGACCACGGCATAGACCGCCAGCCACCGACCCGAGAGATATCTGCCAAACCCGCCCATCATCTGACCTTGCCGCCGAACTTGCGGCCCGCAAAATAGATGCCGACGCTGATCGCGCCCACGACGACCATCGACGACACCGCCAGCGCCGCGCCGAGGGGCGCGTTATTGGCCTTGCCGAACTGGATCTGGATCATGTTGGCCACCATCAGCCCATCCGTGCCGCCGACCAGCTTGGGGGTGATGTAGTCGCCGACGGTGGGGATCAGCACGATCAGGGTCGAAGCGACGACGCCCGGCATCGCAAGGGGCAGGGTGATCCGAAAGAACCGCCGCACCGGCCCGTCGCCCAGATCCTCGGCCGCCTCCAAGAGCGAGCGGTCGATCTTCTCCAGCGCGACAAAGATGGGCAGGATGGCGAAGGGCGCCCAGGCATGGGCCAGCGTCAGCACCACCGCGTTGGCATTATAGAGGATGAAGGTCAGCGGCTCGTCGATGATGCCAAGGTTCATCAGCGCCGAGTTGAAGACGCCATTATAGCCCAGGATCACCTTCCACAGGAACACGCGCAGCAGATAGCTGGTCCAGAAGGGCACGGTGATCAGGAAAAGCCACAGCGCCTTGCGCGATTTGACATGAAACGAAAGGTAATAGGCGATGGGAAAGGCCAGGATCACCGTCGCCGCCGTCACGATCAGCGAAATGCGCAGGCTGCGCCACATCAGCACCTGGAAAATGGGCTGGGTCCACGCCTCGCGGTAATTGGCAAAGGTCAGCGTCTTGTCGAGGTCGAGGTAGTTCTGCGTCCAGAAGCTGAACATTACCACCATCGCCAGCGGCGCCGCCAGCATGACCAGCGCATAGATCAGCGTGGGGCTGATCAGGGTCAACCCCTGGCGGCTGTGCTGGCTCAGACCGGGCACGATGTCGGCATCTCCCCTGGACAGCCTTCAGCGATACATGGCCTGCATGCAAAGACAAGCGCCCTCATCGAGCGGGCGTACCCAACAGCTCGGCATTGGTGCGGCTCAGCGTGCCCTCGGCCGGCTCGTCGCCGTTCAGCACGGGAAACAGCTCGCGCAGGGCGTCGTGATAGCTGCGCACGCCATATTCCAGATCCGACAGCACGATCCCGTCGAACCCGCTGGAGAACGCCGCCTCCCACGTCCATTCGATCAGCTGCTCATCTTCCTTGCCGGTGATGCGGTCGATCCGCATCGACAGGTAGCGCGCGGCGCGCATCCGGCGGTCCTCATCCTTGTGGCGATAGGTGCTGCCGCGCTGAACCGTCCTGCCGTTCTCGATGGGGAACTCGTGGTAGAAAATCACCGAATCCGGATAAAGGCCAAAGACGAGATTCGGGAACATGCCCACATAAAGCCATGCGGCCTTATGTACGTCATCGAGACGCTCGGGCGGTTGCAGGATATTGCGATAATGCTCGACGCTCCACAGGCGATGCTTGCCTTGCCGGAACCGGCCAAGGGAGCGCGACGTGCCATTTTCGAACGGCTCGTCATGGTAATTATTGCCATAAAGGTCATGCAGACCCGGATGCGCCATGGGCACGTGATAGCCTTCGTTGTCGACATCGCGCACGCATTTCCAGTTGGCCTCGATCTCGCTGGCCCAAAACCCGTCCTCGGCAGGCACGAGGTTTTCCAGGTCGTATTGCGCCAGCTCATCGTCAAAGCGGGCCATGATCTTGGCCACGCTGGGCTGCGGACCCGGCTTGAACCGGACAAAGACAAAGCCTTGCCAGATTTCCATTTCGACAGGCTTCAGCCCCATCTCAACGGGGTCGAGATCGGGCAGGGTCTGCGGTTGGGCCGCACCGCGCAGAGTACCATCGAGGTTATAGGCCCAGCCGTGGAAGGGACAGATGATCGCCGATTTGCAGTTGCCCGAGCTTTCGGCCACGACGCGGCTGCCGCGATGGCGGCAGAGATTGTGAAATGCGCGAACTTCCATGTCGCGCCCGCGCACGACCAAGGCGCGCTCGCCCACCAGGTCGGATGCGATGAAATCACCGGGATTGGGAACATCGTTGATATGGCAGACCACCTGCCAATGGCGACGGAACAATTGTTCTTTCTCGGCCTCCAGCATCTCGGGGCTGAAAAAGCTCCACGCAGGCAGTCCCTTGCGGTCCCACTCGTTCGGTATCCGGGTGTCTTGAGTTTCCATGGCGGCCTGGCTCCTTGGTGCGTCGGGCCGAGTATAGGTAATTTAAATGAGCGCTCAAATAAAAATTTTCCCATGGCTCATCGGACTGCTGCTTTCATAGAAAAGGGGCGCCGATCCGCCGCACATATGCGAGCTCTGATGTGCCAGCGCCACGAGTTGCGCGGCCTTTTGCGTCATCGGAAACGATGTAAATTTCCCCGGCTCCATGGACCAACATTTTTTTCGCATAACCCACTGGACGCCGTCAGACCGCATTGCTATACGGCACCTCGTGTTCCGGCGTAGCTCAGCGGTAGAGCAGTTGACTGTTAATCAATTGGTCGTAGGTTCGATCCCTACCGCCGGAGCCAACTAAAACCTTAAGCGTATAACTTACTTAGCTTTTTGTTTTCAAATTGTTGGCGACCCACCCAAAGGCCCGCCCCCCAAAAATTACCTTAAATTCATAGGTAAAGAAGGGCGCTTGGCTCTTCTTTTCGGCTTGAAGCGCTGACACTGATCACACGGTCCGAGCGTCAGGTTCCCCAAGGCTGAATGTGGTCTGCGCCAGTTGTAATTCTCCTGCCATTCTTCGAGTGTTTTGCGAGCGTCGCCCAATGTGCCAAAGAGCGTTTCATTCAAACCTTCGTCCCGCAGCTTCCTGCCGCCTCTGCGGTGCACTTGCAGCTTCTCTTCGGTGTAGATCCGCCTGACTTTCTTGTGGTTCACCTCAAAACCCTTACGCGCAATCATCACGTGTATGCGGCGACAGCCAAACCGACGCCGTTCGCGCGAAACCCGTTTGATTGCATCGCGCAAATCAGAATCATCGCCACGACGCGACAGATACCGCACCGATGATCGATCAACTTGCAAGACATCACACGCCCGCCTCTGGCTTACCTGATGAACATCCATCAAATGCGCTACTGCTTTCCGCTTCCCAACGGGCGTCACCACTTTTTTGAATTGATGTCTCGTAGCATTGCGTTGTCGAGCATCTGTTCGGCCAGCAGCTTCTTCAGCTTGCCGTTCTCATCTTCCAAAGCTCGTAGTCGCTTCGCGTCAGACTGCTCCATACCGCCATACTTCGATTTGTATTTATAGAATGTTGCCGAAATGATCCCATGCCGCCGACACACGTCAGCAGTCTTCACGCCAGCTTCCTGTTACTTGATCATCTCAATGATCTGTTCGTCCGTAAATCGTGCCTTCATTTGTCCGTCCTTTTGTTGGGCGGACTCTACACAAATTTGGAGGAGTTTCAGGGGCGCAGGTCACAAGACCCCGCGTCCGCCGCCCATGTCAAAGAAAACCACCTTCAAATCGTGGCGGCAGGAACATCACCCTTCGAACCCGACTTCTTCAGCAGCCTGTTAAAGGCCCAGATACGCTTTGCGAACAGTAGGGTGCCCTTCAAGCTCTTCCGCGGGGCCTTCCAGCACGATCCGGCCATGCTCCAGAACATAGCCGCGATCCGCGACTTTCAGGACCTGGCGCACGTTCTGCTCGACCAGGAGGACGGGTAGGCCGGTGGCCGCGACGCGCTGAATGGCGGCCATCACGTCCTTGACCAAGAGAGGCGAGAGCCCGAGGCTCGGCTCGTCCATGAGAAGCATCTTGGGCCGCAACATCAGGGCGCGCGCGATGGCGACCATTTGCTGCTGCCCTCCGGACAGGGCACCTGCCGGGCTACCAGCCAGACGGACGAGATCGGGAAAGAGCGCATGCACCTCCGCGAGGCTTTCGTGGCGGCGTGCGCGGGCCTCTGGCAGGAACGCTCCGAGAAGCAGATTATCTTCGACCGTTAGGTTCGGGAAAAGCTGCCGGCCCATCGGCACATGGGCCAGCCCCTTCTGGGCCATCTGATGCGGCTTGACGCTGCCGATGGCCTCGCCGTCAAACAGGATCTGACCCTTCCATGTCGGGATCATGCCCGAGACGGCGCGCAGGATGGTCGACTTGCCGCTGCCATTGCCCCCGACGAGGCCGACAAGTTCGCCCTGCCGGACCTCGAGATTGATGTCGAATGCCACCTGAAGCGTGCCATAGCCCAGATCGACGCCTTCGACTGAAAGAACGCTCTTGCTCATTCCGTCCCCAGATATGCTTCGATCACTTGCGGATCGCTTGTCACGGCCTGCGGCGTACCTTCGGCGATGCGCGCCCCGCTGGCCAGCACAATGACGTGATCGGATAGCTCGATGATCGCCTCCATGATATGCTCAACCATGACAATGGCCATGCCGTTGTTTTTCAACCCCTGAACAAGCCCAATCATTTCACGTAGCGCGGGCGGGTTGAGCCCCGCCATGATCTCATCCAGAAAAAGCACCTTGGGCCGTAGCGCCAGGGCGCGGGCGAGCTCGAGCCGGCGACGGCGGGCCAGATTGAGATCCATAGCCGGCTGGTGCGCGCGGTCGCCCAGACCGACGATTTCGAGCTGCTCCAGCGCCAGGTCTTCGGCATTGCTGCGCCGGGGCTCGGTGAGGAACGCCCCGATCAGGACGTTCTCCAGCACCGTCAGCTCCTCGAAGGGCCGCTCGGTCTGGAAGGTGCGCCCCATGCCAAGGCGGGTCCGCGCATAGGCGGGCGCCTTCGTGACATCCTGGCCAACGAAGGTGATCTGCCCCTCATGCACGGGCACATAGCCGGTCAGCGCGTTGAAGAGCGTCGTCTTGCCGGCCCCGTTGGGCCCGATCAGGCCCAGAATTTCGCGGTCCGCGACCCGGAGCGAGACATGATCGACCGCGACCACGCCGCCGAAACGGACCACGATTCCATCAGCCTTGAGAGCGTCGGGCATATCGCCTCCGGATCATGTTTCTGGCCACCTCGCCAAGGATGCCGCGCGGCATGAAGAGGACGACGATGAGAATGAGAAGCCCGTAGATCAGCAGGTTGGCCTCGGCAAAAGCGGTGCGGAAGATCTCGCCCGCGCCGATGATCAGCACGGCTCCCACAAGGGGGCCGAAAATTGTCCCGCGGCCGCCGATGATGGCGGTCAGCGCGATCTGGATCGAGAGCAGCAGGTAGAACATGATATGCGGCTCGAGAAAGGACAGGAAGATGCCGTAGATGCCCCCACCGGCGGCGGTAAGCGCGCCCGACAGCATGAAGGCGCGCAGCTTGATCGCACGCGGATCGATGCCCGCCGCCATGGCCGCATTCTCGTCCTCGCGCACAGCGCGCAGCTGATAGCCGAACCGCGCCATCGACATCCAGGCAGTGCCTCCAAGACAGATCAGCGCAAAGACCAGTGCCATGTAATACTGGGTCGCACGCTCGAATAAATCGATGCCGAAGGGCTCGGGCAGGGTGGCGATGAAGACGCCGGTGGCGCCCCCCGTCAACCAACCCTCGTTGATGGCGACGAGGCGCAGGATTTCGGCGACGGCAATTGTCGAGAGGGTGAAATAGGGGCCGCGCAGCCCGAATGTGATGGACCCCCAGAGCCAGGCCAGCGCGGCGGCGGCCAGCATTGCCAGTGGAAG
This sequence comes from Roseovarius maritimus, assembly GCF_043355895.2. Classification (NCBI taxonomy): domain Bacteria; kingdom Pseudomonadati; phylum Pseudomonadota; class Alphaproteobacteria; order Rhodobacterales; family Roseobacteraceae; genus Roseovarius; species Roseovarius maritimus. The sequence continues at coordinate 69,569 of NZ_JBHFPF020000001.1, forward strand.
GGTGATCCAGGGGGCGAGGCCGTGATCAATCTGTCCGATCGCGACCACATAGGCGCCCAGGCCCACAAAGGCCGAATGCCCGAGACTGACCTGACCGGCCCATCCGCCAAGGATATCCCAGGCCGTGGCCCAGCCGATGAACAGCAGCATCGTGATGCCGACGGTCATGTAGGCCGGAAAGACATGCGGATAGGCCAGACCGACAAGGGCGAAAAGCGCGATGGCGCCAAATGTCATGGGCCGGCTCATACGCGTTTCACCGAGCTGCCGAAGAGGCCTTCGGGCCGCAGGAGCAAGATGAGCAGGAACGCGATAAGTCCGTATGCGTCACGATACTCGGAGGCCAGATAGGACGCCCCCAGCACTTCGATGACGCCCAGCAAAAGCCCTCCGCCAATGGCCGCGCCAATGCGCCCTAGACCGCCCAGGACGGTGACGACAAACGCCTTGAGTGTGAAAATGGCGCCTGTGGTCGTCGGGGTGGCAAACAGCAGCGGGATCAGGGTCGCACCAGCGATCATCGCCAGCATGACACTGAGGCCGAAGACGATGGAATGGATCCGCGTCGTGTTGATGCCGACCAGTTCGGCGCCAAGACGGTTCTCGGAAGTGCCCCGGATCGCCCGGCCGATTTCCGTGCGCTCGAGCACCAGATAGAGGCCGATAATGGCCAGTGCGGTGGCCAGACCGGCCAGAAGCAGAACCACTGACACCCGGACCGGCCCGATAGCGATGGTCGAGGCGGCGTAGCTGACCTGAACCGATTGCGGCTCGCCGCCAAAGGTCAGCAGCAGCGTGTTGCCGATGACCAGTGACAGCCCCAGCGTGGCCAGCATGGACGACTCGGCCGGCGCTTCGACAAGCCGCGCCAGCATAAGGCTTTCGATGAGCACGCCGGTGAAGAACCCGACAGGCATGGCGATGACGAGCGACAGGTAAGGATCCCAGCCAAGCACCAGATGAAAGAGGACGGCGGAATACATGCCCAGAACCACGAAATCGCCGTGGGCAAAGTTGATCGTGCGCATCACGCCGAAGATCAAAGTCAGCCCGACCCCGACCAGTGCATAGACACCGCCGATCAGCAGGCCGTTCGACAGGTTCTGCGCAAACGCAATGAGGTCGAGCATGATGTGTTATTCCAGACTTGAACGGCGCTTATCGCCTGAGGGCGGCATGGCCTGCCACGATATCATGGCAGGCCATTTTGGCAGGGATCAGCGCGCGTCCCACGCAGGGTTCGGGAACCGAACTTCTTCTGCCGCAAGGTCCGCGGGGTAGACCGTCACATGCCCGCCATCCTGAATTTGCAGGATGAGGCTGCGGATCGGGTTCTGGTTCTGGAACTCGCCCTCATCCTCGAATTTGACCGAGGTCACGGAGGTGTCGAGATCGGTCGCCTTGAGGGCATCGCGCACGGCGGTCCGGTCGGTCGATCCGGCGCGGCGCAGCGCGTCGGCCGCGACGGTCAGCGCCAGATAGCCTTCGGCCTCGTAGAATGAGGGCTCGGCGCCGGCCGCGTCCTTGAGGCGGCCATAGAGGTCCTGCGCGCCCTCATATTGCACGTCCTTGCTCCAGCTGACGGCGGTCACGACATATTCTGCCAGATCGCCGACCTGATCGATGTAGCTGGTCAGGGCGGCGGATGTATCCATCGCGATGACCTTGGCATTGAGGCCGACTTCGCTGATCTGGCGGGTCAGGGCGACACCGTCCTCGGCGTAGGAGATCATGTAAAGGATATCGGGCTCGTTCTCGCCGATGAAACGGTTGAGGATGGGGCGGAAGTCGGTCACGCCCTGATCGTAGGCCTGACGGCCGACGACTTCATAGCCGCGCTCTTCGGCCAGCATCTCGCCTTTCTCGGCTAGCGATGTGGGCCAGGCGCCATTGCCCGAAATGATCGCGATGGTCTTCAGCTCTTCGTCCTTGGTCTCGCGCAGCCAGTCAAAATAGTCGAAATAGGCGCCCGCGACGATGGTCGAGTTATGCTTGGCCCGGAAAACCCAGGGCGAGCCAGGCTTGGTGATCGAATCGTCGGCACTGCCCAGAACCAGCAGCGGGATTTCCTGGCGCGTCATGATCTGGGCCATCGGTCCGGTGATCGAGGACGCGTAGGAGCCGATGACCATCGGCACGCCCGCATTGTCGAGGCTTTCCACCGCGGCGAGGGCGCTTTGTGCCTCCGAGCGGTCGTCCTGTATATTCAGGGTCAGGTCTTCGCCATTGATGCCGCCATTGGCGTTGATTTCGTCCAGCGCGACTTCCATGCCGGTCAGATAGCGGTCGCCGAAGGCCGAGAAGGCGCCCGAAAGGCTGTTGATCACGCCGATCTCTACCTCCGCATGGGCGGCGGTGCCCATGGTCAGGCCGGCGGCAAGCGCCAAAGTCAGATTCTTTCTCATTACATCAAGCTCCTAGTTGAACATTAACGCCGCGAGGCGCGCGGACGCATCAATATTGCGAAACTTCGAGAGGCATTGTTGTAATAACAAATAACTTACGTCAAGTAACGCTAAGAGAATTTTTGGAGCCTAGCCATGCCAGCCGATGATCCTTTGACCTCCGGGGGAATTTCCAACTTCAGTCGCCAGTTCCGCAGTGGCGCTTTGACCGCCGAGCAAGTGACGCGAGACTATCTCGACCGTATTGCGGAGCTGGACCAGAGGCTGGGCGCATACGCTCATGTTGCGGCCGATGATGCGATCCGGCAGGCGCAGGCGATTGATGCCATGCGGGCTGCGGGCTGTGATCTGGGGCCGCTGATGGGCGTGCCGATCGCGGTCAAGGATCTCATCCGCGTTGACGGGATGCCAGTCACCGGCGGCACCAAGCTGGAGGTTCAGGATCTGATCGGCCCCGAGGGGCCTGTTGTTCTGGCGCTGCGCCGGGCCGGATGTATCATTCTGGGTAAAACCAAGACAGTGGAGTTCGCCCTGGGCATCACGGGCGTCTCGGCGCCGCACGGCACCCCCTGGAATGCGCATGACCCCGACACACATCGGCTGCCCGGCGGATCAAGCTCGGGTTCCGCTGTCGCTATGGCCGCTGGCCTCTGCGGCTTTGCGATCGGCAGTGATACCGGTGGCTCGGTGCGGGTGCCCGCCGCCTTGAATGGCGTTTTCGGCCTCAAGACGTCGTTCGGGCGTCTCTCCAACGACGGCGCATTCCCGCTGGCGGCTCATCTCGATTCGATCGGCCTTCTGACGCGCGATGCGCGCGATGCCGAGATCATCCTCTCGGTTCTGACAGGTGAGGCGCCCGCTCCGAAGAGGCCGATATCGGCGCTGAGGATCGGCAGACCTAGCACGTATTTCTTCGACGGGATCGAGCCTTCGGCAGCGCAGCGCGTCGAGCAGGCGATTGATCTGCTCTCTCGGCATGGCGCCTCTATCGAGCCGGTCGATATCCCCGAAGCGCCTGAGCGAGAAGACTATTTCCCAGCCGTCTTGCCGGTGTGCCTGGTCGCATCGCTGGGGCGCGAGCGGGCCAATGAAGGTCTTTCGCTGATGGATCCGGTGATTGCAAAACGGGTCAAGACAGCTTTTGACGTTGACGCGATCCGCCTTGTGCAATTGGAAGCACGGCGGTCCGCATCAATGCACGCTGTCCATGGGCGCATCGCAGGGTTCGATGCTTGGATATCGCCGACCGTCGGTGATGTCGCCAGCCCTGTCTCGGCGCTTGAGGATCCCGAAAAGGGCTTTGAACTGGCGCTTGGCATGACGCGCAATACGCAGCCCGCCAATTATCTTGATCTCAGTGCCGTTTCCATACCTCTGCCACGTGATGTTGGTCAGATGCCGTTTGGATTGCAATTGATGGCAGGACCTGGTCGCGAATTCGAATTGATCGCAATTGCTCAGTCCATCGAAAACGCTCTTGAAGAGGGGATGGGCATTTGAATTTGAATAGCTTGCTAGCTTACCCAGAAAGGTGGGGTTGCCGAATGGTTTCGAAGCAGTTGCAATGAACCTCTTCGGTAGATCCGGCGCGGGCAAGCTAAAATGGTTAGTACTTCGAACAGAAAGGGCTCATAGTATTTGAAGCTATGTCTCTTTGCGTAGTTCGACCCAATTCAAGAACTGCCTGAACGCCTTTCGGAGATCGTTGGACAGCTCATTGACATGGGTTCGGTCGGGGCTCTACTCGCATCCGGACTTCCACTGACTCGCTGGTAACGGATGACGTCATCGCAGCACTACCGTCTTCATTGAAATCCTCGGCACCCAGGGCACGGGTCGGGCGGGTTCGAGTCGCGACTTCCTGTCGGCACATGCAGGCAATTCAGTTCGTGTTCAGGCACGCTGCTGATCATGGCGCCGCAACCTTGATGCCAGTGCTACCCGCTGCCCGGCAGCGAGGTCGTGAAACGACACGCTTGAGCGCCTCATTGTAGGCCGACCAGTTCCTGGTCTTGTAGCTTGGGGGTATCGGTCTGCTCATGAAACCCAGCTACCATGCTGGATTCACGAGATGAATCCCTCACGCGATTTGTGCAACAGGGCCGTTTAGTATCATTCAATCAAGCAAAGCGATCATGCATGACCAAAGTCGCATCGATCTCGCTCGCAAGGCTGGCAGAAGACCTGCGCGCCGAGATACGGCTCTGGCATCTCTGGCTTGGTTTGGACACTCACTTACGGCGAGCGAATTGCTGGACAGTAACTAAGGTGTCCTTCAAGCCTCTTAGGTCTTCAGCGCGCATCATCCACGTGGCATGATGCCTATCGGCAATCAGATTAACCGCAGATATGGCTATATCCAAGCCACATGCTGCGGGCGAAAGGTATTTCTCATGAAGGTTGTGGTTATGGGTGCGGGCGTCATCGGCGTCACCACCGCGTATTATTTGGCCAAATTTGGCGCTGAGGTCGTGGTGATCGACCGCCAGACCGGGCCCGGCCTGGAGACAAGCTAGCCGTCTTGCCGTCTCGATGCTGATTGACCTGGCGTTTTCCCGGCGACAAGATGCAACCGGAATCCTGACCGGCTCCGGTGAGTATTTGTTCAGAAAATGGCTTCTTCAGGCTATGTGCACTCATGCGAAGACCACTTTAAGCCTTTGCGTGCATGGCCGCCGATCAGCAGCAATTTCATGATTAGGAGCGTTTTGGCAGAGGGACCGGCAGATGCCAAATACATGGCGCGTGCCTTTCATACCGACGAGCGAAATTCGTGCATAAACGCATTTGGAGGGCGGTGCATAAGATGAAGACCAGGATTTTCAGCCGGCACAGTTGGGCGAAAGTGTCATCCTGTTGAGCCGCGGTCAGCGGGTCGGCAACGCCGCCCATCGCGACATCGTCGGCTCCGGTGTCGTTCGGGCAGCGGTGGGGCGCGGGATCGTTCCGAAAAACGTGGATGACCAACCTGTTCGCGCGGTGGTTCCAGAATTCTGTTCGAGGGCAATGGTGCCCGCGCTTGAAATTGACTTGTATTTAAATTCCATAGCATACTTGCCTTTTCGCATCATCTTCACGGAGGCGGGGGAATGAGTGAGGGTGCCCGGTCTGATTTTGCCAGCTCGCTTGATACGCTGCCGGGCGTGTCCAGTTTCGAATGGAGTTCTCAGACAGATTGTACACGCCTGTCTGATCGGGCACGATCCTTGCTTGGTGTCGCCAGCCCGATCTCGACAGATCAATTTTTCAACCGCATTCATCCTGACGACCGGATCCGGATCGAAGCCGAGACGATCACATTTCTTGAAACCGGGGGCAATCGGACGGAAGAGTTCCGGTTCATACGGCCAGACGGCAAGGTCGTGCATCTGATTTCGCACGCGTCGCTTGTTCGCTCGCACAGTTCGGGTCATGACCTAGTCAGCGGGATATTCATCGATGTTACAGAAGCGCGGGAAAATGACAGGATCGGCGGCATGCCGGAATGCCAATTATTGGGATCCTATGTCTATGACGTGCGACATGGTGAGTCCGTCTGGTGTCCTGCATTGCGGCAATTGCTCCTGTGCCCGGCCGATGGTCTGATCACGCGCGAGACGATGCGCAGACATATTCATCCATCGGACCGCGATTGGGTGACCGGCAGCATGGATGCGATCACGCGGCGCCCCGGCCCCTATGAGCTTTCCTATCGCCTTGTTTTGCCGGATGGACGCACGCTGTGGGTGCGGGACGCCGGACGGGCGCATGCAACCCGTGAGCAGGCCACTGGCAAGGTCGATCGTGTCACAGGGACACTGACGGATATCGTCAGGCAGACGACCGGGCCGACGTCGCATCTGAAACTCGCCAGCGATGAATTCTGGCGCCTGATCGATACGGCGCCAGTCGGCGTCTATGCGGTGGACGCCGATCTGCGGATGGTGCGCATCAATCGGACCGGCATGGCGGCTTTCTCGGAGATAGACGACCTTATAGGGCGCGATATCGGGGAAGTCCTCAATATCCTCTGGGATGATCCCTTTGCGTCTTATGCCGTGACGCAATTCCGCAAGACGCTCGACACCGGTACACCATATTACGCCGAACCGGTGATCCAGGACCGTGCCGATCGCAAGGTGCTCGAAGCCTATGACTGGAGCATCGAGCGGACGATCCTCGACGACGGTGAGCCCGGCGTTCTTTGCTATTTCTACGATTTGAGCGAACGGGTGCGCGACGAGCGGGCACTGGAAGAGCAGCAGAAGAAGCTGGGCCTCGCCTATAGCGCTGCCCAAATGGGTGCGTGGGAGGTGAACCTCGTCACGCAGGAGGTGAGCGGCACGGCGCAACTGGCCAAATTGTTCGGCCAGCCCGGATATTCAGGGGATATGAGCCAGCTATGGCGCAATTCGATACACCCGGAGGACCGCAGACGCGTCGAGACGGCCTTTGAGAAGGCGGCGCGGCGGGCAGGGGGGCTCGAAGTCGATTTTCGCATCCTGATCGGCGCGGATGAGGTCCGCTATCTTGCCGCGAAAGGCGAGGTGGTGCGCAATGACGAGGGCCGCGCCCTTCGGGTGATCGGGGTCATTCAGGATATCACTGCGGTTAAAGAAACCGAAATGTCCCTGCGCCAAAGCGAAAGCCAGCTCCGGACCGTCATCGACAGCACGCTGGCTTTCGTCGGCGTGCTGGGCCCCGATGGACGGGTCGCCGAGATCAACCAGCCCGCGCTGGACTTTGGCGGCCTCGCCCGGGGCGATGTGATCGGCAAGAAATTCTGGGAAACGCCCTGGTGGGCCTACAAGGACGAGATCGCCGAACAGTGTCGGCAGGCCGTGGCCAAGGCGCAGACCGGCGAGCCCGAGCGCTTTGACGTGGTCGTGCGCGGGAAAGGTGATCAACTGATCACCGTCGACGTTCTCATTATGCCCATCTTCGACGAGGATGGTCGCCTTGTGCGCCTTGTCGCCTCCGGTTTCGACGTCTCGGCGCGCGAGGAGGCGCGCGCCCATGCCACGCTACTGATGGGCGAGATCAACCACCGTACCAAGAACATCCTTACGCTCGTTCAGGCCGTGGCGCGGCAAACCGCGCGTGGCGGTACTGAAGGCTTTCTCGACCGGTTCGAGACGCGTCTGCGCGCCTTGTCGCGTGCGCAGGATCTGTTGCTGGATGGCGGGAGTGACCGGATTGATCTGCATAGCCTGGCAGGATCGCAGCTGGATCATTTTCGGGATCTGCTCGATACCCGCATTCACCTTTCCGGACCACCGATCGAGCTTTCGGCCCAGGCCGCGCAGGCGGTGGGCATGGCGTTGCATGAACTGGCAACCAATGCCGGGAAATATGGCGCCCTGTCGAATGAAAACGGCCGGGTCACTGTCAGTTGGGATGTCCAGCCCAAAACCAACAGTTTTGACATCCGCTGGGCCGAGCATGACGGCCCGACCGTCTCCGCGCCCCGGTCCAAGGGCTTTGGCTCGACGGTGATCGACCAGATGACCAGTTCCGCGCTGAATGCGACCGTGTCGCTGGATTACGCGCCGGGCGGTGTGCGCTGGCACCTGACCTGCGCGCTAGAGGCTCTGAAACAGTCGTAGCAGCTGGTCGCTACAGGAATCCCATGCATTGCGACGCGTCGCGCCATTGAGGCAGACGCGGTAACAGACCTGCTCACGCTCCGCCTACCTCTGCTTTCCTTGGTGCGTGCTGGTGCGCACCCTTTGCCGACATTGGCCGTCGAGCCTGGAGCGCTTTGCCGGTTTGGAAATTGTCCCGAAAGTCGCGGAACCAAAAACCCGCCGACAGTCTTGTTTCTACATGTCACCCATTTGTGAAGACGCAGGCTGAACGGAGAAAACCATGTACGGAATCTTCTATTTGATCGGAGTGATCGTGGTGATCCTCGCTGTCCTCAATCTTGTATTTTGAACTCCAAGGGAGAGTATCATGACCGAACCTACCTCGAATACATCAGAAGACCTCAAACAGCAGGTAAAAGCCAAATCGGCTGATCTGGGCGCCAGTGCCCGCGATGCCGCGCAGGATGCGGCGGGCGCGGTCCGCGAAGACGCAACGCGCCGCGCCGAACGCGCCAAAACCGGCGTTGCCGACGAAGTGTCAGACGTGGCCTCGGCACTGCGAAAGGCCGCCGATGACATGCGGAACGGCTCGGCGCAGGAGCGCACGATCGGCCAGATCGCAGGCGGTCTGGCCGATGTGTCGGACACGATCCGCGACAAGGACCTGGGCGAGATGGCCGAAGAACTCAGCGGCTTTGCCAAGCGCAATCCGCTCCTTTTCCTCGGCGGTGTCGCACTGGCAGGCTTTGCCGCCACGCGCTTTGCAACGGCATCGGCTCGGCGCGACCGCAGCGACGTGCAACCCGATCCTTATCAATCGGCCAGCTCGGTCCATGCCAGCCACCGCCCGGCCAGCCCCAACATCAACCGGACAGCCGATGTCCGGCCCACAAGCGGAGGTGCGTCATGAGCGATTCAAACAAGAAATCGACCTCGGACATGCTGTCCGACGCGCTGACCCATGTCAGCGCGCTGGTCCGCAAGGAAGTGGACCTGGCCCGCGCCGAAGTGTCGGAAAACCTCAACCGCGCTGCCGTCGCTCTCGGGTTGATCGTGGGAGCGATCGTAGTGGCCCTGACCGCGCTTAACGTTCTGTCGGCGGCCTTGGTCGCGGCACTGACCGAGGCGGGTCTGGACGCCGGGTGGAGCGCGCTGATCGTCGGCGTGGTTTTTGCCGTAATCGCTTTCGTGATGGCGGGCAAAGGAATGAATGACCTCAAGCTGTCCAGCCTGGCGCCTTCGCGCACCGCGACCAACGTCAAGCGGGACGCCTCAGCAATAAAGGATGCCTACGATGACAAGTAATGCCAAATCTTCCGAAGAAATCGAACGCGAGATCGAGCGTGAGCGCATGGGTCTCAAGGACTCGATCAATGACCTGCAGGATCGTCTCTCACTGGACGGCGCGTTTCAGCAACTGGGCGACCAAGTCCGCGAACATGGCGGCGAATTCGGCCGCTCCATTGCGCGCTCGGCTCGCGACAACCCGGTAGCCCTTGCCCTGACAGGGGCAGGACTCGCGTGGCTGATGTTCGGCAACAATCGCAAATCCGGGCGCAGCGCTGACGATTACGACGATGATCGTCGCCGCGACGAGGCACGCTATCGCCGCCGCAGCGTGTCCTACACCCGTGATGTCGATCACGGCGACGTGCCCGATTATGCCGCCCGCCGCGGGGCCAGCTATAGCGGTCCGAAAACGGGCGCGGAAGATCGCATGCGCGCGCAGCCCTCTTGGGCCCGCGACTGGGACCGGCATGAGTTGGGCGATATGCGCCACAGCGGCGGATCGCACTCCGGCGGGGCAATGGACGCCGTGCGCGGTGCCGCCAGCAATGCGCAGGACAAGGTCTCTGCCGGGTCCTCTGCGGCGGCAGGCGCAGTGTCTTCGGCGGCATCTTCGGTGCACGACAGCGCCAGCGATGCGGCACATAGCGTTTCGGATACGGCCAGCGACGCAGCACAAGGCGTGCGGGATCGCGCAGGCAATCTCTGGAGCAGCGCGTCGCAGCGGGCCAGCGCTGTGCAACGGCGGCTGACAGAGGGAACCGAGAACCTGTCAGAAGAAGCGCGCGACCGGATCGCAGCCGCCCGTGCCCGCGCCATGGATGCGCGCGACGAGGCCGGTCGGCGTCTTAGCCGGGGGGCGGATCAGGCCGCCGACTTTTATGAAGAGCATCCGCTTGTCGCCGGTGCCGTGGCGTTCGCCCTCGGTGCGGCGATCGCCGGCGCGCTGCCGCGCACACGGGTCGAGGATGAGTATGTCGGCAGCTATAGCGACGACCTTTATGACGAAGCCGAACGTATTTATGCCGAAGAGGTCGAAAAGGCGCAGAAAGTCGTCAAGGCGGGCGTTGATGAGGCCAAGACCGTCGCCTCGGACCTCGAAGGCGATGTCAAGGATGCGGCCAATACGGCAGCGGACAAGGCAAGGTCCGCAGCCAGCCAGGTTGCCGGAGCCGCCAAGGACAAGGCCGAGCAGGAAAACCTCGGTGACGTCAAGGACGACGTCAAAAGCAAGAGCTAAGCCACACGGGGCAGCCTGAGATAGTAGGCTGCCCCGCTTTCTTTTCAGATTAACTCCAGGAAGATATCTATGACCCGTGGCCGCGACGCGCAAAAACCCTCCGGGATTCCGGCCAAAGGATGGAAGGATATCGCCCTGCGGGTCAAGGACGAGATGGCGCGCGACCATGTCGGTCTGATAGCGGCAGGCGTCGCCTTCTACGCACTTTTGGCCATATTTCCGGCGCTCACCGCGCTTCTGGCCATCGGGGGACTGATGCTGGAGCCGTCGCAGATCGTGAGCCAGCTTCAGACCTTTTCAGAGGTCATGCCCGAGCAGGTTGCCAGCATCATTCTGGACCAGGCCGAGGAGGTTGCAGGCTCGCGCGAGGGCGGCCTCGGTCTTGCGGCCGTTCTCGGCATCGTTCTAGCACTGTATTCGGCCTCGAAGGGGGTTGGAAGTCTGATCGAGGGGCTCAATGTCGCCTATGATGAGGAAGAAGAGCGCGGCTTCATCTGGCTCAAGGTCATCACCTTCGGCCTGACCATCGCGCTGATCCTCGGCGTGATCGTGGCAATGGTGCTGATGATGGCGGTGCCCGCAGGGCTGGCTTTTGTGCAGTTGGGCCCGGTGGTCGAGATGGCGGTGACGGCGGGCAGCTGGCTTTTCCTGCTGATCCTGCTGTCCGTCGCTCTGACCTTCCTCTATCGGTTTGGCCCTGACCGGGACCGGCCGGAATGGCGCTGGACCTCGCCCGGATCGTTTGTCGCTTGCGCGGTCTGGCTGGTGGCGTCCATCGGCTTTGCGATCTACGCCGCCAATTTCGGCTCGTATAACGAGAGTTTCGGTTCACTCGGCGGAGCGATCGTCCTGCTGATGTGGCTCTGGATCTCTGCCTACATCGTACTGATGGGGGCCGAGTTGAATGCCGAGGTGGAGGCGCAGACGCGCTATGACACCACCATCGGCGAGGACGAACCGATGGGGGAGCGCGGCGCAGAAAAGGCCGACCGGCTGGGCGAAGCCAAGGGATGAGCGGCGCCGGAAGGGTCAGCTGCGCTCGGATCCCCGAGTCAGCGTAAATACGGCATCGGCATGGAGCGGCCCTTGTGCAGCCGCCTCGCCGCGCGCGGTGAGATCAACCAGATGCGCCAGAACGTTGCGCGTGGCGGCGGGCATCAGGGCGGCTGGGGTTTGCGTATAGATGCGCCCGGTCAGCGCCGCCGCGGTGGCCGGACCATCGGCCAGCGCGGCGATGATCGAAGCCTCACGCGCCGCGCGGTGCTGCATCAACCAATCGAGGCGGGCAGACGGATCAAGCACCGGCGCACCATGGCCGGGATGCAGCACAGCGGCCCCCACCTCCTTGAGCCTTGCGCAGGAGGCGACGAAATGCGCCGCATCCCCGTCGGGCGGCGAAACCAGAGAGCTGGCCCAGCCCATGACCAGATCGCCCGTAAAGATTGCGTTTCCGGCGGCAAAGCACATGTGATTACCGAAATGTCCCGGCGTCCAGAGCGCATGGATTTGCCATCCAGCGCCATGAAGGACCTCGCCATCTTTCAGAAATATATTGGGCGCAAACTCCGCATCCACGCCTTCGCCGCCGCCGATCATGCCATCCGCTGCAAGCTGCGCCATGACCGGGCTGCGGCCGGCACTGGCATCGCCAAAGGCCAGAACGGGCGCGCCGGTCTCGGCGGCAAGGCGGCGCGCGAGGGGCGAATGATCGCGGTGCGCGTGGGTGACCAGAATATGGCTCACATGCTGATCTGGGCCAATAGCCGACAGGAGGGCGGACAGATGCCGGTCGTCATCGGGGCCGGGGTCGATCACGGCAATGTCCTTGGTGCCCAGAAGGTATGTGTTTGTGCCTCGAAACGTCATGGGCGACGGGTTGGGTGCAAGGATCCGGCGCAGATCCTGGCCGAGGATAGCGGCAGGCAGATGCTCGGGTTGGCCGGGCATGGGGTCGAAAGGGAAGGTGTCGGACAAGGGGCGGCGCGCCTCCGTCAGAATTGTGCGATGGGGTAAGGCTATCGGCCGCGTGCTGCGCCGTCCAGCCTGGTGCGACAGGAACAGGCAGACGCGTGCCGCGGCTTGCACGGGTGAGGGGGCTGGCGTAGCGTCGGCCATTATGTTTCGATGGCTCAAGCGCACCATGCCGCGTGGTCTCTATGGCCGCGCCTTCCTGATCCTGCTGTTGCCGGTCATCTCGCTGCTTTTGGTGGTCTCCGTGGTCTCGGCACAGCGCCTTTTCGAAGGGGTGACGCGGCAGATGACCACCTCGGTCAGCCGCGAGGTGCGCTTGCTGCTCGACAGCGATGATCCGGCGCCGATTGCCGACGCGCTTGCCATCATCATGATGCGCGTCCAGCCCGAGGATGTTCCCGCGCAGAACCTGCGGCCATGGTACGACATCACCGGGCTGATCCTTCTGGACGAGATCGAGGCACTGCTCCCCCGCCTCATTGCGGTGGATCTCAGCGGCGGCCAATTGGTTGATCTCTATCTGCAAACCGCTGACGGTCCGATGCGCATGACGATTGACAGGCGGCGCTTTTCGGCCTCCAACCCGCACCAGCTTTTCGTGAATATGGTATTTTTCGGCGTCCTGATGACGCTGATTGCCTATCTCTACCTGCGCAATCAGTTGCGCCCCATCACACGGCTGGCCCGCGCCGCCGAAGCGTTCGGGCGAGGGCGTCACGAGCCTTATCGCCCGTCGGGCGCGAACGAGGTGCGCGCGGCGGGCAATGCCTTTCTGGACATGCGCGCCCGGATCGAGCGCCAGATCGAGCAGCGGACTCTCATGCTGTCCGGCGTCAGCCATGATCTGCGCACGCCGCTGACGCGCCTCAAGCTGAGCCTCGAGATGCTGGAGAACGAGGAAGAGCGCGCGCCGATGCTGCGGGATGTGCGCGACATGGAGCGCCTGATGGATGCGTTTCTGGACTTTGCCCGCGGCGCGTCCGAGGGCGAGCCCGAGCCGGTCGATCCGGGACAGCTGATCCGCCGGATTGCCGAGGATTGCGCGCGCGCCAATATTCCCGCAACGCTGCATGAGATCACCGGCGAGGGGACGGTCCCGCTACGCCCTGTCGCAATCCGCCGGGCGGTGGAGAACCTGATCGGCAACGCAGTACGCTATGGCACACGGGCCGAGCTGTCGATGGTGCTGACCGATCGAGCGCTTCGCATCACCGTCGAGGATGATGGCCCGGGCATCCCCGAGGCGCAACGCGAGGAGGCGCTGCGGCCCTTCGCCCGGCTCGAGCCCTCGCGCAATCAGGACAAGGGGCCGGGTGTGGGGCTGGGCCTGTCGATTGCCATCGACATCGTGCGCGCGCATGGGGGCAGCTTGCGCCTGGGTACTTCGAAGCGTCTGGGCGGTTTGCGTGCCGATCTTGTGATCGCGCGATGACGCGTACCGAGTTCAGCGACGCTCTGTTAGGGAGGCGAATGCCGCAAATTCGCCAAATTCATGTAGGATGATGCATTTTTCCCTGCAAGGACGGGCAGCTTCCATGAAGACTGCTGATCACGATGCGCCGGTTTTCTGGCTCGAGATGAAGGATGGCCGCCCCGTGGCTTCGGGGCCTGCTTCGTGGCGGTCGGGGCCGAACCTGGCGGACAATTTGGGCAGATTGCACGCGGCCTGGCAGTGGGACGGATCGCGCCTGAAGGCCGAGGTGGACTGCCACGGATTCTACAGCCTCTTCGTCTATGAGAAGGGGGGAGTCATTGCCCTTTCGCCCAGTCTGCTGGCGCTGGTCGCTTGCGGGGCGGACGCAACCCAGGACCATCGCGCGCTCGCGGTCTTTCACCGGATCGGCGTTTTCATCAATGACGACACGCCGCTGAAATATGTGCGCACGCTGCCGCCCAACGGGAGGCTGACTTGGCAGGACGGAGTGCTGCGCATTTCCGGCGACGCGCCCATGCCCAAGGTGCAGAGCATCACCCGCGAGGATGCGCTCGAGGGTATGACGCATCTGTTTCGGCAATCCATGGCGCGTATTTTGTCTGCTTCGGATCGGCCTTTGACGCTGCCGCTCAGTGGCGGCCGCGATTCTCGGCACATCCTGCTGGAAATGCTGCAGCAGGGCCACATGCCGCGCGCTTGCGTGACCTTTCATCACAATGGCGCCGTGATGAATGGCGAGGCTCTGGCCGCCCGCGCGGTGGCCGCGCGCGCAGGCGTGGCGCATGTCGTGCTGGGCCATGCGCGCCCGCGCCTTGCCGATGCGCTGCGCTGCGCCGTGATGACCAGCCTTTGCGTGGATGAGCATGTTCAGATGATGCCGCTGTACGACTACATGCTGGGCACTGGCGACGCTGCCTTTGACGGGATCGCGGGCGATATCCTGACCAATCCCGACAATGATGCCGAGGCTTTTTTCCGGCTAGCGGAGAAAGGCGACTATACCGGCATCGCGCGCGGCCTGACCGAGGGCCATGCGCGAGTCATCTCGCATCCCCATTGGGGGCGCGGCGCGGGGCCGATCCTGTCGCCGGGAATGGATGACGAAGTGCATGAATATCTGGGGGAGACAATTGCTAAATATGTGGATGCGCCAGACCCTTACCAGATGTTCTGGATGTATCACCGGACCCGGCGCGAGATCAATTTCGTCCCTCAGGCAATCCTCTCAACCGCAAGCCCGGTCTTTTGCCCCTATCTCGATCCGGATTTCGCCAGTTTCTGCTTGTCTTTACCCTACAGCGTGACGCGCGATCAGATGCTTCATGACGATGTCATCGCGCGGGCCTATCCGGCTTTTGCCGATATACCCTTTGCCGCGGGGTTTGCCGTCCCTGCGCCGCGGGGAGGAGGCGCCCGGCACAAACTGCGGAGCATGGTGGATGTACTTCATATCACCGCCGCCCTTGGTCCTCGCGCGATGGCCGAGCGACGCGCCTTTCTGCGCCCGCCACCGCGATTGAAGCGGGCGCCGGATACCGCCCTGCGCCTGCATACGATCTGCCTAGATGGTCTGGATGCCCCCCGCGCGCGCCGCCTGATCGAAATCGCCGCGCGGCTTGAGATGGGACGCCCGCAGCGTCTGATCTCGGATGCTTTGGCGGAGGCGAAAGCATGACTGACGCATTGAGACGGCGACTCGCACGCGCGCTTCACCGCCGTAAACGGGCGGGTGCGTTTCAACGGCCGTTCGGCGGGACCACCGCTCGCCGGGTTCTTTTGCTGGGCATCGATCATCCGATACCGCAAAGTCAGCTATTCGGCTTTCACTACCATGCAGACCGGTTCCGCACGCGTCTCACTGCAGAAATTCGTGAGATATCCGTTGAGGGCGACCTTGATGTTGAACTTTTAGAGCGCGCGACAACAATCTGCTTTCAAACGCATTTCGATATTTCAGATGTGGCGCTCGCAAAGCTTGTCGACCGCATTCGCGCAGCGAACCCGGCGGCGCGTCTGATCTATCTGGACTGGTTCGCCCCTACCGATCTGCGGCTTGCCGCGCGAATGGGTCCGCTGGTGGATGCCTACGTGTCGAAACATCTGCTGCGCGACCGCGCCCTATATGGGCAGAAGACCTATGGTGACACGACGCTGATGGATTATTACGGGCGGGAACACAATCTCAACCATGACGATCAGATATTCCCTGTTTCCAACGACTTTCTCGGTAAACTTCATCTGGGCCCATCCTTTGCCACGGCTGATTTCATGCTGCCGGTCTTCGACCGCGGGCGGATGCCCAGAGGGCCGCGCCGCTTCGATCTGCATGCGCGCATCGCGGTCGAGGGATCGCCCTGGTACAACGCCATGCGCGCAGGCTGCGCCGCTGCGGTAGCCGGGCTGCAAGGGGTGCGCGCCATCACGGGGTTCGGCGTGCGGCATGACCGTTTCCTGCGCGAACTTGCCGCATCGAAGGTCTGTTTCAGCCCGTTCGGCTATGGCGAGGTCTGCTGGCGCGACTATGAGGCGATCCTTTGCGGCGCCGCCCTGTTGAAGCAGGACATGAGCCATGTGGAGACCGCGCCCGACATCTTCATCCCGGATGAAACCTACGTGCCGGTCAAATGGGATCTGAGCGATTTCGAAGAGCGTCTGCTCTGGCTGCTGGAGGATGCCCCGGCACGGCAGCGGATCGCGGCAAATGCCTTCGAGGTACTGCATGAATATGCGCGCTCGGGCGCATTCGTCGATCAGATGGCGCCCGCGCTTTTCGGAGAGGCCGCGCCGTGACGGACCGTGTAGATGCCGTCGTGATCGGCCGTAACGAGGGCACGCGGCTGGTTGCCTGCCTTGCCTCGCTGCAAGGGCAAGTGGGGCGCATCGTCTATGTCGATAGCGGCAGTACCGATGGTAGCGTAGCGGCGGCGGAGGCTGCCGCGGCCGAGGTGCTGCAGCTGGACCTGTCGCAGCCTTTCACCGCGGCACGGGCGCGCAACGCCGGTCTGGCACTTTGTGATGGCGAGTTCGTGCAGTTCGTGGATGGCGATTGCACCGTCGCGCCGGGATGGGTCGCGGCGGGGCTGTCGCATCTGGAGTCCGATCCCGGCTGCGCCGTCGTCTGTGGCCGGCGCCGCGAAGCGCGGCCCGAGGCGAGCATCTACAATCGCCTTTGCGATATCGAATGGGATACGCCCATCGGCCCGGCGCGCGCCTGCGGTGGGGATGCCCTGATGCGGCGCGGCGCCGTCGCCGCCCTCGGGGGGTTCGATCCTGCACTGATTGCGGGCGAAGAGCCGGATCTGTGCCTGCGCCTGCGGGCCGCCGGGTGGCACATCAGGCGGCTGGATACCGACATGACGCGGCACGACGCGGCAATTCATCGCTTTGGCCAATGGTGGCGGCGCGCTCGGCGCGCGGGTTACGCCTTTGCCGAAGGGTCCGCACGGCACGGCGCCCCGCCCGAAAAACACTGGGTTGCCGAGACGCGGCGCGCACTGATTTGGGGGCTGGCACTGCCCGGCGTAATCATCTTTGGCGGTCTGATCTGGTGGCCGCTGGCGCTGCTTTTGTTGCTCTATCCCGCGCAGGTGCTTCGGCTGGGTCTTCGCAGTGGCGATTGGGATTGGGCGGTTTTCACCGTGCTGGGTAAATTCGCCGAGGCGGGCGGCGCGCTGCGCTACTATGCAGGCCGGATGGCCGGGCGCCGCAGCAGGCTGATCGAATACAGGTGAGCGTTCAGCGTGCCTGCCTTGCGCGCCATGCCAGGCCGGGAAGGATCGCGGCGCAGCGTGCGTAGCGCGGTATCAGCCGTGTGGGATGGCCGAGCGCCCGCCAGAGCCATTCCAGTGCCAGCGCGCGCATGATGCGCGGTGCCCGCCGCTGCTGGCCTGCCAGAAAATCGAGACCGGCACCGATCGAGACCAGCCCCACCGATGGGGCAAGCGCCGCGCCCCGTGCTGCCAGCCGCTCCTGTTTTGGCGCGCCCAGCGCAAGAAAACAGAGCGCCGCACCTGAAGCCTCCAGCGCGGCCAGCATTTCTGCCGCCGCCGCGCCGTCTGGGTCGAACCCCATGGGCGGCGCGTGGTGATAGGCCACTTCCAGACCGGGAACGAGCGTGCGCAGATGCGCCTCTGCGCCGCCGAGAACCGCATCCGTGCTGCCGATCAACGCAATAGAGCGCCCCTCTTCGGCAGCGATGCGCGCCAGCGGCACAATCATGTCCGAGCCGGGCATCAGGTCAACAGGCTGGCCCGCGACCTGTGACAGCCAGCGGATGGGTCGTCCGTCGGCCACGATCATGTCATGCTGTGCATACGCCTCGGCAAAGGCTTCGTTGCGTGCGATCTGCACCATGTGGTCGAGATTGACCGTCGCCATGCGAAACCCGGCGCGGCGACGCGTGAGCGCGCGTATATCCTCCAGCAGCGCGGCGCGGCGCGCATGGGAAATGTAGACCTTGCGGCCGTTCGACGTGGTCAGAAACATCCGATGCGCGCCCTCTCTGCTCACGCCTTCATAGCCGCGCTACGCGTCGATGCAAATGCGTCGCCGGGTTCGCCAGACAGGACAAGTCGGGCGCAGCGTGCTAAGAGGCGCACAATCGTTGTTTCCCGGACGCCCCATGCCAAACGCACTCGCCTATCTGATGCTGATGATCTGGCCGCTGGTCTGCGTGCTGCTGTGCAAACGGATGCCGGCGGAGCGGGCGATCATCTGGTGCATCCTGGGCGGGTATCTCCTGTTGCCGCAATCGGTGGGGTTCGATCTGCCTCTCGTGCCTGAAATGGACAAGGTGTCGATCCCCAGTATCAGTGCGTTTCTTCTGGCGGTATTCTACCTACGCCGGCGTGTCTCGGTCTGGCCCAAGGGTTGGGCGATGCGCGCTCTGCTGATGCTCTTCGTCGCCGGCGCGCTGCCGACAGTCCTGACTAATGGCGAGGCAATTGTTTTCCCGGTTTCTGGCGATGGAACGCCCCTCAGCTTTGTGGCGGGTATGCTGCCGGGGCTTGGGCTGCGCGATACGCTGTCGGTGGCGGTCGGGCAGATCATCGTACTTCTGCCGTTCTTCTTGGGCCGGAGCCTTCTGGCCAGCGACGAGGGTCTGCGCGAACTGTTGCTGGCGCTCGTGGTGGGTGCACTGATCTACTCTGTCCCGGCGCTTGTCGAGATCCGCCTCAGCCCACAGATCAATGTCTGGGTCTACGGGTTTTTCCAGCATGACTTCGCGCAGATGATGCGTCAGGGCGGGTTCCGGCCCATCGTGTTCCTGCCGCATGCGCTTTGGTTGGCATTCTTCATCATGAGTGCGGCGATGGCGGCATTGGCGCTGTCGCGCGGCGCACCACAGGGCACCCGCCTGCAATATCTGTCGGCGGCTGTTTATCTTCTGATCCTGCTGGTGCTCTGCAAGAGTGCGGCATCGTTGCTGTATGCGATGATGCTCACGCCGATCTTCCTGCTCGGCTCGGCCCGGCTGCAGGTGCGGCTGGCGCTGGTCTTTGCGCTGATCGCGATGATCTATCCGATGCTGCGCAACAACGGTATGATCCCGACCGAGGCGATCCTGACGCAAGCCGAAGCCTACAGCCCGGAGCGCGCACAATCGCTGGCCTATCGCTTTGAAAACGAAGAGAGGTTGCTGGAGCGCGCAGATGAAAAGCCCCTTTTCGGATGGGGCGGATGGGGCCGTAACCTGATGCATGATCCGCAAACCGGCGCGGTTCTGACCATTCCCGATGGTGAATGGATCATCGTCTTCGGCACGTTCGGTTGGGCTGGCTACATCGCCCAGATGGGCCTGATCGGTGGGCCGCTGATTCTTCTTTGGTGGGGGACGGGGCGTGGCCGTGAAGGGATCATCCCGGCCTATGTGGCGCCCCTGTCCGTGCTGTTGGCGATCACGATGATCGACATGCTGCTCAATGCCATACTGACGCCCTATACTTGGCTCATGGCGGGTGCGATCCTTGGGGTCTGCGAGGCGCGGCTGCGTACAGAGGCGCCAGATCCGGAGGCGGATGCGATGGAGCTGCCGGAGCGGCGCAGGGTGCTGATCGGGCAGCTGCGTCCGGCGCGGCGGCGGCGGGCCTCGCTTGGGGTCTCGGAAGTCCGGCACTGATTCCTTTTGGAAAGATTGCAGTGATGTGCCATTGTTGTCGTCTGATGACCAATCTGTTTCCCGGACATGATTTGTCGCGCGAGGCGCGCTAAGAGAAAAATGCGCCACGTCGCCTTATAGTGACTTGAAACCAGTCGCTTGCCCGGCAAAACTCATGCAGGTTGGAAACTGCACTTCGCGGTCTTTCAGTCGCTGTAGTATCAGTATGCTGTCCTTGTGTGTTTGTGCGGGGCAGTTGGAGTTTGCGAGTTAATATGGCTGAGTTTTCCGATCTTGTCGCCGCGCGGGCACGTGCATCCGAAGGCGATCTGGCCATCGTTGGCATGGCTGTCCACGTGCCGGGGGCGCAGGATGCCGGCCAATTCTGGGCCAATCTAGCGGGCGGCGTGGAGAGCATTGTCCGGCTAGACCGCGATGCTTTGATCGCAGCGGGCGAGGATCCCGCCCGGATTGCCCAGAAAAATTACGTTCCCGCCACCGCCCCGATGGAGGGGTTTGCCGATTTCGACGCCGAGTTCTTTGGCTTCGGCCCGCGCGAGGCGGCGATCCTGGATCCGCAGCACCGCAAGTTCCTTGAGGTGACATGGGCCGCGATGGAGCAGGCAGGCCACGCACCGCGCGGCTTTGCCGGACGCATCGGCGTTTTTGGAGGCTGCGGGCAGGGCAGCTATTTTAACGACAATATTCGCACCAATGCCGATCTGGTCGAGGAGGTGGGACATTTCCTGCTGCGCCATACCGGCAATGACAAGGATTTCCTGACGACGCGCGTCAGCCATGTGTTCGACCTCAAGGGCCCGAGCGTGACACTGCAGACCGCCTGTTCCACGTCGCTGGTCGCGGTTCATTATGCGCGGCAGGCGCTGCTGAACGGCGAGTGCGACATGGCGCTTGCTGGCGGTGTCACCATCGAGCTGCCGCAGGGGCGCGGCTATCTCTACAAACAGAATGAAATTCTGTCGCCTGACGGACATTGTCATGCGTTCGACCACCGCGCCGAGGGGACGGTCTTCGGAAGCGGTGCGGGTGCGGTAGTGCTGCGGCGGCTGAAGGATGCCGTGGCCGATGGCGATCATATCTGGGCCGTCATCAAGGGCACCGCCATCAACAATGACGGCGCGGCCAAGGCCGGATATCTCGCGCCCAGTGTCGAGGGGCAGGCCGAGGCCATCCGCGCCGCACTGCGCGATGCGCATGTGGACCCGGCCAGCATCGGCTACATCGAGTGTCACGGCACCGGCACCTATCTGGGCGATCCCATTGAGATTGCGGCGCTGAGCGCGGCGCATGAGGGCGCGCGCACGCCTTGCCGCATCGGATCGGTGAAGACGAATATCGGCCATCTCGATACGGCGGCGGGGGTGGTCAGCCTGATCAAGGCGGCGCTGGCCCTGCACCACGGCCAGATCCCGCCCAGCCTGAATTTTGAGGCGCCCAATCCGGCGATAGATTTTGCCAGTGGCCGCTTTGCCGTGGCTGACAGGCTGATCGACTGGCCCGAGACAGATGAACCGCGCCGCGCCGCGGTCAACTCGCTGGGCGTAGGCGGCACCAACGCCCATGTGGTGTTGGAGCAGGCGCCTGCCCGCACCCCTTCGGAAGAAAGCGATTTTCCTTTTCATGTCCTAACCCTCTCAGCCCGCAGCAAACCGGCCCTCGATGCCGCGTCGCACGCCTTGGCCGCGCATCTGCGCGCCCATCCGGAAGAGCCGCTGGCCGATGTCGCCTGGACGCTCAAGGAAGGCCGACATGCCTTTGCCAAGCGCCGCGTTCTGGTGGCCGAAAGCCACGAGGAGGCTGCCGCGCTGTTGGAGGCGGGCGATCCACTGCGCGTTCCTACCCATGAGGCGCCCGAGACGGCGCCGCAACTGGTATTCATGTTTCCCGGAGGTGGGGCGCAATATCCCGGAATGGCCCGCGACCTTTACGAGACCGAGCCGGTGTTTGCCGAATGGATGGATCGCGGCCTGGATCATCTGGCGCCGCAGCTGGGCTATGATATCCGCGCGCTCTGGCTGCCCGAGCCGGGCGCGGAGGCGGCCGCTGCCGAGGCGCTCAAAAAGCCGTCGGTGCAGCTACCACTGATCATGATCACCGAATATGCGCTTGCTCAGCTCTGGTTGGGCTGGGGCGTGAAACCCGCCGCGCTGGTCGGCCATTCGATGGGCGAGAATACCGCCGCCGCGCTGGCGGGTGTCATGTCCTTCGAGGATTGCATCGATCTGGTGCTGTTGCGTGGCCGGCTTTTCGACAGCGTGGCGCCGGGCGGCATGCTGAGCGTGCCGATGGATGTCGGCGATCTGGCCCCGTTGATCGGCGACGATCTGGATATAGCCAGCATCAACGCGCCGGGCCTTTGCGCCGTTTCCGGCCCTCAGGGGGCGCTGGACGCGCTGGTGGCGCGGCTGGCCGAGCGGAATGTCGACTGTCAGCGCGTGGCCATCGACATCGCTGCGCATTCGCGAATGCTGGACGGTATCCTGCCGCAGTTCCGCGCGCATCTGGAAGGGATGACGCTGACCGAACCGCAGATCCCGATCCTGTCGAACCGCACAGGCGCGCCGCTGACGGCAAGTGAGGCACGCGATCCCGAATACTGGGTGCAGCAGCTGCGCCAGACCGTGCGCTTTGCCGATTGCATCGACGCGGTCGCGGCGCGGCCTTCGGTCTTTCTTGAGGTCGGGCCGGGCAGGGCGCTGGCCTCTCTGGCGGGGATGGGCGCGCGCGTCGGGCCGGGGCAGGCTTTCAGTACCTTGCGCCACCCGGACCAGGACATCGCGGACGACGCGCATTTTCTGGGCGTGATCGGGCGACTTTGGGCCAGCGGAATCGAAGCCGATTGGGCGCAGGTCTGGGGCGGCGCGCGCCGCCACCGCCTGCCGCTGCCGGGCTATCAGTTTCAGCGCAGCCGCTACTTCATCGAACCCGGCAAACCTGCGGTCGGTGACGGCAAGGCGCTGCTGCGCGAGGGCGATCTGCGGGACTGGGGATATGCCGTCCGCTGGCGCCCCGCCGCAGCAGATTGCGACACCGAGACCGAAGAGACGCTGGGCACATTGCGCAGATGGCTGATTTTCGCAGATGAGGCCGGCATTGCCGCGTTCGCTGCAAACGCTCTGCGGCAGGCCGGGCATACAGTGACACTCGTGCACTCCGGCGACAGTTTCCAGCGGCGCAGCGAGGCTGAGTACATCCTCTCGCCCGAGCAGGGGCGCGCGGGCTATGAGGCGCTGATGGCGGCGATGTCAAGCGACGGCCGCTTGCCCGAGCGGATCGCGCATTTCTGGGGTGTGACGGCGGAGGAAAGCTATCGCGCCGGATCCAACTTCTTTGACCGCAACCTGGAGCATGGGCTTTATAGCCTGACGCATCTGGCGCAGGCGATGGGTGCGGTGCAGATGCCGGAGGGCTGCCATATCTGCGTGGTAACTTCCGGAGCGCTGCGCGTGGCCGAGGAGGGGCCATGCTATCCTGAAAAAGCCTGTGTTCAGGGACCTGTCGGGGTGATTCCCCGCGAATTTCCCGGCGTGACGGCGCAATGGGTGGATATTGAATCGCCCGCGTCCCAAGGCAGGCGACGGCGGGCCCAAGCGGATGAAACCGCGCACCGTCATCGCCTCCTGATGCGCGACCTGCTGGCCGAGCCTTCGAATGACATCGCCGTCCATCGCAGCGGAGCGCGTCTTGGGCGTGTGCTGCGCCACCAGCCGCTGGAGGACGTTCAGGAGACACCGGTTTACACACAAGGCGGGCTTTACCTGATCACTGGCGGCTTTGGCGGGATCGGCCTCAGCGTTGCGCGCGATATTGCGCGGCGGGCGCAAGGACATATCGTTCTGCTTTCGCGCCGTGCGGTGCCGCCGCGTGCGGATTGGGCGCGTTATAGCGAGGCCGGGCCCACTGCGCGCAAGATCGCCGCAATCCGCGAGATCGAGGAACTGGGAGGACGCGTCACGTGCCT
Source organism: Roseovarius maritimus (assembly GCF_043355895.2). NCBI lineage: Bacteria > Pseudomonadati > Pseudomonadota > Alphaproteobacteria > Rhodobacterales > Roseobacteraceae > Roseovarius > Roseovarius maritimus. The sequence continues at coordinate 93,553 of NZ_JBHFPF020000001.1, forward strand.
TGCCGCCGATGTGACCGACCTCGCCCAGATGCTGGGCGTGCGCGATGCCCTCGGCGATATTGGCCCGCTCTCAGGGATCATCCATGCCGCCGGCGTCATCGACGACGCGCCTATCCTGGCCAAGACCGATGCGGCGATGCAAGCCGTACTCACGCCCAAGCTCGGTGGTTTGCGCGTGATCGACGCGGTTTTTCCCGATGGTGCGGCGGAAATGCTGGTGCTCTTCTCGTCGACCAGCACTCTGACCACCCCGGCGGGGCAGGTCGATTACGTGGCGGCCAATGCCTATCTGGATGCGGTCGCCGAGGCGCGCCGGGGCGGGCGCACGAAGGTTTGCGTGGTGAATTGGGGCGTCTGGTCTCAGATCGGGATGGCCGCCGATGCGATGGCACGCCGCACTGGCGAGGAAAGCGCAGCGCGCGCACTGGACCAGCCAATGCTGCAAAGCGCCGTCGAAGGCGCCGACGAGTCCGAACGTTTCACCCTGGATCTGTCGCCCGAAAAGGACTGGGTTCTGGCCGAGCACCGAACCCACACGGGCCAGATCCTGCTACCGGGCACCGCCGTGATAGAACTGGCGGCCGAGGCGATGGCCGCGGGCGGTGCGTTCCGCCCATTTGAACTACAGGACCTGCAATTCATGCGCCCCTTCGCCGCCACGCCCGGTCAGCGGCAGGGCGGAATGCTGCGCCTCGGTGCTGGAACTCAGGCGCGGATGTTGTCGCTGCATCGCCGTATAATGCTGGAAGGCCGCGAGGGCGAGGTGACGACCGCGGAGGCACGGCTTGCGCCGCTGTCGGAGACGGCCCCGCGCATCGAGATCGCCGAGATCGAAGGCCGCTGTGGACCTGCGCAAGAGGGCGATTTCGTCTCGCCGCAGGAGGCGCATCTGGCCTTCGGTCCGCGCTGGCGTGTCGTGACGCGGCGGGCAATGGGCACGCAGGAGGGTATCGCGTATCTGGCGCTGCCTGCGGCCTTCCGGGCTGATCTGGCGGCCGGTTGGCTGGCGCATCCTGCATTGCTGGACCTTGCCACCGGCTGGGGGATTGCGCTGCATCCGGGCTACGACGCGGCGGACCTTTGGGTGCCGACCGGCTATGACAGTCTGCGGATGTATGCGGCGCTGCCCGAGCAAATCATCAGTTGGATGCGGCTGGCCGAGGGGGCAGGCGGCGTGGATGCAGACACGACCCGCTTTGATATCACGCTCGCCACGCCTGGGGGCGACGTGCTGCTTGAGGCGCGTGGACTGGCCATGCGCCGCCTTGCCGCCTCGGCGCTTGCGGGCCTGGATGCACCGCCCGCGCCGCGTGATATCGTTTACGTGGCCAATGAGGCCCAGCCCCTCTCGGCCGCCGAGACGCGTCTGATGCGCCAGATCGCGCAAGGGATCACCCCCGAGGAAGGCGCCAAGGCGCTTTACCGTGCGCTGGCTGCGATGCGTTCAGGCGGATCCGCGCGTATCGCTATCTCGCCGCTCGACCTGAATGCGCTGGTGGCCGAGGCCGCCGCCGTGCCGGAGACAAGCGCCAATAGCGCCAGCTTTGAGCGCCCTACACTCGACGCGGAATATGTCGCTCCCAAAGAGGGGACCGAGGCCAGCCTTGCCGGTATCTGGTCCGGCCTCTTGGGCATTGATGATGTTGGGGCCGAGGACAGCTTTTTTGATCTTGGCGGTCACTCGCTGCTTGCCGTGCGCCTCTTTGCACAGATCAAGCAGCGCCATGGCGTGGACTTTCCGCTCTCGGTGCTCTTCGAAGCGCCAACCATTGCAGCGCTGGCCGCGCGGATCGACGCGGCGGGCGGCGGCGTGGCAGCCGCGGATGACACGGCTGAGGAGCCGCCAAACCCGCAGGATGCGCTGCGTCATCTGGTGCCGCTCCACCCCAACATGTCGGGCACGCACCCGCCGCTCTTCATCGTCGCGGGCATGTTCGGCAATGTGCTGAACCTGCGGCAACTGGCCCTGCTGACCGGGCGCGACCGTGCAGTCTGGGGTTTGCAGGCGCGTGGTCTGATCGGGGATGAGACGCCCCATGACCGAATGGAGGCTGCCGCTGCCGCTTATATCGCCGAGATGCGGCAGGTGCAGCCCAAGGGCCCATATCACCTTGCCGGGTTCTCCGGCGGGGGCATCACCGCTTACGAGATTGCTCAGCAACTGCACGAAGCGGGCGAGATGGTGGCCATGCTCGCGCTTCTCGACACGCCGTTGCCGCAGCGCCCGGCGCTCTCACGGCCCGACAAGGCCCTGATCAAGCTGCAGGAGCTGCGTCGCAAGGGGCCGCGCTACCTTGGCGAATGGGCTGGCGCGCGGCTGCGCTGGGAGCTTGAAAAGCGCCAGAGGGGCGGCCAGGCACCTGACGCGCCCGGCAGCTTCAACAACGCGGCCGTCGAGGCGGCCTTTCGCGCCGCCGCCGCTGCCTACCGGCCTCGGCCCTGGGACGGGCCAGTGACGCTTTTCCGGCCGAAGCTGGATCACCATTGGCGCGGCACCGCAGGCGCATGGATCAGCGCCGAGCGCGAATACGTGCTGCCCGATAACGGGTGGGGGCAATATTGCCCGCAGCTGGAGGTGATCGAGGTGCCAGGCGATCATGACGGCATGGTGTTGGTGCCCAATGTGTCGGTTCTGGCCGGGCATATCAACGCGTTGGCGGCAACTGCAAATGGAAGACCCGCGGAACCGTCCCGGCAGCCAAGCCGCACGGCGGCGGAGTAAACACGCCATGACGCATGAGACTGACCCCGCCATCCTCGTAATCGTGCTGAACTACCGCACGGCACAGCTGAGCCTGAAGGCTGCCTCTTACGCGCTGACCGCCATGGACGGGCTGGCCGGGGCGATCACCATCGTCGACAATGCGTCGGGTGATGGCAGCACACAGATTATCGCAGATGCGATCAAGGAGCGCGGCTGGGATCGGGTCAGCCTTGTCACATCGAAGGTCAATGGTGGCTTTGGCGCGGGCAACAATCTGGGAATGGCGTCGGGCCTATCCGATGGCACGCGGCCAGATTATGTCTATATCCTCAACTCCGATGCCTGGCCACGCCCGGACGCGATCCGCCATCTGCTGGAGGCGCTCCAGCGCGACGAGACCGCCGGGTTCGCCGGAAGCCGCATCGTCGGAGAAGATGGAATCTTGCACCGCACCGCGTTCCGCTTCCCTTCCGTGCCGGGCGAGTTCGAAGGGTCGGTGCGCACGGGACTTTTCACGAGCCTCCTGCGCGATTGGGTCGTACCCCTGCCGGTGCCCGAGCGTACGGCGCCCGTCGATTGGGTTGCGGGCGCATCGCTGATGCTGCGGCAGGATATGCTGGACGAGATCGGCCTTTTTGACGAGACGTTCTTTCTCTACTTCGAAGAAACGGACCTCTGCCTGCGTGCGGCACGCGCTGGGTGGGTCTGCCTGTACGTGCCGGACTCGGAGGCGGTGCATCTCGGCTCGGTCTCGACCGGAATGCGGGACTGGGGGCGTACGCCGGAATACTGGTTCGATTCGCGTCTGCATTATTTCGTCGAAAATCACGGGCGCGCCTATGCCGTGGCTGCAACCTTGTCACGCGCGTTGGGCGAGGGGCTGTGGCGGCTGCGCTGCGCGGTCTCGGGTGCGTCGCGGCGGGATCCGCCACATTTTCTGCGCGATTTGCTGATCCATGCGCTGCGCACTTGGTTTGGCGCGCGCAAGGGCCGGGCCATTCCGGCAACGGACGGTGTGCAGGCCAGACCGGTCGACGTCATCGCCAGAGGAGATCCGACATGAGCCTTTTTTCCTGCGTACTGATCGGCGATGAAAGCCTGACGATCGCCTGCGCTGCCCGTTTGATCGAGCGCGGGGCAGATATCCGCGCCGTCGCGACGCGCGATGTCGAAGTGCACGCTTGGGCCCAGGAAGCGGGCCTGCCTGTCACTCGCCGCATCAAGGATCTGCCGGGTCTGGTGCCGGACGGTGTGGATTGGCTGCTCAGCATTGCAAACTTGCGTATCATCCCGCAGGAGGTGCTGGACTGGCCCGCTTGCGGTGCGGTCAACTTCCACGATGGGCCGCTGCCGGACTATGCCGGCGTCAACACGCCCGTCTGGGCTATCCTGAACGGCAGGGGGGCGCATGGGGTCACATGGCACCACATGGCGGGGGGCATTGACGAGGGCGATATCCTGGCGGCCCACCCGTTCGATCTGCCCCGCGATATCACCGCCCATGCGCTGAATGCGCGCTGCTATGCCGAAGGGCTGGACAGCTTTGACGAGGTGATAGACCAGCTCGCCTCGGGTCAGCCGCGCCGGATACCGCAGGACCTGAGCGCGAGGCGTCTTTTCACGCGCGCTGATCTGCCGCCAGGGGCGGGGTATCTGAATTTTGACGGTCCGGCACAAAAGGCGCTGGCGCTGGTGCGCGCGCTGGATTTTGCGGATCATGCCAACCCCGTGGCGACGGCCCGCATCCGACTGGCCGGTGCGGCGGTCCAGGTGCGCCGGGCCGAGCCTGCCGAGGGGCAGGGCGGTCCGGGCGAAATTCTGGCCGTGGGCGAGGATTGGTTGACGGTCATGTTCGCGGACGGAGCGCTCCGCCTCTCGGGGTTGATCGGCATGGATGGACGTACGCCGGTTTTTCAGGTCGCCGCGGGAAATTCCTTGTCGCTGCCAGATGCAAATATCGCCGCGCTGGCCGCTTTGAGACGTCACGAAGATCGCTGGCGCAAGGCGCTTGTCGCGTCCGAGCCGCTGGATCTGCCTGCCGGCCTGACGATCTCCAACCGCGCAGGTGGGACGGCGGATTGGAAAGCGCGGGAGCTTTCATGGCCCGAAGATGCAAGCCGCGAGGAACTGGCACGCCGCATTGCCCGCTGGGCAAGGGTGACGGCAGGGCGCGACGGCTACATCGCGTATCAATCCACTATGCTCGCGGAAGGCGCCAATGCGGCGCCGGGTGACATCGCCGAATGGGTGCCACTGCGCAGCGATGACGCTGTAGCAGAACTTGCGCACGCCGAGGCATCTCCGGGCATGGCCGCCGATCTGGGTCTGCGCCTCGCCGGGGTGCCGGGGCTGAGGGTCCCGGCGATCGGCCTCGCCGAGACGGGCACGCCCATCGCGGGCACTGCGGTCTGCGTGCTCTGGCCTGAGGGGCGTCTGATGGTGGACGTGGCGCGGGTTCCGCCCTCAGCCGCCGATCTGCTGGTCGCACGTCTGGACGAGGTTCTGGCGGGCAGCGATGCCGATTTGCTGGCCGCTGATATCGCCCTCATGGACGGGTGGCACGGGCCGGCGGTGGATCTAAGCGATATGCAGACCATTCACGGCGCGATCGAGGCGCAGGTTGCGCGCATACCTGATGCCGTCGCGCTGGTGTTCGAGGACATCGCGCTCAGCTATGCGGAGCTGAATGCGCGGGCAGATACCGTGGCCGCCGGCTTGCGCACGGACGGTGTCACGCGCGGCAGTCATGTCGCGCTCTGCGTGGCGCGCGGACCCGCTTTACTCATCGGGGCGCTGGGTATCCTCAAGGCAGGCGGCGCCTATGTGCCGCTCGATCCCGACTATCCGCCGGCCCGGCTGGCCCATGCGATCAGCGACAGCCGCGCCGCGATTCTCCTGACCGAGGCGCCGCTGGAGGGGCTGTTGCCTGAGACCAATGTCCGGCGGATCCTAATCGAGGACATGCAGGCGGGCGAACCATCCGGTCTGGAGGTCCAGAATGGCGAGTGTCTCGATGACCCGGCCTATCTGATCTACACTTCCGGCTCGACCGGCACGCCGAAGGGCGTCAGCATCACCCACCGCAACGTCGCCAATTTCCGCGCCGGTATGGACGCGCATATCGATCCCGAGGCGGGCGGTGTCTGGCTGGCGGTGACCAGCCTGGCCTTCGATATCTCGGTGCTGGAACTTTTCCACACGCTGGCCCGCGGCTTCAAGGTGGTGCTCAGCGGCGGCGAGACGCGCGCCGCCGTGTCGGGCACGTCGCAGATGCGCGGTGGCAGCGGAATGAAGTTCGGCTTCTATTACTGGGGCAATGACGGCGGCTGTGACGCGGGCAAGTATCACCTGCTGCTTGAGGGCGCGAAATTCGCCGATGCGCATGGTTTTACATCGCTCTGGACGCCCGAGCGGCATTTTCACGCCTTTGGCGGCGCCTATCCCAATCCAGCGGTCACCGGCGCGGCGGCGGCGGCGGTGACGCGTCATCTGGACATCCGAGCAGGAAGTTGCGTGGCGCCCTTGCACCATCCCGCGCGCATAGCCGAGGAATGGGCGGTGATCGACAACATGACCGGCGGGCGCGCGGGGCTCGCCTTCGCCTCGGGCTGGCAGCCGGATGATTTCGTGCTGCGCCCGGAAAACACGCCTCCCGCGAACAAGCCCGCGCTATTTGACACGCTGGAGAAGGTGCGCGCGCTCTGGCGTGGCGAGGAGGTGCAGTTTCCTACAAAGTCAGGCGCACCGCATGGCGTAACCACCTATCCGCGCCCGGTACAGCCCGAACTGCCCGTCTGGGTCACGACCGCAGGCAATCCCGGCACCTGGCGCGAGGCGGGCAAGATGGGCGCTCATGTGCTGACCCACCTGCTGGGCCAGACCATCGACGAGGTGCGGGGCAAGATCGCCCTTTATCATGAGGCGCTGCGCGCGGCCGGGCATGATCCGTCAGATTTTCACGTCACGTTGATGCTGCACAGCTACCTTGCGGATACGCGTGATGCCGCCCGCGAGGTCGCGCGCGAGCCGATGAAAGACTACCTGCGCAGCGCCGCCGGCCTTATCAAGCAATACGCTTGGGCCTTTCCCGCCTTCAAGAAACCGAAGGGGGTGGAAAACCCGATGCAGATCGACCTCGCCGGACTGGACGAGGGCGAGATGGAGGCGATCCTCGATTACGCCTTCGAGCGCTATTTCGAGGATGCGGGCCTCTTCGGCACGGTCGAGGACGGTCTGGCACGCAGCGCCGAACTCTCTGAAATCGGAGTGACGGAAATTGCCTGCCTCATCGACTATGGCATCGACGCCGAGACGGTATTGCAGGGCCTGCGCCCGCTGGCGGAGGTGCTGCGGCGCGCGAATGCGCCCGATACGCTGGACGCCGATGACTTCTCGCTTGCAGCGCAGATATTGCGCCACGGTGTCACCCATTTGCAATGCACGCCCAGCATGGCGCGCATCCTGGCGATGAATCCCGAAGCGCGCCGCGCGCTGGGGCGGGTGCAGCATCTCTATCTGGGGGGCGAGGCATTGCCCGGTGATCTTGTCTCGGATCTGCGCCGCGCGACGCCTGCGCGCATTCTCAACATGTATGGCCCGACCGAGACGACCATCTGGTCGACGGTTCAGCCAATCGAGGGGCAGGTGCAGGGGACTGCCCCCATCGGCGCGCCCATTGCCAATACCGTCTGCCATGTGCTGGACGAGGCCGGCGCACGTGTGCCCGTCGGCGTGCCGGGCCAGCTTTGGATCGGCGGGGCGGGCGTGACCCAAGGCTACTGGCAGCGCACCGAGCTGACGGCTGAGCGGTTTCGCGCCCTGCCGGATCTGCCGGGCGGCACGCTTTATGATACCGGCGATCTTGCGGCATGGCGCGCGGATGGGACGCTCGATTTCATTGGCCGGTCGGATGGCCAGTTGAAAATCCGCGGTCAGCGGATCGAGCTGGGCGAAATCGAGGCCCGCATGACCGAGTTTCCCGGAGTTACCGGGGCTGTCGTCACGGCTCTGGGGACCGGAGGCGATCTGCGCCTTGCCGGCTACTACACCGGCGACGCCGTCGATGCCGAAGCACTGCGCGGGCATCTGGCCCGTCAGTTGCCTGCCGCGATGGTCCCGGCCAGCCTGACCGCGCTTGCGGCCTTTCCCCTGACCCCGAACAAGAAGATCGACCGCGCGGCTCTGTCGCGGCCCGCGCCCGCCGCACCCAAGCGCGCGCAGATTGCCGAGGCGCCGCGCACGTCAGCCGAAGCCCCGACCGATCTGCTGGATCGGCTGGCCAGGATCTGGGCCCATGTTCTGGGCCTTGCCGCGGTACAGCCGGGTGACAACTTCTTTGCGCTTGGCGGGCACTCATTATTGGCGGTTCAGATGCACCGCGATATCCGTGCGGCCTTGCCCGACTTGCGCCTGACGATCACGGATGTGTTCCGTTATCCGGTCCTCGCGGATCTGGCGGCGCATCTGGGCGGCGCAGCACCGGGGCCAATCGAGCCCTCGCCGCCGGACGCCTCCGGGCGCGCCGACGTGATGCAGCGCCGCCGCGCCATGCGGGCGGGGCGCGGGCAGGCGGCACGATGAGTGCGGGACTCAACCTCGCTGGCGCAGCTGCTGCGCCGATGGTCGCCGGGCCAGCCCAGGCGCTGCGCGCACTTTTTTCGCCCGAAGTCGCGGTGGCGCTGAGCGATCCGCGCGCTCCGCAGCCCGCCCCATGGCCCGCCGAAGCACCCGCCATCGCACGCGCCGCGCCGGCCCGCGCACGGGAATTCGCCGCGGGCCGCGCCGCCGCGCGCGATGCGATGATCCAGCTGGGCCGCGCGCCTGCGGCCGTGGCAAGCGGCGCGGATCGCGCGCCGATCTGGCCCGAGGGGCTGACGGGCAGTATATCGCATACAACAGATCGGTGCATTGCAGCCCTTGCGCCCTGCGACCGCGTGCGCGCCATCGGAACGGATATCGAGGACGCAAGCCCGCTTGCCCCCGATCTGATCCCCGAGATATGCACGCTGGCCGAACGTGCCTGGCTGGCCTGTCAACCCGAGGCGGCGCGCGGCATTCTGGCCAAGCTGATCTTTTCCGCGAAAGAATGCGCATATAAGTGCCAATACCCGCTGACCGGCCTTCTTCTGGATTTCGATACGTTCGAAATCACCCCCGATCTTGACACTGGCCAGTTTGAGGCAACGCTGAGCCGGCCCGTCGGCACACTGGCTGCCGGAACCTGCCTTGCCGGGCGGTTTCTGATCGCGCAAGACCTGATTGCCTGCGGCATAACGCTGGGGCGCAGTCCGCGTTGGGGGATCGGACAATGATGGTAAGACGAGGCATGGCAGGCGCGAGATGGGCAACTCAGTGATGATCTGGATCGGGGCGGCGGTACTGGGGCTCACCGGTGCGGTAGCGCTCTGGATGGCGCGCGCACCCGGCGTGACGGCAGAAGCGTTTGAGGCGGCGTATGCCGCGCCCCTTACCGCGCCCGAGGGCGCCTTGGCGGTCTATCATCTGGGCCATTCGCTGACCGGGCGCGATATGCCTGCGATGTTGGCCCAACTCGCCCCCGAGGGACACAGCTATCACAGCCAGTTGGGTTGGGGCACATCGCTGCGCGAGCATTGGGAGCAGGATGTGCCGATCAAAGGCTTTGACGCCGAGAATGATCATCCGCATTTTCGCCCCGCGCGCGAGGCTGTCGGCAGCGGGACGTATGATGCAATCGTCTTGACCGAGATGGTCGAGATCGAGGATGCGATCCGCTATCATGCCAGCGCCGATTACCTCGCCAAGTGGAGCGAATTGGCCCACAAGGGCAATCCCGATACGCGCGTCTATCTCTACGAGACGTGGCATTCGCTGGACGATCCCACGGGCTGGCTGGCGCGTTTGGACCGGGATCTGCCCGAAGCGTGGGAGGCCGGTATCCTGCGGCCTGCACATGATCCGGACGCGGCACCGGTGCGCGTGATCCCTGCGGGGCAGGTCATGGCCGCCTTGGTGCGCCATGTCGAGGCCGCGGGAGGCATCGGCCCGATGCAGACACGCCGCGATCTTTTTCGGTTGAATGCGGATGGGACTCAGGACCTGATCCACCTCAATGATCTGGGCAATTACCTTGTCGCTCTCACGCATTATGCAGCGCTCTATCATCGCAGCCCCGTGGGTCTGCCCGATGCTCTGCGCAGGGCCGATGGCACGGCGGCAAACGCGCCGGGGGAGGCGTTGGCGCGCGTCATGCAGGAAACCGTGTGGGACGTGGTTACCGCATACCCCAAGACGGGGGTTGAGCCATGAGGCTCCACCCCCGCGCGGTGCTCGCCGGGCTTGCCGCCGCGCTTGTGGCCCCGACGCTGAGATGGGCGGCAGCAGGTCATCCGCTGTCAATAAACCCCGCGCCGATGTATCACTGCAGCACGCAACTACCCATTGTAGGCGTGTTCAAGACTGTCCGCCGCTGGATCGGCCATCTGCCGGGCCGTTGGGGCGCGCGGGATGATGCGCCGCGAGCCACCGCTGATGGCGGGTCGCGGCCCGGGGAGGCGTTCGTTGCCTATGCCTTTACTGGGTTTTTCGGCCATATCGTGGAAGCAACCAAGCGGCGCGGCCTGATCGCGGGGTGGCTGGCCGAAAGTCTGGAAACCGCGACGAAGGCGGACCGGGCCAATGGCTTGGCGGACATGGCGCTGGGGGGCTACGTTGCGGCGCGCAAATTTCATCATGCCACCCCCCGCGCCACCGCAGAGCTGCGCGGCGGCGCTAAAAGCGGCCATACATTCGACATGCTGCGCGATCTGCTAAATCACATCTGGCCCCGCCACGTCGGAGTTGCGCGGCGGCACGGTCTGTCCTCGAATACGTCTGAGGGCGGCAGCCAGGGGGCCGCGGTCGGCCGCCACATCGACGATGACGAGTTGACCGCGCTTCTCGTGCATCTGAGTTATTCACCTGAAATGAGCGCGCTCTATGACGATGTGCGCAACGGTGGGGCGACGCTGGAGGCAGGGACGTTCACCCAGTACAACGATGTCGCCTCACCCGGCACGTGGGGTAGTTCGGGCGCGATGCGCTGGCCGTGCGATGACAATCCGCGCAGGCGCGCGCTCGGGGCACGCACGTGAGCGCCGCCACCGTGATAATCCCTGCCCATGACGAGGCGGGTTATATCGCCGCGTGTCTTGAGGCGGTCTTCGCGTCGCAACTGGACGACGTCGAGCTGCAGGTCATTGTCGTGGCCAATGGCTGCAGCGATGAAACGGCCAAGATTGCCAGAAGCCATACCGGCGCGGGGCGCGACCTGGAGGTGATCGAGACGCAGACGGGCGGCAAGCTGAACGCGCTGGGACTGGGCGACGGGGCCGCAGGCCATGGCACGCGGATCTATCTCGATGCCGATGTGATCGTCTCGCCGCAGCTCATCATGGAGCTTACGGGCGCATTGAATGGCGCGGTGCCGCGCTATGCCAGCGGCACGCCGGTCGTTGCGCCTGCGCGCAGCCGGATCACGCGCAACTATGCGCGGTTTTGGCAAAACCTTCCCTTCGTGAAGCAGGGCGTGCCGGGCTTCGGGATCTTTGCGGTCAACGAGGCGGGCCGGGGGCGTTGGGGCGATTGGCCGGACATCATCTCGGACGACACATTTGTGCGGCTCAGCTTTACCCCCGAGGAGCGCGTTCGCGTTCCGGCAACCTATAGCTGGCCTATGGTCGAGGGCTGGCGGCCGCTGGTGCGCGTCCGGCGGCGGCAGAACCGCGGTGTGGCCGAGATTGCCGGGTGCTACCCCGAACGGATGAAGAATGATGACACTGTCCGGCTGGGAGCATCGGAGATCGCCGCCCTCGCGGCGCGCGATCCGGCCGGATTTTTGGTCTACGGCGCGGTATCGCTGGCAGTGCGATTGCCGGGGCCGGATGGCTGGGTGCGCGGCAGATGAGCGGCGCTTTCGCTGAAATGCGCAGCCAGTTTGGCGGCCTCGATATCGATGTCATGGCGCGCCAGCACGCGTTCGCGGCCGGCCGTGCCCATCTGGGCCAACTGGCTGCGCGGCGTCTCGGCCATCTGCACCATCGCGGCGGCCAGGGCGGCGCTGTCGCCGGCAGGCACAAGCCAACCGGTCTTGCCCGTCTCTACCAGCTCGGGCGTGCCCGCGATGTAGGTGGCGATGACGGGCCGGGCGGCGGCCATCGCCTCCATCACGACCATGGGCAGGCCTTCGGCGAAACTCGGCATGACGAGGCCATGCGCGCAGGCCAGTTGCGCGCGCACCGCCGCCTCATCGAGCCAGCCGGTGAGGGTCACGTGGTCCTGCAGCCCCTCGGCGGCGATCTCGATCTCGAGCGCAGCGCGCAGCGGGCCGTCGCCGATAAGCGTGAGATGAAGGCCCGGCACGCACCTCAGCGCCTCTTGCAGCGCGGGGACCAGCATCATCTGGCCCTTTTGCTCGACAAAGCGGCCGATGGCGACAAGGCGCAGCGGCCCGTCCGGCATCGGTACCGGATCGGTAAAGCGCTGAGGTTCAATCCCGCAATGCACCACGTGGATGCGCGGCCACACCTCATGGCTGACCAGCCGGCTGAGTTGCGAGCGGCCAAAGCTGCTGATCGCCACGGCAAAGGCGGCGCGGTCGATCTTGGGGCCCAGCGACAGAGCACGCGGCGCATCGAACTCCTCGGGTCCGTGAACGGTAAAGCTGTAGCGCGGGCCGCCCATTGCATGGCAGAGCATCGCGACCGTCGCGGCATTGGTGCCGAAATGCGCATGCGCGTGGGTTGCGCCCGTCGCAGCGCAGCGGCGCGCGACATGGGCGGCCTCGGCCAGATAGATCAGATGGCGCGGGCGCCCCGCCTCGCTGCGCCCGCCGCATTGCCACGCGAGCGTCAGTGCTGCTGCGGTGGCGCGCGGAGCATGAAACGCTTGGGCGGTGAGATCCTTCAGAAGCGCCAGCGCGCCGGTCTTCAGCACGTAATGCGTGCGCGCCGCCTCGGCCCGGTCGCCCTCATCGACCAGCGGAATATCGGCGGCGCGCATCGCGATGCGGTCAATCTCGAAGGCCTGCCGCTCAATCGCGTGCAATTCGCGCCGGATGAAGCTGTGCGAGGGTTGCGGATAGGTGTTGAGGATGTAGGCGATCTTCACGTGGCGGCGCTCCGGGTTGGTGCCGCGCAGGGTATCGGCGCCGCCGCGCCACACAAGGCGATTGCGGCGGCCATGGGCATTTTCAGGCAGGCGGGTGGCAAACGCGCCGATTGGGCCCGCCCATGAGGCGCCTGATCAAAGCCTTTGCGGGCAGTGCGCTGACCGCGCGGGTGCTGCGCAGCGCGTCCTGGGTCATGGTTGGTTATGGCGGCGCACAGGCGATCCGGCTGGCGTCGAACCTGATCCTGACCCGTTTGTTATTTCCCGAGGCGTTCGGACTGATGACACTGGTGACCGTTGTCACCGTCGGCCTGATGATGTTCTCGGATGTCGGGATCGGGCCGTCGATCAGCCAGTCCAAGCGTGGGGACGATCCCGATTTCCTGAATACCGCCTGGACGATTCAGGTGATGCGCGGCCTCGCGCTGTGGGGGGTGACGCTTCTGATGGCGGTGCCGATGGCGCGCATCTACGATCAGCCCCTTCTGGCGACATACCTGCCCATCTCGGGGCTGGCGCTGATCATCTCGGGTCTGCTGCCCACGCGGATCGAGACGGCGCACCGGCATCTGGTCTTTGGGAGGCTGACTGTGCTGGATCTGGGTGCGCAGGCGATCGGTGTTCTGGCGATGATCGTGATGGCGGTGATCACGCAGTCGGTCATCGCGCTGGTTTTGGGCAGTGTCGTCACCGCGCTGGCCAAGCTGATCCTGACAACGCTTTTCCTGCCTGGTCTGCGCAACCGGTTCCGGCTGGAGCGCGCGGCGCTGCGCGAGCAGGTGCATTTCGGAAAGTGGATCTTTCTCAGCACCGCTTTTGGCTTTGTGAGTGTGCAGGGGGACAAGGCGGTACTGGGCGCGCTCCTCGATCTCAAGACTCTGGGAATATACAATATCGGCTATTTCCTCGCCAGCTTTCCAGTCTTGCTGGGTGGCTCCTTGGCGCAGCAACTTCTCATTCCGATTTATCGCGACTGCCCTCCAGGTGAGAGCGCGGCGAACCGTACCCGCCTTCGGAAGATGCGGATTATGCTCACCGGCGGCACCTTCGGCCTGCTGGCGGTGATGGCGCTGGCGGGTCCTTGGCTGGTGACGGTGCTCTACGATCCGCGCTATGCGCCGGCAGGGGGGATGTTGGTGCTGATCGCGCTGGGGTTCCTGCCACAGGCCATCGGGCTCAGCTATGATCGCGCGGCGCTGGCGGCGGGCGACTCTCGGGGGGTCTTTGTCTATTCCGCGCTGCGATCGGTGCTACTGGTTGCTTTGCTGGTGGCCGGGTTTTACGCCTTCGGGCTGGTCGGTGCGCTGGCCTCTCTGGGGGTGGCGCTGCTGATCGCATATCCCGTGCTGGTTCGGTTGGCGCGGCGGCATGGGGCGTGGGATGCGCCGCATGATGCGACCTTCGCGGTGATCGCGGTTGTGCTGATGGCGCTGGCGCTTTGGATGCATTGGCCGGTAATTGCGATGCTGGCCGGGCTCTAGCGATCGCGCCGCCGCGAGAACCAGCGGCGACGGCGCTTGGCCGGCTGCATCCGCGGGATCGAGACAACAGGGCGCAGCCCCAACTCGTGCTCCATTTGCGCGGCTGAACGGAGCACCGGATGGCGCAGATCCATGGCAAAGGCGGCAAGAACAGCGGCGAAGGCACTGACCACGGCGCCGAGAGCGACGAGCAGTTTGCGGGATCGGGTGTAAGGATGGTCCGGCAGCGCGGCCGGATCAAGGACCATCAGCCGGGCGGCCTGGCGCTGAGTTTCGAGGCGGTAGGCGACGTCGGCCTCCTTGCGGCGGGCCGATGTCGCCTCAAGCTCGGCCTGAAGCGCCTCAAGCCTGCGCGCGTAATCGTCCAGTTGGCGCTGAACCTCGGGGGTGCCTTCGATCGAGGTGGTCAGCGCCTCGATATTGCGCGTCAGAAGATCGCGCTCTTCGCTCAGGCTGTCCAGCTGCGTCTGCTGCTCTTCGCGGGCGCGCCGTTCGACCCGTGATTGGGCGGGTAGGGCGATCTGGCGCTGCAGCGCGATCATCTGCCTGTCTATGTCCAGCCGGGCCTCGTTTAGTGTGGCGATCTCGCGCTGAACGTTTTCGATAGTGCTGAGGGATGCGGTATTGTTGCGCGCGCGGAACTGGCTGATTTCGCGCTCCAGCGTCTGAACTTCGCGCAAGGCCGCATCCTCCTGAAGCGTGAAGAAATCCAGCGTGTCGCGCGCCTGGTCCAAACGGGTGCTGACGCTCAGCGACACGGTGCGCTGCGAAATCTCGTGGGCGAGGGCGCGCGCACCCTCGGCGGTTGGCCAATCGGCCGTGATCCGCAGCAGCGATACCTCACCATCGTCGCCATAGCCCTCGCGCGCCGCGGCAACGCCGGATATCTGGACCGCTTCGCGGATCGCCGCCACCTTCTGAGCCTCGGTCAGCGCGGGTTGATCGACGAAAAGCCCAAGCTTGGCGATCAGCTCCAGAATGGCGCCGCGCGACATGACTTGCTGTTCGATCAACTGCAGCCGGCGCGCGGATGACCCTTGTACCGTGGAAGGCGCCATTTCGCCCGGAATGATCGGACCTTGCATCTGCAAGACCTCGGAAGAGGCATACATGTGCCGTTGTGCTGCGGCGATGATCAGGGACAGGAAACAGCCAATGACAAAAACGAACAGAACCAGGCCACGGCGGCGCCGCAGCATGTCAAAAAAATCCGCAATCGAAAAGATCGATCCCATCCGCTGGCTGTCCCCCGCGCTGATACCGCTCTCCGGCGGACAGGCCGGAGAACGCGATGATGTCCTGCCATGATCCATGACATGGTAAAGGGGCAATAATATGACGGGGATGTAGGCCGCGCGGGTGCGCGCTGCAACGCCGGGACTGCGGAAGACTACACGTCAGGCCGCGCGGCGTGCCGACTCGCGTGAAGGGCGGGTGCGGTTCAGGATGACGCCCAGCAGATGCGATTTGCCCTCGAGCCGGCGCTCGCATTCCGTGATCTGTCTGGCCAGTGTGCGCGTGGCGTCCGCGACCAGCAGGACTCCATCGACCTGTGGCAGGAAGGCCTCCAGATCGTCGTGCTCCAACATGGGCGGCAAGTCGTAAAGGGTGATGTCGGGGCGCAGCGTTTCCAGCACCTCGTCCAGCACCTCTCCGGTGCGTCGCGCATGCAGCACTTCCGAGGGATTCGGTGCGTGCCCCTGCCCAAGACCGAGCGTCAGAGTCTCGGCCGGTTTGACCAGATGATCGTGAAGGGTCACGTCGCCGGACAGCAGGCGATGCATACCACCCCGCGCCTTGATACCCAGCATTGCGGCGATGGAGGGTGTGCGCTGATCCATGTCCATCAGGAGCGCGCGCGCGTCAGGGATGCGCGCAATCGCCAGCGCAAGGTTCAGCGCGGTAAAGCTGGCACCGCAGCCTGCGGTCGGCGCCGCAATGGCGATCCGCGACCATCCTGCGCCGTGCATCGTGCGCAGCAGTTGTGTGCGCAGATCATCAAATGCGCGCAGCATCGCTCGGTCATGCCTTGTCAGGCGGATTTGCGCCTCGATTGGAGTCTCGCCATGGCCGAAGCGGACCATCGGCAGGCGACTCCAGAGGCTGGGAACGATATCGATTCCGCGCTGGGGGAGCATGAGCTCGCCGCCAAGCACCGGCTCGAACGGCTCTGCCATATCAGCACCGTTCGGAAGGTCATCAAAGGAATCGACCACCGGCGGATCCGCCGGATCGCGCGTGCCCCATTTCGGTACCATCATCTCGCCGTTCACCCGGCGCGTCAGCTCCAGATCGAAAGGCAGATCGTCAGACTTGCTGCTTGGGGCAGGGTGATGGCGGACGCTCGTGTCGCGATAGCGTTCAAACATGGCCTAGACTCCCGTCCGCTTGATCACCGCGCCGATGGTTCGCCACAGAACTCGCGCATCCTCTGTGATCGATACGTCGTAATCGTAGGCAACATCCAGTGCAACACGGGCGCGAAAGGCGCTCTGGCTGCGCTGTGAGACCTGCCAATAGCCGGTGATGCCCGGCCGAAGGGCAAAGTAATGCGTCGCGTCGCCATAAAGTGCCAGCTGTTCGGGTAGCATGGGACGCGGACCGACCAGGCTCATCTCGCCCCGCAGCACGTTCCAAAGCTGGGGCAGCTCATCCAGCGACGTCTTTCGCAGGAAATTTCCGATGCGGGTGATGCGCGGATCATCGCGCAGTTTTTGGGTCTTGTCCCATTCCGCGCGCAAGGCCGGATCAGAGGCGAGATGCGCCTCCAGAAGCTGATCCGCATCGCGCACCATCGTGCGCAGTTTGACAATGGAAAACGTTTTGCCCGCCTTGCCCAGCCGCGGTTGGCGATAGAAAGGCGCTCCGCCCTCGAGCCAGAGCAGAACGGCTGAAACGCCGATCAGAAACAGCGCGATTGGCGCTCCCAGTACGATAAGCGTGATGTCCAACACACGCTTGCCACTGAGACGATAGAAACCGGCATGTGGCCGGGGGACGGGACGAACAACCGGCAGTGTCGCCACGGACGCCGCCGAAGGATCGCTTCGATAGGTGGGATAAGGCGCGGGGTAGACGGGGCGCAAACGCCGGGTCGCGCGGTAGGCTGGCACTGATACGCGCGCCACAGGCGACGAAACATCGGTATGCACTTCTGACATGGCAGACTTACTCACTCACAACACGCGCGGCCCCACTTCCGCGCCAAAACACAACAAACTGCCCCGATGTCTGACGTCCCGAGGTCTGCGCCCCGTCACTGTCCGGGGGCGGCCAACGGGCCGCCTCCGAAGATCGGATTGCATCGGTTCAAGAACAAAAAAACGCCCTCAAATCGACACGATTCAAGTTAACATTTGTCACTGCAATCTTCAGAGAAATCTAACGAAACATATTGTTTCCGGTCCGGAAGGATCCGGAGGCGACACGCAGCGCCGAATTCAACTCATACGTGTTGATTTACTAGAAAAAATGCACCGACCAGTCCAAACAACCCCCATTGTTTCGAAAACTGTCCACCGCCACATCGGCGATACTCCGCTTATACAGAAATTAGGCGAAATTGCAACTTTCTTGTGGCGGTGATTTGGCAAAGAAAGCTGCGGCTTCCCGAGACTTAGACAGAAATTCCGGCTCGGTTTGCGGCGACAATTGCGACGGGATTCGTCTGATTCCCGTGCAGACGTCAGACCATCATTTCCTTCGTCGCTGTCAGGCGTATATCCGGATAATCGCGTTGTACGCGGTCAATATCCCACTGAAGGCGGGTCAGATAGACAACATCACCGTCGTTATCATGGGCGATATGCGCCTGGTTCGCCTTTATGAAGGCGTCGATGGCGGCTTGGCTACCCTGAACCCATCTTGCAGAGGTGAATTGCGACGGCTCGAACCGGACGGGTAGGCCGTATTCCAGCTCAATCCGCGAGGCCAGCACCTCGAATTGCAGTGCGCCCACGACGCCGACGATGAAGCCCGAGCCGAAGGCGGGTTTGAAGACCTTGGCAGCACCTTCCTCGGCGAATTGCATCAGCGCCTTTTCCAGATGCTTGGCCTTCATCGGATCGCCCGCCCGCGCCGTTTGCAGCAGTTCCGGCGCAAAGCTGGGAATACCGGTCACGCGCAGCGCCTCGCCCTCGGTCAGCGTGTCGCCGATGCGCAGCTGGCCATGGTTCGGGATGCCGATAATGTCGCCGGCCCAGGCCTCCTCGGCCAGTTCGCGGTCCGAGGCGAGAAAGAGGACCGGGTTCGACACAGTCATGGGCTTTTTGGTGCGTACATGGGTCAGTTTCATGCCGCGCTTGAAATGTCCCGACGCCATGCGCAGAAACGCCACGCGGTCGCGATGCTTGGGGTCCATGTTGGCCTGCACCTTGAAGACAAAGCCGGTGACTTTCGATTCCTCGGGCGCGATCTGGCGCGGCTCGGCACTTTGCGGCTGGGGCTGGGGGCCATACTGGGCGATGCCGCTCATCAACTCCTTGACGCCGAAGGAATTGATGGCCGACCCGAACCAGATCGGGGTCATATGCCCCTCCAGCACCGCCTGCGGGTCCAGCGCGGGCAAGAGCTCGCGCGCCATCTCGACCTCCTCGCGCAGCTTGGCAACCAATTCTGCAGGCAAGTTTTCGTCCAGCTTGGGATCGCTCAGACCGTTGATTTCGATGCTGTCCGCCACCTTGTTGCGGTCGGCACGGTCCATCAGCTCAAGCCGATCATTCAGCATGTCGTAGCAGCCCATGAAATCGCGGCCAATGCCGATAGGCCAGCTGGCGGGCGTCACATCGATGGCGAGGTTTTCCTGGATCTCGTCGATTATGTCGAAAACGTCACGGCTCTCGCGGTCCATCTTGTTGCAGAAGGTCAGGATGGGCAGATCGCGCAGGCGGCACACCTCGAAAAGCTTCTGCGTCTGGCTCTCGACGCCCTTGGCGCCGTCGATCACCATCACGGCGGCATCGACGGCCGTCAGCGTGCGGTATGTGTCTTCGGAAAAGTCCGAGTGGCCGGGCGTATCGACCAGGTTGAAGCGGAAACTCTTGAAATCGAAAGACATTGCGGAGGCACTGACGGAAATGCCGCGATCCTTCTCCATCTGCATGAAGTCACTGCGCGTGCGCCGCGCCTCGCCCTTGGCCCGCACCTGTCCGGCCATCTGGATGGCCCCGCCGAACAGCAGGAATTTCTCGGTCAGCGTCGTTTTGCCCGCATCGGGATGCGAGATGATCGCGAATGTGCGGCGGCGCGCGATTTCGCTCGGCAGATCGGGGCGGTTTGAGGCGGTGTCCAGCATGGCGCCGCGTATAAGGCGGCGCGGGCGGGCGCGCAATGGGGCGGAACAGGCAAGGGGTGAGCGGCGTTTTGCGTGCATCACGCACAAACGCAAAAGGAGATACCTCATGAGTGCAAAGAAACCCGGCGAGCGCCCTGCCAAGCCAGACAATGCCAAATCCGCGGCCGATCCCTTTGGCACGCCGAAGATGAAGAAGGATGGCGCGTGGACTCATGCCGCGATGGAAGAGGCTCTGCGCGAGCCGCGCCTGGACGGCAACGAGGACAAGGTCGCCAAGGAGGAGCTGGACGCAGAGAAGAAGTGAGCGTGTACGAAGTGATCTGGCCGCGCTAGCGGGTCGAGGCGCGGCGCAGGATCTCGGCGGCATCGGGCCTGTCGACAAGCCTCGATTGCACTTCGAACTCAGTAAGCGCCTTTCGGTCATGGCCGGGCTCGGGGTGCGACAGTGCCTCGCTCAGATCGGCGGGCAGAACGGTGCGGGTGCGCGGATCGACCAGCATGGTTTCGGCGGCGATGCCCTCGACATAAATGATCTGGTGCTCGTCAAAAAGCAGTTGGAAGTAGTCGACGAAGCCGCCACGCTCCTGCACGATGCTGCTTCCATTGACAAGATGCCGCGCGCGCACAAGCACCTCGTGCCGCCCGGCGCCCAGCGCATCCGAGCGCTGGTAGATGAAAAGCCGGCTTTCAGGACTGACCAGCAAGTCGCCCGCATTGTTCAGCGCGCCGGCGCGGATGCGGACGGGGGCGAAATCGCCAACCGCACGCGCCGTCGCGGCGCCGATCCATCGCAACGGGCGAGGACCGTCGTCGCGTGTCAGGATCATGTCACCGGGCCGCAGATCCTCGATCGGGGTCTGGGCGCCCGACGCCAGCGTGACGTGGGTGCCGCGCGAAAAGAACACACAGGCCACCTCGGCAAAGCGGGTTTGCGCGGATGCACGGTCGATCCCGACAAGCGTGAATTCCGTCCGCGGCGTCAAGGGCGCGAGAGGCAGGACATAGACCGCTTCGACATCTCCGCACGAATCAACTTCGACAAGGATCAGAAGCTCGGTGGTGATGCCATTGGCCGTCATCATCGTCAGCGCCGCGTCCAGATGCACCCGGTGGCCTGGCGTGCCCAGCGCCGAGCCTTTGGCGATGGCCATGACGCCTGCGCGTGTCGGCTGAACGGACAGGCGCACGGATTGGGCGCGCAGACTCAGCTCGTAGACGTCGTCAAGATCCAGCTCGTCCGCAAAGGACATACCATCGCCCAGATTCGCCCCGTTCACGACGCTGATGTCGCGAGCGCGAAACACAGGCAGAATCTGAACAAAGCCATCGGTCATCTGATGTCGGTCCTTTATTCCGGCGTCCGGGTCAATCACTTAGCGCGCGCGACCGTGCAGACCATGCCGGGTGCCGCGCGCAGCCAAAAAACCTTTTGGTCCCAGGTCGGCTGACATAGGGTCAGGGTTAGCAGGAGATTGTGGCAGCAGCGGGACGCGTTGCGGCACAATATACGGCAAACCGCTCGTCGCGGCAGGAACGCATTGGGAGAAGTCTAGATGGATATGGGTCTGAACGGCAAGCGCGCGCTGGTATGCGCCTCGTCCAAAGGGCTGGGACGTGGCTGCGCGCGCGCCCTGGCCGCCGAGGGCGTAAATCTGGTGATGAACGCGCGCGGCCAAGAGGCGCTGGATGCCGCCGCCGATGCGATTCGCGGAGAATTCGGCGTGGACGTCACGACTGTGGCCTGCGACATTACCACTGAAGAGGGCCAAGCTGCCGTGCTGGAGGCGGCGGGCGATCTGGATATCCTTGTCACCAATGCGGGCGGCCCGCCGCCCGGCGTCTGGAGTGACTGGGGCCGCGATGATTTCATCAAGGCGTTGGACGCCAACATGCTGACGCCCATCGCGCTGATGAAGGCCGTGCTGCCCGGCATGATGGAGCGCGGCTGGGGCCGCATCGTCAACATCACTTCGCAATCGGTCAAGGCGCCCATCCCGGCGCTTGGCCTGTCGAACGCGGCACGCACGGGCCTTACCGGCTATGTCGCAGGCACCGCGCGGCAGGTGGCGCCGCATGGCGTGACGATCAACAATCTTCTGCCTGGCATCCACGCGACCGACCGCGCCGTGCAGCTGGATGCTGGCGTCGCAGAAGCGCAAGGTATCTCGATGCAAGAGGCCCGCGAGAATCGCTACGCCGACATCCCGGCACGCCGCTATGGCACGGCGGACGAGTTCGGGGCCGCCTGCGCCTTCCTCTGCTCGGTCCAGGCGGGCTTCATAGTGGGGCAGAACCTGCTGCTGGATGGCGGTGCGATCTCCTCGACAATGTAGGCGGCCCTCGCTGCCGCCGGCGCATGGGCGATCACAACTTCGCCAGCGGACAAGTTGCGGCTGGCGCCTTTTGTAGGCGCCGGGGTAGCTCCCTCGCCAACGGCGCATTCCCGTGCCGCGCGGGAAGGGACTTTCATGCAAGCTGCCATCATCATCGCCATCTTCGGGGCAGTCATTCTTGCCAGCCTTGTGGCCGCTCCGCGCCGCGCGACGGTCGACGGCTTTTTCGGCGGGGCAGGAGCATCGGGTCGCGCGCCCGGCCTCTGGGTTCTGACGTTGAGCCAGGTCACCACATGGATCTTTGCGCGGTCTCTGATGAATTCGGCCATCCTTGGCTATTTCTACGGCATTTGGGGCACGTTGGCTTATGCAACCTACTACGGCTCGTTCCTGACCGGCGGCTTCATCGTGGCACGGTTGCGCGCGGGCGGGGCCGGATCGGTGCAGGACTGGCTGGGCGCGCGCTTTGGTGGGGTGGGGGCGGGATGCTTCAATCTCGTCATCGGCCTGCGCCTCTTGTCCGAGGTCTTTGCGAATCTTCTGGTAGTCGGTCTCATTTTCGCCGCTGCGCTTCCGGAGATTGGTCTTGCGCGGGAGGCCGCCATCGTGATCGTCGCCGTTCTCGGCCTTGGCTACAGCGCTTGGGGCGGGCTCAGCGCGGCCTTGCGCACGGATGTCCTGCAGATGGTCGTGTTCCTCGCCGTGTTTGCTGCCGCCTTCGTCGCACTCATCCTCAGCCCCGGCTTCGATCTGGGCCGCGTTCTGACGGCGCCTGGCACGTCCGGTGCGTGGCATGGTCAGGTGCTGCTGCTGGTGGCGCTTTTGCAGATCTTTTCTTACCCCGCACATGATCCGGTGATGATGGACCGCGGGTTTCTGGCGGACGCCGCCACGACGCGCCGATCCTTTTTGTATGCCTTCTGGATCTCGACGCTGTGTATCATCGCCTTCGGGATGTTCGGCATTCAGGCTGGCGTCATCGGCGCGACTTACGAGGGCGAACTCTTGGGCACATGGGCCGCCATGTTTCCCCCATGGCTCTACATCGCGCTTCTGGTGTCGCTCTTGATCTCGGCACTCAGCACGCTTGATTCGGCGCTGGCCAGTGCCGCGCGTCTGGTGGTCGAAGAATTGCATATCGGCGCGCGTAGCCTTGCGTCGGGGCGCATTGCGATGACTGCCTTCACGGGGCTGGGCACGGCGCTGACACTCTGGGGCAACCAGACGCTGTTCGACGCGGTCGCGGTCAGCGGCACGGCCTCGATGTTCCTGACCCCGATCCTGATTGTGGGGCTGGTGATGAACCGGCCCATCGCGCGCTGGTCTTACAATCTCTCCTTTGTGGCGGCCATCGCGGGCGCGGCTCTCTACTTTGCGCGCGGCGCGAATTGGGCCGCGGCAATCTTGCCCGACGCCCATAAATACGAACAGCTCCTGCTCATCTGCGGCGGCGTCCTTGCTATCGGGTTCGCGGCCACGCTTGCCGGGGCGCGAAAGCCTGTCTGAGCCATAGAGCTTGCAAGCGCAGGGGGGCGTTGCTATCTGCCGTTGCAACCCATTCCCGACCGCATCGCTCGGGTAACTACCCGCACCGACTTGCAAAGGCCCTGAATGCCCGCCCTGATTCCCCGTTTGCAGATCGAGCATCTCAGCCGCCGCTATGACGGGCGCCTGGTGGTCGACGATATTTCGCTCTCGGTGATGCCGGGGCAGGTGACCTGTCTGCTCGGTCCCTCGGGCTGCGGCAAATCCACCACGCTGCGCATGATCGCTGGGGTCGAGACTCAAGATAGCGGGATCATCCGCGTTGACGGCGAAATCATCTGTGACGGCACGGCGCGCGTGCCCCCGGAAGAGCGCCAGATCGGCCTGATGTTCCAGGACTTCGCGCTCTTTCCGCATCTGACGGTCGAGGGCAACGTGGCGTTCGGCCTCTCGGGCAGCAAGGCCGAGATGCAGGCCCGCGTCGCCGAGCTCCTGGATCGGGTCGGTCTGCGCCATTTCACCAAATCCTTCCCGCATGAGCTGTCGGGCGGCGAGCAGCAGCGCGTGGCGCTGGCCCGCGCCCTCGCGCCGCGCCCCCGCATCATGCTGATGGACGAGCCTTTTTCCGGCCTCGACAACCGTTTGCGCGACGGTATCCGGGATGAGACGCTTGATATCCTGCGCGAGGAGGACGCCGCCGTCCTTCTGGTCACGCATGAGCCGGATGAAGCGATGCGCATGGCCGATGACATTGCCCTCATGCGCGGTGGGCGCATCGTGCAGCAAGGCGCGCCCTACAATGTCTACAATGCCCCGGTTGACAAGGATGCCGTGGCCTTCTTCAGCGATATCAACGTGATCCGCGGCACCGTGCGCGGCGCGCTGACGGAAACGCCCTTCGGCCATTTCCTGGCCCCCGGTGTGCCCGACGGCGCCGAGGTCGACATCGTGATCCGCCCCCAGCACATCAAGATCGACTTCGACCGCGCCGGGCGCGGCCCCGATCCCACCGCGCAGGACGGAACGCCCGCGCGCGGCGTGGTCGAGCGGGCGCGCTTCATGGGCTCGGAAAGCATCGTGGAATTCCGCATGGATCACGACGGCTCGATCCTCAAGGCGACCGTGCCCAACGTCTTTCTGCCCAGTCCCGGCAAGGCACTCTGGCTGATGATCCGCCGCGACCGCTGCTTTGTCTTTCCCGCCCGCGATTGAGCCTTTCACCTTTCCGAAACACTCATGGCCCGGCAGAGCAAAGATGCGAGCCTTGTTTTTTTCGCGATTCCGCGCGGTGCAGCCCGCCTTAGCCCTTTTAACCGGCTGCGCCAGCGTTTAGATACGGATGCAGTTATACAAGCAGGGCACGCAACTGGCGCGCCCCGAAGCCAGGGAGAGACTTCATGCTCAACAATATCGGCCTTCCCGGCCTTCTTCTGATCGCCGTCGTCGTGCTGGTGCTGTTCGGGCGCGGCAAGATCTCGTCGCTCATGGGCGAGGTGGGCAAGGGTATCACCTCGTTCAAGAAGGGCATCGACGAAGGCAACAAGGAGATCGAAAGCTCGGCCAAGGATGCCGATATCGATCACGAGGCCGGCACGCGCGACGTGACCCCCAAGGACGACGCGGCCTCCAAGAAAAAAGACAAGGTCTGAATCCAATATGTTCGACCTAGGCTGGACCGAGCTGCTGGTCATCGGCATCGTGGCGCTCATCGTGGTCGGTCCCAAGGATCTACCCGGCATGTTCCGCACCGTCGGGCAGTTCGTGGGCAAGGCCAAGGGCATGGCGCGTGAATTCTCGAAGGCGATGAACGATGCGGCTGACGATGCGGGCGTTTCGGGCATGTCCGAGAGCCTGCGCAAGGCCAGCAATCCCATCGGCTCTGCCATGGACGAGGTGAAGAAAAGCGCGACCAGCTTTACCCAGGCGACCCGCGACGCTGGCAAACCCAAGGAAAAACGCGAGGCCGAAAAACTAAGCGCCGAGCGTCAGGAGGCCAAGGATAAGATCACGGCCCATTCCGCCAAAAAGACGCAAGAGCGACTAGATCGCGAGGCGGCCGAGGCCGAAGCGGCGAAGACGGCGGCCCCTGTTCAGGCTGGCCCCGAGGGGAAGGCACCCGCCAAGAAATCCGCGCCGCGCAAGACCCCGTCCAAGAAGCCCGCCGCCAAGAAAACAGCGGCCAAGGCGCCGGCTGGTAAATCCGCGGCGGCAAAACCTGCCTCCGCCAAGGCGGCGACCTCCAAAACCGCGCCCAAGCCTGCCGCGAAAGCCGCGACCAAGCCGAAAGCCAAGACGTCGGCTGAATCCAGCGCAGGTACTGCGGCTAAACCGGCCGCCAAACCGCGCAAGACATCTAAAGCGACCGCCACAGGTGAGACCAAATCATGAGCACCGAAGGCGATATCGAGGATAGCAGCGCCCCGCTGATCGAGCATCTGGCCGAGCTGCGCACGCGCCTCATCCATTCCGTGCTCTATTTTTTGGCCGGGATGGTGATCTGCTTTACCGTCGCGACACCGATCTTCAACTACCTGACCGCGCCGCTTTGCTCGGTGCTGGCGGATCGGGGGCAGGATTGCGACCTGATCTTCATCAGCCCGCAAGAGGGCTTCTTCGTCGCAATCAAGGTGTCGCTGCTGGGCGGCCTCATCCTATCCTTTCCCTTCATCGCGAACCAGATGTGGCGCTTCGTGGCTCCGGGGCTTTATCGCAATGAAAAGGGCGCCTTTCTGCCCTTCCTCATCGCATCGCCCTTCATGTTCGTGCTGGGCGCCAGCTTTGCATTTTACGTGGTCACGCCGCTGGCCTATGACTTCTTCCTCGGCTTCCAGCAGTTTGGAAATTCGGGCGAGGTGGTCGATGGCGTTCAGGGGGCTGCGCCGCTGAGCGTCGTGTTCCAGGGCTCGGCGCAGGAATACCTGAACCTCACGATCAAGTTTATCGTCGCCTTCGGCCTCTGTTTTCAGCTGCCCGTTCTACTGACCCTTATGGGCAAGGCGGGACTCGTCAGCGCCGTGGGTCTGCGCGCCGTGCGCAAATACGCGGTCGTCGGCATTCTGATCCTCGCCGCCCTTGTGACGCCCCCCGATGTCATCACCCAGGGCATCCTCTTTGTGGTGGTCTACGGTCTCTATGAAGTCTCGATCCAGCTGGTCGCCCGTGTCGAGCGTCAGCGCGAAGCGAAACTGCGCGCCGAGGGTCTGTGGTTCGATGATGAGGACGAGATGGAAGAGAATATGGACGGCCATCCCGAGGATGAGTTCGACGACGAGGTGGACGAGGACAAGCGCCTGTGAAGGATGTGAAGGATCAGGCGACGGACCCCATGATGCGGATTGCCGAGGCGCTTGAGCGGATCAGTCCGCCGCCCGCGCCCGCGCCCGATCTGGCCGCCTACGACGCCTATGTCTGGCACGTCTCGCCCGATCATCTGCAGC
Source organism: Roseovarius maritimus (assembly GCF_043355895.2). Lineage (NCBI taxonomy): Bacteria > Pseudomonadati > Pseudomonadota > Alphaproteobacteria > Rhodobacterales > Roseobacteraceae > Roseovarius > Roseovarius maritimus. The sequence goes on from NZ_JBHFPF020000001.1 coordinate 120,411, forward strand.
CTGTCCCGGACGTGTCACGCGTCGATATGAACCTGCTGGTCGGCATCGACCGCGCCCGTGATACGCTGCTGGAAAACACGCTGCATTTCGCCAAGGGGCTGCCCGCCAATAACGCGCTGCTTTGGGGCGCGAGGGGGATGGGAAAATCCAGCCTGGTCAAGGCTGTGCACGGCGAAATTGTCAGCCAGGGCTTGGATCTCAAGATCGTCGAATTGCAGCGCGAGGATCTGACCAGCGTGACGCGCCTTCTGTCGCTGCTGCGGCAGTCGGATGCGCGATTCATCCTCTATTGCGACGATCTCAGCTTCAGCCATGATGACCAGCATTACAAATCGCTCAAGGCGGTTCTGGATGGCGGGATCGAGGGGCGGCCAGAGAACGTGATTTTCTACGCCACGTCGAACCGCCGCCACCTGATGCCCCGCGACATGATCGAGAACGAGCGCGGATCGGCCATCAACCCGGCCGAGGCGGTCGAGGAAAAGGTATCACTGAGCGACCGCTTCGGTCTCTGGCTGGGCTTTCACGCCTGCGATCAGGACGGGTTCCTGGCGATGATCCGGGGCTATTGCGATGCCTACGGGATCGAGATTTCGGACGAGGATCTGCGCGCTGAGGCGATCGAATGGCAGGCGACCCGCGGCGGCCGCTCGGGGCGCGTGGCGTGGCAGTTCATCACTGATCTGGCCGGGCGGCATGGGGTCCGGCTACCCTGATTTTTGGGGTGTGGGCTGACGTCCATGCTTTGAAACGTGCGCTTGACGCGTAGTTTGCTGCCGAATGCCGCAATCCATTGGAAAAATTCCCAACTTTGGCCAGTAAATAACGGGCGCGCTGCCAGCGAACACGGTCATTTTGTCACCTTCGGCATATTGCACAGCGCGGAAGCGTGTAGGCGGTGAGCTTGCATCATCCGTTACTCCGAGGGCTCTGCCAAACTCGGTCAGACAGGCGAATCTTCGCCATTCCATCCAAAATCGACCTGAGTGATCTTATAACAATAATGCTTCTTTCCTATATCAAACGCACAATAGTTGTTCTTAACATGGAGCTAAGTCGATGCGTTTTGCGATCCCGTCCCTCGTTTTCCTCATGTTCTCCACGCCTGCTCTTGCCCAGGTCACGGCAATCGCTGATGTGCAGCGAAATCAGCCCGTTACGGTTGCAGGAACGGTCGAGCGCTTCCACGATGAGGATGAAATTCGCCTGACGGATGAGACAGGCTCGCTCCGGGTCTACTTGGGCCCGCGTCCCGTCCAGCTGGAACTCGGGCAGTCAATTCAGATCAGGGGCTTCATGGATAATGATCTCATCGGCAACGAGCTTTATGCGCGCGAGATCACCATGGAAGACGGCACGGTCGTCACCGTGGATGGGGCCTACAAGTGATCCGTCGGGCCGAGATGGCGTAGCCTAGTCTGCAACCCGCGCGGCCCAAGACGCGCCTGCCATCCAAAGCGGGCCATAGATGGTAAAAGGGCAGGCCGTTTGGCCTGCCCTTGACGGTTTGGTACCTGCGGCAAACTCAGCCGTTCAGCGCCTTGTTCAGGTTCTCGTCCACCTTCTCGAGGAAGCCCATCGTGGTCAGCCATTTCTGATTGGGGCCGACCAGCAGGGCGAGATCCTTGGTCATGTGGCCTGCCTCGACGGTGTCGACGACGACCTTTTCCAGCGTGGTCGCGAAGTTGGTCAGCGCCTCGTTGCTGTCCAGCTTGCCGCGGTGCTTGAGGCCGCCGGTCCAGGCGTAGATCGACGCGATGGAGTTGGTCGAGGTCTCCTCGCCCTTCTGGTGCTGGCGGTAGTGGCGGGTGACGGTGCCGTGTGCGGCCTCGGCCTCGACGATCTGCCCATCCGGGGTCATCAGTTGGCTTGTCATCAGGCCCAGCGAGCCGAAGCCCTGCGCCACGGTGTCGGACTGCACGTCGCCGTCGTAGTTCTTGCAGGCCCAGACATAGCCGCCCGACCATTTCATCGCCGAGGCGACCATGTCGTCGATCAGGCGGTGCTCATAGGTGATGCCGGCTTTGTCGAACTTGTCCTTGAACTCCTCGTCGAACACCTTCTGGAAGATGATCATGAACTGGCCATCGTAATTCTTGAGGATGGTGTTCTTGGTCGAGAGGTACACCGGATAGCCACGCTTGAGGCCATAATTGAAGGACGCACGGGCGAAGTCGCGGATGCTCTCGTCGAGGTTATACATGGCCATGTAGACGCCGGAGGAGGGGGCATCGAACACTTCTTCCTCCATCACGGTGCCGTCCTCACCGACGAATTTCATCGTCAGTTTGCCCGGCCCGGGGAATTTCATGTCGGTCGCGCGATACTGGTCGCCGTAAGCATGACGGCCGATCACGATGGGCTGGGTCCAGCCGGGGACAAGGCGGGGCACGTTTGAGCAGATAATCGGCTCGCGGAAGACCACACCGCCCAGGATGTTGCGGATCGTACCGTTGGGGCTGCGCCACATCTTTTTCAGGCCGAATTCCTCGACCCGGCCCTCATCTGGCGTGATGGTCGCGCATTTGACGCCGACGCCGTATTTCTGGATCGCGTGCGCCGCGTCCACGGTGATCTGGTCATCGGTCTCGTCGCGGGACTGGATGCTGAGATCGTAGTATTTCAGGTCGATATCGAGATAGGGCAGGATCAGTTTTTTCTTGATGAAATCCCAGATGATGCGGGTCATCTCGTCGCCGTCGAGCTCGACGACCGGGTTTTCTACCTTGATCTTGGACATGGGGCGGCCTTTCACTTAAGGGGGGCGAATGATGCGCCGCTTCTAGCGTATCGGCGCGGCGAAGGAAAGTGTTCAGTATACGGCGGTATGCAGAAAGCCGCGCAGGGATTTAGGCGCTGTCATCTGCGGCGCGCTGCGCCATAATCTCGTCCATGACGTTCAGCCACAGCGCCGTATCCTGCGCGCCCGGCACCGCATGCTGCGCGGCGACGATGAAGGTCGGAACCGAGGAGATACCCATCTGGCGAAACTGTGCGTCACGGGCGCGGATATCGTCCGTATCGGCATCCGAGGCGAGCAGTTTGCCCACCACGGCGGCATCCATGCCGATCCCGTCTGCGATATCGGCCAGCACCTCGGCATCGCCGATGTCGCGCCCTTCGGTGAAATAGGCGGCAAAAAGGGCCATCGCGGCGGCCTCCTGCTTGCCCTCGATCCCGGCCCAATGGATCAGGCGATGCGCATCCAGCGTGTTGGGAGTACGCTTCATCGCCTCGAAATCGATATTCAGGCCAGCGGCCTCGGCGCGCTCGACCACGGGCGCATAGGCGGCAATCGCGCCCTCCTTGCCGCCGAACTTGGTCTCCAGATACGCGCGCCGGTCCATGCCCTCGCGCGGCATCTCGGGGTTAAGTTGAAACGGGTGCCATTCGATGACGAAAGGATGCTCGGGGCGCTGCGCCAGCGCGCGATCCAGCAGCGTCTTGCCGATGTAGCACCATGGGCAGATCGGGTCGGAGACGATGTCGAGCTTGACCATTTGAGGCACCTTTCAAGGATGGCGGAGCGCCGCCTTGGTAGGCGTTGGGACGGGCCATTGCAAGGCAGGGCAATTCACCCGGCAGGCCGTAGCCCCGGTCAAGATATGAGCGCGGCGCGGCGCAATCCCGCGTCAGAACCAGCTCTGGACGCCGCGTGCAGCGCCCGAAATGTCCTGACCGACGCCATCGACGGTCGCGCAGCCAGCCATCAGCGCAAGCGCCGTGAGGGCGATCATCTTTTTCATGTGACTACCTGCCATTTGCCTGTTTCTGCTCATGCCGTTTGCGCCGGTTTGCCCGGTCTTGCGATCAGCGGATACTATCACTCGTCCTCGGCCATCCACCAGACTTCGGGAAGGAACCCCACGCCGTCGCCATAGAGGGGCAGCCGGTCCTCAGGATACTTCAGCCGTGCATCATGGGCAATGCGTCCTTCCGAATACTGATGAATCGGGATCACATAGCGGCCCGAAATCAACACGCGGTCCAGCGCGCGCACAGCGGTCACGAAGTCCTCGCGCTCGGTCGCGGCCAGCATGGTGCGGATCATCGCCTCGGCGGCGGGACTGTCCATGCCCATCAGGTTGCGGCTACCCGGCTGGTCCGCGCCCTTGGCGCCCCAATAGAAATACTGTTCGGCTCCGGGGCTAAGCGAGAGCGAGCGGCGCATGTAGGTGATGTCGAAATCATACTCCGCCTCGCGCAGGTTGTATTGCGCGCTGTCCACGCTTTGCACGTTCAGGCTGATACCCAGCCGATCCAGCGCGCGGGCATAGATATCCATCATCGCCGTGGCCTGCTGCACCAGCGCATCCTGTTGCAAAAGAACCGTCAGCACCATGGGCTGGCCGTCCTTGCGCAACACCCCATCCTCGACTTGCCATCCCGCGTCGGCCAGAAGGTCTGCGGCGGCCCGGATATTGGCGCGGTTGCGCTTGGTGCCGTCGCCTTGGGGCAGGGCGTAGCCCTCGATCGCGCCGGGCAGCAGGCTGCTTGCGAAAGGGGCCAGCAGCGCGGCCTCGGCCTCGGGCGCGGGGCCGGGGCGCATGCCCAGCTCGGAATTCGAGAAATACGAGGTGATGCGAGGCTGGCGCCCGCCAGTTAGCGTGTCGTTGATATACTCGAAATTGAACGCATCAATGAGCGCCTGGCGCACCCGCCAGTCATCCAGGGGCGGATTGCGCGTGTTCATGACGAAACCCGAGATGCCCGAAGGCTGGCCGTTGGGGATGGTACTGCGTACGATCTCTCCGTTACGGACGGCGGGCAGGGTGGCCAGTTCCTCCCAGCGCTCGGCATTGAATTCGCGGATATAGCTGATCTCACCAGCCTTGAACGCCTCTTTCATCACGGCATCATCCCCGTAGAAATCGATGCGGATTTCGTCGAAATTGTTGGTGCCCCGGCGAAAGGGCAGATCCTTGCCCCAGTAATCGGGGTCGCGCTTGAGGATCACCTGCCGGCCGACCTGATAACTGTCCACGACATAAGGCGCCGTGCCGATGGGAATGTCCTCGATTGCGCCATCCTCGAAGACCGCATTCTCCCATTGGGATTTCTTGAGGATGGGGCGCAGACCGGCCAGCAGGACAAGATCGCGGTCAGGCGGACCGTCCGAGGTATCGAAATCGATGCGCACCTTGCCGGGGGCGGTCTCGCGGATGCTGTCGATGCGGGTCCAGAAATCGCGGTAGCGCAGATGTCCGCGCGTGCCCAGCGTCTCGAAGGACCAGATGACATCCTCGACCCTGACCGGGCTGCCATCCGAGAACCGCGCCGAGGGGTTCAGCGCAAATTCGACCCAGGTGCGCGCCTCATTCGTCTCCACCGTTTCGGCCAGAAGACCGTAAAGCGTGAAGGGCTCGTCCCAGGAGCGGCCCAAGAGCGATTCGTAGGCGAGGTGGCGCAACTGCCAAGGCGGCGTGCCCTTGGGGGCGAAAGGGTTAAGCGAATCGAAGCCGCCGACATTGGCGGTAGTCACGCGGCCGCCTTTGGGCGCCTCCGGCTTGGCATAGGGTAGGGCGGCGAAATTTGGCTCAAGGGCGGGCGCGCCATACATCGCGATTCCGTGAGCCGGCTCGGCTGCGGCGCTGCCCAGACCCATAAAAACAAAGGTAATGGCTGAAGAAAGGCCCATAAGCGGCGGGAAACAAAGTGATCTCATCGCGGAGACAATTCCTGTATGGCGTTGCTGGATTGGGGAAGAGCGTGGCACGAGGGTAGAGGGGGTTCTATGGATTTTCAAACTTTTAGCTTGGATGGCGGCGCAGGATTGCTTATAAGGGAGTCACTGCTCGATAGGTTTCTTGCCTGTATGAAACCTGCCTCAATAACTTAACGCCAGCTTCGCGCTGGCGTTTTTTTTGGTTGATCGGTTTTGCAGGCAATCGCATCCGGATGGGCAGCCGCCCGACACGTGATCGCGGGTGACATTTGCAGATGCAGCATTATATTCTGCGATGCAACAGAGCGCAGGAGGAAAAGCATGGATATCAGCGGCAAGACAGTGATCATCACGGGCAGCAATTCGGGCATCGGCTTGGGGATCGCGCGCGAGATGGCGAAGGCCAAGGCGCATGTGGTGCTAAACTCGTTTACCGATAATGATGACGATCACCAGCTGGCCAAGGATCTGGCCGCCGAATTCGGCACCGAGGTGCGCTATATCAAGGCCGACATGTCCAACGGGGACGAGTGTCGCGCGCTGATCGAGAAGGCGGGTGCCTGCGATATCCTGATCAACAATGCCGGCATTCAGCATGTCGCGCCGATCCCCGAGTTTCCCAGCGAGAAATGGGATGCGATCATCGCGATCAATCTCAGCTCGGCCTTTCACACCACCGCCGCCGCGCTGCCGATGATGCGCAAGGCGGGCTGGGGCCGGGTGATCAACATCGCCTCCGCGCATGGCCTGACCGCCAGCCCCTATAAATCCGCGTATGTCGCCGCCAAGCACGGCATCGTTGGTCTGACCAAGGTCACCGCGCTCGAAACCGCGCAGGAGCCGATCACCGCCAACGCGATCTGCCCCGGCTATGTCCTGACCCCGCTGGTCGAGGCCCAGATCCCCGACACGATGAAGGAATATGACATGAGCCGCGAAGACGTGATCAAGAACGTCATGCTCCAGCGTCAGCCCTCCAAGGAATTCGCCACGACCGAGCAACTGGGCGGCACCGCGCTCTATCTTTGCTCGGAGGCGGCGGCGCAGGTGACGGGCACCACGATCAGCGTGGATGGGGGCTGGACGGCGCTCTGACGCGCGGGCGCTTGCGTTGATGCGGCGGGATATGGGTATTTTTCCCAAGAAAAAGCCGGAAGGGCTGTGATGGAGACCAAGCGGATCAATCTGGCGCTACAGGGCGGGGGCGCACATGGCGCCTTCACCTGGGGCGTTCTGGACCGGCTCTTGGACGAGGAGACGCTGGAGGTGAGCGGGCTTTCCGGCACCTCGGCGGGGGCGCTGAACGGGGCCGCGTTCAAATCCGGTTGGGTCGCGGGCGGGCGCGAGGGTGCGCGCGAGACGTTGAACTGGCTTTGGCGCCAGATGGGCGCGGTCCACGACATGCGCATGCCGACCTGGATGAATGGATGGCTGCCCGGCGCGGATGAAGTCAATTTGGCGATGGATTATTCGCTTCATGCCTCTGTGTCGGACGCCGTGTCGCGCGTCCTCTCGCCCTACGCCTATGGGCCGTTCTACAGCAATCCGCTGCGCCGGGTGGTGGAGAGGTTCGAGTATGACAAGGTCTGTGCCCACCAGGCGCCTCTGTTGAGTGTTTGCGCCACGAATGTGCGCGACGGCAAGATCCGAGTCTTCGAGGGCGACGAGATCGGCGCAGATGCGCTTTTGGCCTCGGCCTGTCTGCCGACGCTGTTCCAAGCGGTGGAGATTGACGGCGAGGCCTATTGGGACGGCGGATATAGCGGCAATCCGGCGCTCTTTCCGCTGTTCCTGCCGGAACTGCCGCCCGATATCGTGATCATCAACATCAATCCCCTGCACCGTGCCGACCTGCCGCAAAGCCCGCAGGACATCCAGAACCGCATCAACGAGATCAGCTTCAACTCGTCGCTCCTGCGCGAGCTGCGCGCGATCGACTTCGTCCAGCGCCTTCTGGATGGCGGCGCGTTGAACGAGGGCACGATGAAGCGTCTGCGCGTGCACATGATTGCCGATGATACGCTGATGGCCGAGCTGTCGGTCGGGACCAAGATGTCGCCCAACCCGTACCTGCTGAGCCGCCTCAAGGAGGCGGGGCGCGTTGCCGCCGACGCGTTTCTGGAGGCGCATTGGGACGATCTGGGCCATCGCGGCAGCACGGATCTGCGCCAGATGTTCGGTTGAGGGCTACTTGGCCGCGGGCTTGACCGGCATATCCTCGGGCTTGATCTGGTTCGGATAGACAAGCCCCGCCGAGATCACCAGCTTGGCTGCATCCTCGACCGTCATGTCCAACTCGATCACATCCTCGCGCGGCAGAAACAGCAAGAATCCCGAGGTCGGGTTGGGCGTTGTGGGTAGGAACACGCTCAGAAGCGCGCCACCGGTCTCGGCCTTGCTCGAAATCTCGCCCTTGGCGGTGGTCGAGATGAAACCGATGGCCCAGATCCCCTTGCGCGGGTATTGAATGAGACAGGCGGTCTCGAAGCTGCGCTCGGTCTGGGCAAAGATCGTCTCGGCGATCTGCTTGACCCCCGAATAGATCGAGCGGACGACCGGCATGCGGTTCACCAGACTTTCGCCAAACCGGATCAGGGTGCGCCCGATCAGCCCCTTGGCGATCCAGCCGATGATGATCGTGAAAACCAGAAAAACAACCACGCCGACGCCGCGCAGGTTGATGCCGATGTAATTCGCTGGCGTCAGATCATAGGGGATCAGCGGCAGGACCAGGCCATCGACCCAGCCGATCATCGTCCAGATCAGCCATATGGTCAGCGCCACGGGCAGGACGACCACAAGCCCGGTCAGAAAACTGGCGCGCAGGCGCGCGAGGATGCCGGTGCGGCGCGGCGGGCCCGTGTCTTCGTCGAAGGGTGCGGTCATCTCATGTTCGGCCTTTGATCGCGATTGTAACGGTTTAGGGCCAAATCGGAGGCTGGGCAATGGGGCAGGTGCGCCCGATCGCACAAGCGGGGCGCAGCCGGCGCGGCCAAGGGGCCTTGCGTCCGCTGCCTGCGCGGTCTATAGCGCGGCTACTTGAAATCCGCAGGCACGGGCGGGCCGACCGGGGGAGACATCCCCGGCAGTCCACCGGTTGAGGGAAAATCCCTCTCACCCCGTACCGAGGCGAAAACCGGAAAAGGAATACAGCATGGCTCTTCCCGAGTTCTCCATGCGTCAGCTGCTCGAAGCTGGCGTTCACTTCGGCCACCAGACGCAGCGTTGGAACCCCCGCATGGGCGAGTTCATCTATGGCGCGCGCAACGGCATCCACATCATGGACCTGACGCAGACCGTCCCGATGCTGGACGCGGCTCTGAATGTCGTGCGCGAGACCGTGGCGAAAAATGGCCGCGTGCTGTTCGTCGGAACCAAGCGTCAGGCCGCCGGCCCGATCGCCGAAGCCGCCGAGAAATGCGCGCAGTATTACATGAACCACCGCTGGCTGGGCGGCACGCTGACCAACTGGCAGACCGTGTCCAAGTCGATCCACCGCCTGAAGGAAATCGACGAATCGCTCGAGCAGGGCGCCGAGGGCCTGACCAAGAAAGAGCGTCTGGGCATGGAGCGTGACCAGACCAAACTGCAGGCCTCGCTGGGCGGTATCCGCGAAATGGGCGGCGTGCCGGACCTGCTGTTCGTGATTGACGTCAAGAAAGAGCAGCTGGCCGTGGCCGAAGCCAACAAGCTGGGCATTCCCGTTGTCGCCGTTGTCGACACCAACTGCTCGCCGGACGGCATCGATTACATTATCCCCGGCAACGATGACGCGGCCCGCGCCATCGCACTTTACTGCGATCTGGTCAGCCGCGCGGCCCTCGACGGCATGAGCGCTCAGATGGGCGCGGCTGGCATCGATATCGGCGCGATGGAAGAGGCCCCCGTCGAGGAGGCCACATCCGCAGACGTAAAGCCGGGCGTCGAGACCGGCGACATCAGCCACGAAGCCGTGCATGACGACAAGCAGACCAAGGACGCACCGCTGGACATCAAGTCGAGCGAAGAAGTATCCGACATGGCCGCAAAGGCCGGCGAAAAGGGCAAGGAAGAGAAGGCCGACAGCTGATCGGCCTCTGATCCATCCATTTCCGCGCCCGGTGGCATCACCGCCGGGCGCCCACGTCAATATTAGGAGAGCCAAATGGCGATCACTGCTGCAATGGTGAAAGAGCTGCGCGACACGACGGGCGCAGGCATGATGGACGCGAAAAAGGCACTTACCGAGGCGGATGGCGACATGGATGCCGCCGTCGATTGGCTGCGCACCAAAGGTCTGGCCAAGGCCGCCAAGAAATCGGGCCGCACCGCGGCTGAGGGCCTTGTGGCCGTCAAGGTCGAGGGTGGCCGCGGCGTTGCTGTCGAGATCAACTCGGAAACCGATTTTGTCGCCAAGAATGCCGACTTCCAGAAGATGGTGTCGTCGGTTGCCGACGCCGCCGTCAACGTGGACGATGTCGAGGCGCTGAAGGCGGCCGATCTGGGCGGCAAGACCGTCGAGGACACGATCACCGACAAGATCGCCACCATCGGCGAGAACATGACCCTGCGCCGGATGTCTGCCATCGAGGGCGACAGCGTCGTGTCCTACGTGCACAACGCCGCCGCTGACGGCATGGGCAAGATCGGCGTTCTTGTTGCGCTGAAGGGTGACCAGACGTTTGGCCGCCAGGTGGCCATGCATATCGCCGCGACAAACCCCGTTGCCTTCGACGACGCATCGCTGGACCCGGCGGTTGTCGAGAAGGAAAAGCAGATCCAGATGGACATCGCCCGCGAAAGCGGCAAGCCCGAGCAGGTCATCGAGAAGATGATTGAGGGCCGCATGAAGAAATTCATGGCCGAGTCCACGCTGATGGGACAGGCCTTCGTGATGAACCCCGACCTGACGGTCGAGGCCGCCGCCAAGGAGGCGGGCGTCACGCTGACGGGCTATGTGCGCCTGGAAGTCGGCGAGGGCATCGCCGTCGAGAAGGAAGACTTCGCGGCCGAAGTCGCCAAGATGGGCAAGAGCTGAGCCATAGCGGTTTGGTTGAGAAAATGGGGGGCGGGCCGAAAGGTTCGCCCTTTTTCAGTTGCGACAGCTGCGATCACGCCCTCTCGAATTCCATTCGGTAGATGACGCTTTCGCCTGTCACCGGATCGACGCCGGGCGCGCCGCTGATCGTCAACCTGCCGTCCTCCAGCGTGAAGGGCCGCGACAGGTCCAACTCCCAGCTTGGATTCCACGCGCGCTCGACGTGATGAACGACGCGGCCACCGTCAAGACTGTACCTTGCGACATAGGCCAGCATCGTGTCGAACAGTTCGGCTTTTTCGGCCCGGGTCCATCCATCCTCGCCATTTGGCCGCATCCGATCACGGCGAAAAACCGTCGCCATCATGCGGCCATCGGCGTGATAGGCGATGTAGCCGATGGGATCAGGGCCCATGGCATCGGAGATATCGCCGGTCTCCAGGACCTCACGCGTCCATGATTTCATCCGCCACGTCCCGAGAATCTGATCTGCCATGTTCATACGGCCCCCGAGATTTGCGCTGCCGGTTTCAACCGGACATCGTCCATGCCGGATCGAAGTCTCACTATGTGTGTGAATACTATGATACCAATATAGTATGCTGTCATTGTCTTTAAGGGCGTAGGGAAACACGTCGGCGTCTCCCGATATTGAGCGAGCAAACCGACAGGAGAGTTCGAAATGATCTGTGTCAAAGCCACCCGCCCGCCGACTTGGTAACATTCGCTAAATCTCAAGGAGTTTTTCCATGTATAAAAATATTCTTATCCCGGTCGTTTTTGATAGCGAGCACGACCACAAGAGGGCGTTGCAGATCGCGTCCCTTGCCGGACCGGATGCGAAGGTCACGCTGCTGCACGTGATCGAACAACTGCCGACCTATGTCATCTCATATGTGCCCGAGGGGACGTCGAAGCAGCTGCGCGCTGAGTTGCAGGCGGAGATGGACAAGTTGACCAAGGACCTTCCGAACGCGACCGGGGAGATCATCACCGGTCATTCCGGTCGCTCCATCACGAATTATGCCGAGAAGAACGGGATGGACCTCATTGTTGTCGAATCGCACAGGCCGGGCTTTGGCGATTACTTCCTCGGAAGCACAGCAGGGCACATCGTGCGCCACGCGACATGTTCGGTGCATGTGATCCGATAACTCTAGGCCGGCAAGCGCCGCGCGCTTAGCCCTTCTGCGCCAGATGGGCCAGCAACGCGTCCATGGCCATGGGGTAGCCCGCCGCGCCAAAGCCGCAGATCACGCCCAAGGCCACCTTGGCGATGTAGCTGACATGGCGAAACTCCTCGCGAGCGTGCACGTTCGACAGGTGCAGTTCGACGCAGGGCAGCTCGACCGAAGCGATGGCGTCCATCAGCGCGATGGAGGTGTGGGTATAGGCCCCGGCATTCAGCACGATGCCGGCGTGCACGCCCTTGGCGGCGTGGATATGGTCAATCAGCGCGCCTTCGCTGTTGCTCTGGGCAAAGGCCATCTCGGCCCCGCGCGAGGCCGCATGGGCGCGGCAGAGCGCCTCGATATCGGCAAGGGTCGAGTGGCCATAGACCTCGGGCTGGCGCGTGCCCAGAAGGTTCAGATTGGGCCCGTTCAGGATGAGGATCGAGGTCATGTCGGCGGCTCCTTTGATCCCTCTTTAGACTGCACAGGCGCGTCCTGTCGAGATGGCGTCACTCGGCGGCGGCGCGCAGGCTGGACATGAGGTAGTGGAACTTCTCGCCCTGCACCGCGATATGGGCGCGCATCGCATCGGCGGCGCCGGGTGCGTCGCCGCGCGTCAGGGCCTCGACGATGGCTTCATGCTCGGCCATGGATTGCGCAAGCCTGCCACGCAGGCGCAATTGCTGGCGGCGGAAAGGGCGCAGGCGACGATGCAGCTTTTCCGCCTCGGCCCGCAAGAATCCGTTGCCGGACTGCGTATAGATGATCTGGTGGAATCTTTCGTTCTCAAGGTAATAGGTGCCGGCCGCATTCTGCTCGACGGCCTTGGCACATTTGACGTTTGCAGCCCGCAGGTCGGTCAGTGCGTCATCGGTGATGCGCAGCGCGGCAAGGCGGGCGGCTGCGGCCTCCAGCTCGGCCATGACCTCGAACATCTCGATGAGTTCGACCGGGCCGGGCTGCCGGACAAAGACACCCCTGCGGGGGATTTGCGTGACCAGCCCCGATTGCGCCAGTCTTTGCAGCGCCTCGCGGATCGGTGTGCGCGAGACGCCAAACCGCACGGCCAGCGCGCTCTCGTCGAGGCGGGCATCGTCGGGATAGGTGCCATCGAAGATCAATTCTTCGATTTCCTCGGCGATCATGTCTGCGCGGCGTTTTTCCATGACTTACGATAGCGCGGGTCATGGCGCATGCAAAGATGAAATTCTTGTATACAAAACGATTGACTCACAAAACATCACGCGCCTAACCTGTGGGTCACGATCCGGCGGGGAGGCCGGACCAGGAAAAACAGTCTGGGAGGACACACCATGAAATCCATGCTCAAGGCCGCCGTTGCGGCAACAGCCCTGATGGCCCTCGGGGGCGCGGCATCCGCGACTGAACTGCGCCTGTCGCACCAGTGGTCCAACAACGACGTGCGTCACAAGGTGGCCCAGATCGTCGCGGATGAGGTGGCCGCCGCCGATGTGGATCTCGACATCAAGATCTTCGGCTCGAAGTCGCTGTTCAAGCCGCGCGAGCAGTACAAGCCGCTCAGCCGGGGGCAGCTGGACATGACCGTTTTTCCGCTGAGCTACGCGGGCGGCCAGCAGCCGGCCTTCAACCTGACGCTGATGCCCGGTCTCGTGAAGAACCACGACCACGCCGCACGTCTGAACGAAAGCCCCTTCATGGAGGCGATCGAGGCCAAGATGGCCGAGGATGACGTGATGGTGCTGGTCCATGGCTATTTGGCGGGCGGTTTTGCCGGCAAGGAGAAATGCATCACCAAGCCCGAGGATGTGAGCGGCCTGCAGACCCGCGCCGCCGGCAAGGCGTTCGAGCAGATGCTGGCGGGCGCCGGGGCCTCGATCGCGTCCATGTCCAGCGCAGATATCTACAACGCGATGCAAACGGGCGTTCTGGATGCGGCCAACACCTCGTCCTCGTCCTTTGTCAGCTACCGCATCTATGAGCAGGTTTCGTGCTATACGCCTGCGGGCGACGTCGCGCTGTGGTTCATGTATCAGCCGCTCTTGATGAACAAATCCAAGTTCGAGAGCCTGTCCGAAGAGCAGCAGCAGGCCCTTTTGGACGGCGCGGCCAAGGCCGAGGCGTATTACCTCGAAGAGGCCAAGAAGGAAGACGCGGATTCCGTCCAGGTGTTCAAGGATGCGGGCGTCGAGATTGCCAGCATGAGCCAGGAGGACTTCGACGCTTGGCGCGAGATCGCCAAGGAGACCTCCTACAAGAACTTCGTCGAGAACGTGCCGGACGGGCAGGAACTGCTCGATATGGCGCTCGCCGTCGAGTGATGGATGCGGGGCAGGGGTGGCTGATGTCGCCCTTGGCCATCCTGTTGTGGCGGGAGGCGCACGCGCCCCCCGCACCCTGACAGACAACCGACAGTCCTGCCGCCGTCCGCCAGCATGGCAGGCAGCACGGCAGACTTGCACCCAAAAAAGGAGCGCGGCATGGCCGGACAGCTGACGCACCGCGTCGCCAAGACGGGCGACAACAGATTTCTCAAGGTGGTCGCCGCTTTATCCACACTGGCGGGTTGGATCTCGGCCGCGATGATCGTCGTGGCGGTGGGCATCACCTGCCAGATGATTTTCGTGCGCGCGGTCCTCAATCAGTCCACGATCTGGCAAACCGAGATGGTGGTCTACCTGATGATCGCCGCCACCCTCATTGGCCTGCCTTACGTGCAGCGCCTGCGCGGGCATGTGAATGTCGATCTGATCCCCATCGCTCTGCCGCCGCGCGCACGCTTCGTCATGGCCTGTTTCACCCTCAGCCTCAGCAGCGTGATCGTCGCCGTCATGCTCTGGTACGGCTATGATTACTGGCATTTTGCATGGGAGCGCGGCTGGCGCTCTGACACGATCTGGGGCGTAAGGCTCTGGATACCCTACATGTCCATCCCTGTGGGCTTCGGCCTGCTGCTCTTGCAACTCATCGCCGATCTGGTCGCGCTCGTGCTGCGTATCGAGGCGCCTTTCGGTCTGGAGGAAACCTGATGGACCCGCTTGTCCTAGGCGCACTTGTCGCCATCTGCACCATTGCGGTGCTCTTTTCGGGCGTCTCGGTCGCGCTGGGATTGCTGATCGTCTCGGGCGGTTTCCTGATCGCGTTCGACGGGATGCGCTCGCTTGAACTCATGCCCGAGATCTTCTTTGGCAAGCTCGATAGCTTTGCCCTTCTCAGCATCCCGATGTTCATCATCATGGGGGCGTCCATCGCCTCGACCCGGGCGGGTGCCGACCTTTACGAGGCGCTCGAGCGGTGGCTGACGCGCATCCCCGGCGGCCTTGTCATCTCGAACCTCGGGGCCTGCGCGCTGTTCTCGGCCATGTCCGGCTCCAGCCCGGCCACCTGCGCGGCCATTGGCAAGATGGGCATCCCCGAGATGCGCAAGCGCGGCTATCCCGATGGCGTCGCGGCAGGCAGTATCGCCGCGGGCGGCACGCTGGGCATTCTGATCCCGCCTTCGGTGACGATGATCGTCTATGGCATCGCGACAGAAACCTCGATCGGGCGTCTGTTCCTTGCGGGGGTCATTCCAGGCATCCTGCTGGTCGCGCTCTTCATGGCATGGTCGATCTATGCGACCATCAGGTCGGGTAACACGCAGGTGTTGACCAAGGGCGTCTATACCTGGCGCCAGAAATTCGAGATCCTGCCGCGCGTCATCCCGTTCCTGATCATCATTCTCGGCGTGCTTTATGCCATGTATGGCGGCATCGCGACCCCGTCCGAGACGGCGGCTGTCGGCGCCCTGCTCTGCATCGTGATCGCCGTGGTCATTTACAAGCTGTGGAGCCCGGCGGGCCTGTGGCTGATCCTGCGCGATTCCACGCGCGAGAGCGTGATGATCCTCTTCATCATCGCGGCGGCGGGCGTGTTCAGCTACATGCTCAGCAGCCTTTTCATCACGCAATCCATCGCGGAATGGATCGGCACGCTCGATGTGAACCGCTGGGTGCTGATGGGCGCGATCAACGTCTTCCTGCTGATCGCTGGCTTCTTCCTGCCGCCCGTTGCGGTGATCCTGATGGCGGCGCCAATCCTTTTGCCGATCATCACCATCGCGGGCTTTGATCCGATCTGGTTCGCAGTGGTTCTGACGATCAATATGGAAATCGGCCTGATCAGCCCGCCCGTCGGCCTCAACCTCTATGTTATCAACGGCATCGCGCCTGACATTTCGCTGCGCACGATCCTGACGGGATCGCTTCCTTTCGTGGCGTGCATGGTGCTGGCGATTGTCATCCTCTGCCTCTTTCCGGGCCTCGCCACATGGCTGCCGGATTACGTGATGGGGACGGCCGTATGACCGTTCTCAGCGATCTTCTGACCTCGCTCTTCGAGCGGGGGGCAGGCGGCGCGCGGCGCGGCGACTGGAGCCGCAGGCCCGTCGAAGAGTTGGCCGATGCGCTGGTCACGACCCATGGGGAGATGTCGGGCACGATCCTGGCCGAACAGATTCTGTCGCGTTTTGCCGCGATGGACGACGCGGCCAAGCTGACCTTCTTTCACCATCTTGCGGGCGCGATGAATGTCGATCCCGCCGCGGCGCGCGCCGCGCTCGACGCCTATGAGGAAACCCCTTCGCGCAGCAGCTATCGCGGCTTTATCACCGCATCCGAGCCGCCGAGGCAGGAGTTGATCCGCCGTCTCAACCAGGTGCCGGGCGCGACCGGTGCGCTGGTTGCCATGCGCGCCGATTTGCTCAGGCTGGGCCGGGGCGTGCCCGAGCTAGAGGCGCTGGACCTCGACTTCAGGCACCTGTTTGCGTCCTGGTTCAACCGCGGTTTTCTGGTTCTGCGGCGCATCACCTGGCAAACCTCGGCGGATATCCTGGAAAAGATCATCGCCTACGAGGCGGTCCACGCCATCGACAGTTGGGATGATTTGCGCCGCCGCGTGCAGCCCGAGGACCGGCGCTGTTTCGCCTTCTTCCACCCCGCCATGCCGGATGAGCCGCTGATTTTCGTCGAGGTCGCCCTGACGCGCGGCATTCCCGGCGCGGTGCAGCCCCTTCTGGCCGAAGAGCGCAAGGCGCTGGCGGCGGATGCGGCGGATACCGCCGTTTTCTATTCGATCTCCAACTGCCAGTCGGGCCTTGCCGGCATTTCCTTCGGCAATTCGCTGATCAAGCAGGTGGCGGGCGATTTGGCCGATGAATTGCCCGGCCTCACCCGGTTTGTCACGCTGTCGCCCATTCCCGGCCTCATGGACTGGCTCGAGGCCGAAGGTCTGGAGCCCTCCGATACAGACCTGCCCGGCCTTGCCGCCTATTACCTCTTGAATGCGAAGGGGCGGGGCGAGTTGCCGCGCGATCCGGTGGCGCGGTTCCATCTGGGCAATGGCGCGATCGTTCATGCCTTGCACGCCGATGCCGATCTGTCGCAGAAGGGCCGCGCACAATCCGGGGGCGTGATGGTGAACTATCTTTACGACCTACGCCGCACTGCCGAGCGCCACGAGGCCTTTGCCGGAACCGGCGCGGTGGCCGCGACCAGCGCGGTCAAATCGCTGGCATCCGGGGCCGAGACCAAGATGACCAAAGGAGCCTGAGCCATGGCCAACCCGCTATACGACACCCTGTTCGGACGCCATGCAGGCAGCGACGCGCCCTTTCTCTACCTGCCGGATGGCAAAGTCACCAGCTATGCCGATTTTCTTGGCATGGCCGCGCGCATCGCCGGCTATCTGTCGGCCTCGGGGCTGAAACCGGGCGACAGGCTGGCCGCACAGATCGCCAAATCGCCCGAGGCGCTGGCGCTCTATGCCGCCTGCGCGCAAGCGGGCGTTGTCTTTCTGCCGCTCAACACGGCCTATACGGCCAATGAGATCACCTATTTTCTGGAAAATTCCGGGGCGTCCATGGTGGTCTGCGACAGCCGCGCGGTGGGCGCGTTGACCCCCATCGCCGAGGGGCTGGGCGCGCAGGTGGTCACGCTGGGTGCCGATGGCAGCGGCACGTTGATGGATGGCGCGGAAGGCCAGCCTGATACATATCCCACAGCCGACCGGACCGAGGATGATCTGGCCGCGCTGCTTTATACCTCGGGCACCACGGGCCGCTCCAAGGGCGCGATGCTGAGCCAGCGCAACCTGTTGAGCAATGCCGAGGTTCTCAAGGACGAGTGGCGCTTTACCAGCGACGACGTGCTGCTGCACTGTCTGCCGATCTTTCACACCCACGGCCTGTTCGTCGCCACCAACGTGACACTGGCCGCAGGCGGGGCGATGATCTTCTTGCCGAAATTCGATGTGGACGCGGTGCTGCAGCACCTGCCGCGCGCCACGTCGATGATGGGCGTGCCCACCTTCTACACCCGCCTTCTCGACGATGCGCGGTTCGACAAGGCGGCGACGCAGCATATGCGCCTGTTCACATCCGGCTCGGCGCCGCTGCTGTCGGAGACCCATGACAGGTTCCGCGCGCGCACCGGCCACGCGATCCTCGAGCGCTACGGCATGACCGAGACGAACATGAACACTTCGAACCCGTATGACGGTGACCGGCGCGCCGGCACCGTCGGATTTCCGCTGCCGGGGGTCGAGCTGAAAGTGACCGACCCCGAGACCGGCAAGGAGCTGCCACAGGGCGAGGTCGGCCAGCTGGAAGTGCGCGGTGACAACGTGTTCCAAGGCTACTGGCAGATGCCCGAAAAGACCGCCGAAGAGTTGCGCGAGGACGGCTTCTTCATCACCGGCGATCTGGGCCTGATCGATGAGCGCGGCTATGTGCAGATTGTCGGGCGCGGAAAGGATCTGATCATCTCGGGCGGCTACAATATCTATCCCAAGGAGATCGAGTTGGTCCTGGACGAGCAGCCCGGCGTGCTGGAGAGCGCCGTGATCGGCGTGCCGCATCCCGATTTCGGCGAGACGGTCGTGGGCTTGCTGGTGCCCGAGCCGGGCAAGACCCCGGACGAGGACGCCATCATGGCTGCGGCGGGCGAGGCGCTGGCCCGGTTCAAGCATCCCCGCAAGCTGATCGTACTGGACGAGTTGCCGCGCAACACGATGGGCAAGGTGCAAAAGAACATCCTGCGCGAACGATATGGCGATCTCTTTACCGGCGGCTAGGGCGCGCTTGCGCTGCGGCGTGCTTTGGTGAAAACTGCGCTCCAATATGCTGGCTATCACAAACCGTTATAGCGGATTTCGCCGTGCCCGATTGCGCATCGGGCCGGGCCGCGCGGAAACTGGCAGCCACCGCCAACCGGAGGAGAGGTCATGTCAAGACTGGCAGCGTTCAACTTTCAAAAGTGGATCGACGAGCATAAACACCTGCTGAAACCACCTGTCGGCAACAAGAAGGTGTTCGAGGATGCCGACCTGATGGTCACCGTGGTGGGCGGGCCAAACAAGCGCACCGATTACCATGACGATCCGGTCGAGGAATTCTTCTACCAGCTCAAGGGCGACATGCTCTTGAAACTTAAGGATGGTGACGATTTCTACGACGTGCCGATCCGCGAGGGGGACGTCTTTCTTTTGCCGCCGCATGTACGCCACTCGCCGCAGCGTCCGCAGGAGGGCAGCATCGGCCTGGTGATCGAGCCCAAGCGCCAGACCGGCGAGCTGGATGCGATCGAATGGTATTGCTTCGATTGCAACGCGCTGGTGCACCGCGCCGAGATGCAGTTGAAATCCATTGTGGACGATCTGCCGCCTGTCTATGAAAGTTTCTATGCCTCGACCGAGGCGCGCACTTGCCTTGAATGTGGATCCGTTCACCCGGGCAAGGAACCGCCCGCAGGCTGGGTTCAGCTGGACCCGGCCTAAGACCTCAAGCGCCCCGTCAGAGAGGCGCGTTTATATCAACACCCCATCCGGGAGGAGACACCCCATTATGACCTTTATGATGAAATTGCCCGCCGCGCTTGCGGCCTCCGTTGCTGCCGCCACGATGATGCTGGCAAGCACGGCCACGGCCAAGGACATGCGCCTTGGCCTGATCACGCCGCCCAGCCATATCTGGACGCAAGCGGCAGAGAATTTCGGCGCTGATCTGGCCGAGGCCACCGATGGCGCGCACAGCATCACCGTTTTCCCCGCGCAGCAGCTTGGCTCAGAGGCCGAGATGATGCAGCAGCTTCAGACCGGCGCGCTCGACATGGCTTTCCTGACCGTCGCTGAGGTCAGCAACCGCGTGCCAGATTTCGGTGCCTTCTACGCGCCCTATATGGCCAAGGACATCGCCCATGCGGGACGCATCCTGCAATCGGAGCTGGCGCTGCGCATGCTTGAAGATCTGCCGGCAAAGGCCGGCGTCGTCGGCATCGGTTACGGCATGGCCGGCCTGCGCCAGATCGTTGCCAAGGGCGAGGTAACCAGCGCCGCCGATCTAGAAGGCAAGAAGCTGCGCATCACGCCTTTCAAGCCGATCCTGGATTTCTACAATCTGCTGGGCGCCGCGCCCACGCCCATGCCGCTGCCTGCCGTCTATGATGCGCTGGCAAACGGGCAGGTCAACGCCATCGACATGGACGCCGAACTGATTTGGAAGCTCAAGTATTACGAGCAGGCCGATACGGTCGTCGTCTCAAACCACATGATGTTCCCAATGGTCGGCCTCGTCTCGGCCAAGGTCTGGAAGGACCTGTCCGAAGAGGACCGCGCCACCATCACCGAACTGATGAAGAAGCGTCTGGATGAGTGCATCGCGACCTATATCGTCAAGGATCAGGAGTGGCTGGACCAGGTGCGCGGCACGGACACCGCCTTCATCGACGTGGGCCCCGAGTTCTTTGGCGACGTGCCCGCAGAGTGGGACAAGATCTGGTCCGAGCAATCGTCCGTTCTGGGCGAGATGCGCGACGCGGCGTCTGCCTCGGCAGAATGAACGGCTGACAGGGTCAGCCTGATGGCCGCCCGGCAAACGGGCGGCCAAACTCACGTCCGACGGACAGGATGAGGGGTAGGGTGCTGCACAGAATTTCACAGGGATGGGCCCGTGCCGAGATAGGTGCCGCCGCCGTTCTGGCCGTTGCGATCACCGGACTCGTGCTGCTCAATGTGGTCACGCGCGCGATGAGCGCCTCGATCTTCTGGGTCGATGAGGCGGCCGTCTATGCCATGACGTGGATGACCTTCCTGGCCGCTTCCGCCGCCGTGCATTTTGGCCATACGATCAGCGTGACCCTCTTCACCGACATGTTGCCACAAGCTGCCGCGCATCTGGCGCAGCGGGCAGTCGATATGATCGTGGTGATCTTTGCTGCGGCGATGCTCTGGCTTTGCTGGCGCTGGTTCCTGCCGCTCGACCTTGCGCGCGCGGGTTTTGACACGATGGCGTTTCAGGGCGAGACCTTCAACTTTATCTATGCGGAGCCGACATTGACCCTGGGCTTCCGCAAATTCTGGCTCTGGCTGATCATGCCGGTCTTCGCACTTGGCATGACACTGCACGGGGTGGCCAACCTGCTGCGGCCGCTCGCGGTGGAGGCAAAGGCATGACTGCAGCGCTCTTCCTCATCCTGCTTCTCGGCGCCGTGCCGATCTCGATCGTGCTCGCCATGACGGCGATCAGCTATATCTGGCAGAGCGGTAACACCGTGCTTTTCGACAGTTTCGCGCAGCAGATGTTTGCGGGCACCGAGAATTACGGCCTGCTTGCCATCCCGCTTTTCATGCTGACGGGCGAACTGATGAACGAGGGCGGCATGACTAAGCGGCTGGTGAACGCGGCTCGCGTGCTGGTCGGCGGGTTTCGCGGCGGTCTTGTCTGGATCAACCTTCTGGCCAACATGTTCATGGCGGCCATCATCGGATCGGCCGTCAGCCAGATCGCGGTGATGAGCCGCGCGATGGTCCCGGCGATGGAGCGCGAAGGCTATGATCGCGGCTTTGCCGCGGCGACCACGGCGGCGGGCGGCCTTCTGGCGCCGGTGATTCCACCCTCGATGCTCTTTGTCATCTACGGCGTTCTGGCGCAAATCCCCATCGGCGACATGTTCCTCGCGGGCATCCTGCCGGGTCTTCTGATGGCGGGCAGTTTCTTTGTCGTCGTCACGCTGATCGGCCTTGCCGCGCAATTCCCGAAGGGCGAATGGATGAGCGCGGGGGACGCGCTGCGCGCCGTCCTCGCCGCACTTCCCGCCGCGCTGATCCCCATTGCTATCATCGGCGGCATCGTGATGGGCATTGCGACCCCGACCGAGAGTGCGGCGGTCGCCTCGCTGATCGCGTTCCTGCTGGGCTGGCTGATCTATGGCGAGCTGCGCCCATCGCACCTGGCGGCCCTGTTTCTGCGCACGGCGCAGAACGCCTCGATGGTCGTTTTCATGGTCGCTGCCGCCAATGTCTTTGGCTGGGTGGTCATCTACGAGGCGATCCCCCAGACGCTTGCCGCGCTCATTACATCGCTCACCTCGGATCCGTTCGTGTTCCTGCTGATCGTGATGGGCGCGCTCCTGCTGGTCGGGATGCTGATCGACGGGATCGCGGCGCTGATCCTGGTCACGCCCATCCTGCTGCCCATCGCCACGGGCGATTATGGTATCAGCCCGTTTCAATTCGGGGTCGTGATCAGCATCAATCTAGCGCTCGGCCTGCTGACGCCGCCCGTCGGCGTCGGCCTCTATGTCGCGGCCTCGATGAGCAACGTGAAGGCGACGGCAATCTTTGCCTCGCTCTGGCCCTTCCTGCTGGCGGTGCTGCTGGTGCTCCTGGCGGTCTGCTATTTCCCCGGCCTGTCTCTGGCGCTGATCGGCTAGGTCGTGCCCGCCACCTCGCGCAGCGCCTCCAGCAGCGCGGCTGCGGCGGGGGGCAGGGACGTGCCGGTGCGGAAAGACGCTCCAACCGGGCCATCGCCGAAGGGCAGGGGCAGGGGCAACTCGGCCAAGGCGCCTGTAGGTTCGCCCTGAACCAGTTCGGCAGGCATGGCACAGATCATGTCGCTGCCGGCCAATAGTGCCCGGTTCGTGACATAGCTGACCGATTCCACCACGCGCGGCGGCACGAATTGATCCTCGTCGACAAAGAACTGATCCAGTTGGCGACGGAGCGTCGTGTCGGATGGGGGCAGGATCCAGCCATAGCCGCGCAAGTCCCGAAACCCAAGATCGCGGCGCGCCAGCGCCGGGTGCCCCGTCCGCACCACCAGCGCGATGCGCCCCTGCATCAGATGCATCTGGCCGAGGTCCGAGCGGTGGCGGCGCATGGGCAAACGCCCAACGACCAGATCGAGCTCGCCTGCGCGCAGGCGCGGCATCAACACCTCATTGGTGCCCTCCACCACCTTGATCACAAGCCCGGGGCGCTGGTCCAGCACCCGCGAAATCGCCTCGGGTAATAGCCGCGCGGAGGCCGCCAGCAGCGTGCCGACAACGATACGCCCGGCATTGCCGCCCGCGATATCCTCAAGCTCCTGCGCTGTGGTGCCGATCTGCGAGAAAATCAACTGCCCGCCGCGGATCAGCGCGGCGCCGGCTTCGGTCGGGATGACACCGCGATTGGTGCGCTCGAAGAGCAGCACGTCGAAATCGATCTCGAGATCCTTGATCATCTTGGTCGCGGCGGGCTGCGAGAGGTTCATCTCGCGCGCGGCATGCAGGATACTGCGATGCCGGTCGACGGCGATCAGCAGGCGCAACTGCCGCAGCTTCATTCGGTTGATAACGCGGTTGGTGATCTGCGCATGGCTCTGCATGCGTCAGAGCCTCATCCAGCCGGTTTGGCACCGCACGGCCTGCACCGCGCTCATCGCCGCAAGGGCCGAGGATTTGGGATTGTCCGGCAGTGCGTTGCCGCTGATCGTGAAGTCCAAGCTGCCAAACGCGCCCCGCGCCTCGATCCGGTGGGTGTTCTGCGAGGCAACAGGGTCCGCGATCAATTGCACTTCGGTCGCGTCAAAGCCGAGTCCCGCCAGCGCCACGGCAGCGGCGACATTGGCGTTCTTGGGATAGGCCAGCGCCGCGGCGCGGGCGCTGCCGGTGAAATGAACGGCCGGGGTGGTGAGATTGGCGAGGTCCAGCGCCTTCTCGGCGGGTGAGCCGGCCCAGCCCTTGAGTGGCTTTATGCCCGAATAGCGCACCATGTCGAGGCCGCCGACACGCCCCGCGGCTAGCGCATCCAGTGCGCCAATCGCGCCTGAGGCAAGATGCAGCGTGCCGCCACCTTGCCTTGCAGCCCCCTCCAGCGCGGCGAATAGCCTTTCATCGGCCAAGGCACCCAGCGACAGCGTGATCAGCCTCCGACCGGCACCAAGGATGTGCGCACCATGCGCCGAGAGCCCTGCATGGCCTGCGCAATCCACGATCAGCTCGGCCCGCGCGGCCAGATCCGCAACATCCGTTACCGCCTCGGCGCCCAGTGCCTCTTGCGCTGCCGCCTCGCGACCTACGCGGGCCAGCACCAGCGTGGGCGCCATTCCGTCCGCAGCAAGCGCCCGCGCCACGTAGCGAGCGATCGCCCCGTAGCCGATGATCCCGATCGTCGTCATGCCGCTCTCCTCCTGTAGATTGGCGGCAGATTAGGTGAGGGCAGGGCGCTTGGCTATCGGATTTCGTGATAGCGGCGCGCAGCCTCGGTATTTGCAGGGGCGCCGGTGGCCGGGCATCATCAGGCATGTTTTGCCGCAGCCTTGAGGGCCTTCGATGACTGGCGAGTTTCGCGCCCATACGCCCGATGCGCTCTTGCGCGGCAAGGGGCGCTATTGCGACGATATCCCGCTACCGGGCGCGCTGAGGGCCGTGTTTCTGCGCAGTGACGAGGCCTCGGGCCTGATTTCAAGCCTCGACATCGACGAGGCCGCGATAATGCCCGGCGTGCAGGCGGTGCATACCGGCGCAGATGTAGCGCATCTGGGCGCGCTCCCCGTGAACGAGGTCATGCCGCTGGCGCATGCACCGCGCTTTCCCGTCTTGGCCCAGAGCAAGGTCGAGGCGGTGGGCCAGCCCGTCGCCGCCATTCTGGCCGATACGCGCGCGGCGGGCCTCGATGCCGCCGAGGCGATCTGGCTGGAACTGGACGCGGCGCCGGACTGCGGCACGGCGCCCATTGCCGAGAAACGCTGGCAGGCCGGCGATGTGGCCGAGGCGATGGGTAAGGCCGCGCACTGTGTCGAAGCAGAGGTGATCCACGCCCGCACGGCGCCGCTATCGCTGGAGACGCGCGGCATTGCGGTGCGCCCCGAGTCGGATGGTGGCCTGACCATCTGGCATTCCACCCAAACACCGCATCGCACGCGGCTTCACCTGGCGCAGATGCTGGGTGTTGATGCGGGGTCGCTGCGCGTGATCGCCCCCGATGTGGGCGGCGCGTTTGGCATGAAAGCCTCGCTCTATCCAGAGGAGGTCTATTGCGTCTGGGCCGCGCATACGCTGAACCGTCCGGTGCGGTGGAGCGCATCACGCAGCGAGGATTTCCTGTCGGCCAGCCATGGGCGCGGCATCACGGCGCGCGGGACACTGACATATGACGGTGATGGCCGCTTCACCGGCCTGAGTGCCGAAATCTCGGCGCCGCTGGGCCATTGGATGCCCAATAGCGCGCTGATCCCGGGATGGAACGCCGCGCGCATCCTGCCGGGCGGCTACCGGGTCGGGGCGGTCGATATCACCTCCGTCGCGGCCTGTGAAAACCGCGCGGCGACGGGCATTTACCGTGGGGCAGGGCGTCCCGAGGCCGCCGCTCTGACTGAGCGTCTTGTCGACAAGGCCGCGCGAAGCCTGGGGCTCGACCCGTTCGAGATCCGACTGCGAAATCTCCTCTCACATGATGATCTGCCGTTCGAGACTGGCACTGGCCAGACGTTGGATAGTGGTGACTATGGGGCGGCGCTGACGCGTTTGCGCGATATGTCCGGTTATCAGGCGCGCCGCGCCGAGGTTGCGCGCCGCCGTGCGGCTGGCGACCTTGTGGGCCTTGGCCTCGCATTCTTTCTAGAACCCTCCGGCGAAGGATGGGAGTCTGCGCGCGTCACATGGGGCGTGGACGGGCGCGTGCAGATTGCCAGTGGCAGCTCGGCCCAGGGTCAGCCGAGGGCGCGCAGCTACGCCGCAATCGCGGCCGAGGCATTGAGCGTGCGCCCGGACGAGGTGGACGTGCTGTATGGTGATACCGGCACATGCCCCGAGGGGATCGGCGCGGTTGCGTCACGCAGCACCGCTATAGGCGGCAGCGCGGTTCTGGAGGCGTGCCGCACTGTGTGGCGTGCGCGCGCAGCAGGTGAAGATCTTCCCATAACCCACGAGATTCGCTTCGAAACAAAAGGTCAGGCTTGGGGCTATGGCGCATACCTCGTACAACTCTCGGTCGATGCCGAGACGGGCGCGCCCTTGCTTGAGGCGGCATATTGCCTGGACGACGCAGGCCATGTTGTCGATGCGCAGGCGGTGGCGGACCAGATCATCGGTGGCTTTGCGCAAGGCCTTGGAGCCGCATTGATGGAGGCGGTCCATTACGACCCCTCGGGCCAATTGTTGTCAGCCTCCTTGATGGATTACGCCGTGCCGCGTGCAGATACGATGCCAGCCATAACGGCAGCCGAGATGATAACGCCCAGCCCGATGAATCCGCTGGGCGCCAAGGGCGTGGGCGAGGCGGGGACCATCGGGGCGCCCGCGGCAATTCTCAATGCTGCGATTGACGCGCTCTCGCCTCTGGGGATCGAAGATTTGCAAATGCCGCTGACATCGCAGACGCTGTGGCGCGCGATGAACGCGGCGAGACAGGGAAAGACCGGATGATGAAATACTCCAAACTCGACGCCAAGGACTATGCCCTAGAGAATATGCGCGGCATCTGGGCGGCTGCGCTGAACCCGTTTCTGCCAGACGGTGCGTTGAACGAGGCGGGGCTTAGGCAAAACATCAGGCATTGGATTGATGATCTTGAAATTCAAGGGCTTTTCATTGCAGGAAAGCAAGGCGAATTCTTTTCGATGTCAGTGGAAGAGCGCAAGCGAAACTTCGAGATTGCCGTCGATGAGTGCGGCGGACGCGCCGGCACGATCATGTCGGCCTCGGATCAGAATTTCGACACGGTGCTCGATCTTGCCCGTCATGCCGAGGCGTGCGGCGCCGATTACATCGTCGTCCACGCGCCTATGCTGCATTTCGTGACTGATCCGGATGAGACTGTTTTCAATTATTACAAGACGATATGCGACACTGTTAATATCGGCATCGCGATGTGGAGCCATCCTGACAGCGGCTATCTGATGTCGCCGGAGCTCTGCGCGCGCATCGCCGACCTGCCCAATATCGTGGCGATCAAATACTCGGTGCCGCGCGAGATGTATGTGCGTCTCACGCATATGGTAGGTGATCGGATACATGTATCGACAGCCTCGGAGGTCGAGTGGCTGGACAATATCGAAGAGCTGGACTGGAAGCTCTACCTGTGCTCATCGCCGCCATATCAGCTTCAGTCCAAGATCGATTGCCGCATGAATCAGTACACGCAGTTGGCCTTCGAGGGCCGCTTTGAGGAGGCGCGGCGTGTACGCGACAGTCTCGACCCGGTACGCGATGCGTTCAAGCGGACCAAACCAGGCGGCAAGCCGCAGGCACATGGCAAGTACTGGCAGGAACTTCTTGGCCAGGTCGGCGGCCCGGTACGAACGCCGCTGCTACAACTGACCGACGCCGAAAAAGCCGCTACACGCGAAGCGTTCGAGACATGTGGGTTGAAAGTTTGATCCGAAATGATGTCCGAATGGTAAGTAGGAGAAATAATTTCCCGGAGCACGATCCTAACAATCCAATATTTACATAATACTGATTATACGAATTAGAATTCGTAGCCGCAAAGCGATAATGTCACCCATGAGCAATTCAGAAGTGCCACTCTCCTCGCAAAACGATGTGAGGATGAGCGGACATGGGATGGGTGATGATGAGCGAGCGCGAGTTGAACCGCGTGGAGGTTCTAGCACAGGTCGATGATGGACGGCTGACGGTCGATAATGCGGCCAACATGTTGGCTCTGACGCGTCGGCAGATTTTCAGGCTGTTGAGGCGGTATCGCGAAGATGGCGCGTCTGGGATCCGGCACAAGTCACGCGGGCGTGCTCCCAACAATCAGTTTCACGCAGCCAAACGCGATTATGCACTGAGCGTTATCAAAGAACAGTATCCGGATTTTGGGCCGACCTTGGCCGCTGAGATGCTGGCAGAACATCATGGATTCAAAATCTCACGCGAGACTGTGCGCAAATGGATGGTTGAGGATGGCATCTGGCTGTCCCGCAAGCAGCGACGCCAGATTCATCAACCGCGCTTGCGTCGGGAATGCTTCGGTGAGCTCATTCAGATCGACGGGTCTGATCACAGATGGTTCGAGGATCGCGCCCCGCCCTGCACCCTGCTTGTGTTCATCGATGACGCGACCAGCACACTGATGGAACTGCGCTTTGTGAAGTCGGAAAGCACCTTTAGCTACTTCGAGGCACTGGACAGCTATCTGCACAGACATGGCCGCCCGGTTGCGTTCTACAGCGACAAGCACACGGTGTTCCGGGTGGCCAAGGAAGACGCCAAGGGCGGCGCGCGGATCACGCAGTTTGGCCGCGCGCTCAGTGAGTTGAACATCGAGATTTTGTGTGCCAATTCGAGCCAGGCAAAGGGCCGGGTCGAACGTGCCAACCGCACGCTTCAAGACCGTCTGGTCAAAGAACTGCGGATCGCGGGCATCTCGGACATGGACGCCGCGAACGCCTGTTTGCAAGGCGTCAAAGAGCGACACAACGCCAAGTTCGCCAAAGCACCGGCCAAGCCCGACAACCTGCACCGCGCGCTCAATGTCGAGCCGGATCGGCTGGCTGATGTGCTGTGCTGGCGGGAGAACCAATACGTCGGCAAGCAGCTCACCTTTTCCTATGACCGCAAACGCATCATGCTGGCGTCGACGGTCGGTTCGAAGTACGCTCAAAAGGACGATCCCTGCCCTACAAAATCTTCGACATGGATCAGCGTGTGACGCATACGGCCATCACGGACAACAAACGCCTCGGTGCGGTTCTGGAGCATATCAAAGAGATGCAGGGCGCAGCACCTCCAAAGCCGAAGGTGCGGACAAACTCAGAGAAGATGGGCTACAAACCGAACGGGCGACGGCAAGGACGACCGTCGATATCACGGGACAAGAAGAAGGTTGCGCACGCGGCGGAATAAAACAAAAGTCGAACAAGATATGCGTTTCGCTTTCTTCATATCCGTGGCTTTGGCCATCACCTGTCTGGGGTTGATGAGCCTAAACCTTTACGACTTCTGGTTTCGACCGGAACTGCCATGGCGTGAAGGCGACCTGCGCGGCGTCCTCACAAAATGTATCGCGGGAGCTCTAATTTTCTCCTCAGCATCTGTGGTCTTTCACAAGCTTGCGAAAGCTAATCGCTGACCCCCGCAAGGCTTTTCAGCCCTACGATATTTGAGGTCTCCGGGCTGCTAAGCCTTGCTCACGTTGCACTCAGAGTGACATTCCTGCTTTGCACAACCAATGACATTTCTGAATGGTGTTTACAAGAATACCAACGAGTGCGCGCTAACCCCAACTGGGACTCTTTTTAGAAAACAGTAGCTTATCTAATAGGCAGATTTTGGGATGGGAGTCATTTGCGCGCAACTTGACATGGAGGAACGCCGAAAGATTGAGAGATGGAGACATACAGATGACAGATTACGAGCTGAAAAAGCTCTGCAACCGCCTCAATTACACGCCACGCAAATCCCTCGGCTGGAACACCCCGGCCGAGGTCTTCTTCGAAAAGATGGGGCGATACACCTACCTTTAAAGACAATAAGAGACGCAGTTGGGGGTACCGCTCACCCTTACACCCCCCTGAAAGCTCACACTTCCGGGGGGTATCTGGCGTCACGCTTTCGCGGCGGTCACGATAAACTCGACCAGATAGTCCGGTGTCGCCAGCTTGGCCTCGCCTGCCGCCCGTGCAGGCGTGTGGCCCTCGGGCACCCATGCGTCCCAGACTGCATTCATTTCGGCGAAGTCCTTCATGTCAGCCATCCAGATGATGGTCTGCAGAATGCGTGTCTTGTCGGAGCCGGCCTCGGCCAAAAGTTTATCGATATTCTCGAGGCAGGTTTTGGTCTGATCTGTCACGCTGTCGCCAGCATTGCCGACCTGACCCGCCAGGTAGATCGTGCCATTATGCGTAACGATCTGGCTCATGCGCGGGCCGGTATGGCTACGGGTGATATCGCTCATCTTGGGTCAACTCCTTAGTTCGTCGATAAAAAAACGCTTTGGTGCAATGGCAGCTATGATCTCGGATGCCAGCGCCGGAGCGCGCCCGCCGATCACTGCCGCCGTCACCTGCGATAGCGCGGGCGCGGTCTGAACACCATAGCCTCCCTGCCCTGCCAGCCAGAAGAATCCGTCGCAATCGGTGGCATAGCCGACCACGGGCGTCCTGTCCGGCGCAAAGGTCCGTAATCCCGCCCAGCTTCGCTCGATCCGGGTCACAGGCACGGTCACCGCGCGTTCGTAACGATCCAGCCCCTCGGCAAGGACCATGTCGTCAGGCCAAGCATCATGAGGCTCCACGGGGTCTTCGTCCGCGGGCGACACCATCAACTTGCCTCCCTCGGGCTTGGCGTACCATGTCTCGGAAACGCTTCCGAAGAGAGGCCAATTCGAGACATCATGCTCAGGCCCAAGCGGTACGATGGCCGCCGACCGGCGCATGGGCTGCAGCCCAACGCGCTGAGTTCCGGCCAGCGCCGCTATGTGATCCGCCCAGGCCCCGGCGGCATTTACGACAAGGGGCGCGGTTAGCTGGTGATTCCCGGCAGTGACGTGCCACAGCCCGTCTGCGCGGCGCATCCCGGTCACCTGCGCCTTTGTGATCACAGTCCCGCCACGCTTTTTCAACATGCGCAGATACCCTTGCAGCATCAAATCGACGTCGATGGATTGCGCGGCCCCTTCGTAGATTGCGGCGGCAATCCGCTCCGGGCGCAGAATGGGCACCAAACGCGCGGCCTCTGCCCCGGTCAGGCGTTCAAGACCGACAGACCCGCTTGCATAAGCCTCAAGCGCAGACATCTCATCTCCAGTCGCCGTCAGAAGTTCGCCGCGGTGCGACAGAAGGCTGTGATCACAAATCCCGTCCGGTGTGGTCAGCGTCGGCTCTGAGGCGATGTTGATCGCGCGCAAGACAGTGTTGCCGTAGTTGCGAATATAGATCGCGGCAGAGCGCCCGGTGGCGTGATATCCGGTCTGCGCTTCGGCTTCCAGCACCGTCACGCGGGCGTCCCGCGCCAATTCCGCCGCCGCGGAAATACCGGCGATGCCGCCGCCGATAACAATTGCGTCTGGCATATTTTCGGTCATGCAATCAGGTCTTTATACGTCAAAGTTCGTGGCGGGGGCAGGCACCAAGACCTGCCCCCATTCCGACAATCAGAAAAACGCCTGCAGGCCCGTTTGGGCGCGCCCCAGAATCAGTGCGTGAACGTCATGGGTTCCCTCATAGGTATTCACTGTCTCGAGGTTCATCATGTGACGGATCACCTGATACTCTTCCGAGATGCCGTTTCCACCATGCATGTCACGAGACATGCGAGCGATATCAAGGGCTTTGCCGCAATTGTTGCGCTTGATCATGCTGATCATTTCGGGCGCGGCATTGGCGTGATCCATCAGGCGGCCGACGCGCAGCGCCGCTTGCAAGCCCAGCGTGATCTCGGTCTGCATGTTGGCCAGCTTCAGCTGAAAAAGCTGAGTCTGTGCCAGCGGCTTTCGGAACTGGTGGCGATCAAGGCCGTATTGGCGCGCGCCGTGCCAGCAGAATTCGGCGGCGCCCATTACGCCCCAGGCAATGCCATAGCGGGCGCGGTTAAGGCAGCCGAACGGGCCTTTCAGACCTTCGACATGCGGCAGGAGGGCATCCTCGCCCACGTCGACACCCTTCATCACGATCTCGCCGGTGACCGAGGCGCGCAGACTCTGCTTGCCCTCGATCTTGGGGGCCGACAGGCCGTCCATGCCCTTCTCCAAGACGAAGCCGCGAATCTTGCCATCATGGGCGTCGGATTTTGCCCAGACAACAAACACATCCGCGATCGGACTGTTCGAAATCCACATCTTGGAGCCGGTGAGACGATAGCCGGTCTCGGTCTTTTCGGCGCGGGTCTTCATGCCGGCAGGGTCGCTGCCAGCGTCCGGCTCGG
Source organism: Roseovarius maritimus (assembly GCF_043355895.2). Classification (NCBI taxonomy): domain Bacteria; kingdom Pseudomonadati; phylum Pseudomonadota; class Alphaproteobacteria; order Rhodobacterales; family Roseobacteraceae; genus Roseovarius; species Roseovarius maritimus. The sequence goes on from NZ_JBHFPF020000001.1 coordinate 152,409, forward strand.
TCAGGCCAAAGCAGCCGATCAACTCACCGGTCGAGAGTTTGGGCAGGTACTTCTTGCGCTGCTCTTCGCTGCCATAGGCGTAGATCGGGTACATGACCAACGACGATTGCACGCTCATCATCGAGCGATAACCGCTATCGACGCGCTCAATCTCGCGCGCGACAAGACCATAGCTGACATAGCCTGCGCCAAGGCCGCCGTATTCCTCAGGAATGGTCGTGCCCAGAAGGCCCATCTCGCCCATCTGTTTGAACAGCTCGGGCGCGACGGCCTCGTCAGCGTAATCCTTGATGACGCGTGTCTGCAGGTTTTCCTGAGCAAAGGTCCGCGCGCTTTGCGCGATCATCCGCTCGTCTTCTTCCAGTTGATCATCAAGGCGGAACGGGTCCTGCCAATCGAAACTGGAAAGATCCGGAGCGTCCTTGGGTTTGAGGCTGGGCTTGTTTGCGGGGGCGTCAAGGCTCATTGCGCTACCTTTCATGAATTTTCATGGGTTCTGCTTGCAATATAGGCCTTGGAGCCGCAGAAGAACACCAAGTCTTTTGCTCGAAACCATGAGGAAACGGAATAGATGGCACTGCCCCGCCGCTTCTTGCCGTCCATTGCCAGTCTTCGCGCGCTCGAGGCGCTGGATCGGCTGGGCAGCGCTACCGCCGCAGCCGAGGCATTGGCTCTGACCCAAAGCGCCGTCAGTCGGCAGATCCAGGCGCTGGAGGATCAACTGGGAGTGACGCTGGTGGTCAAGACCGGGCGGCGCATCGGCCTGACGCCCGATGCGGTGCAGTACGCGGCCGAAGTGCGCGCGGCGCTGGGGCAGATCGCGCAGGCCTCGATGAAGCTTACCGTGAACCCAGCGGGCGGCGCGCTGAGCCTGGCGATCCTGCCGACTTTCGGCATGCGCTGGCTGGTGCCGCGCCTGCCGGATTTCGCGCGCACGCATCCCGAGGTCACGCTGAATCTCTCGACGCGGATCAAGCCGTTCAACTTTGCGGTAGAACCCTTTGATGCCGCAATACATTTTGGAAACGCAGATTGGCCAGGCACCGAGTCCATGCGCCTGCGAGGCGAGGCTGTCATCGCGGTCTGCGCGCCCGAAGTCATCAAGGCCCGCGCGCCCCGAACTGCGCAAGACCTGCTGGATCTGCCCCTTCTTCACATCGAGACGCGCCCCGATGCTTGGCGCGCTTGGTTTGCAGCGCAGAGTGTGCCGGTGGCTAGGGTGCCCGGCACGGTTTATGACCAGTTCGCAACCATCACCCAAGCTGCGCTGCATGGGCTGGGCGTAGCGCTTTTGCCGGAATACCTGGCGCTGGGGGATCTGGAGGCCGGCCGTCTTGTTCCGGCCTGGGGCGGGCCCACGCCCAGCCCCGGCGCGTATTACCTTATCTGGCCTGAGAACAAGGCCGAGGATGGAGCCCTGACCAAGTTTCGCGATTGGCTGGCCACGCAAATCGGCGAGGATGAGTTGCTGCCGCGATAGGCGGAATTCGTCCGAATTCCGCCTCCGGAAAATTCAATTTTCCGGTGCGTCCAGCGCGGTCAGCCCTGCGCGAAAGCGGCGCATGTTTTGTTGGTAATGGAGCGCGCTTTGGCGCAGTTCCTCGATCGCAGCCTCGTCCAGCTCGCGGATCACCTTGCCCGGCGCGCCCATCACCAGGCTGCCATCGGGAATTTCCTTACCTTCGGTGATCAGCGCACCTGCCCCGATCAGACAATTCCGTCCGATCCGCGCCCGGTTCAGAACCGTGGCCCCCATCCCGATCAGGGTGTTGTCGCCGATGATGCAGCCATGCAGCATCGCCTTGTGCCCTATCGTGCAGCCCTCCCCGATGGTCAGCGGACAGCCCATATCGGTGTGCAGCACGCAGTTCTCCTGAATGTTGGAGCCGGTGCCAAGCCGGATGGTCTCGTTATCGCCGCGCAAGGTCGCGCCGAACCAGATCGAGCTGCCTGCGCCCAGCTCGACGCGGCCGATGACATGCGCGCCCGGAGCGACCCAGTAATCATTATCTGCGGGCGTCTCGGGATTGTGCCCGTCCAAGGTATAGAGTGTCATGAGCGTTCCTCGAATTCCATTTGAAGGCCGCGCACATGTTCGGTCAGCGCGGGTTGCTGAATGCGGCGCAGGCGCGCGGCGGCGATAATCTGCTTGAGCTTGGCGTCGGTCGCCTCCAGATCGTCATTGGTCAGAACATAGTCATATTCGGCCCAATGGCTGATCTCGTCCCAGCTTTTCTGCATGCGTTTAGCGATCACCTCCGCGCTATCCTGCCCTCGCGATTCCAGTCTCCGGCGCAGCTCGGCAATCGAGGGCGGCAGGATGAAGATCGACAGCGTATGTTTGCCAAGATCCGAATTCTGGATCTGCTGCGCACCCTGCCAGTCGATGTCGAAAAGCACGTCGCGGCCCTGATTGATCGCTTCCTCGACCGGCCCCTTGGGCGAACCGTAGAAATGGCCAAAGACATATGCGTGCTCCAGCATATCGCCATTCGTCACATCGTGGCGAAACGCCTCATCCGTCAGGAAATGATAGTCCTGACCGTCCATTTCGCCGGCGCGCGGCGCGCGGGTGGTTGCGGAGACCGAAAAAAGTACGTTTTCGTCCCATTCGCGCAAGCGCCGCGACAGGGTGGATTTGCCCGCGCCCGAAGGCGAAGACAGGATGATCAAAAGGCCGCGTCTGTTTGCCATGGGTCTTCCTTCACTCGACATTCTGAACTTGTTCTCGCATCTGGTCCACTGCCGCCTTCAGCGCCAGCCCAATCGCGGTCAGCGGGGTCGACCCTGCCTTGGCGCAGAGCGTGTTGGCCTCGCGGTTGAATTCCTGCATGAGAAAATCCAGCTTGCGCCCCACCGGGACGCCCTCGGCCAAGAGCGCACGGGCAGCGGCGACATGAGCCTCTAGCCGGCCGATCTCCTCGGTGATGTCCGATTTGACGGCGATCATGGCCAATTCCTGCGCCACGCGATCGGTATCAGCATTGCCCACGTTCTCCATGACGCGGGCGAGTGCAGCCCTGAGCGCCGCGGCGGCCTCGGGGCGGCGCGCTTCGGCGGCGCTGGCAGCGTCGGCAGTCAGGCACGCGATCTCGTCCAGATGGGCGCTCAGCAGGGTCGCAAGCGCGGCGCCTTCCTGCGCGCGCATCTGCAGGAAATTGGTCAGAACCGCGTCAAAATCAGCCATGATGGCGGCGCAGAGGGCGGCGGTGTCCGGCTCCTCGGCGGCGGCGGTTTCCAGAACACCGCGAACGGCCAGGATATCTCCAGGGCGCGCTGGGGCCAGCGACAGGCCTCGTGCCATCGCACGGGCTTCGACCTCGGCCATGGCATCCAAGGCGGCCTCCAGCTGAGCCGCGTTGACGGACATGCGCCCGCCCGCCTCCGCCGCCTGCACGCGCAGCGCAAGGGTAACATTCCCGCGCGTCATCGCCTCCGACAGGCGCGCGCGCAGCGCGGCCTCCAGCCCGGCAATCCAGTCAGGCACGCGCAGGCGCAGATCGAGTCCCTTGCCGTTGACGCTGCGCAGCTCCCATGTCCAAGAGTGGCCGGGCGCAGTGCCGCGGCCGGTTGCAAAGGCGGTCATGGAGTTGATCTTGTATTCGGCTGACATGCGGGCCCTCTTTCAGCGGAGGCGGGTCGCTCCGCCTATGGCCCTCCGTCCTAAGCCCCTGCCGTCCGCGAGGCAAGCGGCGCAGCACGGTTCCGGCTGCGGTCGGCCTCATCGGCAAAGATTAACCAATTGGATAGGATTTTAGACAAATGCCGAGGCGCCCGTGGCATAATGTAAAATGTGCGATATCCCTTCAAGCGGCTCCGAGTCGGCATGTTGTCGACCGTAGTGGGGCAGCGATGGGGAACCGGGAAGCGGGCCGATTTGTTAACCGGTATCGTTGCCACAAGCCCGACAGGTGCGGGACGTGGCCGGGTCGCACGGCGTGCAAGTTAGTAAAAGGTGCAGGACATGAGCAATGATTTCCATGGGCGCCCGCCCGGACCGACGGTTCAGCCTGCCTCCGACAGTGCCGCGCTTGCGGCCTTCGAGGCCTATTGGCGCAAGATGCGCCACGGCGCCATTGTCCCTCGCCGCTCGGATATCGACCCGCGCGGGATCGAGCCTCTGCTCGGCAATGCCTTCATCACCGAGCGTATCGCACCGGGCTTGGCGCGGTTGCGCATCGCAGGCGGACATCTGACTGACCTCATGGGCATGGAGGTGCGCGGCATGCCGATTAGCGCCTTTCTGGAGCCAGGCTCGCGCGATGAGTTGGCGCATCACCTCGTCTGCCTTTTCGACCAGCCTGCCACGCTGCGCCTGTCACTGGTCAGCGCGGCGCGCCCCGGCGCCCCCAAACTGGAAGGCACGTTGCTGATGATGCCGCTGCGCAGCGATCTGGGCGACATCTCTCGCGCGCTGGGATGCCTGGTGAGCACTGGGACCATCGGGCGCGGGCCGCGCCGTTTCGAGATTGCGCAGGCGACCGTCACACCCTTGGACGCCTGCGCGAACCCCGATGCCAAACCTCGCCTGATCCCTTTCCTGCCAGAGCGTGCGGAAGACGAGCGCCCGCCCGAGGCCGTGCCTGCCCGCCGCCCGTCCGAGCGTCCCTATCTGCGCCTTGTCAAAAGCTGAGCGCTGACGGTCGCAACGCGAAGTTTCGACGGCTCGCCCAGAATTCATCCCGAAACACAAAGCGACCGAGCGGTTTACCCGCCCGGCCACGCCCTGTTGGACAGTTTTTTATCGACTGCAACCGATGGGAGGAGGATATCGGGTTCAGCCTTCTTTTTTACACGCGAGGAGGAAGGAGCCGCCTCGCGCGTATCTTGCATCAGGTTCACGACGGGAGGAGGTATCGTATTCAACCCTTTGCATCTCGAGACAAACATGGCCTGCCGCGATGCGACAATGCAGATTTGCTGCAACTGCACAGCTTTTCGCCGCGTCGCCGCATAATTGGGCCGCATTACAGCCGCCTGCACAAGAATTAGGCACATTATCAATCATATGCGGCGTGCCGTCGGCTCGCGCCGATTCGATTGCTCCATGAAAAAAGGCGCGTGGAGGTTAGCCCGCGCGCCCTTGGCAATACCTTCAGCTGCGGGTGTCAGACCGCCTCGGCGCGCCGCTCATCATGCAAGGCCGACAGTTCTTCGGCAACGAGGAAAGCCAGCTCCAGCGACTGCGACGCGTTGAGACGCGGATCGCACGCTGTATGGTAACGATCGCTGAGGTTTTCATCCGTTACCGCCTGCACGCCGCCGATGCATTCGGTCACATCCTGGCCGGTCATCTCGAAATGCACGCCGCCGGGGATGGTTCCCTCTGCCTTGTGCACGCCAAAGAACTCGCGCACCTCGCGCAGCACCGCATCGAAGGGCCGCGTCTTGTAACCGGAGGCGGATTTGATCGTGTTGCCATGCATCGGATCGCAGACCCAGACCACATTGGCACCTTCGGATTGCACCGTGCGGATGAGGCGCGGCAGATGCTCCGAAACCTTGCCTGCCCCAAACCGCGCGATCAGCGTCAGACGCCCAGCTTCATTCTCGGGGTTCAGCTTGGTCAGAAGCGCTTTCAGGTCATCCTCGGTCATCGAGGGGCCGCATTTCAGGCCGACGGGGTTCAGCACGCCGCTGGCGAAATCGACATGCGCGCCGTCCGGCTGCCGTGTGCGGTCGCCGATCCAGATCATGTGGCCCGAGCCGGCCAGCCAATTACCCGACGTCGAATCGAGTCGCGTCAATGCCTCTTCGTATTCCAGCAGGAGCGACTCGTGGCTGGTGTAGAAATCGACCGTCTGCAACGCCTCGGTGCTGCCATTGTTGATGCCAGCCGCGCGCATGAAATCCAGCGCGTCCGTAATCCGGCCCGCCATCTCGCGATAGCGCGCGGCCTTTTCGCCCTCGGTGAAACCCAAGGTCCAGCTATGGACCTTGTTCATGTCGGCATAGCCGCCTTTCGAGAAGGCCCGCAACAGGTTCAGCGTGGCCGCCGACTGCGTGTAGGCCTGCAGCATCTTGGCGGGATCGGGAATGCGTGCGCCCTCGGAAAAGGGTAGTTCATTGATTATGTCGCCGCGATAGCTGGGCAGCTCGATGCCGTCTACCGTCTCGGTCGGGGCGCTGCGCGGCTTGGCGAACTGGCCCGCCATGCGACCCACCTTGACCACCGGCACCTTCGCCGCGAAGGTCAGCACCATGGCCATCTGCAGCATCACCTTGAACGTGTCGCGAATCGCGTCGGCGCTGAACTGGTCGAACGCCTCGGCGCAATCGCCGCCCTGCAATAGGAACGCCTCGCCGCGCGACGCCGCGCCCAGTTGCGCCTTGAGCCGGCGCGCCTCTCCTGCAAAGACCAAAGGAGGATATTGTCCAAGCCGCGCTTCGACGCCCGCAAGCGCCTCCGCATCGGTGTATTCGGGCATCTGCACACGCGGTTTCGCGCGCCAGTCGGATTTTGTCCACTCAGCCATGACATCCTCTCCGCCTAAGGCAATTCTGAGACGGTTGCATAGCAAAGCCGTGGCCCCGGCGCCACACGAATAATACCGTCGCTGCATCAATTATACCCTGCATCCCTTGTCAAATACGGTATTTTCGTGGAACACCCATATATCCAATGCGCAGCCGGAGGGCGCCAGCATGTCAAGCAATCAGCGCAATATACCGTCCGGAAGCGGCACGTCACGGACCCCGCCGCGTCGTTTTGTCTTCGTCTTGATCGATAATTTCACGTTGCTCAGCTTTGCGGCCGCGATCGAATGTCTGCGTATCGCCAATCGGATGGCCGAAAAACCCATTTATGAATGGTCGGTCATCGGGGACAGCGATGATGTGGTCGCGTGCTCGGCCGGATCGCGCTTTCAGCTGGATGGTCCTCTGGGCGAGCTGAGCCGCGACGATACGGTGCTGGTCTGCGGCGGCATCGAAATTCAGCAGGCCGCGACCAAGAAGGTGCTGAACTGGCTGCGCCGCGAGGCGCGGCGGGGGCTGACCATGGGCGGGCTTTGCACTGCTTCCTACCTGCTGGCCCGCGCAGGATTGCTGGATGGCAAGCGCGCGACGATCCATTGGGAAAACCACGACAGCTTTGCAGAAGAGTTTCCCGAAGTGACGTTGACGAAATCGGTCTTTACCGTCGACGGTGCGCGCCTGACAACTGCGGGCGGCACCTCCTCGATCGATTTGATGCTCAGCATCATCGCCAAGGACCATGACGAAAAGCTGGCGAATGCCGTGGCTGATCAGCTGATCTATTCCTCGATCCGCACCGATCAGGACACGCAGCGCCTGTCGGTGCCGACGCGGATCGGCGTGCGACATCCCAAGCTGAGCCAGGTCATCCAGATGATGGAGGCCAATATCGAAGAGCCGATCAGCCCCTCGAGTCTTGCACAGGATGCTGGCATGTCGACGCGCCAGCTCGAACGGCTTTTCCGGCGCTATCTCAGCCGCTCACCCAAGCGGTATTACATGGAGTTGCGACTGCAAAAGGCGCGCAACCTGCTGATGCAGACGGACATGACGGTGATCAACGTCGCGCTCGCCTGCGGATTTTCGTCGCCCTCGCATTTCTCCAAATGCTACCGCGCGCATTACAACACGACGCCCTATCGCGAGCGTGGCTCACACTCGTCCCGGCTACCGGTCTGAGATTGGTCAGGGCGTCATGCGATAGAGCGCGCCCTGCCCTTCGCTGAGAAACCAGATCGCGCCATCCGGTGCCTCGCGGATGTCGCGCAACCGCGCGGTCACATCGCTTTCAAGTCGCTGCTCCTCGCGCAGAGGATCGCCCGAGAGCCGCGAGATGAAGCCGAACTTGAGCGAGCCGGTAAAGAAATCCCCCTCCCATTCAGGCCAGAGCGCCCCGGAATAGATCATCAACCCCGAGGGCGCGATGCTGGGATCCCAGTAGAATTCGGGCTGCTCCATCCCGGCCTTCTGAGTGCCTTCCCCGATGGGCGCGCCGGAATAGTGCGTGCCGTAAGAGATGACGGGCCAGCCATAATTAGCGCCCTTGGTGATGCGGTTCACCTCGTCGCCGCCGCGCGCGCCATGCTCGGTCACATATAGCTGCCCGGCGGCGTCCAATGCCGCGCCTTGCGGGTTGCGGTGCCCGTAGGACCAGATGGCCGCGCGCGCACCATTCTGCTCGGCAAAAGGATTGCCGGAGGCCGCCACGCCCTCCCGCGTCAGGCGCAGCACGCTGCCATTCTCGCGGCTCAGATCCTGCGCCGAGGGGCGATCTCCCCGCTCGCCAACCGTCATGTAGATCAGACCGTCCTCGCCCTCGACAAGGCGCGAGCCGAAATGGATGCCGCCATCGCTGCCCTCGGCGATCTGGTAGATCACGCGCCAGTCTTGCAGCGTATCGGCGCCGTCCGGTAAGGTGGCAACGGCCAGGGCCGTGCCTGCGCCTGCCCCCTGGTCAATCGCGTGGCTGAAATAAAGCTGCCGCGTCCGGGCAAAATCGCGCGGGATCAGCACGTCCAGCAAACCGCCCTGCCCGACTTGCGCAATCGGCCCCACACCACCTATCTCAACCTGCTGCCCATCTCGTAGCTGCCAAAGCCGCCCCTGTTTTTCGGTGATCAGAACACTGCCATCCGGCAAAAAACCGAAGGACCATGGTCCTTCCAACCCCTCAGCCATCGGCGTTACGGATAACGGGCCGTCCGGCCCCTCCAGCGTCTGGGCATGGGCGGCGGGGGCCAGCATGAGGCAGGCAAGAAACATGCGGATCAGCGTCATACCTCTCAAGATATGACGTATTTCGGGCGAGAAAAGGTAAAGCGCCGCGAAATTGTCAGGCCCGTTTGTCCGCGATCTGCGAGATGTTCAGCAGATCCAGCACCTTGGTCTCGATCTGGGCCGCGCTCATCCCCGCGACGGCGTACATGTCAGCGGGGCTGGCCTGATCGATGAAGATGTCGGGCAGAACCATCGAGCGGAACTTCAGCCCATGATCAAACACGCCCTCATCCGACATTAGCTGCGCGACATGGCTGCCGAAACCGCCGACGGCGCCCTCCTCGACCGTGATCAGCACCTCGTGATCGGCGGCGAGTTTCAGGATCATCTCGCGGTCGAGCGGCTTGGCAAAGCGCGCATCGGCGATGGTGGGCGTGATGCCGCGCGCGCGCAACGCCTCGGCCGCCTTGCGCACTTCGCCAAGACGGGTGCCGAAGCTGAGGATCGCGGCGCGGCTGCCTTTCTCGATCATGCGGCCCTTGCCGATCTCCAGGATCTCGCCCTTCTCGGGCATGGTCACGCCCTCGCCCTCGCCGCGCGGATATCTGAACGCGATAGGCCCCTCGTCATGCGCCGCAGCGGTCGCGACCATATGCACCAACTCGGCCTCGTCAGCGGCTGCCATCACCACGAAACCGGGCAGATTGGCAAGGAAAGCCACGTCATAGCTGCCCGCATGGGTGGCACCATCCGCGCCGACCAGCCCGGCGCGATCAATCGCAAACCGCACCGGAAGGCGCTGGATCGCGACGTCATGCACGACCTGATCATAGCCGCGCTGCAGGAAGGTAGAGTAAAGTGCGCAGAACGGGCGCAGCCCGCCCGCCGCCATCCCGGCGGAAAAGGTCACGGCATGCTGCTCGGCAATGCCGACATCGAAGGTACGGCTGGGATAGCGCTCGGCCATGAGGCTGAGGCCGGTGCCATCTGGCATCGCCGCCGTCACCGCCACAATCCGGTCATCGCGGCTGGCATGGGCCACCAATTCGCGCCCGAAAACCGAGGTGTAGCTGGGCGCATTGCTGGGTGGTTTCGATTGCTTGCCAGTCGCGATATCGAATTTCGCGGTCGCGTGACCGCCATCATCGGCGCCCTCGGCGGGGGCATAGCCCTTACCCTTTTTCGTCAGCACATGGATCAGCATCGGCCCGGTCGCGCGCTGATGCACGGTGCGCAGGATGGGCAGGAGCTGCTCCATATCATGCCCGTCAATGGGGCCGAGATAAGAAAACCCCAGCTCCTCGAAGAGCGTGCCGCCGACGGCCAAGCCCTTCAGCATGTCCTTCGCGCGGCGGGCCCCTTGCTGGAATGGGCCGGGCAACAGGGAAATGGCCCCCTTGGCTGCCGCCTTCAACTCCTGAAATGGCTGCTCGGCATAAAGGCGCGACAGATACGAGGAGAGCGCGCCGACTGGCGGCGCAATGGACATCTCGTTATCGTTGAGGATCACGAACATCCGTTTGCCCAAGGCGCCCGCGTTATTCATCGCCTCAAAGGCCATGCCCGCGCTCATCGCGCCATCGCCTATGATGGCCACCGCGTCGCCGTGCCCGGTTTCGCAGGCTCCGCCCAGATCGCGCGCCACGGCAAAGCCGAGCGCGGCACTGATCGAGGTGCTGGAATGGGCCGCGCCGAACGGGTCATAGGCGCTCTCGGAGCGCTTGGTAAATCCGCTGAGGCCGTCCTTCTGGCGCAGCGTCTTCATCCGGTCGCGTCGGCCGGTCAGGATCTTGTGCGGATAGCTTTGGTGGCTCACGTCCCAGATGATCTTGTCGCGCGGCGCGTCGAACACGGCATGGAGCGCCACTGTCAGCTCGACCACGCCAAGGCCCGCCCCCAGATGTCCGCCGGTCTGCGATACCGTATGGATCGTCTCGGCGCGCAGCTCATCAGCGAGGCGTGACAGCTCGCCATCGCTTAGCCGCTTCATGTCGGAGGGGCCCGAGATACGGTCAAGGAGCGGCGTCTTGGGCGCCTTGTCGGGATCGGTGGTCATGGCATTGCCCCTCCTCGGGGCGTCAGGTAGCGGGGCGTCAGGTCAGCTGTCACGCGAGATAGCGAAGCGCGCGATGCGCCGCAAGGGATCGGCGCCCTCTCCATAAACAGATAGCGCGCCGATCGCATCGTCAACCAGCGCAGCGGCGCGCGCGCGCGCGCCCTCAAGGCCCAGCAGCGACACGAAAGTCGCCTTGCCCGCTGCCGCATCCTTGCCCACCGCCTTGCCGGCGGCGGCGGCGTCGCCGGTGACATCGATCACGTCATCATGGATCTGGAAGGCCTGCCCCATGGCCGCTGCATAACGGATCAGCGGCGCGGGATCACCCCCGGCCATGCGCGCGCCCGCAGCAGCGCTCCATTCAAAAAGCGCGCCGGTCTTGCCCTGTTGCAGCGCGCTGATCTGGTCAAGCGTCAACTCCGCGCCCGGCCGCTCGGCCGCCATATCGAGGGCCTGGCCCAGAACCATGCCCTGAGCACCGGCCGCCCGCGCAAGGCTCAGCACCAAGTCCGCGCGCACGTCTGCGCCGCCGACCTTCGGATGCACGGCCAGCTCAAACGCCAGCGCCTGCAGCGCATCGCCGGTCAGAACGGCGGTCATCTCGTCCCATTTGACATGCACCGTGGGCTGGCCCCGCCGCGCATCGTCGTCGTCCATGCAGGGCAGATCGTCATGGACAAGGCTATAAGCATGCATCGCCTCAATCGCCGTCGCGGGCCAGATCGCCGCCGACTGCGGTACGCCGTGCAGCCGCGCGGAGGCCATCACGAGGCAGGCGCGCAGGCGCTTGCCACCCGTCGTCGCATGGCGCATGGCTTGCGCTACGTCGCCCTCGCCAAAAGGGGCCAGAACCTGCGCCAGATGCGCCTCGACCGCGGCGCGCGCCGCGCCAAGATCCGCGTCGATCTTCTGCTGCATGTGGGTCAGAGGCCGTCTGCGGGCTTGAGGCCTGCAGGCTCTCCGTCGCTGTCGAGCGTGATTGCCGCCACCTTCTCTTCGGCCTCTTTCAGCTTGGAGTCGCAGCGTTTTTTCAAGGCTGCGCCGCGCTCGTAAAGAGTGATGGATTCGTCCAGTGCCACGTCGCCGCGCTCAAGCCGCCCGACCACCTGTTCCAGCTCGGCCATGGCCTGCTCGAACGTCATTTCTGCAACGGGTGTCTCGCTCATATAGGGGCCTTTCGGTCTGGGATCCGGCGCATCCGGCGGATGCTGAGAGCACCATAGACGCGCCGGTGCAGGGGTTCAATCGGCAGCCGCGCCATTTGAGTTGACCGCGCGGCGCGCCTGCGCTTGACTGCGCGGATGAGCGCGCCCCTGCCCCCGATCCCGGATCCTGACGCGATGAGTTGGATCACGGCGCGCCTCGAGGCCGCCCGCCGCGAGGCGACGCGTATGAGGTCGCTGCAGGTGACGGACCTCATCCGGCATGTCTCAGGCAAACGCGCAATCCTGCGCGGCACGCTTGACGGCCGGCGCGTCATCCTGCGCCTGCATGTCGCGCCTGATCAGCGTGATGCGCTGCGCGAATGGGACGAGATGCAGCGCCTCTGGTCGCATATGTCTACCGGTGATCTGCGTATCCCCGAGCCGATCCTGATCGCCGCCCAAGCGGGGCTGATCGTGCAGGAAGAGGCAGCGGGCACCCCACTGCTCGAACTGCTCTACAGCCTTGATCCGGCGCAGCGCATCGGTTGGCTGGCGCCAGCCGCCCGGTGGTTGCGGGCCAGCACACGCATCAGCGAGGACTGGACCGCAGCGCAACCGCACAAGTGGCTCGCCCGCGCGGCACGCGCCTCGGCACAGCAACCCTTCGAGCGCCTGCACATGATCGAGCAGCAGATTCTCGGCCAGATGGAGCGGCTTGCTCCCCTTGTCGCAGCCGAACCTTGGCGCATCGCCATCTGTCATGGGGACTACCACCCCAACAACCTGATTGCCGAGGGCACACGCCTCACCGGGATCGACCTTGGTGGCTCGCGCGGCATGCCCGTGACCAAGGACATCGCGCGTTTTGCAATGCATATGGGGCGCCGCCGACTGCGCCTGTCGGGGCAAAGCTGCCTTGGGGTCGACCGAACCTGCCTTGAGACATTCGCAAACGTCTTCGAGATGAGCGCCGCCGAACGTGGCGTCACTCTGCCCTTTTTTCTCGGCTTCGAGGCTCTGATCCGTGTCGAAAACAAGAGCCTGCCCCAAGGGCGCATCCAGCGCGCCGAAAAGACCTATCGCGCGTTATTGCGCGATCTTGAAATCGCGGGCACGGCGCGCGCGCCGCTTTGATCCTTTTGCGCCGCTCTTGACGCAGCGTCACTATACTGCAACTGTCATTGGCGCGCGCCGCGCAGCACCCGGGTCAAGGGGGCGCAAGGCGGGGTAGCGACAACAATGTTCAGCGCGGTTAAACTTGGGGACCCATAATGAAAAAGATCCACTTCGCGGCGATCGCCGCACTCACGATTGCAGCAGCACCCGTCGCCGCTGGTAACCTGTCAGAGCCGGTGATGGAGCCTGCGGTGATCGAGGCCGAGACGGCCAGTTCATCTGCCAATCAGGCTGAGATGGTCGCGCTGACCCTGACCGCGCTGATCTTCATCACCGCATTGGTCAGCGCCAACTGATACGCCCGCGATGATGGGCCTGCCAAAGAAGAATGGGGCGCCCTGACCGGGGCGCCCCATCATGTATCTTAACCGCCGTCAGGCGCTAGAAGGTCAATGCGCGGTTGCGCTCGTCGCATCGGGGCCTGCTTTCAGCGCCGCCTCAGCCGCTGCCGCCTCTTCTGCAGCCTCGTCCCATTCGATGGGCTCCGGCGCGCGGGTCAGCGCCAGGCGCAGAACATCGCGCACATGGGTGACCGGGACGATCTCCAGACCCTCTTTGACGTTATCGGGGATCTCGATCAGATCTTTCTCGTTCTCCTGCGGGATGAGAACGGTCTTGATCCCGCCACGGAGCGCCGCCAGCAGTTTTTCCTTGAGCCCGCCGATGGGCAGCGCGTTGCCGCGCAGCGTCACCTCGCCGGTCATGGCGATATCCCTGCGCACCGGAATACCGGTCAGCACCGACACGATGGAAGTCACCATCGCAAGGCCTGCACTCGGCCCGTCCTTGGGCGTTGCGCCCTCAGGCACGTGAACGTGGATATCCCATTTCTCAAGGCGCGGCGGCTTGATCCCGATGGCGGGCGCGACCGACCGGACATAGGAATTCGCCGCGTCGATCGATTCCTTCATCACGTCGCCCAGCTTGCCGGTGGTCTTCATCCGGCCCTTGCCCGGAAGGCGCAACGCCTCGATATTCAGAAGCTCGCCACCGACCGAAGTATAGGCAAGGCCCGTGACGACACCGACCTGATCGGCATCCTCGGCCAGTCCGAACTTGTGCTTGCGCACGCCCAGGAAGTCGCTGAGGTTTTCCGGCGTCACCTTGACCGACGTGACCTCCTTCTTGATGATCTTGGTCACCGCCTTGCGCGCGACCTTGGCAATCTCGCGCTCAAGGTTCCGCACGCCCGCCTCGCGGGTGTAGTAGCGGATGATATCGGTCAACGCTTCGTCCGTCAGCTCGAACTCGCCCTTCTTGAGGCCATGGTTCTTGACCTGCTTCGACAGCAGATGCTGCTTGGCGATCTCGCGCTTTTCGTCCTCGGTATAGCCGGCCAGCGGGATGATCTCCATGCGGTCCATGAGCGGGCCCGGCATGTTGTAGCTGTTCGACGTGGTCAGGAACATCACGTTCGAGAGGTCATATTCGACCTCCAGATAGTGGTCGACGAACGTGCCGTTCTGCTCGGGATCGAGCACCTCGAGCATGGCCGAAGCCGGATCACCGCGGAAGTCCTGACCCATCTTGTCGATCTCGTCGAGCAGAATCAGCGGGTTGGTCGTCTTGGCCTTTTTCAACGCCTGAATGATCTTGCCGGGCATCGAGCCGATATAGGTCCGGCGGTGGCCGCGGATTTCGGATTCGTCGCGCACGCCGCCAAGGCTGATGCGGATGAACTCGCGCCCCGTTGCATTGGCAACGCTCTTGCCCAGCGAAGTTTTACCCACGCCCGGAGGGCCGACGAGGCACATGATCGGGCCTTTCAGCTTTTTCGAGCGTTGCTGGACAGCCAGATACTCAACGATGCGCTCCTTGACCTTCTCGAGGCCATAGTGATCATCGTCCAGCACCTTCTCGGCGCGGGCCAGATCTTTTTTCACTCGGGATTTGACGCCCCACGGGATCGACAGCATCCAGTCGAGATAGTTGCGCACGACGGTCGCCTCGGCGCTCATCGGGCTCATGTTCTTCAGTTTCTTGAGCTCAGCCTCGGCCTTTTCGCGGGCCTCCTTGCTCAGCTTGGTCTCGGAGACGCGCTTTTCCAACTCGGCAATCTCGCCCTCGCCGTCCTCGCCATCGCCCAGCTCCTTCTGAATGGCCTTCATCTGCTCATTCAGATAGTATTCACGCTGGGTGCGCTCCATCTGGCTTTTGACACGCGTCTTGATCTTCTTCTCGACCTGCAGAACGCTCATCTCGCCCTGCATCAGGCCATAGACCTTCTCCAGCCGCTCGCTCACGCTCAGCGTCTCCAGAAGTTCCTGCTTCTGCTCCACCTCGATGCCCAGGTGCCCGGCGACCAGATCGGCCAGGCGCGCGGGATCATCTGCGTCCGACACGGCGGTAAGCGCCTCTTCGGGAACGTTCTTCTTGACCTTGGCATAGCGCTCGAACTCGGCGGTCACGCTGCGCAGCAGGGCCTCGATGGTAGTCGCATCGCCCGGCATCTCGGTCAGATACTCGGCCCGCGCCTCGAAGAAATCTTCGTTGTCGATGTAGTCGGTGATGCGCACACGTGCGACGCCCTCGACCAGCACCTTGACGGTGCCGTCGGGCAATTTCAGCAGTTGCAGCACATTTGCCAGCACGCCGGCCTTGTAGATACCCTTGGCATCCGGGTCGTCGACGCTGGGGTCGATCTGGCTGGACAGCAGAATTTGCTTGTCGTCGGCCATCACCTCTTCCAGCGCTCGCACGGATTTTTCACGGCCCACGAAAAGCGGGACGATCATGTGCGGGAACACCACGATATCGCGCAGCGGCAGCACCGGGTACGAGGAGTTGAGGGGCTCTTTCATGCTCTATCCTTATGCATCGGTCCGGAATTCTGTCCGGCCCTTTCTTGGCAAGAGGGTCAGGCCCCGCTCGGCGGCGACCATGCCCTCTCCATCTGTCGATCAATTTGGGGCAGTCCCCTGCCGCTTTCAACCTCGAGGGGGCAGAATGACGCTGCGGCGCGCGGGGGGCAAGGACTTCCCCGCGCGAAAATGGCTAAATTTGCGCGGATGCACTTCTAAAAAAGGGCGGCACGCTGGCCGCCCTCCCTGTGGCAGGTGTCAGGCCACCGTTTCAGGTAGCGCCGGATAATCGGTATATCCTTCGCGCCCGCCGCCGTAGAACGTGTCCTTGTCGGGCGCGTTCAGGGGTGCGTTTTGCCTCAGCCGTTCGGGCAGGTCGGGGTTGGCGATGAATGGCACGCCGAAGGCGGCCATATCGGCCGCGCCGCTCTCGACGGCCTTGATGGCCATCTCGCGGTCATAGCCGTTATTGGCCATGTAAACCCCATCCCAGAGGCTGCGCAGCGCATCGAGGCTTTGCCCGTCCTTCAATTCGCGCGGGCCGCCGGTCGCGCCTTCGATCATGTGCAGATAGGCAAGGCCGAAGCGGTTGAGCTGCGGCACCAGGTATTCGAACGTCTCCTGCGGATTCGCATCCTCGATCCCGTTTGCCGGCGAGAAGGGGGACAGGCGCAGGCCGGTGCGATCGCCGCCCCAGACCTTGGTCACCGCCTCCAACACTTCCAGCAGCAGGCGGGCGCGATTCTCGGGGCTACCGCCGTAGGCATCGTTGCGGGTGTTGCTACCGGTCTTCAGGAACTGGTCCAGAAGGTAGCCGTTGGCGCCATGCACCTCGACCCCGTCAAACCCGGCCTTGCGGGCCATCTTTGCAGCATGGACATAGTCCGCCACGAGGCGCGGCATCTCGTCCAGATCCAGCGCGCGGGGGACCGAGGCGTCCTCAAAACCATTCGCCGTGAAGGTCTGCACATCCGCCGCGATGGCCGAAGGTGCGACCGGCTTCGCGCCTTTCGGTTGCAGCGAGGTATGGCTGATGCGCCCCACATGCCACAGCTGGATCACGATCTTGCCGCCCGCCTCGTGCACCCCATCTGTGACACGCTTCCACGCGGCGACGTGCCCTTCAGTGTGTATACCGGGGGTCTGGAAGTATCCTTTGCCCTCGGGGCTGATCTGCGTGGCCTCGGTGATGATGATCCCGGCGCCCGCGCGTTGGCGGTAATAATCGACATGCATATCGCCTACTTCGCCGGTGTCGTTATCAGCGCGGTTGCGGGTCAGCGGGGCCATCACGACGCGGTTCTGCGCGTGGATCGCGCCTGCGTCGATAGGGGTAAAGAGTTTCTCGGTCATCCTGGATGCCTTTCTGATGTAACACAGTGCACAGCATCAGGTAGGCGCCCGCCGCGGCGCAGCAAGGCGCAACCGCCTCGGTTTTCGTGATGATCCGAAAGCTGGGCTTACACGTTGTCAGAGCGGTTCGATATCGCCCATCGCGCGGGTGCCGTGAAAATCGCGCTGCCACGCCTCGAACGCGCCCGCGGTAATGGCCGCGCGCATCCCTGCCATGATCTGCTGATAGTAATGCAGGTTGTGCCAGGTCAGCAGCATCCCCGAAATCATCTCCTGTGCGCGGAAGACATGGTGCAGGTATGCGCGCGAGTAGTTGCGGCAGGCGGGGCATGTGCACTCCTCGTCCAGCGGGCGCGGATCGTCCGCATGGCGCGCGTTCTTGATGTTGACCTGCCCGCGCCGCGTCCAGGCCTGCCCCGTGCGCCCCGAGCGACTGGGCAGCACGCAATCCATCATGTCGACGCCGCGCGCGACGGCGCCCACGATATCGTCCGGCTTACCCACGCCCATCAGGTAGCGCGGCTTGTCCTGCGGCAGCATGTCCGGCGCATAGTCCAGCACGCCGAACATCGCCTCCTGCCCTTCGCCCACGGCGAGCCCGCCAATGGCATAGCCGTCAAAGCCGATCTCTTTGAGTTTCTCGGCGCTTATACCGCGAAGTTCTTGGGTCACGCCGCCCTGCTGGATGCCGAAAAGAGCATGACCGGGCCGGTCGCCAAACGCCTCCTTGGACCGCTTGGCCCATCGCATCGAGAGCTCCATGCTTTCCGCCACGGCCTTGTCCGTCGCGGGCAGCGCGGGGCATTCGTCGAAACACATCACGATGTCACTGCCCAGCAGCCTCTGGATCTCCATCGACCGCTCGGGCGTCAGCATGTGTTTCGAGCCGTCGATATGGCTGCGAAAGGCGACCCCCTCCTCGGTCAGCTTGCGCAGATCGGCCAAGCTCATCACCTGAAAGCCACCGCTATCGGTCAGGATCGGCCCCTGCCAATTCATGAAGTCGTGCAGCCCGCCCAGCCGTGCGATCCGCTCGGCCGTGGGGCGCAGCATCAGGTGATAGGTATTGCCCAGAAGGATGTCGGCGCCGGTGGCAGCGACGCTTTCAGGCATCATGGCCTTGACCGTGGCGGCGGTGCCCACGGGCATGAAGGCTGGCGTGCGGATATCCCCCCGCGGCGTCGTGATCACGCCCGTCCGCGCCCGCCCATCCGTTGCCGCCAGCTGAAAGTCGATCCGCTTTGTCATCGCGCCAAGCCCTTATTCACTTTTGCCGCTGCATAAAGCGCATTAGGCTGCTTTGCAAAAGCGAACGCGCGGATCCTTCGCGCCGGTACCCGGGACGGTGATATGAACGAAGACGAACTACTGGACCTTTTGTCCTCCAACCTGCTGTGGCTCTTGCTGGCGCTGCTTGTCGTGCTGGTCATTTTCAAGGCCATCAAGATCGTGCCGCAATCCGAACAGCATGTGGTCGAGCGGTTCGGCCGCCTCCATTCGGTGCTGGGACCGGGCATCAACATGATCGTGCCCTTCCTAGACAAGATCGCGCACAAGATTTCGATTCTGGAACGTCAGCTGCCGACGGCCAGCCAGGATGCGATCACCAAGGATAACGTGCTGGTGCAGGTCGACAGCTCGGTCTTCTACCGGATCGTGCAGCCTGAAAAGACGGTCTACCGCATCCGCGACATCGACGGCGCCATCGCGACCACCGTCGCCGGCATCGTCCGGGCCGAGATGGGCAAGATGGACCTAGACGAGGTCCAGTCGAACCGCGCGCAGCTGATCCAGACGATCAAGAACTCGGTCGAGGACGCCGTGGACAACTGGGGCATCGAGGTGACGCGGGCCGAGATTTTGGATGTCAATCTGGATCAGGCCACCCGCGACGCGATGCTGCAGCAGCTGAATGCCGAACGCGCCCGCCGCGCCCATGTGACCGAGGCGGAGGGCCAGAAACGCGCGGTCGAACTGAACGCCGACGCCGAGCTTTACGCCGCCGAACAGATCGCCAAGGCCCGCCGCATTGCCGCCGATGCCGAGGCCTATGCGACCTCGGTCGTGGCGCAGGCCATCGCCGATAACGGGCTGGAGGCGGCGCAGTATCAGGTCGCTTTGAAACAGGTCGAGGCGCTCAATGCGCTGGGCGCCAGCCCGTCCTCGTCGACCATCCTCGTGCCCGCCAACGCGCTCGAAGCGTTCGGCAACGCGTTTTCGATGCTGAAGGGCAAGGCATGATCGAGGCGACCCAAGTCATCCCGCTCTGGTCCCTCTGGTGGGTCTGGATGGCGGCGGCGCTGCTTCTGGCCATTGCCGAGGTGGTCTTGCCGGGTTTTCTGGCGCTGGGCTTTGCCATCGCGGCGGCAATTATCGGCTTTTTTCTGATCTTTGCACCGACCGCGCTGGGTCTACCTGCCCTTCTGGCCATCTGCGCCATCCTGGCGCTCATCACATGGCTGATCCTGCGCCGGTTTTTCCGGCTGGAAAACGGTCAGGTGCGCCGGGTGCGCGGGGATATCAACAAGAACTGACATTGGGCCGGCACCCGCCCATGGCGCCGCAAAGGCTGTATCTTCGTTCGAATCGCGATAGAGAGGCAGTCCGCATTTACGCGTCCCATGAAAGGATTTCTGCCCATGTCCCCTTCCGAGCCGCCCGAGCCGCTGCAATTCGGATGGGAGGAATGGGTGGGCCTGCCCAAGCTGGGTGTGCCCGCCATTCGCGCCAAGGTGGATACCGGCGCGCGCACTTCCGCGCTCCATGCCTTCGATATCGAAACATTCGGACCCGCCACGCGGCCCAAGGTGCGCTTTACCCTGCATCCAATTCCGGGGCGCGACGATCTGGTCATCCCCTGCTCGGCACTGATCATCGACCGGCGCGAGGTCACGTCGTCCAATGGCGAGAGCGAGTCGCGCTTCGTGATCGAGTCGCCGCTAGCGGTGAATGGCGATAGCTGGCCGATCGAAATCACGCTGACCAATCGCGGTGGCATGGCCAGCCGGATGCTCCTGGGCAGGCAGGCGCTCAAGGATCACATCTCGATCGTGGCGACTGACCGCTTCTTGCAGCCTGAACTCAGCTACGACGTCTATTCGACCTCCAAGATGCGCAGCGAAGCGCCCGACCGCGCCCTGCGTATCGCCGTGCTCAGCCGCGAGGACAATTACAGCACCCGGCGTCTGGTGGAGGAAGGCGAGAAGCGCGGACACACCGTGGAGGTCGTCAACACCACCCGCTGCTACATGGCGATCAACGCCATGGCGCCCGAAGTGCATTACGATGGCAAGCGCCTGCCTCGTTTCGACGCCGTGATCCCCCGCATCGGTGCATCGATCACGCCATACGGCGCCGCGATCCTGCGCCAGTTCGAGACGATCGGCACCTATTGCGTCAATGGGTCAGCTGGAATCGTCGCCAGCCGTGACAAGCTGCACGCGCATCAGATCATGGCCCGCGCCAAGATCGGGATGCCCAACACCGCCTTCGCCGCCTCGCCCCGCGATACCGGCAATATCATCGGCCTCGTCGGAACCGCGCCGCTGATCGTCAAGCTGCTGGAATCGACCCAAGGCAAGGGCGTCGTTCTGGCCGAGACGAAAAAGGCCGCGGAATCAGTGATCGACGCCTTTAGAGGCCTCAAGGCCAATTTCCTCGTTCAGGATTTCGTCAAGGAGGCTGCGGGCGAGGATATCCGCTGCCTCGTGATCGGCGGCAAGGTCGTCGCCTCGATGAAGCGCACCGGGGCCGAGGGCGATTTCCGCTCGAACCTGCACCGGGGCGGCAGCGCCAAATCCGTGCGGATCACCAAGGAGGAGCGCGACACCGCCTTGCGCGCGGCGCGGGCGTTCGATCTGAACATGGCGGGCGTTGACCTTTTGCGCGCCGAAAAGGGGCCGAAAGTGCTCGAAGTCAATTCATCGCCCGGCTTCGAGGGGATCGAAGGCTCGACCGGCAAGAATATCGTCGGCAAGCTCTACGAGACGATCGAGGCGCGGGTGCGACCGGCACCCATTCGCAAGCGCAAGGGCGGCTGAAACCCCGACGGGTCGCGCACTTTACGCAGAGCGGCATAAACCCTATATAAACCCTCAGGCAAAGCTGCAGGAAATGACATGACCGAAAATCCACAGCCCTTCGAAGGCATTCCGCTGATCGCACCCTCCTCGACCGGACATCCGAAATACGAGGAGATCGTCGAGGCATGCCGAAGTGTGTTCGATCCGGAAATCCCAGTAAATATTTATGATCTGGGCCTGATCTACACCATCGACATCGACGAGGAGAACGCCGTCAAGGTCATCATGACCCTCACCGCGCCGGGTTGTCCCGTTGCGGGCGAAATGCCGGGATGGGTCGCCGACGCGATTGAGCCGCTGGACGGAATCAAGCAGGTCGATGTCTCGTTGGTGTGGGAGCCGCCTTGGGGCATGGACATGATGTCCGATGAGGCGCGTCTGGAATTGGGCTTCATGTAAGGCAAGTTAATTTGCTTGCTTTTTAAAAATGCAAGCCTTATTGCTTGCTTGTGAATTGGACCGTCTTCACTGGTGATATCGTGGACTCGTCTGCCATGCCGGCAGATGCGCTGGACGCGATCATGCGGGATGTCCAGAAAATATCTTGGGAATGTTCCGGCTGGGGTCATTCGGATGATGACGATACCATAACCGGATTTGCCCGGCGCGGCGGCGATGGTTGGCAGATCGCCATCAATCGTCCTCGCTTCGCGCTGCGCTTTTCCCTCTATATCAAGGCGCGTTTGCGGCTGATGGAGTCCGAGTATTCCACCCGCATCGCGGTCGCCTTCGGTGAAGGTGAGTTGCCGGATGTGATGAGTGAGAGCTCGAAAACCCCTGACGGCCTCGCCTTTGCAGATCTCAACAGCGCGCATGGCCCGGCTTTCATAGCCTCCGGGCGCCTTCTGGAAGAGCTTGCCGGCGATACCCTCATGGCCCATGCCGACGGCGGTGCAATGGACGCAGCCTTTCGCCTTGCAGACTACATTTCACAAAGCTGGACGCAGGCGCAAGCCCGCTCGCTTTGCTTGATGCTCCCCCCCGGCGCCGGTCCCCGCCGCGCCGCGGCCGAACAGATCGGCATCTCGCGCCAAGCGGTGGATCAGGCGCTGAACAGCGCTGGGTATCCTGCGATCATGGCGGCAATCGAGGCGATCGAGGCAAAGGGATGACGCGCTGCAAGCCAAACCCGTTGCCTTTCGGAAAAGCAAGCTCAATAACTTGCCCGATTGAGGTGTTTATCCGATGATCGCCACCTTCGCCGCCCTCCTCTTTGCCCATGTGGTCGCGGATTTCGTCCTGCAGACCGCGTGGATCAATGCCCGCAAACACCGCCCCTCCGTCATGATGCTGCACGGGGCGCTGGTACTGCTCTGCGCGCAAGTCGCGCTGGGACAATGGACCAGCCCGTGGCTCTTGGCGCTGGCGGCGGCACATATCGTCATCGACGCGGTCAAGATCCGGGGCGGGTTTCACCACCTGCGCGGCTTTCTGACGGACCAGGCGGCGCACATCGCCACGCTGGCCCTGCTCGCTGCCTTCGTGCCCGAGCTATGGGCGACCGGCGCCTGGCAGGCATTGCCCGCGCTTTTACCCCTGATGGCACTTCTGACCGGCCTGATCGTGACACTGATCACGGGACAGTATGCCGTGGCCCTGTTGATGCGCCCGCATGGAAACCGTATCCGCAACAATGGCTTGAAGGATGGCGGGCGCCAGATTGGCCTGCTGGAGCGGGGTCTGATCTTTGCGTTGATTCTGATGAGCCAGCCCCTGGGTGTCGGGTTTCTGATCGCAGCCAAGTCCATCCTGCGCTTCGGCACTGCAACGCGCGATCAGCGCACGGCGGAATATGTCATCATCGGAACGCTCGCCTCCTTCGGCTGGGCCATCCTGACCGCCGAGGCGACCCGCCGCGCCCTCGATCTGCTGCCCCCGCTTGAGATTGCGGGCCTCAGCCCCTAGATTAGGCGCAAAGGCAAAGGATCGCACTCATGTTCGGAATTCCCGGCAAACAGGCCGTCACCATCACCGACCGCGCGGCGACGCAGATCGCCAGGCTCATGGCCAAGGACGGCCATCAAGGCCTGCGCATCGGCGTCAAAAAAGGTGGCTGTGCGGGCATGGAATACACGATGGAATACGTGACCGAGGTCGATCCCCATGACGAGGTGGTCGAAGAGTCCGGCGCGCGGGTGATGATCGCGCCCATGGCCCAGATGTTCCTTTTTGGAACAGAGATCGACTACGAGGTCGGCCTTCTGGAATCAGGCTTCCGCTTCAACAATCCCAACGTGACCGAGGCCTGCGGCTGCGGCGAGTCGATCAAGTTCGACGAAACCCTCAGCCAGAACGGGTGAGCGTTTCGGACGCAGAGATTGCGCATGTCCGCGATCTCTTTGCGCCCCCCGGATCCATTACCCAGCGCAAGATGATGGGCGGCGCCACCTTCTATTCAAATGGTATGATTGTTGCCATTCTGTCCAGCGAAAGCACTGCCTGCCTAAAGGCCGAAGGCGTCCTGGCGCAGCGGCTGGAGCGGGCGGGCACCGAGACATTCAGCATGACGCGCAAGGATGGCCACGTCACCACGATGGGTTACCGGGCCTTATCCGAGGCAGCGCTTGACGATCCGGCCACAGCTTGCGATTGGGCACGGGACGCGCTGAGCGCGCAAGCTTGAGGGGCGAAGAAAATGCGGCGCAAACTTGCAGCAGGCAATTGGAAGATGAACGGGCTGAGCGCAGATCTGGACACGCTGGACGCGCTTTGTGCCGCACATCAGGATGCGGCGGTCGATTTGCTCGTCTGCCCGCCCTTCCCCCTCATCCCCGGCGCCGCGGCGCGGGTTAAGGGCCATGCACTGGCCATAGGCGGGCAGGATTGCCACGCAGAGACGTCGGGCGCTCACACGGGCGATACCTCAGCCGTGATGCTGGCGGATGTCGGCGCCAGCGCTGTCATTCTGGGGCATTCCGAGCGGCGCAGCGATCACGGCGAGACGTCGGATGACGTGCGCGCCAAGGCCAAGGCCGCCCATGCCGCCGGGCTGCTGGCCATCATCTGTGTTGGGGAAAGCCTCGCGCAGCGCGAGGCGCAGAACACGCTCGACATCATTGGCGGGCAGCTTTCGTCCTCTATTCCCGACACGGCGACGGGCGAGAATACCGTTGTTGCCTACGAGCCGTGCTGGGCCATTGGCACGGGCCTCACCCCGACGACGGATCAGATCGGCGAGGTGCATGACTTCATCCGCGCCCGGCTGGAGCGACGCTTTGGTGCTGGTGTGGGTCGCTCGG
Source organism: Roseovarius maritimus (assembly GCF_043355895.2). Classification (NCBI taxonomy): domain Bacteria; kingdom Pseudomonadati; phylum Pseudomonadota; class Alphaproteobacteria; order Rhodobacterales; family Roseobacteraceae; genus Roseovarius; species Roseovarius maritimus. Next base: position 176,955 of record NZ_JBHFPF020000001.1, read on the forward strand.
TCCGCCTGCTCTATGGCGGATCGGTCAAGGGCGCCAATGCCGCCGAGATTTTCGCCGTGTCGAACGTGGACGGCGCGCTGGTCGGTGGGGCGAGCCTAAAGACGGATGATTTCTCGCCTATCATCAGCGCCTTGGAGGGCGCGGCTAAAGCGTCATAGCGGCAGAATTGTGGTCGATTTGATCTCTTCCATCGAGAGCAAAGCCGTCACATTATGCACTTTCACCTCTGAAATCAGCGCCTGGTAGAACGTGTCATAGGCGCGGGCATTCTTGACCCGCACCTTGAGGATATAATCGATATCACCCGCCAGCCTGTGCGCCTCCTGCACCTCGGGGCGCCCCTTGAGCGCACGCAAGAACGCCTGCTGCCACGCTGCGTCATGCTCGGATGTTCGGATGAGGACAAAGAAACAGGCCTCGAATCCCAGCGAGTCAGCATCCAGCAGATAGGTCTGGTGCTTGATCACACCCGCCTCCCGCATCTTGCGGATGCGGTTCCAGACCGGAGTCTTGGAGCTGCCTACCGACTTGGCGATGTCATCCAGTGATTGGCCGCCATTGACCTGCAACTCGCCAAGGATCTTCCGATCCAGATCATCCAAACGAACAGCCATTCCAGTTTTTCCTCAATCATGGAATTTCGCGGTGGATGCCGGTGCAATATGGAACGTATGTCCTTATTGATCCGCCCCCATAGCGCTTTGGTGGGAATATTTTCTATATATGAAGGCAAGTCAAACGGAATGGACAGGCCATGAGACATTTTTCGATCGTCATCGCATTGCGCGGCAGCCGCGTCGTCCGGTCGGCTTGCGGCAAAGCCGTTCCGGCCCGCGCCGCAGGCGGTGATAAGATGGACTGCCTGCTGGCAGCCACGCCCGATGCGGGCTTTGGCATAGGCTTTCACAAGGCAGGCCCGCCGCCGCAGATCATACCGGGCGCTTCAACCGTATCCGCCCTCTTCCCATTTGAGGAGACCGTCTGATGCCCCGCGACTTTACGCCCAAAGTCATCACAGCCAATGCGCTCTTGGAGGGCGATGTTGTCTACCTGACCGAAGCGGACACGTGGACCCGCGACCTTGCCGAGGCCGAGATCCTGACCGACGAGGCCGATGCGGAATTGCGCCTGCTGACCGCACAGGGCCGCGCCCGCGAGGTCGTCGGCGCCTACCTGGCCGAGGTTGCGTCCACCGCGAGCGGTCCGAAACCGGCACATTTCCGCGAGGAATTTCGCCGCACCGGCCCTTCCAACTACTTTCATGGCAAGCAGGCAGGGACGCTCTGATGTATAGCTATTCCGAATTCGACGCTGCCTTCGTGGCCGAGCGTAACCGCCAGTTTCGTGCGCAGGTCGCCCGGCGGCTGGACGGCTCGCTGACCGAGGCTGAGTTCAAGCCGCTGCGCCTGATGAACGGCCTATACCTACAGCTCCACGCCTACATGCTGCGCGTTGCCATCCCCTACGGCACGCTGAACGCGCGCCAGATGCGCCAACTTGCAATGATCGCAGAGCGATGGGACAAGGGCTATGGGCATTTCACCACACGTCAGAACATCCAGTATAACTGGCCCAAGCTGGCCGATGTGCCCGATATCCTCGATGCGCTTGCCGAGGTGCAGATGCACGCGATCCAGACCAGCGGAAACACGATCCGCAATGTGACGGCGGATCACTTCGCCGGTGCAGCCGCGGATGAGGTCGCCGATCCGCGCCCCATTGCCGAGCTGATCCGTCAATGGTCGACCGATCATCCCGAGTTCCAATTCCTGCCGCGCAAGTTCAAGGTCGCCGTGACCGGCAGCCCGATGGACCGCGCCGTGACGCTGGCGCATGATATCGGTCTGCGCATCGTCAGCCGGAACGGTGTGACGGGTTACCGCGTCATCGTCGGCGGCGGTCTGGGCCGGACGCCCATGATCGGCAAGGTTCTGCATGACTTTTTGCCCGAGGAGGATCTGCTCCCCTATCTGGAAGCGGTCGTCAGCGTCTGGAACAGCATCGGGCGGCGTGACAACAAGTTCAAGGCGCGGATCAAAATTACTGTCCATGAGCATGGCGTCGACGATATCCGCGCCCGCGTCGAGGAACGCTATGCCCTGATCCGCCCGGCCTTCTCCGGTGTCGATCAAAAGCTACTGGGCGCCATCCGCGCGCAATTCGCGCCGCCCGTGTTCCGCGAGGCGGGCACGGATGGCTACTACGCGGCGCGCGCCACTGATCCGGTGTTTCGCGCCTGGGCCGACACCAACATCGCCGCGCACCGCGCGCCGGGCTATGCCATCGTCTCGATCAGCCTCAAGGCCCATGGCGAGACCCCCGGAGACGCCACCGCCGAGCAGATGCGCCTCATGGCCGATCTGGCCGAGCGCTACGGCCATGATGAGCTGCGCATCAGCCACGAGCAGAACGTGATCCTGCCGCATGTCCAAAAGTCGGACCTACCCGAGCTCCACGCCGCTCTGCGCGAAGTGGGCCTCGCCACGGCTAATATCGGCCTCATCAGCGATATCATCGCCTGCCCCGGCATGGATTACTGTGCGCTGGCCACCGCCCGCTCGATCCCCATCGCGCAGGAGATTGCAACACGCTTCGACGCTCTCAAGCTCGAGCATGAGATCGGCGAGATGAAGATCAAGATCTCCGGCTGCATCAACGCCTGCGGGCATCACCATGTCGGCCATATCGGCATCCTTGGCCTCGACCGGGCGGGGGTCGAGAATTACCAGATCACCATCGGCGGCGATGGCGGCGCGGATGCCCAGTTGGGCGACCGCACTGGACCGGGTTTTTCGGCTGAGGAAATCGTACCCGCCATCGAGGCGATCATGCTGGCCTATCTGACGCATCGCAGCGAGGCATCCGAAACCTTCCTGCAGACCTATCGCCGCCTTGGGATGGCGCCGTTCAAATCCGCGCTTTACGGCGAGGAGGCTGCACGCCCGCGCAGAAAGGCCGAGGCGCATGTCCCGGCATGAAACGCCGATAAGCCCCTTGCAAGCACGCGCTGACGCGCTGAACGCGGCCTATCGTCACCACTCTGCGATAGCTGTGCTGGCACGTGCGCTGCATGATCGGGACGTCGGCCAACTGGCGCTGGTCTCGTCCTTCGGCGCGGAATCCGTCGTGCTCTTGCATATGGTGGCGCTGGCGCGGCGCGAGACGCCGGTGATCTTCCTCGAGACCGGCATGCTCTTTGCCGAGACGCTGGTCTACCAGCAGGAGCTGGCCGAACGGCTGGGTCTGAAGGACATGAGGATCATCCGCCCCGATGCGGAGAGCCTAAAGGCCGGCGATCCGGCCGCGATGCTGAACCAGACCGATCCCGACGCCTGCTGCGCCCTGCGCAAGACGGTGCCATTGGCCCGCGCGCTGAGCGGGTTTGACGGCTGGATCACCGGACGCAAGCGCTATCAGGGTACGGCGCGTGAGGATCTGGAATTCTTCGAGGTCGACGAGGCCAATGGGCGGCACGAAGGCCGGCTCAAGATCAATCCGCTGGCCCATTGGCAGCGCGGTGACGCGCGCACTTATATCGAGGAGAACCGTCTGCCGCGCCATCCGCTGGTGGCGCACGGCTACCCTTCGATCGGTTGCATGCCCTGCACGTCCCCTGTCGCAGCGGGCGAGGATGACCGCGCGGGCGGTTGGAAGGGCCGCTCCAAGACGGAATGCGGCATTCACTTCCAAAACGGCAAATTAATCAAACAAGGAGAAAGCGCATGAGCGTTATCGTGAAGGATGCGGGCTTTGGCCCCGATGACTGGACCGCGCCCATCACGGCGCTTGAGGATGCGCGGGCAGGCTACGGCATCGACCTTGCTTCCTCGGTCGACCCAGCCGAACTTGCCGGTCGCCTGCCCGAAATCGCGCTGATCCGGGTGGATTTTCCCAACTCGGCGGATGGTCGCGGCTTTTCCATCGCACGCCAGCTGCGCCTGATGGGCTACAATGGGCGTCTGCGGGCGCGGGGCCATGTTTTGGCCGATCAATACGCAATGGCGCGGCGTTGCGGCTTTGACGAGGTCGAAATCGACGAGGCGCTGGCCGACCGCCAGCCCGAGGAGCAGTGGCTTTTCCGGGCCGAATGGCGCGCGCATGATTACCAGGCCCGCCTGCGCGGCTGAACGCGGCCTTTATTTGATCCAGCCCAAGGACTATACGGAAGGCACCGGTTTAAAACGCCGGTGACATGAACATATGAACGAGATGACCCACGTGCCCAATACCGCCGCCCAGAAGACGCCGCCGCGCGCCACACCCGCCCTGCCCGACGCACAAACCGTCACGCAAGTCACGCATTGGACCGACCGGCTCTTTTCCTTCCGGGTGACGCGCCCGGTTTCGCTCCGGTTCCGCTCGGGCGAGTTCGTGATGATCGGCCTGATGGGCGATCCCGATCCCGTCACGGGCAAGCAAAAGCCGATCCTGCGGGCCTATTCCATCGCCTCGCCGTCTTGGGATGACGAGCTGGAATTCTATTCGATCAAGGTGCAGGATGGCCCCTTGACGTCGAAGCTGCAGCATATCCAGCCCGGCGACGAGGTGATCCTGCGCCCCAAGCCTGTGGGCACGCTGGTGCATGACGCACTCCTGCCCGGCAAGCGCCTGTGGCTCTTCGCAACCGGCACGGGCTTTGCGCCTTTCGCGTCGCTGCTGCGCGATCCTCAGACCTACGAGGATTACGATGAGGTCATCATCACCCATACCTGCCGCACCGCGGGCGAGCTGACCTATGGCGCGCAGCTGATCGAGGATGTGCGCGGCGATGAGATGCTCGAAGAGCTGATCGGCGATAATTTCGCGGCCAAACTGCGCTATTACCCCACCACCACCCGCGAGGAGAGCCCCAAGATGGGCCGCATCACCGACCTGATGCGCTCGGGCGAGGTGTTCGAGGATCTGGGCGTGCCGCCCCTCGCCCCCGAAACGGACCGCGCGATGATCTGCGGCAATCTTGCCTTCAACCTAGAACTGAAGGACCTACTCGAGGAATACGGGCTGCGAGAGGGGGCAAATTCCGCGCCCCGGGAATACGTCGTGGAGAAGGCTTTTCTGGACTGATCCGCCCCTCTGAAAGACATGAAAAAGCCCGCGCCGGACAATCCTGCGCGGGCTTCTTTTTCGGCGGGATGGCGCGGGTTTACATCCCCAGCGCAGCGCGCGCCTGCTCCAGCGCGGCGCGCAGCAATTCGGGATTGTCCCGTGCCTGCTGCAGCGTCGTCTTGAGGAGCGTCTTTTGCGTCTCGTTGATGTCGGAATTCTCGATCATCTGCGCAGCGGCATCCATGTCGAAATTCTCGACAGTCAGCGGAGCTGCAGAATCGGAAGCGGCATCAGTCGCGGTATCCGCGCCCTCGGTCGCAACATCGGTTGCCGCTTCGGACGCGGCCTCTTCGGCGGATTGGCCTGCTTCGGTTGCTACTCCCGTTTCTGCGTCTGCACCTTCTGCAGCCGTATCCGTCGCAGCGTCGCCGGCCTCAGTGGCCGTATCGGCAGCCTCATCTGCAGCTTCCGTCGCTGCATCCGCCGCCTCAGTCGCGGTGTCGGCGGCCGCATCGGCGCCCTCGCTGACAGCCTCGTCAACCGCCTGCACCGCCTCGCTGCCCTCTTGGGACATCGCGTCTACGGCCTCTTGCGCTCCTTCGACTGCGGCATCCGCCGCGTCTTCTGCCACGTCGGCGGCATCCTCGGCAGTCCCCTCGACGGCGTTCATCGCATCGTCGGATTGATCTTGAACCTCGTCGCTGGCCGCCTCGATGGCATCACCGGTCTTCTCCGCAGCAGCCTCGGTCTCAGCCGCCGCCTCTGCTGCGGCGGCGTCCGCCTCATCCACGGCTTCATCCGCCGTCTGCTCGATCTCGGCGGGCGCGTCGATCGTCTCGCCCTCGGTCTCGGTCTCGATGATTTCGGTCGGCGAGTTGCCGGTGACCAGCACATAGCCGCCGATCAGTACGATCGCGGCCAGCGCGATCCAAAGAAGGTTTCTCATCTCATCATCCCCATAATGTCCGTGCCGCGCCCTGTACAAGGCGACGAGGCTATATTTAACACTGTGATATCTGCCTGCCGCTCCGGCAAGGTGCAAGGGCCATCCCCCCGATATCGGCGCGTATCGGCCTATTTTGACGCTTGAATCCCGGCCGGGCCATGACTACCTTGCCACCTCATAGATTTTATCAACCATCGAAGGAGCAAAGCCATAGCCCGCAGACCGCACAACGCGCCGCCGACGCGCGACACAGGCCCCCGCGTCAACGAACGTATCCGTGACGCCGAAATCAGACTGATCGGGGCCGATGGTGATAATGTCGGTGTCGTCTCGGGCGCGCGCGCCCTCGAGATGGCCGAAGAGGCAGGGCTGGATCTGGTCGAGATTTCGCCGAATGCCAAGCCTCCGGTTTGCAAGATCATGGACTTTGGCAAGTATAAGTACGAGACGCAGAAGCGCGAGGCCGAGGCGCGCAAGAAGCAGAAGATCATCGAGGTGAAAGAGGTCAAATTCCGGCCCAACACCGATACGCATGACTACGACGTCAAGATGCGTAACGTCTTCAAATTCTTGGAAAATGGCGACAAGGTCAAGATCACCTTGCGTTTCCGCGGCCGTGAGATGGCGCACCAGGATCTGGGCCGCGAGCTGCTGCAACGGATCGCCGCCGATGTCGAAGGCACTGGCAAGGTAGAGAACATGCCGAAGATGGAAGGCCGCCAGATGATCATGATCATTGGTCCTCTCTCGCGCTGAACCACGAAGCTCTCGTTAGAATGCGAAAACGGCCCGGATCGCTCCGGGCCGTTCTACTTTGCGCTGCCTTTCCGTTCTAGCGGGCCGCCGCCAGTGCGCGGCGGGTCATGACACCCACAAGATGCGCGCGGTATTCAGGCGTGCCGTGCAGATCGCCCATCATGCCATCCGCAGGTACGCTCAGCCCCTCCAAGGCCTCCGCGTTGAACGATTTCGACAGCGCGTCCTCCGCCTCCTCCCAGCGAAAGACACCCCCCTCGGATGCGCCCGTGACTGCCACGCGCACACCCTCCGCAAATTTGGCCACGAACACGCCCACCAGCGCGAAACGCGAGGCCGGCTGTTCGAACTTGGCATAGCCCGACGCTTCGGGCACCGGGAATTTCACCTCGACTATGATCTCGCCCTCTTCCAGCGCCGTATCGAACATGCCCTGAAAGTAGTCATCGGCCGCGATCTCACGATTATTGGTGCGGATGGTCGCGCCCGCCGCCAACGCCGCGGCCGGATAGCAGGCCGAGGGATCGTTATTTGCAAGGCTTCCGCCGATCGTACCGCGATTGCGCACCGCCGGATCGCCGATTCGCGAAGCCATGGCTGCAAGCCCGGCAAAGTCTCCCGCTTCCGCCGCGATGTCGCCATGGGTGGTGCTGCCACCGATGCACATCCGCCCCGCATCATCGGTGCAGATGCCCTTCATCTCGGCAATTCCCGACAGGCTGACCAAAACCGACGGCATCGCCAGTCGCTGCTTGAGCGTCGGGATCAGTGTCTGGCCCCCGCCCAGTGGCTGTGCCTCCTCTGTGGCGAGCGCCTTGACCGCCTCCGCTATGGTCGTGGGTCGCTCGATTTCGAATGCATACATCCCGTCATCTCCCAAACTGCGACAAGCCATTCTTCTTGCCGGAAATATCCCGGGGCCCGGGGCAGAGCCCCGAAACGCCCACTTCTCAACTCTGCTGCATCGCCTGCCAGACGCGGCTCGGCGTGACGGGCATGTCCACATGGTCCACCTTGTACCCGCCCGATTGCAGCGCATCGACGACCGCGTTGATCACCGTAGGCGTCGATCCGATGGCCCCCGCCTCGCCGCAGCCCTTTACGCCCAGCGGATTGTGCGTGCAGGCCGTCCCGTTCGAGTGGTCGATCTTGAAGAACGGCACGTCATCTGCGCGCGGCATGCAGTAATCCATGTAGCTGGCCGAAAGGAGTTGCCCGTCCGCATCATAAGTGCAGTTTTCCAGCAGCGCCTGGCCAATGCCTTGCGTTAGCCCGCCATGCACCTGTCCGTCCACGATCATCGGGTTCACGATATTGCCGAAATCATCGGCGGTGGTGAATCGCTCGATCGTCACCTTGCCGGTCTCCGGATCGACCTCGACCTCGCAGGCATAGGCCCCCGCCGGGTAGGTGAAATTGTTGGGGTCATAAAACGCGGTCTCCTCCAGCCCAGGCTCCACCTCGTCCAGCGGGTAGTTATGCGGAACGTAAGCCGCCAGCGTCACGTCGCCCCAGGCCAGCGATTTGTCGGTGCCCGCCACGGTGAACTTGCCGTCCTTCAGCTCGATATCCTCGTCCGAGGCTTCCATGATATGGGCCGCGATCTTCTTGGCCTTGGCAATGATCTTCTCGGTGGCGCGCACCATCGCACTGCCACCCACGGCGATCGAGCGCGAGCCATAGGTGCCCATGCCCATCGGTGTATTGGCGGTATCGCCATGCTCGATCTCGATCATCGAGGCATCAATGCCGATCATGTCCGCCACGACCTGCGGAAATACCGTCTCATGCCCCTGCCCGTGGCTATGACTGCCAGTCATCACGGTGATGCCGCCGGTGGCATTCACGCGCACCGTCGCACTCTCGTAGAGACCCGCGCGTGCGCCCAGTTGCCCGACGAGGTTCGAGGGCGCGATGCCGCAGGCCTCAATGAAGCAGTTGACGCCGAGGCCGCGCAGCTTGCCGTTCTTTTCGCTTTCCTTGCGGCGCGCCTCGAAGCCAGGAAGGTCCGCCTGCGCTTCCAGTTTGTCGATCAAGCGATTGAAATCGCCCGAGTCATACTCGACCGCCACGGGCGTCTGGTACGGGAACTCCGTGATGAAATTCTGCCGCCGCAGCGCAATGGGGTCGATCCCCAACTCGCGCGCGGCCTTGTCGATGACGCGCTCCAGCTGGTAGGTCGCTTCGGGCCGGCCCGCGCCGCGATAGGCATCGACCGGCACGGTATTGGTAAAGACCGCGCGCACGTTCACATAGACCAGCGGCGTCTTGTAGTTTCCGGCCATCAGCGTGCCGTGCAGCCATGTGGGAATCGACGGCGCGAAGGTGCTCAGATACGCGCCCATATTGGCCAGCGTGTCGGTGCGGACGGCGGTAAAGTTGTTGTCCTTGTCCAGCGCCAGTTCGATCTTGGTCACATGGTCGCGCGCCTGCGCGTCGCTCAGGAACGCCTCGGACCGCGTGCAGGTCCATTTTACTGGCCTGTTCAATGCCTTGGCGGCAAACGTGCAGAACGCTTCCTCGGCGTAATGATAGATTTTCGAGCCAAATCCGCCGCCCACATCGGGCGCCACGACGCGCAGCTTGTGCTCGGGGATGTTCAGGACAAACGCGCCCATCAGCAGGCGGATCACATGCGGGTTCTGGCTGGTGGTGTAGAGCGTCGACTCGCCGGTCCCGCGGTTGAAATCGCCGATCGCAACGCGCGGCTCCATCGCGTTGGGCACGAGGCGGTTGTTGATAAGCTCGACTGTGGTGACATGCGCGGCGTTCTTGATCGCATCATCGACCGCCTGCTTGTTCTCCTCGACGAAACCCCAGTCAAAACAAAGGTTACTGGTCAGCTCTTCATGTACTTTCGTGCTGCCATCCTCAAGCGCCTTCGCCATGTCGATGACCGCTGGCAGTTCCTCGATATCGGGAATGATCGCCTCGGCGGCGTCCCGTGCCTGCTCGCGCGTTTCGGCCACGACGGCGGCGATGGGATCGCCCACATGGCGCACATGAGTCTCGCACAGCACCGGGTGGCGCGGCTCCTGCATCGGGTTGCCGAAGCGGTCCGTCACCTGCCAGCCGCAGGGAATACTACCCAGATCCTTGAAATCCTCGCCGGTAAAGATGCGCAGCACGCCCGGCATCTTTTCCGCCTCGCTCAGGTCCAGCCCGTTCAGCTTGCCGTGGGCAACGTCCGAGCGCAGGAAGTGCACATAGGCCTGACCGCGCAGGTTGATATCGTCCGTATAGTTGCCGGTTCCGGACAGGAACCGGACATCCTCGCGCCGTTTCGGGCTGGCGCCGATGCCGCCGTGATCGGGTGCATTATCCTTGGGCATATGTCTCTCCCTGGGGTTGGCGGGTGGGCGTCACTCGGCAGCGATGCTGCCGGCGATCTGGCTCACGTCCTGGCCGCTTGCGGCGAGGATCGCCTTGACGATGTTATGATAACCGGTGCAGCGGCAGATATTACCGCTGAGATAACTGCGCACCTCGGCCTCGGTCGGCTTTGGGTTATCCTTGAGCAGGGCCGCCGCACTCATCACCATGCCGGGCGTGCAAAAGCCGCATTGCAGGCCATGATAGTCCTGAAACGCCTGCTGGATCGTGTTGAGCGTGCCATCGGGCGCCGCCTGCCCCTCGATCGTGTCAACCTCGGCGCCCTCCGCCTCAGCGGCGAAGATGGTGCAAGCCTTGACCGCCTTGCCATCGACATGCACGACGCAGGCGCCGCATTGGCTGGTATCGCAGCCGACATGCGTGCCGGTCAAACCCAGCGTTTCGCGCAGGAAATCGACAAGAAGCGTGCGGCCTTCGATGGTGCCGCTCGCGGTCTTGCCATTCACGGTCATCGTGACCTGTGACATGGGCGCCCTCCCTATGAGCTATCTTTGTTGTTGCCCCGGAGTTAAGCACGGAGATACGCCGTTGAGAAGTCTGTTTTTACACCGATTTCTTGCCGCGGCGCGGCATCGGGCGGCTGGGTATCTCTTTGAGCAGGCCGCCCACACCCATAGCGGCAATATCACGCGAGGTGACGGGGATACCGCAGGCGATGCGCGACAGAACCCAATCAGCGCCATTCAGGCTGGGCGCACGCGCGCAGCCGGGCAGGCCGATGACCGGCCGCGCGCCCAGATCGCCCAGGAAGAGCAGGTTGCCGGGATCGACAGGCATGCCAAAGCGTGTCACGACGCCCCCCGCCGCGCGCAGCGCTTCGGGTCCCGTATCATGCGCGTCGGACGTGGCCGAGGCGGTCAGGATCAGTACGATATCACCCTCGGCGCGCGCTACGGCTGCGGCCAGCGGCGCGGTGTCATGAGGCACGTGGACCACGTCGCAAAGCGTCATGTCGAGCGCCTCGACGCGGGCTGCAATCGCCTCTCTGCCCTTGTCCCCCGCCCCTGCAGATGTCTCGGTCACGATCAGCGTCGCGGTCCGGTGCTGCGGTGCGGCAAGGCGCATGGCGCCGCGCGATATGTCGCAGGCGCGGGTCAGATCCGCGCCCGGCACGGCGTATGAGATGATCTTGACCGTGGCAATCATGCCGCCCCGGCGCATCTGGGCCATGTCCGGCACGGTGGCGATGGTGATCATTGGATCGACACTATTTGCCGCATGGATCGCTTCGGCGTTCAGTTGCACCACCCCCGGCCCATCGGCGATCAGGTTGACGCGCCCGGTGCCCGGCGCGCTGAGCCGGATGCCTTCGGCCCCCTCTGCCAGCGCCTCGGCCAGATGCTGCGCGGCGGTATCCTCGTGCAAATCCTCCGGCACCAGCCTTGCGACCGTGACCGTCTCCAGCCCCGCCGTGCGAAGTTGATCCAGATGCTCGCGCTCCAGCAGCAACCCCTTGCGGAGGCGCCCACCCGGCACGGCCTCGGAATGGGCGAGGATGGCGCCAATCGCCGCCTTTAGGGGAACAGGCCCGAACTTCACGCGCCGCGCCTCAGCACCTGCGTCATCTGGGCAAGGATGCTCAGCGCGATCTCGGCCGGACCTGCCGCGCCGATATCGAGGCCGACAGGCCCATGAATGCGCTCCAGATCCGAGTCACTAAACCCGACCTCGCGCATCCGGTCCAGCCGCGCGGCATGGGTCCGACTGGACCCCAGCGCGCCAATATAGAAAACATCGCTGCGCAACGCCTCGGTCAGGGCCGGATCGTCCAGCTTGGGATCATGCGTCAGCAGGACCAGCGCCGTGCGCCCGTCCAGCCCCAGCGCGCGCAAGCCATCATCGGGCCATTCGTCCATCAGGGTCACACCTGGAAAGCGCGCGGCGCTGGCGAAGGCGGCGCGCGGGTCGATCACGGTGGGGTCATAGCCCACCTGCCGCGCCATCGGCACCAGCGTCTGCGCGATATGGACCGCGCCCACAACAATCAGGCGCAGGGGCGGATTGTGGATGGCAACGAATGTTTTGCCGTCCTCGGCAAACCCCGAGCGGTCCATGCGAAAACGGTCCTCGTGGCCCTCCGTCTCGATCCGGGGCGGCCCGTCTGGCGGACTGACCAAAGCGGCGGCGCGGCGCGCCTCGCGAGCTTTCACCAATTCGGCCAAGACTGCCTCGGGCAGTGCAGTGCTGATAGGCTGGACCAGAACGCGAATCGTGCCACCGCAGGCAAGGCCCACCGCAAAGGCATCGCCATCCGCGACGCCGTATTCCAGCATCCGCGCGCTACCCTCCGCAATGGCTTCGGCCGCCTCTGCGACGACCGCGCCCTCGACGCAGCCGCCGGAGACTGAGCCCGCCATATCTCCCGCGCCGGAAATGGCCAGCATCGCACCGACACGGCGCGGCGCGCTGCCCCAGGTCTGAACCACGGTGGCGAGCGCGGCGCCCCGCCCATCCCGGTGCCAGTCGAGCGCGATGCGCGGAATATCGTCCAGATCATCCATGCGAAAACCCTCCGCCCCCAATATGGGGCGAAGGGCCGGAACACTCAATCGGAACCGTCAGATACGGAGCTTAGCGGTCGCCGCCCAGCAATGGCGTGATGTTACGCACGGCACCGCGGCGGTTGGCGCGAATGTCGCCTTGCTGGCGGATACGCAGATCCTGTTCGCCATAGCCCTGCACGATCATGTTCGACGGTGGCACGTCGAAATATTCGGTCAGCGCCAGAGCGACCGATTCGGCGCGGCGGTCCGACAGGGCGAGGTTGTAGCTGGCATCGCCCACTGTGTCGGTATGACCCTCGATCAAAAAGACCTGGCCGGGGTCTTCGTCGATGGCTGCGGCCATCGCGCGGCCCAGATCGGACAGGTCCTGCGCCTCTTCCGATCCGATCACCGCTGAGCCAGTCTTGAAGTTGATCGCATCCAGCGCGATCACCGGCACCAGGTGGCGCACCGCGTCGATGCGGCGGATCTGGTTCAGCGAATACGTCCGGTCCGGCAGCGTGCCATTGGCCGAATCAAGTGCGGCGCGCAGCTGATCGACATCGGACGTGCTGTAGTCGTAGTCGCTTGCCCGGTTGGCCTGCGCGCGCTCCAGCTCGCTCACATCGACGCGGGCATAGCTCTTGGTATCGTCAAAAAGCACGACACTGCGCCCGTCCGGCAAGATCCGCGTGCGGCGCAGAACCCGGCCATCAGCGGCGCGGATGGTCACGGTCTGGCTGCCATCGGCGGCGGTCACGGCGCTGCGCGTCGAGCCGTCGGAATAGGTCTGGGTCTGCACATCGCTGCCGGGGCGCCGCAGAAGCGTGTCGTCATCCTTGATGATTCGGTAGCCGCCCGAGGGCTCCTCCACCACAACGCGGTCGCCGGTGTTGGACACGACGCGCCCGCCACCATCCAGCATCCGGCCGATTGCATAGGCGCCAAGGCCCGCCGCGGCAGCGATACCAAGGTTCTGCAGCAGATCATTGTCATCATCTGCGGTATTCGGCACGACCGTCTGCGCCGTCGCTGCATTCTGGCCGCTGGCGGAGGTGTCGAATTCCTCGTTTGAGGCGCGTGCGTCCTCTTCGGTCACGGTCACGTCCTGCGTCTCGATGACCTCGCCTTCGCCAGATGCGGCTGCAGCGGCAGCGGCGCTTTCGTCAGCGATCTCGGCAGCGGTGGCCTGATCAGCGGCGCTGACCTCGGGCAGGATATCAGGTGTGTCATTCTCCGTAGATTCCGTCCGTGGAGCCTCCCCAATGATGTCAGGCGTGTCATTCTCTCCCGATTGTGGCGCCGCTCCCTGCTCGGCGGCTTCGGCGGCCTCACTCTCAGCCCCGGACGGAGCCTCGGCTTCGGATTGTGCGTCTGCGGTGGCCTCTGTCTCGGCGGCCTGCTCTGCTTCTGCTTCGATCGTCGCCGCTTCGGCCTCGGTCTCAGCTTGGTCGGCTGCTTGCGCTTCGGCTTCGGCCTTCTGGGCAGCTTCGGCTTCGGCCTCTGCCGCTGCGGCCGCTTGGGCCTCGGCTTCCGCCTGCCGCGCTGCTTCTGTTTCTGCCTGTTGGGCGGCCTCTGCCTCGGCTTCCGCCTGCGCGGTAGCCTTCGCTTCGGCCTCGGCTTGCCGGGCGGCCTCTGCGGCTTGTTCTTCCGCAGCCTTGGCTTCGGCAGCAGCTTGGGCTTCCGCCTCCGCGCGCGCGGCCTCTTCTGCAGCGGCCTTGGCGGCTGCTGCCTGTGCAGCCTCCTCCGCAGCCGCAGCTTCTGCCGCGACTTGTGCTGCCGTAGCCGCGTCTGGTTCCTGTTCAGTCGATCCTGTCGTTGGGGCATCGCCGAGAACATCCGACATCAGCTCCTGGGCGGCAGGGTTATTCTCGTTCTCGGCCAGCCGCATGTCGACAGCGGGCTTGCTGGCAGCAGCTCGGGGCTGCGCCTTGTCATAGGCGGCGCCGGGCAGTGGTCCGGCAGCGTTCAGGACGAGGGCGAGGGCGGTTGTAGAGGTCAGCCAATGGCGAATCATTTGAGTACTCCTGTGGGCTAGGGTGCAATCGGGCACGGCGTGGCGCGCCGGGCAGGAATTTGCACCTACAACGCGCGCATATCCCTGATCGTTCCCCACATGAGCAGCGGCCCTGTCAGCGCAGGCGCATCAGGCGCGTCTTGTCGCCCGCCGAATTCGGAATGGCGAGGGCAGTGGCCAGATCCTCGAGCGTGGCGACCGAGTGGCAGGGCAGCAGCGCGTCCACATGCGGCAACATCGCGGCGATACCCTGCGCCTTGGGTGCAAACCCGTCCCAGCGCAGCAGTGGGTTGAGCCAGACCAGCCGCCGCGCCATTAGCCGCAGGCGCTGGACCTGCGCCGCCAGCGCTTCCGGCGCGCCACGGTCCAGCCCGTCGGTGATCAGAAGGACCAACGCGCCCTGCCCCAGCACCCGGCGCGCCCAGTCGCGGTTGAAGGCGGTCAGGCAATCGCCGATCCGTGTGCCGCCCTCCCAATCCTGCACCTCGCGCCCTGCCGCGGCGAGAGCGGCATCGACATCGCGCGTGGCCAGATGCCGCGTGACGTTGGAAAGCCGCGTGCCGAAGGTAAAGGCATGGACCTGTCCCCAGCCGCCCTTGGCCGCGGCCTGACTGCCGGCGCGGGTATTGGCGACGGCATGCACGAAATGCAGAACCATGCGGCTATATTGGCTCATTGAGCCCGATATGTCGCACAGCACGACCAGATCGGGCGGTTTGGCGCGCGGGGCGCGGCGGGCGATCTGGGTGATCTCGCCGCCCCGGCGCATGGCCAGCCGCAGGGTCGCGCGCGCGTCCAGCACGCGGCCCCGCGCATCCGCCCCCATCCGGCGCGAGGGCAGCGGCGGCACCGGGAGCGTCAGCTGGGACAGCATACGCTTGGCGGCGGCGATCTCATCTGCGCCCATCTGCTCGAAATCGAGGCTGCGGAGCCGCTCGCGCGCCGAATGCGTGGCGCTGGAATCGATCTCCAGTACGGCCTCGTCGCCTTCAGGCTCGGGCATCTCGCGCTCGGGCGCCTCGGCCCCGTCCAGCAGCGCCTCGGCGGCGCGCTTCTCCGCTGCCTGTGCCGTGCGGTCCTCGTTGAGGCCGCGCATGGCCGGCAACAGCGTGGCCATCATATGCTCGAGAAAGCGCGGATCGCGCCAGTAGAGGCGGAAGATCTGGGCGAATACGGCGCGATGCTCGGGGCGGGTCACGCAGGCGGCATGGAGTGTCCAGTAAAAATCAGTGCGCGAGGTGAAACCCGCCGCCGCCACCGCGCGCACCGCATCGACGATACGGCCCGTGCCCACGGGCATCCCGGCGCGCCGCAGGGCACGGGCGAAATGCACGATATTCTGTGCCAAGCGCGGGTTTTCCGGGATATCGATGTCGGGATATTCTGGCATGGCGGCAGCGCCGGGGGCTACCCCCGGACCCTCGGAGTATTTCGGGAAGGATGAAAGACCAGACTCATGCGGGCGCGATGGCGGCGCGGGCCTGATCGAGGATGCGCGTGGCCTCACTGGCGTTCAGCTTGGCGATGTCATCCTGATATTTCAGCAGCGCGCCAAGCGTATCCGCGATAACCTGCGGGCTGAGCGCGACGGCATCGAGCGCCAGCAGGCATTTGGCCCAGTCGATAGTTTCGGCAACGCCGGGTTTCTTGAAAAGATCCTCGGTGCGCAGGGCTTGCACGAAAGCGACCACCTCGCGGCTGAGCGTGTCGGGCAACTCGGGGGCGCGGGCGGCCAGGATCTGGGCCTCGCGCTCGAAATCGGGGTAGTCGACCCAAGCGTAGAGGCAGCGGCGCTTGAGCGCGTCATGCACTTCGCGGGTGCGGTTCGAGGTGAGGATAACAATGGGTGGCACCTCGGCGCGGATCGTGCCCAGTTCGGGGATGGTGACCTGGTAGTCGCTGAGCGCCTCCAGCAGGAAGGCCTCGAAGGGCGCGTCGGTGCGGTCCATCTCGTCGATCAATAGGACCGGAGCGCCGCCGGGCTGGGGGCGCATGGCCTGCAAGAGCGGCCGCTCGATCAGGAACTCATCGGTGAAAAGGTGATCCTTGAGCGCAGTGCCATCTACGGTGCCGCCCGCCTCGGCGGCGCGCAGGGCGATCATCTGAGCGGCGAAATTCCACTCGGCCACGGCGCTGGAGGCATCGAGCCCCTCATAGCATTGCAGGCGGATCAGGCGGCGACCAAGCGCCGCCGCGATGGCTTTGGCGATCTCGGTCTTGCCGGTGCCCGGCTCGCCCTCAAGAAACAAGGGACGGCCCAGCCGCAGCGCCAGGAAAAGCGCCGTGGCAAGCGCGCGCCCACACACATAGCCCTCGGCGGCGAGCATGCTTTGCACGTCCTCGATCTTGGTTACCTGCCCCATCTTGCCCCGCCTTCATGTTCCGGTCAAACGGGCCGCGCCGCGGCCCTTTCGGGCATCCTGTCGCGCCCCCGGCGTGCTGTCCAGCAAACCACACGGATTTTTCA
The DNA here is from genome assembly GCF_043355895.2 of Roseovarius maritimus. Classification (NCBI taxonomy): domain Bacteria; kingdom Pseudomonadati; phylum Pseudomonadota; class Alphaproteobacteria; order Rhodobacterales; family Roseobacteraceae; genus Roseovarius; species Roseovarius maritimus. The sequence goes on from NZ_JBHFPF020000001.1 coordinate 194,063, forward strand.
AAATTTCGCCTGAATTGAGGCATAGACAAATGAATGATACCTGCCTTTTGGCAACCGCCGGCAGAAGCGAGGACGATATCGATGCAAGACGCGCCCGACAGTTTGGATACGCCCCTCGCCGATCTTGGCGGGCGCGATGCGTGGCTGGAGAAGGTCGCCGAGATCGCGTCGGAGGACGGCTATGTTGAGCGTCTGGGCCTGCGTCACAGCGCGATTTTCATCGAGGACAAGCCGACGCTGCTGGTCACGTTCGAGACGCATCAGGGCATCGAGGCGCTGTCGCGCGAGGCGCAACCGCTGGGCTGGGACATGGTCAAGGCGCTGGGATGGTCGCATCTGTGCCTCGTCTCCGAGGGCGATACCTGGTTTCGCGACAAGGCTGTCTACGGGTATTTCGACCGGCTGATCGATGACGGCTTCTTCGAGGATTTCGATCAGGTCATCTTCTACGGCGCCGGTCCTTGCGGCTATGCCGCCGCCGCGTTTTCGGTCGCTGCCCCCGGCGCCAAGGTGGTGGTCCTCGCCCCCCAGGCGACGCTGGACCCTCGAGTGACCGAATGGGATAACCGCTATCGCCACATGCGCCGCACCTCCTTTACAGATCGCTATGGCTATGCCCCCGACATGCTGGACGCCGCGGCAGAGGCCTTTGTCCTTTACGACCCCGAGGACGACCTGGACGCGATGCATGCCTCGCTTTTCGCGCGCAAGAACGTCACGCTCTTTCGTATGCGCTTCATGGGCCCCGAACTGGAAGCCGGGCTGATGCGCCTGCAGATCCTCTTTCGCATTCTCGCGCAGGTCAGCGCGGGCAAGCTGGACCGCGCGGCCCTCGCCCACATGTTCCGTGCGCGTCGGCGCGATGGCGGCTATCAGTTCAACCTGTTGCAGCGCCTCAAGCGGGATGCACGGCACTACCTGATCGTGCTGCTTGCGCGCAAGGTGCTGGCGCAGCGCAACGCCCGGCCGTTCCGCCGGGCGCTGGAATCTGCGACCAGGACAGCCGAAGAGGATGGCATACGCCTGCCGCCGCTCCGGGATGCAGAAGCCAGCGCGCCAGACAACCGCAACGACGACTAGGCCTGAGCGAGGCATCATCTTTTGCCCGCCAAGGTCTGGCGCGCTTGGCTGCAGCGGTGTATTGAGCGCGCCATGACAGATCAGCTGACCCTGCGCGTTCCCGATGACTGGCACCTGCACCTGCGCGATGGCGCGATGCTGCGGGCGGTCCTGCCGTGGACAGCCGCACATTTCGCCCGCGCCATCATCATGCCCAACCTCGTGCCGCCCGTGGTCACCCGCGCCGATGCCGATGGCTACCGCTCCCGCATCATGGCGGCCCTGCCCGAGGGCGCGACGTTCCAGCCTCTGATGACGCTCTACCTGACCGAAGAGACAGACGCTGATGACGTGGCCGCGGCCCATGCCACCGGACTGATCACGGCGGTCAAGCTTTACCCCGCGGGCGCCACAACGAACTCCGCCAGCGGCGTCAGCGATTTTGACCGCGTGCAGGGCGTGCTCGAACGAATGGCAGAAATCGGCCTGCCGCTTTGCGTGCATGGGGAAGTGACGGACCCCAGCGTTGACATCTTTGACCGTGAGGCGGTCTTCATCGACCGTGTGCTTGATCCGCTGCGGCGCCGCGTGCCGGGCCTGAAGGTGGTGATGGAGCACATCACGACGTCGCAAGGCGTGGATTACGTGAAGGCGCATGACGCGGGCCTCGGCGCCACGATCACCACGCATCATCTGGTGATCAACCGCAACCACATCCTCGCAGGCGGCATCCGCCCACATTACTACTGCCTGCCCGTCGCCAAGCGCGAAGAACATCGACTGGCCCTGCGCGCCGCCGCCACCTCGGGCGATGCGCGCTTCTTTCTGGGCACAGACAGCGCCCCCCATACCGACCCCGCGAAGCTGCAGCCTTGCGGCTGCGCCGGCTGTTTCACCGCGCCCAACACGCTGCCGATCCTCGCGCATGTCTTCGAGGACGAAGGCGCGCTCGACCGGCTCGAGGCTTTTACGTCGCTGAATGGCCCCGCCTTCTACGGGCTGCCGCCGAATGAGGCCACGTTGACCCTCAACCGGGGTACACCCGATCTGATCGCCCAAATCGAAACCGAGGATGGCCCCGTTACCGTGTTCGATCCCGGCTTTGCGCTGAACTGGCACGTGTCGGATGTATCTTCTGGCTGAAAATATCCTCGCCGAAGGCGAAACCCTATCCGCGCAACAAGGACCGCACCCATGATTCCCAGCACCTATCCCTCCGCCGACGAGATCGCCCGCCTGACCGCGCGCATGCTGCTGGAAATCGGCGCGGTCCACTTCAACGCCGAGACACCCTACATCTATTCCTCGGGCCTGCCCGGCCCGACCTATATCGACTGCCGCAAGCTCATCTCCTATCCGCGCATCCGTAGCACCCTGATGGACTTCCTCGCGGTCACCGTCATGCGCAATGCCGGCTTTGAGGCGTTCGACAACATCGCCGGCGGCGAGACAGCGGGCATCCCTTTTGCCGCCCTCATGGCCGAGCGGTTGGCGCTGCCCATGACTTATGTGCGCAAGAAGCCCAAGGGCCACGGGCGCGGCGCGCGGATCGAGGGCACGATGGACGAGGGCCAGCGCGTGCTGCTGGTCGAGGATCTGACCACCGATGGCGGCTCCAAGATCGGCTTTGTCGATGCCATCCGCGAGACGGGCGCAACCTGCGCCCACACCGCCGTGATATTTTACTACGGCATTTTCCCCGACACGGTCAAAACGCTGGGCGATCACGGCGTGACGTTGCATCACCTTTGCACATGGTGGGACGTATTGGCCGAAGCGCGCGCGCAGGGCACGTTCGACGACGCGACGCTGCGCGAAGTCGAGGCGTTCCTCAAGGCGCCCCGTGCCTGGCAGGACGCGCGCAGCTAGCCTCTGGCGCATTTAGGCAACAGGTGGCACGTCGAAATACCACATATTGACAGACAGTCGCGCTGCACCGCAATATACGTCCAGTCAAGGTGCCGCGCGTTCTATCCACAGAGATATACAATTTGCCCCGGCGCCTGCCCTGCCTGTAAGAGCTTGGGCCGAGCAGCCGGGAATCGGAAATGAACGAAATCACCACATTCAACGCCACCGGAACCGCCGCAGGCGCCGAGGTGCAAGCCGCTGACACGATGCCCCATTCGATCGAGGCCGAGCAGCAGCTATTGGGCGCGATCCTGACCAATAACGATGTCTTCGACCGCATCGCCAGCATCATCGGTCCGCAGCATTTCTACGATCCGGTTCATGCTCGCATCTTCGAGACCGCCTCGGCCCGCATCGCCAAGAACAACCTCGCCTCGCCCGTCACGCTCAAGGCCTTCATGGAAGAGGATGAGGGCCTGAAAGAGCTGGGCGGCCCGGCCTATCTGGTGAACCTCGCCGGCGCGGCCATCAGCACCTATGCAGTCCGCGACTATGCCCAGATGATCTATGATCTCGCGATCCGCCGCGAGCTGATCGGCCTTGGCCATGACATCGCCGGCAAGGCCGCGCGCATGGACGTGGACTCCGAGCCGAAGGACCAGATCGTCGAAGCCGAGCAGATGCTCTACAAGCTGAGCGAGCAGGGCCAGACCGAGAGTGGATTTCAAAGCTTTCTCAAGGCGGTATCGGATGCGGTTAATGTCGCCAACGCCGCCTATCAGCGCGAGGGCGGCCTTGCCGGCGTCTCGACCGGCCTCGTCGACATGGACAAGAAACTGGGCGGTCTGCACAAGTCCGACCTTCTGATTCTCGCTGGGCGCCCCTCGATGGGCAAGACATCACTGGCGACCAACCTCGCCTTCAACATTGCCAAGGCCTACCGGCGCGGCACAAGGCCCGACGGCACCGAAGGGTCCATCGAGGGCGGCGTCGTCGGCTTTTATTCACTTGAAATGAGTGCCGAGCAGTTGGCGGCGCGCGTCCTGTCAGAGGCGTCCGAAGTGCCGTCCGAGCAGATCCGGCGCGGTGACATGACCGAGGGCGAATTCCGCCGCTTTGTCGATGCCGCGAAACAGTTGGAATCCTGCCCGCTTTATATCGACGACACGCCGGCCCTTCCCATCAGCCAGCTGGCAGCGCGCGCCCGTCGGCTAAAGCGGACCCATGGCCTCGACGTGCTGATCGTGGACTATCTGCAGCTGGTGCGCGGCACCGGGCGCAGCGAAAACCGCGTGAACGAGATTTCCGAGATCACCATGGGTCTCAAGGCGATCGCCAAGGAATTGGACATTCCCGTCATCGCGCTGTCGCAGCTGTCGCGCCAGGTCGAGTCCCGCGAGGACAAACGCCCGCAGCTGAGTGACCTTCGCGAATCGGGATCGATCGAACAGGACGCGGACGTGGTCATGTTTGTCTTCCGCGAGGAATATTATGCCGAGCGCGAGAAGCCTTCCGACGACAAGCTGGAGGAGATGGCCGCCTGGCAGGAGCGGATGGAGCGGCTGCACGGCAAGGCCGAGGTCATCATCGGCAAGCAGCGCCACGGTCCCATCGGCACGGTCGAGCTCAGCTTCGAGGGCCGTTTCACCCGCTTTGGCAACCTGGTGCAGCCCTGGCAGAATGGCGGCGGTGGCGGCGAGCAGGAATTCTGATGCGCCGCCCCTGCCCCGCGCTTTGGTCTTGACCCTGCGCGCGCCCGTGTCAAAAGGCCGACCATGAGCACAGCCACCCTTACCGTCGATCTGAATGCAGTGACCGCCAACTGGCAGGTCTTGGCCGCGATGAGCCGCGCCGAGACCGCCGCCGTCGTCAAGGCAGATGCTTATGGCCTGGGAGCCGCGCGGGTGGGTCGTGCCCTGGCCCGTGCTGGCGCGCGAACTTTCTTCGTTGCCGTGGCCGAGGAAGGCGCGGCCCTGCGCACCGCCCTTGGCCCCGGTCCGATGATCTACGTGCTGTCGGGTCATATGGCCGGAGATGCGGACATGCTGGGCGACATGGATCTGACGCCTGTGCTCAATTCTCTTGACCAGATGATCCGCCATCTGGAGGCATTGCCGGGCCATCCCTTTGCGCTGCAACTCGACACGGGCATGAACCGTCTGGGCATGGAGCCCAGCGAATGGTCAGCCGTGCGTGACATCGCCATGGCCAAAGGCCCGCAGCTGATCCTCAGCCATCTGGCCGCCTCCGAAGATCCCGGCGACGATATGAATCGCCAGCAACTCCAGACTTTCCGCGAGATGACAGCAGGGCTCGACTGCCCGTTGAGCCTGGCCAATACCGGGGGTGTGCTGCTGGACAAGGCTTTTCACTTCGATGTCACCCGGCCCGGCATCGGCCTTTTTGGCGGGCGCCCTTTTACGGATGCACGTCCCGTGGTGTCGCTGGATATTCCGGTGATCCAGTGTCGCGACGTCGCCGCCGGCGAAGTTGTCGGATATAACGGCACTTGGCGTGCACAGCGCCCCAGCCGCATCGCGACCCTTTCGGCCGGCTATGCCGACGGGCTGTTTCGGTCGCTGGCCGGACGCGCATCGGTATGGGTGGATGATGTTTGCTGCCCTTTGGCCGGACGCGTGTCGATGGACCTGATCGGCGTCGATATCACGGAGGTGGCAGGTGATCCCAAGTCGGTTTCGCTGCTGGGGCCAGATCAGGGTATCGACGACATCGGCGATGCGGCCGGCACCATTGGCTACGAAATCCTAACCGCGCTTGGCGCGCGCTATACACGGCGGTACCTGGGCGCATGAGCGTGATTTTCAGCCTCTTGGCGGCGTTGGGACGTCATGTTCTGGCGGCGCTTGCCGGGGTTGGGCGTGTCTCGCTCTTCGCCGGTAGGACGGTGTCGCATCTGGCCCGGCCGCCCTTTTACGGGCGCGAGTTCTATCATGCGCTGATCCAGATCGGCTGGCTCTCCTTGCCGGTCGTCGGCCTGACTGCGCTGTTTACGGGCGGGGCGCTGGCTTTGCAGATCTATGCGGGCGGCGCGCGTTTCAATGCGGAGACGGTGGTGCCCTCCATCGTGGCCATTGGACTGACGCGCGAGCTTGGGCCCGTCTTGGGCGGGCTGATGGTGGCGGCGCGCGTGGCCTCCTCGATTGCTGCCGAAATCGGCACGATGAAGGTGACCGAGCAGATCGACGCGCTCACAACACTTTCCACCAATCCGATGAAATACCTCACCCTGCCGCGCGTTCTGGCCGCGACGCTTGCCGTGCCGCTGCTGGTGGGCGTGGGCGACGTGATCGGCATCATGGGCGGCTTCGCGGTGGGGGTCGCACGGCTGGATTTCAATGCGGCCACCTACATGCATAACACGCTGGATTTTCTGGAATCCTGGGACGTCATCAGCGGCATGATCAAGGGGGCCGTCTTTGGCTTTATCGTGGCGCTGATGGGCTGCTATTACGGAATGAATTCGGGCCGGGGCGCGCAGGGTGTGGGCCGTGCGACCAAATCCGCCGTCGTCACCGCCTCGGTGCTGATCCTCGCCAGCAACTACGTCCTGACAGAGGTGTTTTTCTCGGCATGATCACCCTCGAAAACGTCCGCAAGGCCTTTGGCACCAATCACGTTCTGCGGGGCGTGGATCTGACGATCGACAGCGGCACGTCGATGGTCATCATCGGGGGCTCCGGCACCGGCAAGTCGGTCCTGCTGAAATCCATCCTCGGCCTCGTGCCACCCGATAGCGGCACGATCCTGCTGGATGGCAAAGACGCCACGCGCGGCGACCGCGATGCGTTTCTGGCGCGCTTCGGGATGCTGTTTCAGGGCGGCGCGCTGTTTGATTCGCTGCCCGTCTGGCAGAATGTCTCGTTCCGCCTCTTGCGCGGCTCGCTCAAGCGGCCTCCGCATGAGGCGCGCGAGATCGCCATCGAGAAGTTGCGCCGCGTGGGTCTCACCCCCGAGCAGGCCGACAAATTCCCGGCCGAACTGTCGGGTGGCATGCAAAAGCGCGTCGGCCTTGCCCGCGCTATTGCCGCCGAACCCGAGATCATCTTCTTCGACGAGCCGACGACCGGTCTCGACCCGATCATGGCGGGCGTCATCAACGACCTCATCCGCGAGATCGTGACCGAGATGGGCGCAACCGCGATGACCATCACCCATGACATGACCTCAGTACGCGCCATCGCCGACAATATCGCCATGCTGCATGACGGGGTGATTCAGTGGACCGGCCCGGTGAGCCAGATGGACAATTCCGGCGATCCCTATCTCGACCAGTTCATCCATGGCCGCGCAAGCGGCCCGATCGAGGCCGTGCGTTAGTTCAGACACCCATCGCGCTGCCCATTTGATTGTCCCCCAGGCCGAAACAAACAGCCGCCATCGGGCAATTTGAACACACGATTTCGCGATGACGCGCAAATTTTCATTATTTCCTTCGTGAACGGCAGGAATGGTGCGCAAGCACGCTGTCCCTGTTGACGGTGACTGTCATGGCCGCGCTGGGGCTGCTGCCATGGCTGGAGATCAGTGCGCGAATCGGCGGGACACCCTACGCCGCTGCCGGTCAGGCATTCCAGATCGGCGTGACCGCGCTGGCGGTGATGCTGTGCTTTTTCCTGCCGTCGAATGCGCGGATCATGCAGCTTGAGAACTCTCACCGGCGCTTTGCCATCAACATGGAAGATGTGGCGCGCGCCTATGCCGCCGCTCATGCCGCCGACCGGGCGGGTGTCTTTGACATCCATTCCGCGTTCGACGCAGTGCGCGAGCGGCTTGCGCATCTCAACGAGCATCCCGACCTCGGCACGCTGGAGCCTGCGATGCTGGAGGTGGCGGCTCAGATGTCCTATCTCAGCCGCGAATTGGCCGAGACCTACTTGGACGAAAAGGTTGCCCGCGCCCGCGTCTTCCTGATCCAGCGCCAGCAGGAAATTGAGGCCTTCGAGGCACGATTGGAAAAGGCCAAGCTGGTCTGCCAGGAATTGAAACACTGGGCCAGCCGCGTCGATCTTGATGAAAGTGTTGCGCGCAGTCAGTTGGGACGGCTCAAGGACGATCTCAAGACCGTTCCTTCCGAGCTTGAAACCGCCGACGCGCCACGCGGCCTACGCGGCCTTGTGGACGTGACCAAGACCGCCGCCGAGTAGCGATCTGGGCATTTGACTGCCCTGCCCGCTTGGGGCATGAGCGGCGCATGGCAAAGAACCAACCGACATTCACCTGCACGGCTTGCGGCGCGGTCCATAGCAAATGGTCCGGCCGTTGCGATGCGTGCGGCGCGTGGAACACCATTCAGGAGGATGAGGGGCTGAGCGCCGGCCCTGCCGCGAACTCGCTGGGCGCCAAGCGCGGCACCGGCATGACGCTGAGCGATCTTTCGGCCAAGGAGGCGCCGCCGCCGCGCACCGGCTCGGGCCTGAATGAGCTGGACCGCGTACTGGGTGGCGGCCTCGTTCCTGCCTCGGCGATCCTTGTGGGCGGCGATCCGGGCATCGGTAAATCCACGCTGCTGCTGCAGGCGGCGGCCAGTTTCGCGGACCAGGGGCTGAAGACGATCTACGTCTCGGGCGAAGAGGCCAGCGCGCAGGTGCGCATGCGGGCCGAGCGTCTGGGCCTCTCGGGCGCGAATGTGCAGCTGGCCGCCGAGACGAATTTGCGCGACATCCTGACGACCATCGAGGTGGAAAAGCCGCAACTGGTCATCATCGATTCGATCCAGACCATGTGGCTGGATACCATCGGCAGCGCGCCGGGCAGCGTTTCACAGGTGCGCGCCGCCGCGCATGAGCTGACCAGTTTTGCCAAGCGAAAGGGCGTCAGCGTGGTCCTTGTTGGCCACGTTACCAAGGACGGCCAGATTGCCGGCCCGCGGGTGGTCGAGCATATGGTCGACACGGTTCTCTATTTCGAAGGCGAGCGCGGTCATCAGTTCCGCATCCTGCGTGCGGTCAAGAACCGCTTCGGCCCCGCCGACGAGATCGGTGTGTTCGAGATGACCGGCGCGGGCCTTGCGCAGGTCACGAACCCTTCGGCGCTGTTCCTGTCAGAGCGCGGCACGCCCTCGCCCGGATCGGTGGTCTTCGCCGGTATCGAAGGCACGCGGCCCGTTCTGTGCGAGTTGCAGGCACTGGTCGCACCGTCGCCCCATAGCCAGCCCCGCCGTGCCGTGGTGGGCTGGGATGGCGCGCGCCTCTCTATGATCCTCGCCGTGCTCGAATCGCGCGTCGGCATCCCGTTTGCCGGGCTCGACGTTTACCTGAACGTCGCAGGCGGTATGAAAATTACCGAGCCAGCCGCCGATTTGGCCGTCGCCGCCGCGCTTCTCTCTGCGCGAGAAGACGCCGCCCTACCCGCAGATACGGTGGTTTTTGGGGAAATTAGCCTCTCCGGGGCGCTTCGTCCGGTAAGCCAGACCGAAAACAGGTTGAAAGAAGCGGAAAAACTTGGTTTCACGGCGGCAATCCTTCCCGAGGGTGGCAAATCCGGCGGGAAGAGTGGTCTGAGACTGACGCGTGCGGCGGACTTGACCGGTTTCGTAGGTGACATTTTCGGCGCGGGATAAGCGCGCATCAGGATCGGGGCGACATGGACGGATTTACCATTATCGACGGCGTGGTGGCGCTGGTTATCGTTCTGTCAGCATTGCTGGCCTATAGCCGAGGCTTCGTGCGCGAGGCGCTGGCCATCGCGGGATGGATCGTGGCCGGCATCCTGGCTTTCATGTTTGCGCCGCAGGTCGAACCGCTGATCAAGGAAATCCCGATGGTCGGAGATTTCATCGCCGACAGCTGCGAGCTGAGCATGATCGGCGCCTTTGCCCTGGTTTTTGCCGTGGCGCTGATCGTCGCCTCCTTCATCACGCCGCTCTTTTCCTCGCTGGTGCAGCGCTCGGCGCTTGGCGGGCTGGATCAGGGGCTTGGCTTTGTCTTTGGGGTCGCGCGCGGCGTCTTGCTCGTGGCGATTGCCTATTTCGTCTATGACACCGTCGTCACCGGGCAGGATATCCAGATGATCGACGATAGCCGCTCGGCGCGGGTGTTCAGCCAGATGACCGGCAAGATCGAGGACGGCAATCCCGAGCAGGCGCTGGGATGGATCACCGCGCAATACGAGGCGCTTGTCGGTGCCTGCGACGCGCCCGAGGCGCCTGCAACCGACGCACCGGCAGAGGGCACCATCACCCCGGCTGAACCGGCGGAGTGAGGGCCAGGTGACCAATCAAATCCTCATCGCGACCGTCCTCATGGCGGTCGCTGGGGCGATGATCGCAAGCCAGGCGCCCATCAATGCCGCCCTCGGGCGCAGCATCGGCAGCCCCATCGGGGCCGCCACCGTGTCCTTCGCTGTCGGTTTTGCGGTTCTTCTGATTGCCACATTCGCCGTCGGCGACGGGGAGAGCCTGCTGCGCGTGCGCGCGGTTCAGCCCTGGCTGCTGGTCGGGGGCGCGATGGGGGCCGTCTTTGTCTTCGCCGCGCTTTGGAGCGTTCCACTGCTGGGGGTGGTCACCACGGCCTCGCTGATGATCTTCGGCCAGATGGGCGCAGCGCTCCTCTTGGATCATTTCGGCGCGTTCGGCGTCGCCCAGCATACGATCAGCCCGACACGCCTTCTGTCGACCGCGCTGGTGGCGGGCGGTGTGATCCTGTCGCGCTGGTGAGGCGCGCCCCGGATCACTTCGGCGAGATCATGCCGTGACACGGGCGCCATCAGTCCTTATGTGTGACACATCTGTGAAAACCGGATTCGGAGCGCCCCTTTGACCAAAATCATGCCTCCCGCCCATCCCTTCGATACATCCTATCTGCGCGACGCGGATGACGGCGACAAGCTCAAGGAGGAATGCGGCGTCTTTGGCGTCATCGGCGTTCCCGACGCTGCGAACTTCACCGCGCTTGGTCTGCACGCGCTGCAACATCGCGGACAAGAGGCCGGCGGCATCGTCAGCTATTGCGCCAGTGAAGGGTTCAATAGCGCCCGCCGCTTTGGCTATGTGCGCGACAACTTCACCAAACAGAGCCTGATGGAGACGCTGCCCGGCGAGCTCGCCATCGGCCATGTTCGGTACTCCACCTCGGGCGGCAAGATGCCGGTGATCCGCGATGTGCAGCCCTTTTTTGGCGAATTCGCCATGGGCGGCGCGGCGATTGCGCATAACGGCAACATCACCAACGCCATGGCGCTGCGCAAGGAACTGATCGAGCGCGGCAGCATCTTTCAGTCGAATTCGGACTCCGAGTGCATTATCCACCTGATGGCCCGTAGCCTGCAACGCACCATCCCCGAGCGGATGGAGGATGCGCTGCGCAGGGTCGAGGGCGCGTTCTCGGTGGTCGCCATGACCCGGACAAAGCTGATCGGCGTGCGTGACCCGCTTGGCGTGCGCCCGCTGGTTCTGGGACAGGTCGGGGATGGCTGGGTGCTGAGCAGTGAGACCTGTGCGCTCGACATTATCGGGGCCAAGTATATCCGTGAAGTCGCCCCGGGCGAGTTGGTGGTCATCACCAAGAGCGGGGTGGAGAGCCATTTTCCCTTTCGCAAGCAAAAGCCCCGCTTCTGCATCTTCGAGCATGTCTATTTCAGCCGCCCCGATAGCATCATCGGCGACCGCAGCGTCTATGAGACGCGCCGCCAGATCGGCGTCGAGCTGGCCAAGGAAAGCCCGGTCGAGGCGGACCTCGTCTGCCCCGTGCCGGATTCGGGCGTGCCTGCCGCCATCGGCTTCAGCCAGGAATCCGGGATCCCCTACGCGATGGGCATCATCCGCAACCAGTATATGGGCCGCACCTTCATCGAGCCGACCGAGCAGATCCGCAATATGGGTGTGCGCCTCAAGCTCAACGTCAACCGCGCCCTGATCGAGGGCAAGCGCGTGATCCTCGTCGATGACAGCGTCGTGCGCGGCACCACCAGCCGCAAGATCCGCGAGATGATCCTGGATGCCGGAGCCGCAGAGGTACATTTCAGAATCGCGTCGCCGCCCACCGCATGGCCCTGCTTCTACGGTGTCGACACGCCCCAGCGCGACAAGCTGCTGGCTGCGACCATGTCCGAGGATGAAATGCGCCAGCATCTGGCGGTGGACAGCCTCAAGTTCATCTCGCTCAATGGGCTATATCGCGCGGTCGGCGAAGCGACCGGCCGCGATGCGTCCAGCCCGCAATATTGCGATGCCTGCTTCTCGGGCGAGTATCCGGTGCGGCCATCCGACCAGATTGAGCAGGGGTTCGAGTTGAAAGCGGCAGAATAATCCGCGCGTAGCTTCTCGAAGCTGCCTGACAAAAACCCGCGCGCCAGAGGGTATGGCGCGCGGGTTTTTGTTGTTCGGTGCCTCAGAGGCCGTATTACTCGCGCGCGTAATCGCCCAGTCCGACCGCGTCGAGCTTGGCCAGAGGCGCAAGGAACGTCACCTGAATGACGCCCGGCGCGCGGCCGATCTCGATTGCGCCGTTGATCGTCGCGCGGTTCCGGATCTCGGCAACGCTGACATCGAGCAGCTTGGCCGCGCGGGCCAGACCGTTCTCGATCGCATCGTTGAGATTGGCCGCCGTGCCGATGACCGAAATCGGAGCCAGTGCCTCTATATCGGACACGCCCCATTTGGCGGCAAGGCGCTGTCCCTTGGCTTTCTCGACTTCCGTGAAAGGCTTGGCCATGGGCGGCAGGTCTTCTTCCAGCGGGAATAGGACCGGCCCGTCCAGTGGGTAGGCCTTCACCACTTCGACTTGGAGGGTGACGCTGCCCGAGACGTCCATCGTGTGGCCGGCGATCTCGCCATCGCCCTGCCCGGCATGCATGTCGCCCATATAGACACCTGCGCCCGGCACCTTGACCGGCGCCACAAGGATCGAGCCCGCGCGCACCGCGTCGATGTCCATATGGCCGTCTGTCTTGTGCTCGGCCAGTTGCTCGGGCGTGATGCCATATTCATGCGGCGCGCCCACCAAGAACGCGCCGAAATCGCCCGCATTGTGGCTGTCGGGCATAGGCATGGAAGGGCAAGTGCCTAGCTGGCCCATGAAAGGGCGCATACGCACGAGGGTGCCGGGCATGTCGGAGGGCGCATAGTGCAGGATGGAATGTTGCCGGCTCTGATCGGGCAGCGCAGAATAGTGATCGGCCTCACCCGCCATTTTTTCCGCCGCCTCCTTGGGCACGGTCAGGCCCACGGCGCGGGTGTCGTCGAAGGTGACGGTGTAGCCATGCACGATCTCGAAGGGCTTCACCGCATTGCCGCAGCTATCGCATTTGACCGAATCCTGCCCCACGCCCTCGATATGGGTCTCGGGCCAGACTTTATCGCAGACCGGGCAACGCGCAGCCACATAAGGATCACCCAGGCAGAACCCCTCGGGCGAGCTGTCATGTCCCGATGCGGTGGCGATGGATGTCACCGTGATGTCCCGGATCCGGATGGCGACCCCGTCGCCCACCTCGGCACCCTCGACGTAAATGGGCTGCGTCACCTCGTGGCCGCCCCGCAGGCTGGGCGTGATCATCGGCCCCCAGCATCCCGGCGCGGTATTCGCGATGATCGTGCCGCCGTTCTCGACCGGCCCCAGCATGGGCTGGTTCGGGTCGAGAACGCTATTGGTGAAATCGTTGACGACAACACTGCGCTGTGCCTTGCCAATATTGGTTCCGTCCGGCATCTGGACCTCCTCGGGATCTAATGAATACCGTGAAACTATAGCCCCCGCCGGCAGATCTGCAACCTCCGCGGGGGCGCGGCTGGCGCGCGCAGCATAACGACGCAAGCGCGGTGCTTGACGCCGCCGCGCATGGGGTGCAAACCGCGCACATGACACAAGTAGCCCTCATCACTGGTGCCTCGCGCGGTCTTGGCGCGGCCCTCGCCCTAGAACTCGCGGCCTCGCATCACGTCGTCGCCGTCGCCCGCACCACCGGCGCGCTCGAAGAGCTGGACGACCGCATTCAGGCGGCGGGCCATTCGGCCACGCTGGCGCCCATGGACATCACCAATGCAGATGCGATGCGGCAGCTTTGCCGCAGCATTCATGACCGTTGGGGCCGCATCCATTTCTGGGCGCATACCGCCGTGCATGCCGCGCCCCTGACACTGGCCGCGCATCTGGACGCGCGCGACTGGGACAAATCCGTTGCAACAAACGTCACTGCGACTGGCTATCTCATCCCCTTTATCGCGCCGCTTCTGGGCGAGGATGGACAGGCGATGTTCTTCGAGGATTTCAAGGCGGGCGAGAAATTTGCGGGCGCCTATGGCTCGACCAAGGCCGCGCAGATCGCCCTTGCTCGCTCGTGGCAGGCCGAAAGCGCCAGGCACGGCCCAAAGGTCCATATTGTCAGTCCCGGCCCGATGGCCACGGCGACGCGCGCGCGCTTTCACCCCGGCGAGGACCGCGAGGCGCTGGCCGATGCCGGGACCGAGGCGCGCCGCCTGCTGTCCTTGATGGGCTGAGGGCCCTCTGCCGGGCCGATCAGGCCCAGCGAACCAGACCGATGATTGCGGAAGTCGCATAAAATGCTTGCAGCAGCAGAAAGGTCCAGCGCGCATCAATCACCGCCCAGCCTGCGAAAAGCGCAGACGAGACCAGAAGCAGGCTGAAGCCCAGCATTTCGTTGCCGGTATTGGATGCGATCAACAGGGCATAGGCCATTGCCAATACCGAGCCGGATATCTCAAACGTGGTCGTCATACTGCGAGTCGTCATGCAATGTCTCCCTCCAAGAGCGTTGCCGATTAGGGTCGTTTCCATCGTCGATCAAGAGCTATCGTTCATCCGAAGCGGTGCAGGCGCTTGCCCGTCTCCGGCGCGACCGGTAGAGAGGGGTGCGGGCGGCACAGGCAAGAGGCGATAATGCGCATACTCATCACCAATGACGACGGCATCAACGCGCCGGGGCTGCAAGTGCTGACCGAGATCGCGGAGGCGCTGGCCGGCCCTAGGGGCGAGGTGTGGTGCGTGGCGCCCGCCTTCGAGCAATCGGGCGTCGGGCACGCGATTTCCTACACGCAACCGATGATGGTCAGCGAGATGGCCCCGCGCCGCTACGCCGTGCAGGGCAGCCCGGCCGATTGCGTTCTGGCGGGCCTGCATGACATTCTCAAGGGCAGCCCGCCCGATCTGGTGTTGTCGGGGGTCAACCGCGGCAACAACGCGGCCGAAAACGCGGTCTATTCCGGCACGCTGGGCGCCGCAATGGAGGCTGCGCTGAATGGCATCCGCTCCATCGCGCTCAGTCAGTTCTACGGGCCGGCCAACAAGGATTTGGACGACACGTTCGAGGCTTCGCGCGCGCATGGTCTGGACACCGTTCAACGCCTTCTGGACAAGGGCGTCTGGACCCGCGACGATTACGGCATCTTCTACAACGTCAATTTCCCGCCCGTCCCCGCCCGCGACGTCAAGGGCTTGCGCGCCGCGCGGCAGGGGTTCCGGCGCGACATGGGCTTTGGCGTGCAGCCGCACCTGTCGCCCTCGGGCCGCCGGTTTCTCTGGGTCACGGGCGCGCCGCAGCAGCAGCCGACCTCGCCCGGCTCGGATGCGGCGGTCAATCTTGACGGCTATATTTCGGCCACCCCGATGCGCGCGGACCTGACGGCGCATGATATGCTGGAGTCGCTGAAAGCCATCGAATGACCGACGCGCAAGACGATCCCGCCGAACGCAAGATGCAGTTCCTCTTCGCGCTCCGCTCGAAGGGGATCACGGATACACGCGTGCTGACGGCAATGGAGCGGATCGACCGCGGCCCGTTCATCCGCGGCTATTTCGCCGATCGGGCCTATGAGGACATGCCCCTGCCGATCGCCTGTGGCCAGACGATCAGCCAGCCATCGGTCGTGGGGCTGATGACACAGGCGCTGAAGCTCAGCGGGCGCGACAAGGTGCTCGAGGTCGGCACCGGCTCGGGCTACCAGGCGGCCATTCTCAGCCTCCTGGCGCGGCGCGTCTACACGGTCGACCGGCATCGCCGCCTCGTGCAGGAGGCCAGCGAGATCTTTCGCGCGCTCGATCTGACCAATATCACCGCGCTCACCGCCGATGGCAGTTTTGGCTTGCCCGATCAGGCCCCGTTCGACCGCATTCTGGTGACCGCCGCCGCCGAGGATCCGCCCGGACCTCTCTTGGCCCAGCTCAAGATCGGCGGTATCATGGTTGTTCCGGTTGGCCAGTCCGACACGGTGCAGCGACTGATCCGCGTGACCCGCCTTGAGGCCGGTTTTGACTATGATGAATTGCGGCCCGTGCGCTTCGTGCCGCTGATCGAGGGGCTGGGGCGCGATACGGCCTGACGCCAGACGTAAAACAGGATATGCCCCGACACAAACCGGGCCAAACATGAGGACGAGAACGACATGAGCAGCCATTCGCGCCCCCTGACGCCTCCCGTGCGGTGGTGCCGCCTGAACGCCCTGCTGGCCGGCACCTGCCTGCTGGCGATGGCGGCCTGCGGCGATACAATGGATTTCGATCTGCGTGGCCCAATCGGCGGGCTCGACACCGAGCAGGCGGCACGCGCGGCCACGGCTGACAGGCCCGAGCCTGACGCGCGCGGCATCATTTCCTATCCCGGTTACCAGGTCGCCGTGGCGCAGCGCGGCGATACGCTCGCCAGTCTGGCACAGCGCGTGGGCACAGACGCCAACGCGCTGGCCCGTTATAACGGCATCCAGACTACCGACCCGCTCCGTGCGGGTGAGGTCATCGCCCTGCCTGGCCGTGTGGCCGAGCCTGCCGGCGGTCCGATCCGGCCCGGCAGCACCGACATCACGCAGATCGCGGGCGCGGCCATCGACAACGCCGCCCCCAGCCAGATCGAGACAAGCAGCCTCTCGCCCGCCCCCAGCCAGAGTGGTGTCGAGCCGGTACGCCACCAGGTGACGCGCGGCGAGACCGCCTATACCATCGCGCGCCTCTACAACGTGTCGATCCGCAGCCTTGCTGAGTGGAATGGCCTCGGCCCGGATTTCGCCGTGCGCGAAGGGCAATACCTGATCATTCCCGTCGCCCTGCCCGGCGAGAAAACGGCAGCCTTCGATGCCAGTGACGTTCCCGCTGCGACGGTGCGTCCGGGCGCAGGATCGCCCACGCCCGAACCCCCAAGCGCGGCCAAGCCCCTGCCCGCCGAGGACACCGTGACCGCCGCACAGGCGCAGGCCGCCCCCAAGGAAGCCCCCGATCTGGGCAAGGAGCAAACCATCGCTTCGGCCCCCAAGGCGCGGATGAGCTATCCGGTGCGCGGCGATATCGTGCGCCCCTATTCCAAGGGCAAGAATGATGGCATCGACATCGCTGCCAGCCCCGGCACCGCCGTCAAGGCCGCGGATGGCGGTACGGTTGCGGCCATTACCAAGGACACCAAGGGCACGCCGATCATCGTCGTGAAACATGCCAGCAACCTGCTGACGGTCTATTCCAACGTCGACAATGTGGCCGTGAAAACAGGTGACAGCGTCAGCCGCGGCCAGACGCTGGCCAAGATCCCGTCGACCGGCGCCGCAGCGGTCCATTTCGAGGTTCGCAACGGCTTCGACAGCCTTGATCCGGTCCCCTACCTGACGGAATAGGCACAGAAACCAAGGGGCGCGCCGCATTCCGCAGCGCGCCCCAATTTTCATCTTTCCGAAATACGCAAATCCAGCGCCCGCAAGGCGCGGCGCGTCACCCGATCTCGCGCAAGCGTTTGAACAGGCTGGATGTATCCCAGCGACCGCCGCCCATATTCTGCACATCTTTGTAAAACTGGTCGACCAGCGCCGTCACCGGCAGGGCGGCGCCATTCTCATCCGCCGTCTTGAGACAGATCCCCAGATCCTTGCGCATCCAGTCGACCGCAAAGCCGTGCTCGAACTTGCCATCCAGCATCGTCTCCCAGCGGTTGGCCATCTGCCAGCTGCCCGCCGCGCCCTGGCTGATCACCTCGACCACCGAGGCGCCGTCCAGACCGGCCTTCTCGGCGAAATGCAGCGCTTCGCTGAGGCCTTGAACAAGGCCCGCAATGGCGATCTGGTTACACATCTTGGTCATTTGGCCCGCACCCGAGGCGCCGATGCGGCGGCAGAGCTTGGCATAGACCTGCATGATCGGCTCGGCGGCGGCATAGGCGTCCTCGTCGCCGCCGCACATGATCGAAAGCTGGCCATTCTCTGCCCCCGCCTGCCCGCCCGAGACGGGCGCATCGACGAATTTGAACCCAGCTTTGCCCGCCGCATCGTAAAGCTCGGAGGTCACCGCAGCCGAGACGGTGGTGTGATCGACAAATACCGCGCCACCTTTCATAGCGGCGAAGGCACCGTCATCGCCCAGGCAGACGCTGCGCAGATCGTCGTCATTGCCAACGCAGGCCATCACGAAGTCCGCCCCCTCCACCGCCTCGCGCGGCGTCGGCGCAAAACTGCCGCCATGCTCGGCGTCCCATGCCTCTGCCTTGGAGGTGGTGCGATTGTAGACGCGAACCTCGTGACCTGCTTTTGCCAGATGTCCCGCCATCGGATAGCCCATCACCCCCAGGCCCAGAAATGCCAGCTTTGCCATTTGTCTCTCTCCCGTTCACATTGCCGCGCACGGCCATTGTCCTTGACCTCCTTTGTGACTATCCCCTGCGCAGATGACAAGGCAGGGCGTCATGGCACAGGTGTTCAAATGGCTGATGCGGATCGCGGGCGCGCTTGTTGCGCTGGCGGTGCTGGCCGCTGTTGCCCTTTATTTCCTGTTGTCGCGGTCCTTGCCTGACTACGACAAGACGCTGACCGTCTCCAGTCTGTCGGCCCCAGTCGAGATTGTGCGCGACAATGCCAATGTGCCGCATATCTTCGGGCAATCCGAAGAGGATGTGTTCGAGGCGCTGGGATATGCCCATGCGCAGGATCGCCTTTGGCAGATGACCATCTTGCGCCGCAGCGCGCAGGGGCGCCTGTCGGAGGTGTTCGGCAAGCGCAGTCTCGCCATCGACCAACTCATGCGCCGCTTCGATATCTACGGCGCTGCGCGTAAGTCGCTCGAATGGCAGGATCCGGCGACGCGCGCGGCGCTCAGTGCCTATGCGCGCGGCGTGAATGCCCGCCTGACGGAAGTCAACGAAAGCGCGCTGGGGCGCGGCGCGCCCGAGATGTTCCTCTTCAATGCGCCCATCGCGCCCTGGGTGCCGGCCGATTCCATCGCCGTCATCAAGTTGATGGCCGTCCAGATGTCGCCCCATCTGCAAAACGAGGTTTTGCGCGCCCGTACGTCTCTGGCACTGGATGATCCCGCGCGGCTTGAGGATATCATGCCCGACGCGCCCGGCAGTGGCATCGCGGCGCTGCCGAAATACGCCTCGTATTTCGCACCCGGCGCGCTGCCGCGTTTTGCCCGCGGGGTTCCTACGCCTCAGGGACCGCTATCGCCCATCGCGCCCGCCAATCTTGCCGGAGCCTCCAACGCCTTTGCCGCCGCGCCTGCGCGCTCGGCGGCGGGCGGCACTCTTCTGGCGAATGATCCGCATCTGGGCCTTACGGCGCCGTCCATCTGGTATCTCGCCCGGCTCGAACTGGCCTCAGGCGGCGTCATCGGCGCCACCATCCCCGGTGTGCCGCTGGTGCTCTCGGGGCGCAGCGACCAGCTGGGATGGGGCATCACCTCGGCCTATCTCGATGATCTCGACGTTCATATCGAGGAGATCAACCCCGACAACCCCGACCAGTATCGCACGCCCGACGGCTTTGCAGAGTTTGTCACGCGCCGGTCGATCATCAGAATCAACGGCGAAGAGCCCGTGACGCTGACCTTGCGCCATACCGAGAACGGCCCCGTCCTGCCGGGCTCGCAATATAGTCTGGGCACGATCACGCCGCCCGGCCATGTCGCCAGTGTTTCCTGGACCGCGCTCAGTCCCCGTGACACCACGATGAGCGCGGGCATCGCCCTGATGCGCGCGGCCAGTGTCGACGAGGCGCTTGCGGCCGGTGAGGAGTTCGTCGCGCCCGCGCAGATCCTGACCGTGGCGGACGAGCGCGGCATCGCGATGAAGCTGGTCGGCGCCATGCCCCGCCGGAGCGCCGGGCATGATACCGAAGGACGCCTTCCCAGCCGCGGCTGGCTGCCCCAAAACCGCTGGCAGGGGCGCTATCCCTATTCGGCCAATCCCGAATTCATCGACCCGCCGGGCGGCATCCTGGGCAACACGAACAACAAGATCGTGGACCGCCCCTTTCCGTCGCATGTCAGCTACCTTTGGGGCGACACGCAGCGCATTCATCGGTGGCAGCGCCTGATGCAGGGCCGCGAGGTGCATACGCGCGACAGTTTTGTCGAGGCACAACTCGACACGGTCAGCTTCACAGCCCGCTCTCTTTTGCCGCTGATCGGTGCCGATCTGTGGTTCACCGGCGAAAGCGCGCCCGAAGGCACGCCCCTTCGCCTGCGCCAACGCGCGCTGGAGCTATTGGCCGAATGGAATGGCGAGATGAACGAGCACCGCCCCGAACCGCTGATCTACGCCGCGTGGCTGCGCGCGCTTGGCCAACGCCTTGCGCAGGACGAATTGGGGCCGCTGGCGGATGAGTTCACCCATACCGATCCGGTCTTTGTCGAGCGGGTCTTTCGCGACGTCGACGGCGCCTCGGCCTGGTGCGATGTCAAGCAGTCGAGTCCGATCGAGACCTGCACCGATATCGCGCGGCTCGCGCTCGATGATGCGCTGGTCTGGATATCGGACCGCTACGGCACTGCGCTGGAATCGCTGCGCTGGGGTGACGCGCATCAGGCGGCGCATGACCACCCGGTTCTGGGTAACGTGCCGCTCCTGCGCTATTTCGTGAACATCCGCCAATCCACGGGCGGCGGCGACAATACCCTGCAACGCGGCCGCACGTCGGGCACGGGGGACGCGCCGTTCAGCAACGTGCACGCGGCGGGCTATCGCGGGGTCTACGACTTCGCCGATCCCGGTAGCAGCGTCTTTGTCATCGCGACCGGGCAATCGGGCCATTTCCTCAGCCGTCATTACGATGATCTGGCGCAGCTCTGGCGGCGGGGCGAATATATCCCGATGTCGCTGGACCCCGAACTGGCGCGCGCGGGTGCTGTGGGTGTGACAGTGCTGACGCCCGAAGCGGAATGACCTAGTTCAGCGCGTCGAATTCGGCGCGCTGACGGGCGGTCCAACGGACGGTGAGGCGATAGCCGTCCTCCCCCTGAGCCTCCTCCTCAATCACACCCTGCTCATGCAGCCAGGCCCGCTTGCGCCCCTCCGCATAGGGCAGATCAATCTGCTCGACCCGCGTGTCGCCCGTGAGCATGGTGCCGATCAGGCTGACAAGCGCCTCCATTCCTTCACCCGTAACGGCGGACAGGGCCTGCACATCCTCGGTCCGTTCGGCACGGGTGACCAGGGCGGCGCGCTCTTCCTCAGGCATCAGATCGATCTTGTTCCAGATCTCGATGCGTGGCACATCACCGCTGACCTTGAGGCTCTCCAGGATCGCCTCGACATCGGTCTTCTGCGCCTCGGTCTCGGGATGCGAGATGTCGCGCACATGGCAGATCAGATCGGCGCTCAGCACTTCTTCCAGCGTGGCGCGGAAGGCCGCGACCAGCTCGGTCGGCAGGTCCGAGATGAAACCCACCGTGTCGCTCAGGATTACCTCGGGCCCGCCGCCGGGCAGCGCGATGCGCCGCATCGTCGGGTCGAGCGTGGCAAAAAGCATATCCTTGGCCATCACCTCGGCGCCCGTCAGGCGATTGAAAAGCGTGGATTTCCCGGCGTTCGTATAGCCGACCAGCGCAACGATGGGAAACGGCACCTTGGCGCGCGCCGCGCGGTGCAGCGTGCGTGTCTTGGCCACCTTGTCAAGCTGCCGGCGCAGGCGCACCAGCTGTGTGTCGATGGCGCGGCGGTCCGCCTCGATCTGCGTCTCGCCGGGGCCGCCGACAAAGCCGAGTCCGCCGCGCTGACGCTCGAGGTGAGTCCAGGCGCGGACAAGGCGTGTGCGCTGGTAGGACAAAGCGGCCATTTCCACCTGCAGCACACCCTCGCGGGTCGCGGCGCGGTCGCTGAAAATTTCGAGGATAAGGCCGGTGCGGTCAAGGATCTTGACCCCCCATTCCTTTTCCAGATTGCGCTGCTGGACAGGGCTGACCGGGCCATCGACAAGGACCAGTTCGACCTCATTCGCGGCGAACTGCGCCTTCAGCTCGGCGATCTTGCCTTTGCCAAAGAGCTTGCCCGGATGCACCTTGGGCAGGCGCACAACGGTGCTGCCCAGCACCTCGAGGCCCGGCAGCGCATGGCCGAGCGCCACTGCCTCTTCCAGCGCCAGCTCGGGCTTGCGCGAATGGCCGCCAGATTTCCAGATATCGGGATGCACGACCCAAGCGCGCGTATCGCGCGTTCGGGTGTCATAACTGCCATCCGCATCTGGGCGCAGCTCGAACTCGTCATCGTCGATCATGAAGGAACTTTCAGGATGGGCCGATCAGGCCGCATCGTCACCGTCATAAAGGCTGATCGGCTGCGAGGGCATGATTGTCGAAACCGCATGCTTGTAAACCAGTTGCGACTGGCCATCGCGGCGCAGCAGGATGCAGAAATTGTCAAACCACGTGATGACGCCCTGCAACTTCACCCCGTTGATCAGGAATACCGTCACGGGTGTCTTGGTCTTGCGCACCTGATTGAGAAATGCGTCCTGCAGGTTTTGACGGTCTGATGCCATATTGGTCCCCAAATCCATTTTTCTTGCAATATGCCGCGGATCGGCATTCGAGTGTTTGTAATAGGTAACCACCAATATGGAGCGCCAGAGATGGAGTTTCCAGCCCTAAAATCAAATGACTGCCGCAGGTTGCCGGATCCGGCAAATCCTCGCCCGCGCGCCTCGGCGACGGTGCAAGTCAGTCGCGCCAGAGGCTCGGGCTGATCAGGGCGATGACCGCCAGCATTTCCAGCCGTCCCAGCACCATCGCGGCGCAGACCACCAGCTTGGCCGCGGGAGCCATCAGGTTCAGCGCGATGGGTACCTCTCCGGCGATCTGGGTCAGCGGGCCGGTGGTGGACAGGGACGCGATGGCCAGGATGATCGCCTGCTCGAACTCGACGCCAAAACCGGCCAGAACCACCGTGATCAGCGCCAGCGTCATCGCGAATAGCATGAAGAAGATCCAGGCCACGAAGGCACCCTGCCGCCGCATTCGGCGGCTGCGCGCGCCAGCACGACCTACCGAGTTGGGATGGACCAGCCGCTCCATCTCGCGCTGGCCGTTGAGGTAAAGAGCATAGACGCGTAAGAGCTTGACCCCGCCCGCAGTGGTAGCCACGCCGCCACCGACCAGCGCGGCGCCCATCAGCAGCAAGCCCGGCGTGCCGAGGCCCGACCAGTCGCGCGCGATATCCCAATGCGCGCTCTCGAACCCGGTGGTCGACAGGAACGACGCGATACTGAAGAGCCCGCCCCACAGGGCACTGAGCGCCGATGCCAGATCGTCCATCTGATCCGCGCCCGCCGCAGCGATCCAATGGCGCGAGAAAAGCAGCACGGGAACGGCCAGCACGATCAGCATGCCGAGGCGAAATTCAGGATCGTTATGAAGGCCCGGCCGCACCGAGGTGACGGTGTCCGAAGAGAATGTCAGCCGCGACAATCCGAACATCAGAAAAAAGAAGATGACCACCTCTCCCCCGATACCGGACCCGGCCTGCTCGACGCCGCCGATGGGCGAGATACCGCTGGTTGCCATCGTGGACATGGCATGGATCAGCGCCACCAGCGGTCGGTCGCCTCCGACGGCAAGGAAAAGCCAGAGAGCTCCCGTGAGGCCGATATACAGCGGCGCCAGTGCCGATGTGACTTGCCACACGCGCCGGCCCGATCCAGCCCGCTGAAAGCGGCCTTGCTGATCATCGCCCTGTCCTGGTTCGGCCGTGGCCGTTACCTCGAACCCTCCAAGGTTGAGCGGTGCAAGGATGGCCGAGGCAGCAATCCACATCAGAAGACCGCCCATCCAGCCGACCATGCCGCGCCACAGATGCAGACTACCGGTCAGGCGCGCCGGTTTGTCGAACATGGTGGCGCCGGTGGTGGTGACCGAGGAGACCATCTCGAAATAGGCATTGAGAAAAGAGGTCGTGCGCAGCCCTTCGTAGAACGGGATAGCGAGAAAGACGGGCAGCGCGATGAACGCAAGCGAGAGCGACATGAGATTATCCAGATCGCTGGCCTCGCGGCGCTTGTTTCCGCCCATCGCCAGCGCGATCAGCCCGATCAGGACCAGCCCCAACGCGCCGGAGTACCCGAAGGACCGCGACACCGTGTGATCGCCCTGCGCCAGCGCATGCAGCGCCGGCACGAACATCGCCACCGACGCAATGGCCGCCAGAATCAGGATCAGCGGCAGCCGGGCCAGCGGGGATTGGTGCAGGGGGCGAGGAGGCGCGCGCATGGCCTAGAAGAAGTCGATCGAGACCTGAAGCAACTGCTCCACCCGCTCGACATCCGAAGCCATCGCGAAGATGACGATCACATCGCCCTCGTCGATCCTCAGCGCGCCGGTCGGCTTGAGGATCTTGTCGCCCTTCTGCACCGCGCCTACCAGCACCCCCTCGGGAAAGTCGATATCGCGGATCATGGTACCCGCGATCGAGGAGGTGGACATCACCTGCGCCTCAATCACCTCGGCCTCGGCATCGCCGATGGAATAGACTCCGCGCACGCGCCCATGGCGGATATGGCGCAGGATGCTGCTGACGGTGGTTGCGCGCGGGTTGATATAGGCATCGACGCCGATCGGCTCCAGCAGCGGAATCAGTGTGGGGTCGTTGATCAGCGCGATGGCAAAGGGGCAACCTTCGGATTTGGCGCGCACGGCGGCCAGAAGGTTGGTCTTGTCGTCGTCGGTGACAGACAGCACCGCGTCGGCCTTGCCGATGCCGGCCTCGGTCAGGATCGACCGGTCCAAGGCATCACCGTTCAGCACGATGGTCCGCTCCAGCGCGTCGGCCGCGCGCTCGGCGATGCGGCGGTCGCGCTCGACCACCTTGGCGCGGATACCGCGCCCGCGCGCCTCCAGCGCCTTGGCGACC
The DNA here is from genome assembly GCF_043355895.2 of Roseovarius maritimus. Classification (NCBI taxonomy): domain Bacteria; kingdom Pseudomonadati; phylum Pseudomonadota; class Alphaproteobacteria; order Rhodobacterales; family Roseobacteraceae; genus Roseovarius; species Roseovarius maritimus. Next base: position 219,032 of record NZ_JBHFPF020000001.1, read on the forward strand.
GACAGGCCGACATTGCCGCCGCCCAGGATCACCACGCGCTCCTGCTTGTGCGCTTTCTTCCCAAACACTTCGAGCGTGCGGGGAATATCCTCGTTCGGGGCAAAGACATAGCATTCGTCCCCGACAAACAGCTGATCCGCGGCCTCTGGTGCGAACAGCCGGCCATCGCGGCGCACGGCCAGCACCACCACCCGCAAAGTCGAAAAAAGGTCCGAGAGCTGGCGGAGGGGCGTGTTGACGACTGGGCAGTCCTCATCCAGCCGCAGGCCCATGAGCTGCGCCTTGCCGCCCATGAATTTCTCGGTATCGAAGGCGGCGGGCGCGGCAAGGCGTTGCAGCGCGGCCTCGGCCACCTCCTTCTCGGGGCTGATCACCACGTCGATCGGCATGTGATCGCGCCGGTAGAGATCGGAATAGATGGCATCCAGATAGGACTGGCTGCGCAGGCGCGCGATCTTGCGGCTGATGGCAAAGACCGAGTGGGCGACCTGGCAGGTCACCATGTTCACCTCGTCCGAATGGGTGGCGGCGATGATCATGTCCGCGTCTCGCGCGCCTGCCCGCTCAAGGATATCGGGATAGCTGGCGAAACCGGCCAGCCCCTGGACATCCAGCGTATCGGTCGCCCGGCGCACCAGATCCGGATTGCTGTCCACGACGGTCACGTCGTTCTTCTCGCCCGAGAGATGGCGCGCAATCTGCCAGCCGACCTGCCCCGCGCCGCAAATGATGACCTTCATGCCAAGCCTTTCAAAACTGCAGGCCTGATGTGCCTGACAAACACGGGGCGGTCAAATGGTCTCAAGCGCCGATGCCCCAGGCACCGCGCCGCCATCGGCCTAGCCTGCCCACCATTGATAGATAGAGCAGATCCACGCCGCCGAGCAGAATAATCAGCGCAATGAACCGCTCGGGCCCTATGGTTCACTCGACAAAGGCGGCGGCGAGAGCCTGAAACGCGAGGATCACGGCGATGATGCCAATGATCGGACCGAACCAGAGAACCGTGTCCCCAACCGTGCCGGGCTGCCACGGGAAGTGGCGCCAGCCGGCGAAGGCGACGCCGAATCCGGCTGTGGCAATGGCCACGAACAGAACGAAGACGCCCAGCCAACCTCCGGTGTCCTGTCTCTTCTTCTCCGGATCGCGCTTGGGAAAAATTCGCATCACCCCATCCTGGAAGGCGATTTTCCAGATGTGACCACGCCCAACGATTTCAGCTTGCGATGTAGTGCGCTGCGCTCCATCCCGACGAATTCGGCGGTGCGGCTGATATTGCCGCCATAGCGGTTGATCTGGGTCAGAAGATATTCCCGCTCGAACGCCTCGCGCGCCTCGCGAAGCGGCATGGTCGAGAGCGACCCCGAGAGCACGACGCGACCGTCGCTGGGCGCGGCCTCGGTCTCGCCGGGCAGCTCACGCGCCTCGATTTCGCCCGCGCCGTCGCCGAGGATCAGAACCCGCTCGATCACATTGCGCAGCTGGCGCACATTGCCGGGCCAACCCATTGTCTGAAGCTGTGCGCGCGCTTCGGTGCCCAGGCCGCGCAGCGGCAGGCCCTGGGTCTTGTTCAGCATCTCGATGAAATACTCGGCCAGAAGCGGAATATCGTCGCGGCGCTCTTCCAGCGAAGGCACGGCGATGGGCACCACGTTCAACCGGTGAAAAAGTTCGCGCCGAAAGCGGCCCTCGGCAATCTCGTCCTCCAGATCGCGCGAGGTCGAGGAAATAACGCGCAGATCCACCTGCACCTTGTCAGAGCCGCCGACGCGCAGGAATTGTTGATCGACCAGCACCCGCAGGATCTTGCTTTGGGTGCCTTGCGGCATGTCCGCCACCTCGTCGAAATAGATGACACCGCCATTGGCCTCTTCCAGCAGGCCCGGCTCAACACCCTTGTCTTCGCTTTCCCGGCCAAAAAGCACCTCTTCCATACGCTCGGCCTCGATCGAGGCGCAGCCGACGCTGACAAAAGGCGCGTCGGCGCGATTGGAATTGACATGGATGTAGCGCGCCGCCAACTCCTTGCCGGACCCCGCCGGCCCCGACAGCATCACCCGCCCATTTGAGCGCGTAACCTTGTCGAGCTGCCCGACGAGCGCGCGGAACGTCGCGCTGTCGCCCAGCATGTCTGCCGGTGTCGTCTCGCGGCGTTTGAGAGTTGAGTTCTCACGGCGCAGACGGCTGGTTTCCATGCCACGGCGGATGACCACCATCAACTGGTCGATATTGAACGGCTTTTCGATGAAATCGTAGGCACCCTGCTTGATCGCGGCGACCGCGATCTCGATATTGCCATGCCCCGAGATGATGACGACCGGCACCTCCGGATAATCGCGCTTGACTGCCTTCAGGATGTCGATGCCATCCATGTTGCTGTCTTTCAGCCAGATATCCAGCACGAGAAGACCGGGCTGCTCGGCGGCGATGGCGGTCATCGCCTCGTCCGAATTGCCCGCCAGACGGGTGCTGAACCCCTCATCCTCGAGAATGTCGGAAATCAGTTCGCGGATGTCCCGCTCGTCGTCCACAATCAGAATATCGCTCATGTTCATTATGCTCCCACGGCCTCGTCGTTGCTCGTCCGGTCAATTTCAATTTCGGTCAAATCCAGCCTGATCACCGCCATCGCCCCGGGATGGGCCCCATCGGAGAAAGGCTCGGCATCCATCAAGGTCAGCGTGCCACCATGCTCCTCGATGATCTTCTTGACGATCGGCAGCCCCAGCCCGGTGCCCTTGTCGCGCGTCGTCACATATGGCTCGAATAGGCGCGAGCGGTCCTCGGGCAGCCCGGTGCCATTATCGGAAATACTCAGCTCGGCGCGGCCCCCGGAATGGGTGCTGCGCACCCGGATGGTGGGCTGGTATCCCTCGGGCGCAAGACCCTTTTCGATATATGTTTCGGTGGCTTCGCCGGCATTCTTGATGAGGTTCGTCAGCGCCTGGCTGATCATCGTCGCATCGACATCGGCCCAAAGGGGGGCGTCGTCCAGATTTGTCTCGATGCGCACGTCGGGCTGGCCCGCCTCCTGCAAAAGGACCGCCTCGCGCAGGAGACGCGTCAGGCTCTCGGGTTTGCGCTGCGGCTCGGGCATACGGGCAAATTTGCTGAACTCGTCCACGATGCGGCGCAGATCGTCGGTCTGGCGGACGATCACGCCCGTCAGTTGCGCGAGGGATTCGGCATCCTCTTCGCTCAAGAGCTTGGAGAATTTGCGCTGCGTCCGCTCGGCCGAAAGTTTGATGGGTGTCAGCGGGTTCTTGATCTCATGCGCGATGCGGCGGGCGACATCGCCCCAAGCGGCCATGCGCTGTGCGCTGACCAGATCGGTCACGTCATCAAAGGCGACGACATACCCTTCGCGCTTGCCGCTATCGGTTCGGCGGGTTGACATGCGCACCAAGAGGCTCTCCTGCTCGCCGCTGCGGGTAACGCGGATCTCGTCCTGGACAAAGCCGCTGGCGCTTTTGCGCAGGCGTTTGAAGAGCTCGGCGAATTCGGGCACCGCAACGGACAGATCGACCGACTGGCGGTCCTCCTGCCAGTCCAGCAACTTTTCCGCCGCGCGGTTGACGAAGGTGATGCGGCCCTTGGCATCGAGGCCGACAACGCCCGACGAGACGGAGCCCAGCACCGAATCGAAAAGGCGCCGCCGCCGTTCGATCTGCTCGGTATTCGACAGGAGCGCGGCGCGCTGACCCTTCAACTGACGCGTCATCTGGTTGAAGAAGGTGCTGAGCTGCGCGATCTCGTCGTCGCCCTCTTCCTCGCGCACCTGCACGTCCAGATCCCCTGCCCCGATGCGCTGCGCCGCACTGGTCAGGCGGCCCACGGGGCGGGCCAGACGCTCGGCAAACCACAGGCCCAGCCAGACCGCGGCGAGGATGAGGATGACGGCAAAGCCCAGATAGAGCAGGCCGAACTCGAAAAGGACCCTGCCCCGCTCACTTTCGCGCTGCTGGTAGAAATTCGCGGTTTCCTTGGTGTCGTCCAGGAGGTTCAGAATATCGCCATCTACATTCCGGCTGACATAAAGGTAGCGGTCTGCAAACCCGTCCAGCGGGATGAGCGCGCGAAATTCATTGTTGTCCCAGTCCTGGATGATCAGCAGGCCGTCGCCGCGCGCCTCGTCCAACCGCTCGGCGCTCGGCTCTTCATAGTCGAAGAGATACGAGCTTTCTCCACGCGCCCGGATCTCGCCCGTGCCGTCGATGACAAAAGCCTCTCGCAGGCCGCGCTGGATCTCGCGCTGACCCTCGGACAGGATCTGCCGAATGTCACCATCATCCATGAAAACACTGCGCTGCTTTATCTCTTCAAGGTATTGCGCAAGCGCCTGCGCGTCGATGATCAGATCGCGGCGATGTTCGTCCTCATAGGCCTCCGCGGCGGCGACGGAGTTGCTGACGACGCGCCCGACCCGGTCGGAAAACCACGCTTCAAGACCCATGTTCACCGACAGCGTGGCAAAGACGGCCACGGTGATCGTCGGCAATAGTGCCATGATGGCAAAGACGCCGGTCAGTCGCAGGTGCAGGCGCGAGCCGGCGGATTGCGAACGCCGTGCCGACACCATCTGCACCACGCGTTGAAGCACCAGCGCAGCGACGGCGATGACATAGATCAGGTCGGCCAGTAGCACGATGCGCAGCACGTTCGACTGCGCGCCCTGGTCCAGCGGGCCCATGACAAGGAAGGTGACAAGGGCAAGGATCGGCCCCAACACCACCAGACCGAAGGTCGCCGCCGTCTGGAAACGCTTGGCACGGCGCAGACGCGAGATCCGCTCCCAGCCCATTCTGCGTGTCCTTGCGGCCACTCGCACCCCCCAGCGCATCGTCGCACCCCACGGCGCGCCTACCACATATGGTGGCGCGCCCGGAATGATTTCCATTTGCGCCACAGTCATGTTGCGCTTTTACATCAACTTGCGCCGGCGTGTCACCTCAATATCAAGCTCGGTCATTTTTTTACGCAGGGTATTTCGGTTAATGCCCAGCAGATCGGCGCATTTGGCCTGATTTCCGCCAACCGCGTCCAGCGCGATCCGTAACAGGGGCGCCTCGATTTCGCGCAGAACGCGCGCATAGAGTCCTGCAGGAGGAAGCTCTTCTCCGTGCAGGTCGAAATAGCGCTGCACATGTGCGGCGACCGCCTCGGGCAGCGTCTCTGTCAGCGCAGCGGCGCTTGGCGCGGCGGGGGGTGAGGCGCGCGCGGCCAGCAGGGCATCCACCTCGGCGCGCGGAATGACCGGCGCGCGACCCGAAACCGCAAGCCGATGCGCGGCATGTTCCAGCTCGCGCAAGTTGCCGGGCCAATCATGGGCGCGCAGCGCCTCGAGCGCATCGGGCGCAAGGCGGCGTGTCTCGGCACCCTGCGTTTCGGCCAGATAGAGAAAATGCGTGGCCAACAGCGCGATATCGTCGCGGCGCGCGCGCAGCGGCGGAACGTCGATCTCGGCCCCGGCAAGCCGGTAATAGAGGTCCTCGCGCAGGGCCATGGTGCCCTGCGCCGTGCCGATCAGCCGAGGCTGGGCGCCGGCGGGAGCGCGCCCGGCCGCGTCAATCAGCAAAAGCGCCCGCAGCTGCGCAGCCTCGCCGAAATCATGCAGCCCATCCAGCACGATGGTCCCGCCCCCGGCACGCGCCAAAAGGCGCGCGGGCGCGGCATCGTCGCCTAGATCCGCCGGCCCTACGGTGACGAAAGGCTGCGCGCGCCGGTCCGAGACGTCATGGACCACCCGTGCGATCAGGGATTTTCCGGTACCCGATTCGCCTGAGATCCAGACCGGAAGATCAGTATTCATCACTCGCGCCAAAACGCGGAAAAGCGCCTGCATCGGCGCGCTCTGACCAACAATGGGCAGCTCTTCGGGCGGCCGATCGGGCGTGGGCGCAGGCCGGGTGCGGCGACTGTCCAGCGCGCGGGCGGTGCGCGTCATGAGGTCCGGCAGATCGAAGGGCTTGGGCAGATAATCCCAGGCCTCGGCCTCGGCGGCGCGGATGGCGGTCATCACGCTGTTCTGCGCCGAGATGATGATCACCGGCAGGCCCGGACGCTCGGCCGCGATCTTGGGCAGCATTTCAAGGCCGTTGCCGTCTGGCATGATCACGTCCGAGATCACCGCATCGCCCATGCCTTCGTCGATCCAGCGCATCAAGGTGGTCAGGCTGGAGGTTGCATGCACCTTGCAGCCCGCCCGCGTCAGGGCCTGCGACAGGACCGTGCGTATCGTGCGGTCATCATCCGCTATCAGGACCGTGCCATCCATCAGGAAGCCTCCGTGCTGCTGCGCGCCGCAAGCGGCAAGGACAAACGAAATACCGTGCGGCCGGGCCGCGATGTGGCGGCGATCCAGCCGCCATGGCCTTCGATGATCCGCGCGGCGAGGGCCAGGCCCAGACCGGTGCCGTTCTCGCGGCTCGATACAAAGGGCTCGAACAGGCTGGCTGTCAATTCGGCCGGCACGCCGGGGCCGTCATCGATGACCTCGATCTGCAGAGGCAACGGCTCGCCCGCGCCATCCTGCCCCCGGCGGCGCGCGCCCTGCTCGAAATAGCTGCGCAGGGTGATCGCGCCGCCCTGGCGCCCGGCGGCCTCTGCGGCGTTCTTGAGCAGGTTTTGCAGCACCTGCAGCAGCATGTCGGGATCGGCCCAGGCATCGGGCAACGAAGGATCATAGACCTCGTCGATGCGCATCTCCGAGGCAAAGCCCAGCAGCGCACTGCGCCGCGCGCGCCGCAGCACGTCATGCACATTGACCCGCCTCAACCGCGGCGGCGCGATATTGCCATAGCTTTCGACCTGCCCCAGCAGCGCGACGATCCGGCGGCTCTCGCTGACGATGAGATCGGTCAATTCGCGGTCCTCGGGGCCAAGGTTCATCGACAGAAGCTGCGCCGCGCCGGTGATACCCGCCAGCGGGTTCTTGATTTCATGGGCCAGCATCTCGGCCATGCCGATGACCGAGCGCGCCGCCGGGCGCGTGGCCGGGTCCAGCACCATGTGCCCCGACAGCTCGCGTGGGGTGATCAGGAGCAGCATCGTGCCCTCGCCCAAGGGCGTGCCATCGTCGGCTTGGCCCGCATAGGGCGCGATCTGCAGGCTGCACTGGATCGGGGCATGCGCGCCCGCCGCAATCGCCACGTCCGAGACGAAAAGCGGCGCGCCATCGTCCCGCGCGCGCGTCAGGGCCGCCTCGATCGGCGTGTCGAACTGCATCAGCGACCAGATCGGCTGCCCCTCGATGACCCGCGCCGATGCGTTCAGAAAGGCCTCGGCAGAGGGATTGGCGCGGAGCGCGCGGTCCTCATGGTCCAGTAGCAGCGCAGGCAGCGGAAGCGCCGCCCAAAGCGTATCGCCTGGCCCGCTCATGCCGCCGCCTGCAAGCGGCCCGAAACGGCTTGGGGCACAAGACGCAGCACCTCTGCCGGCCTGTCCGAGGTCAGAATCTGTCGGCGCAGCGCGGGATCCGCCGCCTCCATATACCAGCCCAGATGCTTGCGCGCGACGCGCCCGCCAAGCGCGGTGCCATAAAAATCCAGCATCGCCTCGTAATGCGCGCAGATCATGTCGGCCAGCGTGGCGCCCTGAGGTATGCGCGGCGCGGGCGCGCGCCCAAGGTGGTGCGCGATCTCGGCCAGCGCCCAGGGACGCCCCTGCGCGCCGCGCCCGATCATCACGCCATCCGCCCCCGAGGCGTTCAGCGCCTGCCGCGCCGAGGCCGCATCATTGATATCGCCATTGGCAATGACCGGAATGCTCACCGCCTCGCGCACCGCGCGGATCGCGTCCCAATCGGCGCGACCCTTGTAGAACTGACAGCGCGTGCGGCCATGCACCGTCACCATCGCGGCGCCCGCATCTTCTGCCATTCGCGCCAGAAGCGGCGCATTGCGCTGATCATCATCCCAGCCAAGCCGCATTTTCAGTGTCACGGGCACCCGGACGGCACCGGCCACCGCCTCGATCAGGCTGCGCGCATGGTCCGGGTCGCGCATCAGCGCCGATCCGGCAGCGCCGGACCCTTGCGCACGGGTCACTTTCTTGGCGGGGCAGCCCATGTTGATATCGATGATGCGCGCGCCGCCCGCCTCGGCCATTCTCGCGGCCTCGGCCATCCAGACCGCCTCGCAACCGGCCAGCTGAACCGCAGTTGCCACATCGCCCAAGCCCAGCTCGGCCTTGTCGCGGGCGGAGGGCTTGGATTGCACCATTTCCTGACTTGCAATCATCTCGCTGACCACCAGCCCTGCGCCGAACTCCGCGACCAGAGTGCGAAACGGCAGGTCCGTGATCCCCGCCAGCGGCGCCAGCAGAACCGGCGAGGCCAGCTCGATATCGCCAAGGGTCAGAGTGTGGTCCAGCGGCATGTGCAAGGGTCCCGGTGTTGCGCGTTTATGTTTATCCGGCGCGGGGGACCTGTGCAATGAATTGCGCGCCGCACTGCAGCACGATACGCTGCTTTTCATGACATGTGCTGTTTTAATAGTCGCTGCCGGGCGCGGAACCCGCGCGGGAGGCGATCTGCCCAAGCAATGGCAGCCGCTGGCCGGTGCGCGCGTGATCGACTGGACCTTGCGCGCGTTCCAGGCGGTGGCGGAGATGGATGAGATCATGATCGCCCTCCATCCCGATGATATCGCATCCTATTCCGCGCCTGCAGGCGTGCGCGTCACGCCGGGCGGCAGCACCCGGGCCGCATCGGTGCGCGCGGGGCTCGAGGAGCTCAGCGGCACGAAATGCACTCATGTCCTGATCCATGACGTGGCACGGCCCTGCGCGTCGCCTGCCCTGATCCGGCGGGTTCTGGCCGCTCTTGAGGGCGGCGCCGTCGCCGCGGCGCCCGCTCTGCCGGTGACCGACGCGCTCTGGACGGGTGCGGAGGGACACGTGACCGGCACGCGGGACCGCGCGGGCCTTTTTCGCGCACAGACGCCGCAGGGGTTTGACTATGGCGCCATCCTCGCGGCCCATCGCCGCCATGAGGGCGCGGCGGCCGATGACGTGGCCGTGGCGCGGGCCGCCGGACTTGACGTTGTGATCGTGCCGGGCGATGAGGAAAACCTCAAGATCACCTACCCTTCTGATTTTGCGCGGGCTGAGGCCCTTTTGAGAGGCAGAATGGATATTCGTATCGGCAACGGCTATGATGTGCACCGCTTTGGCCCCGGCGATCACGTGATGCTCTGCGGCGTTTCGGTGCCACATGAACGCGGCCTGCAAGGCCATTCGGATGCGGATGTCGGCCTGCACGCGATTTGCGACGCGATCTACGGCGCGCTGGCCGAGGGCGATATCGGCCGCCATTTCCCGCCCAGCGAAGCGCAGTGGAAAGGCGCCGAGAGCCATATCTTCCTGCGCCATGCCGTCGCCCTCGCCGCAGAGAAAGGCTATGATATCAGCAATATGGACGTCACTCTTGTCTGCGAGCAGCCCAAGATCGGACCCCATGCCGCAAGTATGCAGGCCGCGCTGAGCACGCTCACCGGCCTTGCGCCGGACCGGATCTCGGTCAAGGCGACGACCTCCGAGCGCCTCGGCTTTACCGGCCGCGAGGAAGGGATCGCCGCCCTGGCCAGCGTCCTTCTGGTGGCGCCGTGAACGTGGCGCGCCTTGTTGCGACGGTGGGCGGCGTCGGCCATCTGCGCCCTGCCCCCGGCACCTGGGGATCGCTCGCCGCACTGCCCATGGCGGCGATCCTGCACCTGATCGGCGGGCCGTGGCTGTTGGTGATCGCGCTGATCGCGGCATTCTTCGAAGGACTGTGGGCCACGACACAGGTGACCCGTTGGGAAGATGATCACGATCCGTCGCATGTCGTCATCGACGAGGTGGTCGGCCAGTGGGTCGCGCTGCTGCCGATCTCGTTTGGGGCGTGGCATGTGGGCGCGTCGATCTTCGCGCTCTGGCCGGGCTGGATTGCCGCCTTTGCGCTCTTTCGCCTCTTCGACATCCTCAAGCCCGGCCCCGTCGGCTGGGCGGATCGCCGGCATACCCCGCTGGGGGTCATGCTGGACGATGTGATCGCGGGCATTCTGGCGGCGGTCTGCGTCATCGTGCTGGCGGCAGTGGCGCATGGGGTGATGGCGTGACGCCTGCGGATCTGCTGGCCAAGGCGCGCCTGCAAGGCGTTATGATAGCCGCCGCCGAAAGCTGCACGGGCGGCATGGTCATGGCAGCGCTGACGGATGTGCCTGGCAGCTCGGATGTGGTTGAACGTGGCTTCGTAACCTATTCGAATGACGCGAAAATCGAGATGCTGGACGTCTCGCCCCAAGCACTCGCCGCGCATGGGGCCGTCAGCGCCGAGGTCGCCGCCGAGATGGCAGCGGGCGCGCTGACCGCGTCCCGCGCGCAACTGGCCGTGTCGATCACCGGCATCGCCGGCCCCGGCGGATCGGATCACAAGCCCGAGGGGCGCGTCTGGTTCGGGATCGCCCGCGAGGGCGGCGATGTGACCACCGACCTGCAGGAATTCGGCGCGCTCGGCCGGGCCGCCGTGCGCCGCGCCGCGCGCGACCATGCGCTGACGCTGATGGCCCAGGCGCTGGATCAGCCGTAAAGCTCGCGCGCGCGCCGCTCGAACGCGCGCACGATGCGCTGCATCGCCTCGTAGAAGAAGAGTCCCGCCGCAGATTGCAAGATGCGGTTGCGAAACTCGAAATCGACGTGGAAATCGACCGTGCAGCCGTCTTCGGCATCAGTGAATTTCCAGTTGGAAATCATATGCTTGAACGGCCCGTCAAGGTATTTCGTGTCGATCTTTTTCGCCTCGGGATAAAGCACGACACGACTTGCGAATTTCTCGCGGAAAACCTTGAAGCTGATAACCAGATCGGCCTCCATCACCTCGGATCCGTCTGGCTGCTCGGTCTGGCTGCGCACGCGGGCGGCAGCAGTCCATGGCAGGAATTCGGGGTAATTTCCGACATCGGCCACCAGATCATACATCTGCTGGGCGGTATAGGGGAGGTGTCGGGTTTCGGAATGGGTGGGCAAGGCCGCCTCCGGGGTTTTCGCGTGACAGTGGGCCTCTATGTCATAGACTGAGGCGCAAATGACAAGGGCCGGTGACCGCGCCATGGCGGGGTTGGCGGGTATAAGCGGCCTAAAAAGCGGCCGCGCTGGCACCGCACAAGAAGGCAGCAACGCAAGCCGATGAACAGCAGATGGCTTTTACGGATGAGGCGGTGGGCGCAAAACCCACCCAGCCCCGGGCGCGTGAAATTCGTCTTGGCGATCATCGCGGTGTGCATCGCTCTTTATGCGGTCGAGCAGATCTATGGCTGGCCCGAGGCGCTGACGCCGGAAAAGACGATGCAGCGCGGCTTTCGGCCGTGAGCACTCCTTGGATGGGGAGCAGCACATACTAAGAGGGGAAAGTGGCGCGGTTGACGGGGCTCGAACCCGCGACCCCCGGCGTGACAGGCCGGTACTCTAACCAACTGAGCTACAACCGCGCGTGAGGCTTGGAGTAATTCAGCCAGCCCGACCCGTCAATGCTGAAAAGACGCCTTTTTAGCGCAAGGCGCGGTTTTTCTACGCCGCCCAGAACCCGATGGCGCAAGGCCCGGAACTCGCACCGCGGAAGGCTGATCGCGACCGCATAACTCTTTGGGTTTTCGGAAAATGCAGCGGTGGCGCGGTTGACGGGGCTCGAACCCGCGACCCCCGGCGTGACAGGCCGGTACTCTAACCAACTGAGCTACAACCGCCCACTGCAAGCGCGCACCGGGCTGCTGCCCCGTTTGCGATGGGACGTCTTTAGTCGGCGCGATGGGACGCGTCAAGCGGCAGTTTCAGCTAATTTCGCTTTGCCGCATATCTGCCGTCATGGGCGGCGGCGCACGGTGTCCATCCATTCCACCGCGCCCCGGTGGACCGCGTCGAAAACCGCCCTGCCCGCCGCGACGCCGATATCGGTATGCATCCCCGCATAGGCGATGTTTCCCTGCGCAGCGGCCACCGCGATGCAGTCCGTACCGGTGCCCGTGGCAATGCCGGTCGGCAGGTCCAGACCCACCTCCATGATGGCGGCCGTGCGGGCCGACGACGCGATGCTGAGCGCTTCGACCAGCGCCGCATCGGTCAGGCCAACGCCCTGCCCCACGTCTAGCTGCAGCGCGATGTTGATGGTGCCCCAATCGTGGCCCCTGCGGTCGACGCGCTGCCCGATCCGCTCGGCATTTGACAGGCCCACTGTTGCGACAGCGGTGGCCTTAGCGCCGTCCATCCCGGCCGTGACAGCGTGATAGCAGGTGATATCGCGCGAGGTCAGGAATGTGACAGCGTCCAGAGCGCCGCGCGATGCCAGCGCGCTCTGCAGCCAATCCTCGACATCCAGATCGGCAGGCAGATCGGCGTTGCGCACCTCGCGCCAGAGGATGCGCCGCGCCAAGACGAAACCGGGACGGTTGACCGCCCAGCTCAGCACGCGCCTCTCGCCCCCGAGGTCAAGCTCGAGCCACGGCGCGTCCAGCGTCGGCGCGCTCATCGCGTCACGCGCAAAGGCTGAAAGAGCGGACCGTCGTCACACCACTGAAACGCCGCCTCGATGCCAAAGACACTGTCCAGCCGCTCGGACGTCAGCACGGCTTCGGGCGCGCCATCGGCGACCAGACCCTCACCCGGCGCCAACAGGATCAGACGGGTGCAGTGGCGCACGGCAAGGCCCAGATCATGCAGCGACACAAGGCAGGATTTGCCCTGCGCGGCCAGCGCGGCAAAGGTCTCCATCGTCGATATCTGGTGCGCGGGATCAAGGCCTGCCGTTGGCTCATCCGCCATAAGAAGGGGCGTGTCCTGCGCCAGCGCGCGGGCGATCAGAACGCGCGCAGTCTCGCCGCCGGAAAGGCGGGTGGCGGCGCGGTGGCGCAATGGCTCCAGCCCCATACGGGCGATGGCCGCCTCCATTGCGGCGATATCGGCGGGCGCGGCGCGCTGTCCGGCCCCCAGATGGGGCACCCGGCCCAGCATCACGAGCGTCTCGACCGTGACGGGCCAGGCGATCTCGCGCGCTTGCGGCATCCAGGCGGCGGCTTTGGCACGTGCCCGCGGCGCCATCGCGGCAAGGCTACTATGACCGGTGCTGGGGATGAGGCCAAGTGCCGCGCGCATCAGCGTGGTCTTGCCCGCGCCATTGGGCCCGATCAGGCCGACGAACTCACCCGGCGCGATGTCGAGGCTCACATCCTTCAGAATGCTGCGCCCCCGCAGGGTGACGCCAAGGCGGTCAAGCGTCAAAAGGCTCATATCCCGTCCTTTCGCGTCTTGAAGATGAGGTGGAGAAACACCGGCGCGCCGACGATGGCGGTCAAAACGCCCAACTTCAGATCCTGCGACGGCAGGATCAACCGGACGGCGATATCAGCGGCGAGCAGCATGATCGCCCCGCCAAGCGCCGAGGCCCATAACAGGCGCGAGGGCCGCGCCCCGACCAGCGGGCGCAGGATATGCGGCACCACCAACCCGACAAAGCCGATCGCCCCCGCAACGGCGGTCCCGGCCCCCACAACGCAGGCCGTGCCGATGACCAACACCAAGCGCATCCGGCCAAGGCTGATGCCCATCGCACCCGCCGCATCCTCGCCCAGCGTCAGCGCGTCCAGCCCCCGGCTCAGCGTGCCCAGAAGGATCCAGCCCACGGCCATCAGCGGCAGCGCCAGCCAGACGTGGGCCATGGAGCGGTCCGAGAGCGAGCCCATCATCCAGAAGACGATTTCATTGGCGGCAAAGGGGTTTGGCGAGAGGTTCAGCACCAGCGATGTCAGCGCCCCGGCAAGGGCCGAGATGGCAATCCCCGCTAGGATGAGCGTCAGCGCCCCGCCGCGTGGCCCCGCCAGCGTCATCACCAGAACCACGCCGCCAAGCGCGCCCGCCAGCGCCGCCAGCGGCAGGCCCAGCGTATAAGCGGCGGCCAGGCCCGTCTGGATCGCCAGCACAGCGCCCAGAGCCGCCGAGCTGGAGACGCCGATCAGCCCCGGCTCGGCCAGCGGATTACGCAGATAGCCCTGCATCGCCGCCCCGCTAAGGCCGAGGCTGCCCCCGATCATCACCGCCAATATCGCGCGTGGCAGGCGGATCTGGCGCATGACGGTCGCGATCGGGCCTTCCCCGCCCTGCCAAAGGGCGGCGAGGCTGTCGGCGATGCCCAGCTCGGCCGGCCCCACCAGAAGCGAGACGGCGAAAAGCGCGGCAAGCGCAAGCGCAAGCGGGATCATCACACGGCTCATCCACCGGCCTCGAAGGCGCGGCGTGCCCGGGCCATGTCGCTGATGGCGCGCAGCACGTAGGGCGTGCCGCAGACCCAATCCTGATCCGTCAGCGCACCCCGGCCCGCCTGCCCGCGCAGATCGCCGACCACGGGATGGTCCATGACCTCCTCGGCGCGGCTGCCGCCGGGATAGCGCCGGGCGGTGATGACCAGATCGGGATCGATCAGCGCCAGCACCTCCAGCGGCAGCTTGCCCCAATCATAGCCTGCCTCGGCGGGGGCGTTGCGCAGGCCGGCTGCCGTCAGGATATCGGTCGCCAGAGACTTCGCGCCCGAGGTATAACCATTGGCATAGTAGAGTGCCGCGCGTGGCATCTCGCCCTTGTCCGGCGCGGCACTCCGCAGCGCCGCCAAATCGGCGTCAAAGCGGGCGACCATTTCCTGCGCGGCGGCCTCACGGCCCAGTACCTCACCCATCTCAAGGATACGGTCGCGCACATCCTCCAGCGAGTGAACGATATCGAACTGCGCGACCTCGATACCGAGGCGCCGCAGCATCGCGACGGTATCGCGCGATGTATAGGTGCCCGCGACGACCAGATCGGGCTGCATCACATGCACCTCTTCGGCGCGACCCGCATTGATCGCATAGCGCTCGGCCTCTTCGGCCATGGGCGAGACGCGCGGGTCCAGCGCGATCCGGCTGACCGAGATCAGCTGATTCTTCCCCCCCAGCAGCATGGCCAGCTGGTCGGTGCAGAGGTTGATCGAGACGACGCGTTGCGGCGGCTCCCCAGCTTGCGCGGCGGACGCCGCGCAAAGGGTCACCGCACCCGCCAGACAGGCGGACGCGGCAAGGTGTCTTATGCGCTCAAAAACTGGCACGAAGCCCGACATAGGCCGCACGGCCCGGCTGATTGAACCCGCCCGCTGTCTCGTAATCTTCATCGAAGATGTTTTCCAGACGCAGGTACAGCTCGGCCTTGTCGGTGACGCCGTAGGATACCCCGGCGCCGACCAGTGTATAGTCGCCGACTTTGTGATCAACGGGTGCAAACGAGCTGGGCACTACGTCAGCGACATGGCGCACGTCCACATATCCCGAGAACCTGTCGGTAAAGTCGTTTGAAACGCCCAGCGTGACATCATGCTTGGGCGTGCGCGCCAGCCGGACACCGTCGGTTTCGGCGTCGGTGTAGGTGTAAGCGCCATAAACGCTTAGCCCTGATGTCAGCGCGTATTCGCCCGACAGTTCGATCCCCTTTGACGTCGTGGTTCCGGGTATCTGAAGGTAGCATCCATTGCCGCCGTTGTTGCAGCCGTTGTCGGCAAAATCGTAATCAATCAGATCTTCGACATCCGTGTAGAACAGCGTTGCCTTGATATATCCCGCCGTGCCGAATGTCTTTTCGACGCCCACCTCATAGCTGCTGCTGTTTTCAGGTTGCAGCGTCGGAAGACCATACAGGCTGAAACGTTCGTATAGGGACGGAGCGCGATACCCGGTGCCAACAACCGCCCTGAAGGCCAGATCCTGAACCGGGCGCCAGACAGCGGCAATACGCCCCGTCGTCTCGCCGCCGAATGACGAATTGTCATCATAGCGCAGCGCCGCCGACAGATCGACATTTTCGGACGGGCTGAACAGGACCTCGGCATTAAGGCCCGTGTTATCCTCGGATCCGCTGGCCGGAGGACCGGCGAATATAGAAGGCCCGGGAACGGTGCTGAACGTCTCTTCGGTGTATTCTGCACCGAAATTCAATATTGTACGCGTGTTCAGCTCGGCGCTGCCCAGATAGGAGACGCTTTTACGATCACCGTTGAAGCCAGTGGTGAACTGGCTTTGTGGATCGTCGCGGTCAATATCGAAGTAAGTATAGCTCAGCGTATTGGTGACGGCGCCGGCCCGCAGCGTGCTGTAGACACGCGCGCCGCGTTCCGTCAGGAAAAACTTGTCGCCCACACTCCCAGCGACGTCGATATCCAGCTCATTGTCGCGGTAATGGAGGGCCGCCCCGAACGTGAGCGCATCGGTGACGTCGTATTCTGCCGTTACATCAACTGTCGATTGATCGAAGCCGTCCTTGTCGGTGTTGAAGCTGCGTTGCGAGAATCCCTCCGCCTCGATCCGTCCATATGACAGCGCGACAAAGCCTTTCTCGGATTTATATCCTGCGCTGAGATTGGCGCCATAAGTCTCATAGGTGCCACCCTCAATCGCGGCCGTGCCGGAAAATCCCAGCTTCTCGGGGCGAAATGTCGTGATATTGACCACACCGGCAATTGCCTCTGATCCGTAGAGCGCTGATTGCGAGCCTTTGAGCACCTCCATCCGCTGGATGCCCGAGCTTGTCAGCCCTCCGAAATTAAAAGCATTTTGCGTACCTGACATATCAGACACGTCGATTCCGTTGATACGCACGCCAACATAGCGTGCTGGCAAGCCACGGATCTGGATGCCGCGAGATGCCCCGATCCCGCCATTTGAAGTCGAATTGACGCCAGGCAGCCGGTCCAGTCGATCCGCCACTGAGGCGCCAGTGCGGCCCACCTCATCGCCCTCCAGAACCTCGACGGTGGCGCCGGTGCGGCCCAGCTCGACAGGGGTCAGACTGGACGATAGCACGATGGTACCCAGATCATAGGTCTGTTGCGCGGCGGCGGGGCTGGCGATCAGCGTGCCGGTGCAGACCAGACCGGTCGCGGTAAGAAAGGTGGAAGTGGAAAAAGAGCGTTTCATATGCGTCTCCGGGTCGCCTGTATTCAGGCGATGCAGGTCTTGGATATGCATGCGGATTGACGTCTTTGCCCCTCCGCAGGCGGCGAAATGCCACCACACCGGAAGAATCCGTTGTCGCCGACGCGCCCCGCGTCCGGACAGGGTGAACACTCCGGCAGGTCTCCTGACTTGCGGGTCGACGCTGGGCCGGGTCTTCCCACCGCAAGGCGCGGCAGTGACGTTGTTCCGGCTTCGCTCACCGCCTACAGTTGCGGGGGCAGTCGCGGATTTGGCGCAAGGCACCTGACCGCGTTCCCTATTATCCGGGGGGTGTTACATCCCGGACCGAAGTAACATCTGCCTAGCGCAGAGGCCCCCTTTCGAAAAGGGGAAAAGCTAAAAAAGACAAAAATTGGATGGGGCGACGCGCGGTACTGCGGTGATCCAAGGATCAACCGCGCTACGCAACACATTGAAATTTAGCGGGATAACGGTGGGTCATGAGGAACCAGAATCCGAAAATATTGGCATACAAACGGATACTTACAAGACACTTTGCAACCAAGTTGGCAAAAATACGATGGACATATGACGTCAGGTAAAGTCGACTGGAATCGGAATGACTTGGCTCGCGCTCTCGGGCAACCTTTAGCGCAGTCATCTCAATCTACGCCCTTAAGGAAGTAAAATAATGAAGCGAATCCTTGTCACCGCGGCCTGCCTCTTTGTCCCCAGTTTTGGGTTCGCTCAAATCGCGTGCACCCCAAGCGACATGTTCACAGTGGACAAAAATGGAAAGCCTTACACACCCTTGGTTGCATCAATGTTTGTCGATCAGACGTTCGAAGTGGATGAGGTAACCGGGGAGCACAATCTTCTCGGGATTGGCAACTCCCAAAGTTTCGATACAACCCGCATTCTTTCATCAGGGGCAGGTGCATCAGGAACGACAATTCTTTCAACTGGAAATCCGGGGAAGGATTCTTCTGGCGCTGAGATCGAAGAGGTTCAGTTCTTTTCGATAGCTCCCGCAGGTGACGGCCCTCGTCCGTTCGTCTTCACAGAAGGATCCTCTTTTGTGATGACAGGCACTTGCCAGTAGAACCCAGCTTTCCCCGAAAAGCACTTAAGATGAAAAACCCGCCGGAGTGGTCCGGCTGGTTTCGTGGTCTTGGTGTGATGGATAACTCCCCGGTAGCAGCTTGAGCGCTTGACGTTAGTCGCCGCCGAGAAGTTCGCGCAGTTCTGTCTTCCGGAGGATGGGGCGCAAGTCTTTTGGCACCACAAGGCGCGCGTGACAGCGCCCTTTGCGGCTGGTCATGTGGCGGACTATACTAGCTATTTCGATGCGTGTTTGTTATCAAATTTGTAACGGTAGAATGGGCATAGTGCCCTGTATGCAGGGCCTTTCTTCGATTTCAATGAGATAGAATGGTGGGTGGTGAGGGGCTCGAACCCCCGACATTTTCGGTGTAAACGAAACGCTCTACCAACTGAGCTAACCACCCGCGCAGCCCGATTAGCGTCATCTGGCCGCTCGCGCAAGTCCCCCGCCGCAGCAATCTGGTCCGAGCCTCTCATCTCGGGGCCGGAGCGTTGCAATGACGATGAAAGATCAGGCCTTTGACGGGAGGATGCGTCGCTCGGTCCCCTGCGACAGATAATAGACGCAGCCCTGCGCATTGTCCTGCGCGCCCATCGCCTCGGCGGGCAGCCCGGTGGCAAGGCCGCGCATCACCTGCCCCCAGAGGCCGTGCGCCACGACGATGCTTGGGCCGCGTAGATCCTCGGCAAAACTGCGCACGCGGTCAATCAGCGCCTCCAGCCCCTCGCCGCCCGGGGCCTTGGCATAGGTGGCCAGGTCATTGGCGCCCTGCGGCAGGTCCGCCTTGTTCTCCCCCTCCCAGGCGCCGGTGTCGATCTCGGCAAGACGCGGGTCGATGACGGGCGTGTGTGCGGGCATGGCCAGCGCGGCGGTTTCACGCGCGCGGCCCAGCGGCGAGACATAGATGTCACCTGCGCCTTTGGCGACGCGCGCCGCGATATCGGTGATCAGCCCGGCCTGCTGCAGCGCCTGCGCGCGCCCCAGCTCCGTCAGCGGGGAATCCAGCCGCCCCTGGATACGGCCGGCGAGGTTCCACTCGGTCTGGCCGTGGCGTAGAAACCATATCTCGGGCCATGTCACTTGAGGCATATCCACGACCCTCCCGAAATCATCCGCTTGCAGGGATCTCTTAATCCACCCCCGCAGGCCGCGCCAATCCCTTAGGCGGCACCGGGCTGCAAAATCTTTCACTTGGCCGGACGCCCCGCCCCGGCTAGCATCCATCGAACCCTTTCAAGGAGGTAATGCCATGTGCCGTCTGTTCATCGGGGCCGATCCGACACTCTGGGAGAGCGTGACACGCTCGTTCCGCATGGATGGCATGGTCACCAGTGTCCGGCTGGAGCAGATGTTCTGGTCAGTGCTGGAGGATATCGCGCAGCGGCAGGATCTGAACGTGCCGCAACTGCTGCACCAGCTTTACAACGAATCCATCGATGAGGGACATGATCTTGGGAATTTCACGTCGTTCCTGCGCGTCTGCTGTATGCGGTTCATCGATTTGCAGCTGAACGGTCTGATCGCCAGCGACAGCGCCGTCGATTTCGAGGCGCTGCCCGTCGAAGAGATCCTGACCGAAGAGCGCAAGCGCAACGCTGCCGCCGGCCAGCGTCGCGCGACCAATTCGAAACAGCACTGACGCCCGCACCCGGAGCAGCGCACAAGCGAAAGCCCGGCATGATATCCTCGTGCCGGGCTTCTGCAATTTCAGAGGCTAGAGGTTGCCCTTGCCCATTTCATCCGCGATGCGGTCGGCCTGCCGGATCGCCAGCGCCACGATGGTCAACGTCGGGTTCTCCGCCGCGCCGGTCGTGAACTGCGAGCCATCCGAGACGAAGAGGTTGGCAATGTCATGCGTCTGACCCCAGCGGTTGACCACCCCGTCCTCTGCCCTTTCCGACATTCGGTTGGTGCCGAGGTTATGCGTCGACGGATATGGCGGGGTCGGCAGCGTGCGCGTAGCCCCCATCGCGTCATAGATCGCTTGGCCGCGCTCATAAGCGTGGTTGCGCATCGCCACATCGTTGGCATGGTCCGAGTAATGCACGTTGGGCACCGGCAGGCCGAATTGGTCGGTCACGTCGGTATTCAGTGTCACGCGGTTGCTCTCTTGCGGCATGTCCTCGCCCACGATCCACATACCTGCCATGTTCTCATACTGGTCGAGGGCGCTGGTAAACTCGCGGCCCCATGCGCCGGGATCGAGGAATGCAGCCATGAAGGGGATGCCGAGGCTAAGTGTTTCCAGCTCGTAACCGCCGACGAATCCGCGGCTGGGATCGTGGCGTGCCTCATCCTGGACGATGCCCGCCATGGTCGTGCCGCGCCACATCTTTACCGGCTTGTCGAAGATGCCATAGACCGACCCGGTGAGGTGACGCATGTAGTTGCGGCCCACCTGCCCCGAGCTGTTCGCGAGGCCATCAGGGAACATCGAGCTAGCCGAGTTGAGCAAGAGGCGCGGGCTCTCGATCGAGTTGCCAGCAACGCAGACGACGCGCGCCTTCTGCATCTGCTCATTGCCATCCGCATCGACATAGACGACGCCGGTGACCTTGCCGCTGTCATCATGCTCGATCCGTAGCACATGGGCCTTTTCGCGGACCTCCAGATTGCCGGTCGCCTCACCTGCGGGGATGTCGGTATAGGCCGAGGACCACTTGGCTCCCCATTTGCAGCCCTGAAAGCAGAAACCCGTCTGCTGGCAGGCCAGGCGATCCTCGGTCGGAGCCGAGTTGATGGCCATGCGGCCGGTACTGACCTCCTTGTAGCCCAGCTTTTGCGCACCCGCCTCGAACACCTTGTAGTTGTTGTTGCCCGGCAGGCCCGCATTGCCGTTTGTTCGGGTCACGTTCAGCTTCTTTTCGGCCTTGTCGTAATAGGGCGCCATCTCGGCCCCATCTATCGGCCAGTCGAGCAGGTTCGCGCCCTCGACAGCGCCGTAATGCGTCTTGGCTTTCCACTCATGCTCCTGAAAGCGCAAGGATGCGCCCGCCCAATGAGTCGTCGTGCCGCCGACAGCCTTGACGATCCATGCGGGCAGGCCCGAAAAATCGTTGGCCACGCGCCAGTCGCCCGAGGTGGTGCGCCCGTCCAGCCAGGCCAGCTGGCCAAAACTGTCCCACTCGTCGTTGATGTAATCCTCGGGCAGATACCGCCCGCCCGCCTCTAGGGCGACAACGCTGACGCCCTTCTGGGCCAGCTCGTTTGCCAGAACCCCGCCGCCGGCGCCGGTTCCGATGATAACGACAACACTGTCGTCGGTGAGGTCAAAAGGTGCCGTCATGGTGCCAATCCTCCCTTAAATCCAGTTGATGTCGTTGAAACCGCGATCGATATAGCCGCCTTGGCTATAACTCTCGCCCTCATAGCCGAAGATCGGCCAGACCGCCTTTTGGTTGTAGAGCCCGGTCACAAGGCCGCCGCGCACCTTTTGGAAAAACGCGGTATCCTCCATGCTGGTCAGAATCGCCACGCGATCCTTTTCCCATCCGGTCCCAAGGTAGCTGTCAAAGCCTGCGGCGCGGGCCGCCTCATCCAGCGCGGCAATCCCGGCCTCTGTCTCGTCCACGGCCTCGGGCACGTCGTATCCCTTGACCGCAATCACGTAGAACTCATCGGCCAGCTGATCGTGCGGGTAGATATCCCGCGCCATCTGCACCAGCGTCGCCATCGTCTCGGGCTTGAGCGCGTCCATCGTCGAGGCCCAGGCGCCGTTGCTGCCCGCGATGAAGCCCGGCCCGACGACAAGCGCCGTCCCTGCCAAGGCCCCACGCGACAAGAGCTGTCGCCGGGTCATTTTTTTCAATTCCAGTGTCATGTCGTTCCTCCCTAGAACTTTGCCTTACTGATATCTTCCGTGTTTCTGCATCACCTCGATCTCGTAGCCGTCCGGATCCTTGACGAAGAAAAACCGCGCCAGAAGCGCCCCGTCGCGCTCGAAATCGACCAATTTACGCGGCGCCCAGCCCGCCGCAATGAACCGGGCATGCTCGGCATCCAGATCGTCGACGCAAAAGGCCAGGTGGCCATAGCCGTCGCCCAGATCGTAGGGCTCCGTGCGGTCCTTGTTGATCGTCAGCTCCAGCTCGAACGCTGTCTCGTCATTCGAGAGGTAAACCAGCGTGAAGCTGTCGAAATCCAATCGCTGCGCAACGCTCAGCCCGAATGCCTTTTGATAGAACTCGACCGAGCGCTCCTCCTCCAGAACGCGAATCATCGAATGTAGTGCCTTGGCCATGATACTTCCCAAACAGTCGTGAACAGAATAATCGACGGTAAGCCGAAAGATCGGGCAAGAGGTAGTAGGTGGATACTACGCCGGCCCGGCACTGCATTTGACTGTTCTAAAAACGCGCGTATCGGCGGACCCACCAAACGAAAACGGCGCCCGTTCAAGGCGCCGTTTTACCTGAAATCAGAACCGCTCCGGTCAGAGCACATCCTGGATTTTCACTGACAAATGGTGGGTGATAAGAGATTTGAACTCCTGACATCTTCGATGTGAACGAAGCGCTCTACCACTGAGCTAATCACCCGTGGGCCGTTTTCTAGCGTCAGTCGTCGCTCTCTGCAACCGCTTCTTTCAGAGGATGGCGCAGGGGCGCGCCCGCGCCCGTGGGGGCGGCGCCGGGCAAGTGTCTGGGGATGCTGCCTGGGGTGCTTTTGGACAGTGGGCGCGGGCCTGTCCCATCAGTCTCGCCCGAGGATTTTTTCTGGCGGATATTGGCAATCACGATGCGGGCCTTGTCGGTCTCCTTCATGCGTTTGCGCTTGATCTTGCCCAAGGGCTGCAGATTCAGATCGCGGCCCTCGGCCAGCGCCTCGCCCAGCACATCCAGCATGGCCTCGATCACCGGCTTGGCATGTTTCTTGGCCACTTCCGAGCGCGCGACGACCTGCGCCATCAATTCCTGCTTCTTGAGCGGAGCGGCATCGTCATCCAGCGTGGCGTCGTTGGTCTTGGCGGTCGCAGGTTTTGCCGGTGTTCTGGCGGGACCGGGTTTGCCGGGCAGCGGGGGCGCCGGGACCATCGTGCTCGTCCCGGCCTGTTCGCGCAGCGGCGCAGGTGTCTTGGGCGGCACGGCACTGGCCCTTCGAGGCTTTTGCGCCTTGGATTTCGTCTTGCTGCCTGTCGATTTGCGGCTTGCCATGAGGCTGCCCCCTTATGGGTTGTTATTGTTTCCTGCTCGGCGACAGAATAACGCCAATCAAGTCTTTATGCCAGTGTTTCATGCAAGATGGGCCTCAGCGGCCCTTGAAAAGCCCGCCCAGAATACCCCGCACGATGCGGCGGCCCGTGGTGCCTTTCAACTCTTTCAGAACCGCACCGGTGATCGCCTCGCCAAAGCTGCCAGCGGTACTGTCCGCGCGCCGCTGCGCGGTCGAGCGCTCCACCCGTTTTCCGGAATAGCGACGGCCCGCGTTGAATTCGCGCTCGGCCACCGACTGCTCTTCGGCGGCCTCTTCGGCGCGTGCCGCCTCGGCGGCCGCCTGATCGGCGCGCGATTTGAGGATCTCGTAAGCGGATTTGCGGTCGATGCTGGCCTCATATTTGCCCGCGACGGGAGAGGCTTTCAGCGCAGCCGCGCGGGCGCTTTCGTCAATCGGCCCCAGCCGCGAGGACGGGGGGCGGATCAGCGTACGCTCGACGATGCCGGGCACGCCCTTCTTCTGCAGCATCGAGGTCACCGCCTCGCCCACGCCCACGTCGCGGATGGCATCGACCGTCGAGAACCGCTCGTTCGGGCGGTACGTCTCGGCGGCGCGGCTCAGCGCCTTGCGGTCACGCGCGGTGAAAGCCCGCAGCGCGTGCTGGAACCGGTTGCCCAGCTGACCCAGGATATCCTCGGGCACGTCATCAGGATTTTGCGTGATGAAATAGACGCCGACGCCCTTGGAGCGGATGAGGCGCGCCACCTGCTCGACCTTGTCAACCAGCGCCTTGGGCGCGTCATCAAAGAGCAGATGCGCCTCGTCAAAGAAGAAAACCAGCTTGGGCTTGTCCGGATCGCCCACCTCGGGCAGCGTTTCAAAGAGCTCGGAAAGCAACCAGAGCAGGAAGGTGGCATAAAGGCGCGGGGCGCCCATCAACTTGTCGGCGGCAAGGATGTTGATCTGCCCACGCCCATCAGCGCCGACATGCATGAGGTCGGCCAACTCCAACGCAGGCTCACCAAAGAGCTGCGCGCCGCCCTGGTTCTCCAGCACCATGAGCTGGCGCTGGATCGCGCCCACGGACTGCGTCGAGACATTGCCATAGCGCAGCGACAGCGCCTCGCGGTTCTCGCCGACCCAGACCAGCAGCGCCTGCAGATCCTTGAGATCGAGCAGCGGCATCCCCTCTTCGTCCGCGACGCGGAAGGCGATGTTCATGATGCCCTCCTGCGCCTCGCTCAACTCCATCAGGCGGCTCAGCAGAAGCGGGCCCATCTCGGCCAGTGTGGTGCGCACGGGATGACCCTGCCGGCCAAAAAGGTCCCAGAAGGTGACCGGAAAGGCGGAATAGGCGTAATCCGTCAGGCCAATCGTCTGGGCCCGGCTGGTAAAGGCCTCATGCAGTTTGAAATCGGCGCTTCCGGCCTGGGCAAGGCCCGAGAGGTCGCCCTTGACGTCCGAGAGGAAGACCGGAACGCCCGCGGCGGAAAATCCTTCGGCCAGGATCTGGAGTGTGACGGTCTTGCCGGTGCCCGTCGCGCCTGCGATCAGACCATGACGGTTGGCGTATTTCAGGCCCAGCATCTGCGCCTCGCCATAGTCCGGCCCGCCGCCACCGATAAAGATTCCGTCACTCATATTTCCGTCCTTCATAGACCGCCGCGTTGCAGCGTGCCGCGAGACCATACAATCTTAACCTTTCGGTGCCAGTATCATTTTCATTCCGGCGCACATGTCCTCTGGGTGCCGGAGTGGTTTCCTCCCTGTCAGACTGGCCGCGCCCCCGGGTGCGGCCCTTTTTTTCAACGCCCTACGGCATGCTCTGAACGCGTGACGAAGGCTCATTTTGACTGTTGACGGCGATTCTCTTGTATCGTAGCGTCACGCTCAATGATTAAGTCGGCCAAGTTCGGCGGGGAGAATTCGGGGAAAGGGGCCATGCGGCCCCTTTTTCTACGGCCACAACAAGGCCCGAAGGGACGCCTCGCCACATGACCCGCGCGGAAATCCGCCCCGTCGTCCTCTTTGGCCGACATTTTGCCCCTGACAGCGCGCCCACGTCATGTTAGATGCGCCGAGAAACTTCAATGAATGAAGGGGACATCATGCCCAAGTCGATTTCCATCCTGTCTTTCGCAGCGGCCCTCGGCCTTGCCGGTGCAGCGTTTGCGCAAGACACCACCACCGAAGAGCCTGCAGCCGAAAGCGCGGCAGAGACCTCCACCGACGCGGCGGCGGATACAGCCACCGAGACCGGCACAGCAGCCGACGCGCCTGCAGAGGCCGATGCTGCGGCATCGGAAGAAGGCGCTGAAAACGGCACCGACAATGCCTTTTCGACCGGCACGCAGGTCGCGGACGAGCAGCCCGCCGTCTATGTCAAAGAGAAGTTTGGCGACTGGAGCCTGCGCTGCTTCCGCAACGATGAGGGCGAAGATCCTTGCCAGCTCTACCAGTTGCTGCGCGAAGCGGGGGGCAACCCCGTTGCAGAATTCAGCGTCTTTCGCATTGAGGGCCAGGCCCCAGCCGTTGCCGGCGCAACCGCGATCGTCCCGCTGGTCACGCTGCTGACCGAAGAGCTGAAATTGTCGGTCGATGGCGGCACCGCCAAGAGCTATCCCTACCGCGTTTGCACCGAGGCAGGCTGCGTTGCGCAGATGGGCCTGACGCAAGAGGATGTCGACACGTTCAAGCGCGGCGCGACCGCGCAGATCACGCTGGTCCCCGCGCAGGCGCCCGACCAGAAAGTGCGCATCGATGTGTCTCTCGCAGGCTTCACCGCGGGCTACGAGGCTGTCGGTGAGTTCACCGAGTAAGCGTTGACGATATATGGTATTTTGAGGGGCGTGCCGGAAGGCGCGCCCCTTTGCTATTGAGCGCTGCGGCCCAGCGGCCCGGGTCCGCCGATGCCATTTCTTCCGCTTGAATACGCGCGGCGAAAGTCTATCATAAATGATAGCAAAAGGGAGGACGTCATGCCCACTATCGTCCGTTTCTACATTACCCACTGCGTGATCGGCTTCATCATCGCTGGCGCGTTCACGGCAACGCTGCTGTGGCTGAACGTCGCGAACCTGTGGCATCTGGTCAGCACATCCGACATCGGCCTCATGGCCGTCCTCGTTTTCTGGGTCCTCAACGGGATCGTCTATGCCGGTGTCCAATGCGGCGTCGCGATCATGCTGATGACCGAGAAGGAGGACAAGGATGAGGGTCCCCGCACCGGCCACGCCATGCTTGCCCGCGCTCCTGCCAAGGCGCAGGCCAAGGGTCTCTGATCCTTTTTTTCTTGAAGTGAACGCAGTCTTGGCGGTTTGCGTTTTGACCTTTGAACTTGTCCCTGACATTTCCAACACAGGACCAGGAACCGGTGGCTCAGATGCCCGCTTTGAGCCCGTAGTGTTGAATGCTGCAGTGGGGGCGAATGGCAGCTACCTGCTATGACTACTCTTGTCTAAGGTCGCGTATCGTCAATAAAGGGCGCTCAAGTGTCAAATTATAGCCCTTTTTGCCCAGTACTATTTTCAGATGACGGAAAAAACCCGCCCCGCTATTGAACGATTGTTGAGAGGTATTTCGACAGATCATGTTGAAACCGTTCGCGATGCATGGCGCGAGCTGTTGCAAGGCGGCGCAGAGGCAACCCTCCAGGTTCAAGAGAAACTGGCGTCATCTGCATGGTCAGAGAACCCGCGCGGACCTTTGGCCAAATATTTCGGGGTGTTGCTATCCATCCTCGATGAGTTGGACGCGTCTGCTTTTGAACAGGAAATCCGCAGGCTGCGAAACAGCAACCTACACTCCATGCACGAAAGAACATTGGATCTTCTTTCGCGCCGCGTTCATGAATACCCGGCAACCTATGTTGGCGACCAAATCCCGGTATTTGTTGCCCCCGGCATAGCTGACCGCTCTGTGGTGATCGGAAATATCGAACGCTGGAGTAAGACGAAGAGGCTTTCGCTCGATAACGTGGCCCGCATCAATGTTATCGCCCGCCGCCCGGACCTCGATTATCTGGGAAGATACAATTTGTTCTTCTCCTGCATCATCCTGACATGGCCCGCCAGCACCCCGAAAGGTATCAAGCTTTGGTGGTGTCGTCTGAATGCGGAATTCACGTTCTACCATGAAGTCGGGCATCACGTATCCGGTCACATCGAGGGTGGACGGGTGGCTGACCAGGAAAAGGAAGCCGATAAATACGCCAGTTCGATGATGCGGAATTCGAGGCCGGTCCTTACGTTGATTGGCAGGATGGTTTTCAAGCCGCTCGCGCCGCTGCTCAAGCGCATAATCGCATCGTCAGGTCCCGCCAAAGTTGATGTTAGCTAGCCAATCGCGCCGATAGCTGCCATTAGCGCATCCGCACCGAAATCACCCTTCGTCCCGCCCAGCGGATATCGATACCTGCCACGCATCGTCGATCACAGTCGAGCCCACCAGGCAGACCAACCAACGCCTCTACCCGGCGCGCCTCAGCGCCAAAACCGCATTCAACCCGCCAAATGCGAAGGCATTGTTCAGTGCCACTTCGACCTTAGCCTCGCGGGCCTCGTTGGGGACGACATCGAGGGCGCATTCCGGGTCCGGCTCGTCGTAGTTGATTGTGGGTGCGATTACGCCGTCGCGCAGGGCCATGATGCAGGCAAGCAGTTCGACCGCGCCGGTGCCGCCGATCAGATGGCCGTGCATGGACTTGGTCGACGAGATCATCAGCTTGTCCGCGTGCCGGCCAAAGACGTCGGCCACGGCAGCGCATTCGGTCTTGTCATTGGCCGCCGTCCCGGTGCCATGCGCGTTGATATAGCCGACCTCCTCGGGATCAACGCGCGCATCGCGCATGGCGCCCGATATGGTACGGGCCGCGCCCTCCTTGGAGGGCATGACGATGTCCGAGGCGTCCGAGGACATGGCGTAGCCCACCACTTCGGCCAGTATATCGGCACCGCGGGCGCGGGCGTGCTCGAACTCCTCGAAGACGAAGATCCCTGCCCCCTCGCCCTGCACCATGCCGTTGCGATTGGCTGAAAAGGGTCGGCATCCGTCGCGCGACATGACGCGCAGCCCCTCCCACGCCTTGACCCCGCCAAAGCACAGCATCGATTCCGAGCCGCCGGTCAGCATCACGGGGCACAGCCCGCCATGCACCATCTGAAACGCCTGCGCCATCGCGTGATTGGAGGACGCGCAGGCGGTCGAGACGGTAAAGCTGGGCCCGCGCAGCCCCCAGGCCATCGAGACATGGCTGGCCGCCGCGTTGTTCATCAGCTTGGGCACGACGAAGGGATGCACGCGGTTCTTGCCGTCCTCGTAGACCGAGCGGTAATTCTCGTCGAGGGTGGTCATGCCGCCCCCCGAATTGCCCAGAACGACGCCCGAACGCAGCGACAACTCTTCGGAGAAATCGAGGCCCGATTGCTGGACCGCCTCGCGCGCGGCGATCAGGGTGAACTGGGTAAAGCGGTCATAGAGGGCCAGTTGCTGGCGGGTAAAATCCACCTCGGGGTCATAACCCTTGACCTGCCCGCCGATGCGGATGGCCAGACGCTCGACATCGCGGAACTCCAGCTCGCTGATGCCGCAGCGGCCCTCACGCATTGCCTCCAGCGTTTCGGGGACATCCTTCCCCAGCGCGTTGATCGTACCCGCGCCGGTGATGACGACCCGCTTCACGATTGCTCTGCGACGAGCCGCTGAACCCCCGCCGCGATGGCGCCGACCGTCGAGATATCGAAATCCCCGGCCGTCGGCTCGTTCGCATTGAAAGGTACGTTGATGTCGAACTCTTCCTCGATGGCAAAAATGCTCTCGACAAGGCCCAGACTGTCGACGCCCAGATCCTCGAGCGTGCTATCCAGCGTGACGTCGGACGGCTCCAGCATGGCCTGCTCGGCGATGATGGCGATCACGCGGTCCGGTATGCTCATGCCATGTCTCCTTGGACGAGTGGCTCCGATTTAGTCACTCTCTTGGGCCTTGGAAACCGATTTCTTCAGCTGGGCGACATCGGCCACCAGTCGGCCCAGACGCCGCAAATGTTTGTACATATCAATATGCGCATCCATCTTCATCGCGGGGTAGCCCAGGATGACACGCCCCGCCGGCACATTCGAAAGGATCTTGGTGCCGCCGCCCGCGATCACGTTATCACCGACAAAGAGGTTATCACCAACGCCAACCTGCCCGGCCAGCACCACGTTGTTGCCGATCCGGGACGAGCCTGCGATGCCGACCAGCCCGCATAGTAGCGTATCGGTGCCGACCACCACGTTATGGGCCACCATGACCAACGTATCGATCTTTGTGCGATCACCGATCACCGTGTCGCGGATGGTGCCGCGGTCGATGGCGGCATTTGCGCCCACCTCGACATCGTCGCCCAGCCGGACCGAGCCAAGGCTGTGAATTCGTACATAGCTCTGCGCCGCCGCGCCGCCCTGATCGCCCAGCGTCTCGCGCACAGACTCGACGCCGGATTTCTCGGGCGTGACAAAGCTGAACCCGTCGCCGCCGATCACTGCGCCGGGATTGATGATGACGCGCGTCCCGATCCGAACGCGGGCAGCGACGCGCACGCCCTCGCGGATCAGGCCATCCTCCCCGATGACAGCATCCGCGCCGATCGTGACCTGCGGCCCGATCCGGGTGCCTGCGCCGATGCGCGCACCACGTCCGATGACCGTGAGCGGTCCGACATGCACGCCGTCGCCCAACTCGGCACTGCAATCAATGATCGCCGAGGGGTGGATGCCCTCGCCCCAGCCCTCGCCGAGGTCCATCATCGCGGTCAGACCCGACATCGCAAAGCGCGGGCGCGGCGCGATGATGGCTGCCTCCAGCCCCAGCGCCTGCCAATCCGCGCCGTCCCAGATCAGCGCGGCGCGGGCGCGGCCCTCGGGCAGGCCTTCGGCATAGGCGGGCTTGGTCGCGAGCGCCAGATCGTCTGGTCCGGCATCCGCAGGCTCGGCCAGAGCGCCAACGCGAATGGATCCGTCGCCAAAGGCGATGGCCCCCAGCGATTTGGCGATTTCATCAATGGTGTAGGACATGGCGCACCCCTAGGCTTGGCGGTGCGATATCTATCCCTGAATAGCGGGCAGTGAAACCCCCGCCTTTTGCAGCGCGTCCCAGATCTTGCCGTCGCGGCCATAGATATCGTCGCGATACTGCACCGGGCCTTTGGCCGGCACGGTGACGGTGCGATAGATGATATGCACCGGGATCTTCTGCTCCAGCGGCACCTGGGTCTGGCGGCCCGAACTCAGTATGCGGTCGAAATAGGTCTTGGGGTCGGCCTCCTGCCGCGACAGGATTTCATAGGCGAAATCGAAGGGGCGCTGCAGGCGGATGCAGCCATGGCTGAACGCGCGCACATTGCGGTTGAAGAGGTTCTTGGACGGCGTGTCGTGCAGGTAGATGTTGTACTTGTTCGGAAACATGAACTTGACCAGCCCCAGCGCATTGCGGTTCGAGGGCGGCTGTTTCAGCGCAAAAGGAAATGTGCGGGCCGAGTAGGCATTGAAATTGACATTGGCCCGGCTGACCTCCTGCCCGCGCGAATTGTAGAGCTTCAGATGCCCCGCCGCGCCGCGATTGCGCTGCATCTGCGGCAGATATTCCTTGACCGTGATCGAGCGCGGGACGTTCCAGACCGGATTGATCTCGAGATATTCCATCTCGTCCGAAAACTCGGGGCTGCGCTGGCCCGAGGTATTCTTGCCGATAACGGCGCGGGTCTCGAAGGTCAGGCTGTCGTCATCCATGATGCGGGCGGTGAAATCGGCAAGGTTGACCAGGATGTGCCGCTGCCCGCGCGGCTTGTTGAGCCAGCGCTCGCGCTCCATCGCGACATGCAGCATGGGCAGACGCTCGGAGATCGGCTTGTTGATCTCGGCCATGGTCGCAGCGCCTGCGGTGCCGTCGGCCACCAGCCCGTGCGCCGCCTGGAACTGCTGCACGGCCTGCATGATCGGGATATCATAAGTGCCTGTCGCGGTCCGCTCCAGATAGCCCATCTGCATCAGGCGGTTGCGCAGCGCGATAACCTCGGGGCCCGACTGGCCGGGCGCCAGGGACGTCGCAGGCACTGCGGGGCCCCAGCCGCCGGTCGCAAGCATGCCCTCAAGCCGGGTCTTTTCGCGCAAAAGCCGCGCGTATTCGCCCGACTTGGGCGCCAGGTTGCGAAAGAATCCGGAAGGTGCGCTGGTGGCAAAGCTGGTCAGCAGCTCTTCGTCGCTACGCACGGGAACATCCCGCACAATGTCGCTGACAACGCGCGACGGCGTCAGGATGCCGGTATGCATGTCATGGGCAAGGCGTAGGAAAGTGCGCGACATCGCGACCTCGACCGCACCCAGATCGCGCGGAGTGCGCGCCGCGCGCATCATCGCCAAAAGCCCCGGTGCGTCATACCGGCTTGCGGGCAGGCCATGCGCGGTGGCGTCGTCAATCGCCTGCAGCAGAGCCTGCCGGCGCGCGCGGCCTGTCTCGCCCTGAATGGTCCAGATGGCTTTGAATCCGCTGGCGCGGTAATACTCCGCCAGCCCGTCCTCGCGCGCGGCTCCCTCTGCCACGGCCTGCTTGAACGCGGTAACGCCCGCCGTCGCCGCAGGCGGCGCGGCAAGGATCATCGCCGCCGCGATTGCCGGCAGCACCGCCCGCCGCGTGCCCTGCACCCAGCGCGAATCCCTGCCAGGTGTGGTCTGGAAAAACGCGGCAATGGTCATGTGGTCCCCCGGCACTCGTTAATCACAGCAGCACTCCCACATCAGCCGGGCAATCAAGCTATTGTCCACCCATTTTTCCGTGATCGGGCCAAAGCTTGGAGGCGTGCGACGCAAACGCATCAATCCATGGCAACCGGGTTACGCATGCTTTGAAATGCGCGGAAATGTGCCGAAATTCATTGCCAAAATAAAAATCGGGAACCTTCATCTTGGTTAGCGATTCTTAATATGCCATAGCTACAAATGCATCTGGGGGAAGATGAAACGCCCGCGCCAAGCGGGGTATAATTTGAAGCGACGGACAGGCAAATCAATGACCGATTCCAGAACGACCAGCCTGTCGCGGCGTGCGCTTTTGGGCGCGTTCGCGGCAACCGCACTCGTTGCGGCCCCATCTTATGGCAACGCTTTCGGACTTCTGCGCGGCGCCGGCGATATCCGCCGCCTGCGCATGACCTCGCCCCGCACGGGCGAGAAGATCGACACGATCTACTGGATCGAGGGTGAGTATATTCGCGATGCCGTAAACGAAATCTCGGCCTTCATGCGCGACTGGCGCACCAACGACATCAAGGGCATCGATGTGCGCACCGTCGATATCATGGTTGCCGCGCATAACCTGCTGGACACGTCCGAGCCATACACGCTCCTTTCCGGTTATCGCAGTCCCAAGACCAACTCGATGCTGCGCAGCCGCTCTGGCGGGGTCGCCAAGAACTCGCTTCATCTCAAGGGACAGGCCGCCGATCTGCGGCTCGGCTCGCGCTCGGTCGGCCAGATGAGCAAGGCGGCCATGGCCTGCCGTGCTGGCGGGGTGGGCCGCTACTCGCGCTCGAATTTCGTGCATATGGATTGCGGCACGGTGCGCAGCTGGGGCGGCTGACACGCCCCCTCGCACAGCCCGCAGCTCCCGCGTTTTCACCTTGAATTCCGCCCGCATCCGGTGCTACCAGATCAGGTGCGGCGGGTATGGTGAAAAGGTATCACGGCAGCTTCCCAAGCTTTAGTTACGGGTTCGATTCCCGTTACCCGCTCCATCCCCGCCACTGACGCGCAGGCGCATCCGATGCAGCGATGGACATGACACGGCGATCCTCATGAGCCGGACCGCACGCGCCGCCACCAGCCTCGCCCTTCTTGCGCTTGGCACCCTCGCCGCCTTCGTGGCCAATGCGCTTTCGACGCCGCTACCCTTCATGCTTGGTCCTCTTATTGCCGTCGGGGCTGTCGCCTGCAGCCGCGCGGCGCGGTTTATGCCGACGGGCTACCGATTTCCGCAACCTCTGCGCGAAAGTTTCATCGCGATGATCGGATTGATGATCGGCGCCCAGGTCGCGCCCGATCTTTTCCGAAACGCTCCGGGCCTCATGCTCAGCATCGGGGCGCTGACCGCCTTTGTCCTTCTGTCGCTGGCTGGCAATTACCTGCTCTTTCGCAGTATTGGCGGCTTCGATCGCCCCACCGCCTTCTTCGCTGCGGCCCCCGGCGGCCTTTACGAGAGCATCGCACTGGGGGAGGCGGCGGGCGCGGATCTGCCCCGGCTGATGACTCAGCAATTCCTGCGCATCATCGTCGTGGTCACCGCCCTGCCCTTCGGCATGTCGCTGCACTTGGGCGCGCCGGTGGGCAGTGCGGCGGGCGTCAGCATGGCTCAAGGCCCTGTGCCGTGGGGCGCCATGCCCTGGCT
Source organism: Roseovarius maritimus (assembly GCF_043355895.2). Taxonomy (NCBI): domain Bacteria; kingdom Pseudomonadati; phylum Pseudomonadota; class Alphaproteobacteria; order Rhodobacterales; family Roseobacteraceae; genus Roseovarius; species Roseovarius maritimus. The sequence continues at coordinate 252,650 of NZ_JBHFPF020000001.1, forward strand.
GGCCCTTGCCGGCTTGGTTGGCTGGGCCTTGGGACGTGCCGCGCGGCTGCCCGCGCCGCAGCTGACCGGCCCACTCGTCGTCGCGGCTGCGCTGAACCTCGCGGGGCTGGTGCATCTGGACGTGCCGCCCTGGCTGGTCAATGTTGCGCAAGTGGTAATCGGCACCGCGCTCGGCACGCGATTTGCGGGCATCGGGCGCGGCCTGATCCTGCGAGGCGCCGCGCTGGCTATGGTATCCGTGGGCGGTATGCTGCTATTGGCGGCGGGGATCGCAGCGCTTCTGCGGCCCCTCTTGGGCGAGGCGTTCGACACGCTTTTGATCAGCTTCGCCCCGGGCGGCGTGACCGAGATGGGGCTGATCGCGCTCAGCATGGCCGCGAACCCCGCTTTCGTCACGATGCATCACATTCTGCGCATCCTGATCACGGTCGTTGCGGTGACGGCTCTGGGGCCGCGCCTGCGCGCGGGCACATGAAGGTCAGCCGCGCGTCAGCCGGCCTTCTCTTCCAGCGTCAGCCACTCTTCCTCGGCCTTGGCCAGCGCTTCTTGCCGCGCGGTCAGCGCCTCGGTCGCCTTGCGGAATTTCACCGGCTCGCGGGTAAAAAGCTCGGGGTCGGCCATCAACCCCTCAAGCTTGCCGATCTCTGCCTCAAGCCGTGCGATCTCATCAGGCAATTCGGCCAACCGGTGCTTCTCGGTAAAGCTCAACTTGGTAGAATTATCCTTCGGCGTCGGGGCGTTGCCCTTGTCTTTTGAAGTGCTCTTGGGCGCCGGACTGGCCGAGGCCGCCCATTCGGGCTGGCGCTGCGCCTGGTAATCGGACCAGCCCCCCGCATAGGCAGTGGCGCGGCCGTTGCCCTCCATAGCGATGGTGGTTGTGGCGATCCGGTCCAGAAAATCGCGGTCGTGGCTGACGAGGATGATCGTGCCATCGTAATCGTCCAACAGCTCCTGAAGCAGATCCAGCGTCTCGATATCCAGATCGTTCGTCGGCTCGTCCAGCACCAGAAGGTTCGATTCGCGGGCCATCAGCTTGGCCAGCAGCAGCCGGGCCTTTTCGCCCCCCGAAAGCGAGCGCACCGGCGCGCGCGCCTGCGCCTCGTCAAAGAGGAATTCCTTGAGATAGCCGATCACATGGCGCGGCGATCCGCGCACAAGGATCTGGTCGGCCTTGCCCGACACGCGCATTTCAGGATCACCAGTCAAACTGTCCCAGAGGCTCATCTCGGGGTCGAGTTGCGCGCGCGCCTGGTCGAATACGGCTGGCATGAGGTTGGTCCCGAGACTGACGGTGCCGCTATCGGGCGCCTCCTGCCCCAAAAGCATGTTCAGCAGCGTTGTCTTGCCCACGCCATTCGGCCCAACCAGCGCGATCCGGTCGCCCCGCAGCACCCGAAGCGAGAAGTCCCGCAGGATCACCTTGTCGCCGTAAGCCTTTGATATGCCTTCTGCCTCAATCACCTTCTTGCCGGATTTCGGCCCGGCCTCCAGCGCCATGGCCGCGGCGCCCTGACGCTTGATCTGACTGCTGCGCTCAGCCCGCAGATCCTGCAAGGCGCGCACGCGGCCCTGATTGCGCTTGCGCCGGGCGCTGATGCCCTCGACGGCCCAGCGGGCCTCGGACTTGATCTTGCGGTTCAGCTTGTGGCGTTGCTGATCCTCATCTTCCCAGACCTTGTCGCGCCATTCTTCGAAATGGGTGAAACCCTTTTCCTGCCGGCGCACCATACCCCGGTCAATCCAGAGGGTTGCGCGCGTCAGTTCACGTAGAAATGCGCGGTCGTGGCTGATCAGGACATAGCCAGTGCGCGTCTCTTTCAGCGTGTTCTCCAGCCAGGCGATCGCCTCGATATCGAGATGGTTCGTCGGCTCGTCCAGCAGCATGAGCTCGGGCGCTTCGGCCATCAGCTTGGCCAGCGCGGCGCGGCGGCGCTCCCCGCCCGAGGCGGTCTCGACCGGGCGGGCAGGATCGAATTTGAGGCCCTCACCGGCCATTTCGACGCGGTAATGCTCGGCCGGGTCCAGCTGACTGGCGGCGAAATCGCCCAGCGTGGCAAAGCCGGACATGTCGGGGTCCTGCTCCATGTAACCGACCGAGGCGGCGGGGGCGACAACGCGCATGCCCGCGTCAGGCTCGACGAGGCCGGCCATCACTTTCATCAGGGTGGATTTGCCTGATCCGTTGCGCCCGACCAGCGCCACCCGGTCACCCGGCTGAACGACAAGCGAGAGGTCGGCAAAGACGGGATCGCCCCCGAACGTGAGGGAGATATCGGAGAGTTGCAAAAGGGGGGGACGTGCTGCCATGGCGCCCGCTACCGTGCTGCGCTGCCGCCGTCAAGCGTGCTGCGCAGGCGGCGCTTGCGCGCCTCGGGGATGCGGGCGATCTCGAGCCCGGTAAATACGTGGATCGTGTTCATTTCAGGGTCGATCACTGCATGGTCGCTGACCCAGCCGCCCATGCCCAGATAACTCCGCAACAGGGGCGGCATCATCGCACGCGCGGCGGCAGGATCCGAGACCTCGCCCACCAGCGGCACGGCATTGGCGGTGCGGCGCCCCGGCCTCCATGCGGGCGGGGCAAGGTGATGCGCGGCCAGCGCGGCAAAGGCCTCACGATAGGGTGCGGGGTCCGTGCCGCGCAAAGAGGTGCAGCCGATCAGCAGTGCAACACCCTTGTCATCGACATGGGCAGTGATCTCGCCCCATGCGGCGCGCAGGATGTCGGGATCATGGGCGGCAGGATCGACGCAGAACCGGCCAAGCTCGGTAATGTGGCCGGGATAGTCGGCCAGCGCAGTCAGGTCATAGAATTGCGCGGCATAGCTGCGGGTGAAGTCGGCGCCCGCCAGCGCCATGAGGCGAAAGCAGGCAACAAGCCGCCCCTCGCGCCGATCCTCGACCACGATATGGGTGCACTGCGCATCGAAGGTATCCCCATCGGGGCGGGTCAGGCCGAAAGCCCGTGTGCGCAAGGCCTGCGCCGCCGCCAGATCGTGCTGCCCTTCAGCGAGCCGCGCGATGTAGCGGCGCTGCGATGAAGGGGCGATCACAGGCGCACCCCCGCCCCAAGCACCCTAGAAGAAGTCGGCCGGGTTGATATTGCCGATATTGCCCAGCATCTGCCGCAGGAAGCCTTTGCCCTGCACGCTCGAATCCGTGACGCGGCGTGAAAGCGGCACGACATTGCCGTCGCGCAGATCGAACCGCTCGATATTCGAGACGATTCCCTGCTGGTCGAAGCTGATGGCCAGCACCTGACGCTCAATCACCTCAGGGCGCAGCATGCCGTAATGCCGGACGCGGCTGCGCACGTAGTAATAGTCGCCGCCCGACAGAACACCGGAGGCCGAGGGCGCGCCGATCACGTCATCGACCGTTGCCCGCGTGTCGACGCCGGGCGCCAGTTGCGCCAGATCCTCGTCTGGGGGCACATACCCATGATTCTGGTAAGTCGCGGTGCAACCCGCAACGGCACCAAAGCCGACAAGGGCAAGCACCATGGCGCAGGCTTTCAGCGAAAAATGGGTTCCGAACATGACTGCCCTCTTGCATCCCGGCCCGCCGGGCCTTTTATCCCGCTTACAACACTCCATACCGGAGGTTCAAGAAAGGAAGCGTTTTCCGCCATGGCAAAGCTGCTGAAAGACCCCGCCGCGCTGCGCGTGGCCGAACTGCCCAAGGGCACCACCCTCAGCTTCGATATCGTGCCGGATGCAGACATGCGCGCCGCGATGGCCCAGGAACTGGGCGTCATCGCCCTGCGCAAGCTATCCTTTCGGGGCACGCTGGCCCCGCTGGGCCGGCGCGACTGGCAGCTGAAGGCAGATCTGGGCGCCACCGCGCAGCAAGAATGCGTGGCCACGCTGGAGTCGGTAACAACCCGCGTCGATACCCGTGTGGAGCGCCGCTTTCTCACCGATATGCCGCAGCCCGAAGAGCTGGCCCCGACTCCGGACGATGGCGTGGAGATGCCAGAGGATGACACAGAAGAACCGCTGGGCGAAGTGATCGACCTTGCACGCGTACTGATCGAGGCGGTTGCGCTTGCCCTGCCCGATTATCCGCGCAAGGACGGCATCGAGCCCGCGGACGCCATCGCCGCTCCTCCGGGTGAGGCGCCGCTGGACGACGATGCGGTCAAGCCCTTCGCAGGGCTGGCCGCGCTGCGGGCGCAGATGAAGGATGACGAGTAGTCCGGTCAGGGCGCGGCGACCGCGAGAATTCGCTTGCAGATGTTGCAATTCGCTGTATTTTCGCGCTCTCACAGGATTTGGGGGTTGAACCGGCGCCCCAAGGCGGACTATGTGCCGCGGAACCTCATGGAAACAGGGCCGAACCGGCCCACAGGAATCGGGATCGCGACATGGCCGTCCAGCAGAACAAAGTATCGAAATCGCGCCGCAACAATCGCCGCGCGCATGACGCCCTCAGTGGCGCCAACCCCAATGAATGCCCCAACTGTGGCGAGCTGAAGCGCCCGCATCACGTCTGCTCGGCATGCGGCCATTACGCGGACCGTGAAGTCGTCGCGCTGGCAGATGAGGTCGATCTGGACGAAGACGCGGCCTGAGCCGCGCCTACTTCCGACTCCGCCGCGCCTGATCATTATTGAGGACGGACCGCCTGCATGACTGCGCGTCCAGACACTGGGCCGGCCCTCGCCGGCCAGACCGGCGCATCGCAGACCGGCACATCATCAGGCTCGCAGCCGGATGTGACCGCTGAACCTGATGCCCGGGCCTCAACCTCGGAACGCGGCCAAGCCCCTCTCAAGGGCAAGACAGTCATTTCTGTTGACGCAATGGGCGGCGATTTGGGCCCCGCGACCGTGGTGGCTGGCATCGCCGCCAGTGCGCACAAAAACCCCGATATTGCCTTCATCGTGCACGGCGCAATCGCCGAGCTCGAGCCGCTTGTGGCCAAGCATCGCGTTCTCGCCGATTGCTGCGTCCTGCGCGACGCCGCCGGCGTCGTCACCATGGAGGACAAGCCCAGTCACGTCGCCCGCCACGGCAAGGACACCTCGATGTGGTCCGCGCTGGAATCGGTGCGCGCGGGCGAGGCGACGGTTTGCGTCAGCTGCGGCAACACAGGGGCGTTGATGCTGATGTCGGTGCTGCGCCTGCGCCGCCTGCCCGGCATTTATCGACCGGCCATCGCCGTCATGTGGCCCTCGCGCAATCCGCAGGGTTTCAACCTCTTGATGGATGGCGGCGCGGATATCAGCGCGGATGCCAAGGATCTGATGCAATACGCGCTGATGGGGGCCGCCTATGCGCGCAACGGATTCGGTGTGCAGCGCCCGCGCATCGGTCTGCTGAATGTCGGCACGGAGGAGCACAAGGGCCGCGCCGAGCTGCGCGAGGCGCATGACCTGATCGCCGCCCACGCGCGCGGCGCCGATTTCGATTTCGTCGGCTTTGTCGAGGGACGCGATCTGCCGGGCGACACCTGCGATGTGATCGTGACGGACGGCTTCACCGGCAATGTCGCGCTGAAAACCGGCGAGGGCACCGCCACGCTGATCGCGGACCTTCTGCGCGAGGCGTTCCAGTATTCGATCCTGTCGCGCATCGCCTCGGTCCTTGCTTACCCGTCGCTGCGCCGCCTGAAAAAGCGGATAGACCCGCGCCGCTTCAATGGTGGCGTGTTTTTGGGTCTTAACGGCACGGTCGTCAAATCCCACGGGGCCGCCGATGCCACTGGCGTTTCGGCTGCGGTCAAGCTGGCTTTTCAGTTGGCGCAGACCGGCTTTTCGGAGAAGCTGGCCTCGCGCGTTGCCTTGGCCGCCCTGCCCGCTCAGGATGACACCGAGGACGAAGCCACAACGGAGAAATCCCAATGACCCGCCGCGCCGTTCCTCTCGGGATCGGGCATTACCTGCCTGACCGCATCGTCCCGAATGCCCATTTCGAAGAGCTGGTCGATACCAGCGACGAATGGATTCGCACGCGCTCGGGGATCGAACGGCGCCATTTCGCCGCCGAGGGGCAAACCACGTCGGACCTTGCCGTGCGCGCGGCACGTGCGGCGTTGGAAAACGCGGGCATCGGCATTGACGGTATCGACGGCATCATCGTCGCCACCTCGACCCCTGACCTCACCTTTCCCTCGGTCGGCACCATGGTGCAGGCCGAGTTGGGCATGACACACGGCTTTGCCTTCGACGTGCAGGCCGTCTGCGCGGGCTTCATCTATGCGCTTTGCAATGCCAATGCGATGATCGTCTCGGGCCAGGCCGACCGTCTTCTGGTGATCGGGGCCGAGACATTCAGCCGCATCATGGACTGGACTGACCGCAGCACCTGCGTGCTCTTTGGCGATGGCGCGGGCGCGCTTGTCCTCGGGGCCGAGGACGGGGCCGGCACATCGGATGACCGCGGCATTCTGGCAACCGATCTCAATTCCGACGGGCGCTATCGGGAAATGCTCTATGTCGATGGCGGCGTCTCGACCACCGGCACCTCGGGCAAGGTGCGCATGCAGGGCAATCCGTTATTCCGCCAGGCCGTGGACAAGTTGGCATCGACCGCCGAAGCGGCCCTCGCCAAGACTGGCGTGACATCCGCAGATGTGGACTGGATCGTACCGCACCAGGCGAATATCCGCATCATTCAGGGCACCGCCAAGAAGATGGGCGTGCCGATGGACCATGTGATCCTGACCGTTCAGGACCATGGCAATACCTCTGCTGCATCCATTCCGCTGGCCCTGTCGGTCGGTGTCGCGGATGGCCGGATCAAGCGCGGCGATCTGATTCTCAGCGAGGCGATTGGCGGCGGTCTGGCGTGGGGCGCGGTGGCGCTACGCTGGTAGTCCGGCTCTCAGCACCGCTCATTGGTGCAAAACCCGCTTAAACAGCCCCTTGCAAGCCATTGTAATTGACTCGCAAATTTCTTCGCCCCTATTGTTGCTCAAAATATATTTGGGGGATGGCGATGAGTGACAAGACTTTGACGCGGATGGACCTGAGCGAAGCGATTTTCCGCGAGGTCGGCCTGTCCCGTAACGATTCGTCCCAACTGGTCGAAAGCGTGCTTGAACATATGTCGGATGCGCTGGTGCGCGGCGAGCAGGTGAAAATCTCGTCCTTCGGCACATTTTCCGTGCGCGAGAAATCGGCCCGTGTCGGGCGCAACCCGAAAACCGGGGAAGAAGTCCCGATCAATCCGCGCCGCGTTCTCAGCTTTCGTCCCTCGCATCTGATGAAGGATCGCGTGGCAGCCGGGAACAAGCGCTGATCATGTCCAAATCCGCGGACGCCTTTCGCACCATCAGCGAAGTCGCAGACTGGCTGGGCATTCCTGCCCATGTCCTGCGCTTCTGGGAGAGCAAGTTCACCCAGGTGAAGCCAGTCAAGCGTGCCGGCGGGCGGCGCTATTACCGACCCGCCGACATGCAGTTGTTGGGCGGCATTCGCAAGCTGCTGCATGACGACGGCATGACCATCAAGGGCGTGCAGAAGGTGATGCGTGATCAGGGTGTGCGCCATGTGGCGTCACTCTCGCCACCGCTCGACGCCGATCTGGAAGGCACCGTTGCCGATATGGCACTCGACGTGCCCGAGGCCGAAGAAGAGCAGCGCGGCCAGGTTGTGAACTTTGAACGGCCGGCTGGTAGCCAGCCGCGGGTTGAGACATCTGAAGGCGAAGATGCGGCCGAGGAGGCCGGCGCAGGGGCGTCCGCCAAGGATATCGCTGAAGCAGAGGCCGCCCCGGATACCGAGGCCGTTGAGGCGGAGGCCGATACTGCCGAGGTGGATCAGACCGAAAGCGCAATCGACGAGACCACGCAGAACGACAGCTCCACTCCGCAGGCCCTGCCGCCAGACCAAACTGCCACGCGCAGCCCTGCACCGGCTAAGATGACCGCCGACGAGGCTGCCGATTCGGGTGACCCGACGCCTAAGGAAGAGGCCGGCCAGGCCGCCCCAGCGCCCGCGCCGGAGCGTCAGAGCATCGCACCTGTCGATACACCCGATGATCCGCCCGACACCATGCCTGCGCCTGCCTCGATCGTTGGGAAGTTAGCCAACCTCAAGCACGTCACGGCGGCCGAGGCCGCTGATTATGCCGATATCGCCAACCGCCTTGCCGATCTGCGGCAGCGCATGGGCGATGGGCGCAGTCCATCCTGAAGCTCATCCTGAGGCGATGTCGAAAAATCGGATTTAGCCCTTGTCGCCGCCGCCAAAACAGGTAAGAAAGCGCCATCGTCGGGCTATGGCGCAGCCTGGTAGCGCGTCCGTCTGGGGGACGGAAGGTCGCAGGTTCGAGTCCTGCTAGCCCGACCATAACCACCCTTCCCCAGCTCCCCTTCACGCACTGCCAGATCGTTTTTCCAAACAATTGCATCGGGCCGCCAAGGCGGGTAGTTAAGCCCAAGTTTGATAGGGGCATGACGATGACCGGGGTTCTCTCCAGCCAGGAATTAGAAGGTCTGATCGCGGACGGCGCCATCACCGCCACCCCGCCCGTGCGCCCCGAACAGATCCAGCCCGCCAGCATCGATCTGCGCCTTGGCACTGTCGCCTACCGCGTCAGGGCTTCGTTTCTGGCCGGACATGGCCGCCGCGTCGCGGATCGGCTGGCCGAGTTCGAAATGCACCGCATTGATCTGACTGCGGGCGCCGTGCTGGAAAAGGGCTGCGTCTATGTGGTGCCACTGATGGAATCGCTGGCCCTCCCCGAGTGTGTTCAGGCCACCGCCAATGCCAAGTCCTCCACCGGGCGGCTGGACTTGCTGACGCGGGCCATCACCGATGGCGGCGCTGAGTTCGACCGGATTCCGGCGGGCTACACCGGACCTCTCTATGCCGAGATCTGCCCGCGCTCCTTCTCCGTGCTGGTGCGGCCCGGAATGCGCCTCAACCAGATCCGCTTCAGCGATGGCGGCGCCGCGTTGACAGATGCCGAGCTGACAGCGCTCCACGCCTCCGACAAGCTGGTCGATAGCGATCCTGTGATCGATGACGGCCTGGGATTTTCGGTCGATCTGAGGCCCGATGACGGCACATTGGTCGGCTACCGGGCCAAGCCGCATACGGGCGTGATCGACCTTGATAACATTGGTTATTATCCGCCCGCCGAGTTTTGGGAGGAGGTCCATTCCGAGCGCGGCCAGATCATTCTCGATCCCGGCGCGTTCTATATCCTCGTCAGCCGCGAAGCAGTGCATATCCCGCCCGATTACGCCGCCGAGATGGCGCCCTACCTCGCCATGGTCGGGGAGTTTCGCGTGCATTATGCCGGGTTCTTCGATCCAGGCTTTGGCCATGATGCGGCGGGCGGCACAGGGTCACGAGGGGTGCTGGAGGTGCGCTGTCACGAGGCTCCGTTCGTACTGGAGCATGGGCAGATCGTTGGCCGCCTGATCTACGAGCGGATGAGCCAGAGGCCCGCCACGCTCTACGGCGCGGGTCTCAGCTCCAACTATCAGGGTCAAGGCCTGAAGTTATCCAAGCATTTCAAATCCGTATAGACCAATCTTAATGCGATGAATGAACTACATTCGCCCCATGCGGCGCGCGATCTTCATCGTGCTACGGGCACGTTTCTGCGTTTCTGACGCATCGGGGGACGGCCCGGCATCTTTGCCTTTGGACATCCGCTTGCTCACCGCGCCGATACCGGCATCCACGCCGGACCGCATCAGGCGACGCATGATCATGCGCATCGCCATGGAGATCAGTTGATTGGCGTTCATTGCGCCCTCCTGCTTTTCCTCGTCGTTACAACATAGCATCGAATAGTGCAGATTTCAGGGCACCCGGCGCTTATTCTTCAAAAAGCTCGCTCTGATCGCCGTCATCCAGCGGGCCTTCATCCTCGTCCTCATCCTCACCGGCGGGCGCGCCTGGCATCGACATGGGCGGCAGGCGGCTATCCAGAAGCCCTGCGGCCCGTAGCTCCTTGAGGCCGGGCAGGTCGCGGGCGCTTTCCAGGCCGAAATGGCCCAGGAAGGTATCTGTCACTACGAAAGTCACCGGCCGGCCCGGCGTCATGCGGCGGCGGCCAAACCTTATCCATTCCAACTCGAGCAGCTGATCGACGGTGCCACGGCTGACCGAGACGCCGCGGATTTCCTCAATCTCGGCGCGGGTGACAGGCTGCTGATAGGCGATGATGGCCAGCGTCTCGATCGCGGCGCGGCTCAGCTTGCGGGTCTCGACCGTCTCGCGCTCCATCAGAAAGCCTAGATCGGGCGCCGTGCGCATGACATAGCCGTCGCCCACCCGCATCAGCTGAACGCCGCGCCCCTCGTAGCGCTTGCGCAAATGCACCAGCGCCTCGGCAGGGTCGCTGCCATGGGGCAGACGCGCCTCCAACTCGCGAACACCGACAGGATCGGACGCGGCAAAGAGGATCGCCTCGACCATCCGCTCCTGCTCGGCCATGGGCGGGGCGGCAAAAAGGCTTTCGCTCGTGTCGTCAATATCTTCAGCCACGTCTCTCATCCCGTTTTCGCAACTCGATAGGCCCGAACACCTCGCCCTGCCGCAACTCGACCCGGCCCTCCTTTGCCAGCTCCAGAGACGCCGCAAAGGTCGAGGCCATGGCCGAACGGCGCCGCGCGGGATCGGTGCCGAACCCTTCCGGCAGATAAGTGGAAATGTCAGTCCAGTCCCCGCCAAATCCGATTAGCCCGCGCATCCGGTCCAACGCCTGTTCGAGCGAGAAGATCGCCTCGCGGTCCATCGCATAAGGGCGGAATTCATCGCGGGTGCGGGTGCGGGCATAGCCCTGCATCAGGTCCAAAAGCGTCGCGGTATAACGGACGCTGCGTCTGCGCGTGACCTCTTCGGGCCGGCCGCGCGCAAAGAAATCGCGCCCCAACTGGCCCCGCGCCATAAGCCGCGCGGCGACGTCGCGCATGGCCTGCAAGCGCTCCAGTTGAAAGGCCAGATGCGCGGCCAGATCCTCGCCAGAAGGGCCGTCTTCTTCGGGATCGGGGGGCAGCAGCAGGCGCGATTTCAGAAAGGCGAGCCATGCGGCCATGACAAGGTAATCTGCGGCCAGCTCCAACCGCAACTCGCGGGCTTTTTCAACAAATTCAAGGTATTGGCGGGCAAGTTGGAGCACTGAAATCTTGCGCAGATCCACCTTTTGCGTGCGGCTGAGAGTAAGCAGCAGATCGAGCGGCCCCTCGAAGCCGTCGACATCGACGATCAGTGCCTCGGCGGCCTGCCGCTCCGCAACGCTCGCGCGCTGTTCTTCCCAATCGTCATCCGCCATGTGCAACGCCGCCGCTCATGGCGGACAGCTTTGCCTCCAGCGCGGAAATGTCAACCTCCGTGGGCGTGCGGCGTGCAGCCAGCGCTGCCTCGGCGCGGGCCAGCCCGGCGTCATCAAGACGTCCTGCTGCCTCGGCCACGGCGCGGCGGTCCTCCAGCGAAGCATTGCATAGCAGCGCCACATCGCAGCCTGCATCAAGCGAGGCGCGCGCGATATCGGTCAGGCTGCCGCTGAGTGCCCTCATCGAGATATCGTCGGTCATGATCAGCCCGTCAAAGCCGATCTCATCGCGGATGAGGCGCATCATTCGGGGCGAGATGGTGGCGGGAAGATCGTCAATCGCCGCGTAGACCAGATGCGCGGTCATACCCATCGGCAGACCGTTCAGCGCCTTGAAGGGGGCGAAATCACAGGCTCTCAGAGCGTCCAGATCCGCGTCGACCACCGGCAGGTCCAGGTGGCTGTCAGCCTGCGCGCGGCCATGTCCGGGGATGTGCTTGAGCACCGGCAGCACCCCGCCGTCCAGAAGGCCATCAGCCACGGCCCGGCCTAGCTCGGACACCTGCGCAGCGTCGGTGCCGTAGCAGCGGTCGCGCAGGAAATCATGAGTTTGCGGGCCGGCAACATCGACGAGGGGCGCGCAATTGCTGTCGATACCAACCGCGTGCAACTCGTGCGCGATCAGGCGATAGCGCAGATACATGACCTCGCGCGCATTTCTGCCCGCCGCCTCGACCTGGCTCAGCGGCGACGGCCAGTCACGCCAGAGCGGCGCACGCAGTCGCTGCACGCGCCCGCCCTCCTGATCGATGGTTATGGGCGCGTCGCGGCCCACCGCATCGCGCATCTCGGCGCAAAGGGCGCGGACTTGATCCGCGCTCTCGATATTGCGTCTAAAAAGGATGAAGCCGAACGGATCCGCATCGGTGAAGAAGCGTTTTTCCTCCGCGCTGAGCCGCGTGCCCGTCGCATCAAGGATGGTGGCGCCGAAATGGGTCATGCGTTCTGCCTGAGATTAATTTTACCGGGTAACCACTGGAATACATTCCGCTTTTTCAGCCACAAGGGCCGAACAGAAGCGCCGTGCATCAGCCAGATCCTCGAAGCCCATCGCGCGCAGGCGATAGAATGTCCGCCCGCCGCTGGTGGCACGCTGGATCACGCGGTCCTTGCCTTCGAGATACTCCTCGAAGCGCACATCCAACCTGTCCCACTCCTCGCGGGCGATTTCCTCGCTGGAAAATGCACCGAGCTGCGCCAGCCGAGTGCCGATGGCGATGCTTTCGGGGTCGATATCGCGGGCCTCTGCATCGGGGGCCGCTGCAGCAACGACCTGGCGGATATTGCTCAGATCGGCCGGGCGGGCCTTGGGCCGCAACGATGCGGTGATGGTCCCGGTGGTCTGGTCTTCTTCGCCGGCACCCGCGTCTTCGACGGTCTCTTCTCCGGCAGGCTCGGCATCGCTCAGCGGATCCAACGGGGTGATCCCCTCGCTGATCGCTCCGGCCAGCGCCAGCATTTCGGCGGTGCCGTCTTCGTCTGTGGAAGCGGGCGCGCTTTCGACCGGCGCGGACGCCTCCTCAGCCACATCTTCTGCTTCCGGCGCAGGCGTCTCTACCTCAGCTTGCTGAGCCGGTGCGGCTTGCTGCACGGGCACGGGGGCGTCGTCTTCCGTCAGGTCCAGCGGCGCGGGGGCGAGGATCAGCTCGTCCGGGGCCTTGCCCGCCGTGCCGACAGCGGCGACGTCATTTACGGATAGCCCCTGGTTCTGCGCCTGGCGCCCGCCCGGATCCTCGGGCTGCACACGGATCGGCCCCTCGGCGGCGCGGATAACCGGCACGCCGCTGACGTCGCGCACCAACAGCTTGTAGCCCCAGACGCCAAGTCCAATGACCAGAGCGACCGAAACGATCGACCCCACCGCGTAGGTCGCGCGTGTCAGCGCGCCAGGCGCTTGTTGTTCGTCCTCCCAGCGGGGCGCGGTCTGCGCGTTGTGATATGCGCCGTCAGACGTGTTGCCACTGTGGTCGCCATGATGGCCGCGCGGGATCTCGTGTGGGTGATGATCTGCCATTGTCCGCCTCTTGTCCGCCGGCGGGCTGCGGAGCCAGCCGAGGGAATGAATTCTGCCTCATTGTCCCCGGCGGCGCGCGATTTTTACCGCATCTCTTCTGCCGGAGTGACGCCCAAAATACCCAAACCCGCGGAAATGACAACGCTTGCGGCCTTGGCCAGCGCGATTTTCGCCTGACTTGTGGCCGGATCGCCCTCCTGGATGAAACGCAGCTCGGGCACATCATGGCCACGGTTCCAGAGCGCATGCAGATCGGACGCCAGATCATAGAGGTAGAATGCCACGCGGTGCGGCTCGCCGGTGCGGCCCGCGATCTCGATCAGGCGCGGCCATTCGGCGATCTTGCGCGCCAGCGCCAGCTCGGCCTCATGGCCGATCAGGTTCAGATCCGCGCCCTTCAGGACCGCATCCGACACGTCGATGCCCGCCGCCTCGGCCTTGCGCAGTACCGAGCAGACACGCGCATGGGCGTATTGGACATAAAAGACTGGATTGTCCTTGGATTGCTCCAGCACCTTGTCGAAATCGAAATCGAGCGGCGCGTCGTTCTTGCGCGTCAGCATGACAAAGCGCGTCACATCCGCGCCGACCAGGTCGACTACGTCGCGCAGGGTGACAAACGTTCCCGCGCGCTTCGACATCTTGAAGGGCTCGCCGTTCTTGTAGAGCTTGACCAGCTGCGTCAGCTTGATGTCGAGCGGTACGCGGCCGCCCGAGAGCGCCGAGACGGCGGCCTTCATACGTTTGACATAACCGCCGTGATCGGCGCCAAAGACGTCGATCAGCATGTCAAAGCCGCGCATGACCTTGTCATAGTGATAGGCGATATCGGGCGCGAAATAGGTCCATGCGCCGTCAGACTTCTTGACGGGCCGGTCCACGTCGTCGCCGTGGGCGGTCGAGCGGAAGAGCGTCTGTTCGCGCGGTTCCCAATCCTCGGGCATCTTGCCCTTCGGCGGCTCCAGCACGCCCTCGTAGATCAGGCCTTTTTCATCCAGCGAGGCAATCGCCTTCTCGATCAGGCCGGTGCCGTAGAAGGACTTTTCGGAGCTGAATTTGTCCATCTCGACGCCAAGGGATTTCAGGTCGGTGCGGATGAGGTCCATCATCGCATCCGTCGCAAACTCGCGCAGCTCGGCCAGCCAGACCTCTTCGGGCTGGTCAACCCAGGCATCGCCGACCTTCGCCTTGAGCTGCTCGCCCGTCTCGATCAGGTAGTCGCCGGGATAGGTGCCATCGGGGAAATCGACGGCACGGCCATGCGCCTCAAGGTAGCGCAGGTAAACGGATCGCGCGAGTGTATCGACCTGCCCGCCGCCATCGTTGATGTAGTATTCGCGCGTGACGTCATAACCGTTGAAATCCAGCAAGCTGGCCAGCGCATCGCCAAAAACCGCGCCGCGCGTGTGACCCACATGCAAGGGGCCGGTGGGGTTGGCGCTGACATATTCAACATTGACGCGCAGCCCCTGCCCCATCGTCGAGCGGCCGAAATCATCGCCTGCCTCCAGCACGGCGCGCAGCACGCCGCGCCAGCAATCGGGCGAAAGGCGCAGGTTGAGAAAGCCGGGACCGGCCACCTCAGCGCTGTCGATGCGCGCATCCTTGGCCAGTTCGGCGGCCAGCGCATCGGCGATGTCACGTGGCTTCATCCCCGCGGGCTTGGCCAGCACCATCGCGGCATTCGTGGCCATGTCGCCATGCAGCGGATCGCGCGGTGGCTCGACGGTGACATTGCCCATCTCCAAGCCGGCAGGCAGCGTGCCTGCGGTCTCCAGCGCGCCGAGCGCCTCCAGAACGGCGGCGCGGATATCGGTAAAGAGGTTCATCGCATCATTCCTTGAATTCCGCCCCAATTTTCGCTGCCCGTCTTAGCACCGATGCGGCCCGCGTCAATCGCTGCGCTTGTCTCTCTCAGCGTCAGCCTTCTCCTCTGCCTCCGCATCCTTGGCGGCCTCTTGCGCGTCGTTCTCGCCATTGCGCTCGGCGGCCTCACTGGTGCGGTCGCGCCCGGGCGACAGGGCCAGCAGTCGCATGCCCGCCCCGGCCTTCAGTTCGGCATCGGCAGCGAGGATGCGCAGGGCGCGGTCGGGCGTCACTTCGGCCAGCGGGATCGACTCGGGGTTGTCCTCTCGCCAAGCGTCCAGCCCGTATTCCTCGGTCAGGTTGGTGGCGCGCACCTCCCAGCCCTGCTGCATGTATTGCGCCAGTTCCAGATAGCGCAGGCCACCTGCAATACTGCGCCCGCCCAGCGTCGCGGGCAGCGCGTGGCGCGTCTGCTCCTGCTTGGCGCGCTTCAGTTGATAGACATGCTCGCGCCCGAATTCAGGGGCAAGGTCCGTGACGACAAGCGTGTTGTAGGCGTCGTTGTCGGAGGTGGCGACAACCCGGCCAAAGCTGATGAACTCGACCCCATGCTCGGCCCCCTCCGAAAGGATGTCGCCCACATAGATCGGCAGGCCCAACTCGCGCGCGCTGCGCAGTCTGGCACGGTTGGCATCGGCGATCAGGACGGGGATGTCCTCTTCCTTCAGCGCCTCGGCAAAGGCAGACGAGAAACGCGAGCCGCCAACGAAGATCACGCCCGGCACATGCGCGCCGGCCAGACCCAGCGCACGGCCAAGCGGGCGCAGGGTAAAGCCGTGCAGGACCACCGTGGCCGCGACCAGCGCGAAGGCCAGAGGCGTGAGCACGTCGGCATCTTCGATTCCGGCATTGACCAGCCTGTCTGAAAAGAGACCCGCAACCGCCACCAGAACCACCCCGCGCGGGCCAGTGAAGGCGACCAGGATCCGCTCGCTCATCGGGACGTTGCTGAACGCCAGCGAAGCCATGACCGTGATCGGACGCACGACCAAAATAACGGCCACGACAAAAATCACCGATGGCCAGCCCAGAAGGCTGAGCCGCTCGATATTCATCGAAGCCGCCAGCAGAATGAAGACGCCCGAGACCAGCAGGACCGTCGCATGCTCCTTGAAGCGTCGCAGCTCGGTATAACTGGGCAGGCCCGCATTCGCGATGTAAAATCCCATGATGGTCACGGCCAGAAGGCCACTTTCATGCAGCAGCCCGTCCGACAGCGCAAAGACCAGCAAAAGGGACGCGAAGAGCACCGGAACCTTCATGAATTCGGGCACCCGGCCTCGCCGGAACCCTTCCGACAAGGCCCAGCCGGCAGCAATGCCCATTGCGATCGCCCCGACGATGCCGACGCCCATGTCCCAGATCGCCGCGCCGAACGTCTCGCTGGCATAGATGACCAGAACCACCTCGAAGGCGAGGACCGCCGCCAGCGCACCGATGGGATCATTGACAATCGCCTCCCATTGCAGCAGTTGCGCGGGCCTCTTGCTGAGCCGCGCAGTGCGCAACAGGGGCGCGATGACCGTGGGACCGGTAACGATCATGATGCCGCCAAAAACGGCCGCGCTGGCCCAGCTGAGGCCCGCGATATAGTGCAGCGCCGCCGCTGATCCGGCCCAGCCGATCGGTGCGCCGATAAAGACAAGGCGTCTTACCCCCCCTGCCGCCTCGCGCAGGGAATGCAGGTTCAGCGTCATCCCGCCCTCGAACAGAATGATTGCCACCGCGATCGAAATCATCGGCGTCATCAGGGGGCCGATATCCCGCTCGGGATTGAAGATGCCCAGACCCGGCCCGATGGCGAGGCCCGCCAGCAGCATCAGCACGATGGCCGGCAGGCGCAGCTTCCACGCGATCCATTGCGAGCCGACGCCGATGGCCCCCACCAGCGCAAAGGCCATGACCGGGCTCATCGCGCCCGCGCTTTCAACTGCCATTCGTCGTCTCTCCTGCTGAGCTGGGCCAGGACCCTGCGCCGCCGGGACCGCCGAGATGCGCGGCGTGCTGCGCCAGCGCGTATCGGTCGGTCATTCCGGCAATATAATCGCTGACCAGCCGGGCCAGTTCGGTCGTGTCTTTCGCCGCCTCCACATCGCTCTGCCAGCGGCGCGGCAGATGCCTAGGCTGCTCCATGTAGAACGGGAACAACCCTTCGACCACATTGGTTGCCTGGGCGCGTTGCACCATCACCATCGGGGCGCGGTACATGCGGGTAAAGAGAAATTTGCGCACCCCTTGCAGATCGCGCCAGAGCGCGTTCGAAAACCGGATCACGGGCCGACCCAGATGACGCACCGCCTCGCTGCTGGCAGGGCTGGCCTCGGCGATGATCGCGCGGGACGCCTCGATCACGTCGCCCACCATAACGCCGAAGACACGCCTGAGCGCCTCGTGGCGTCGGCGATAGGAATCCAGGCCAGGATAGAGACGGTCAACCTCGCCATAGCAGTCCCTGAGGATCGGCAGCTCGGCTACCTCGTCCTCGGTGAACAGCCCTGCGCGCAGGCCATCGTGCAGGTCGTGGTTGTTATAGGCGATATCATCGGCCAGCGCGGCCACCTGCGCCTCGGCGCTAGCATGGGTGTGCAGCTCCAGATCGTGATGCGCGTTATACTCGGCCAGCGCATAGGGCAACGCGCCAGCAGCCTTCCCCCCGATGTGCGTGACAGGGCCGTTATGCTTGGCCAGACCCTCCAGTGTTTCCCATGTCAGGTTCAGCCCGTCGAACTCGGCGTAATGCCGCTCCAGCCGGGTGACGATGCGGATGGCCTGCGCGTTGTGATCGAACCCGCCATAGGGCGTCATCAGCGCATGCAGCGCGTCCTCGCCCGTGTGGCCAAAAGGCGTGTGCCCCAGATCATGCGCCAGGGCCACAGCCTCGGTCAGCTCGGCATTGAGGCCGAGCGCGCCGGAAATCGTCCGAGCCACCTGTGCCACCTCAATCGAATGCGACAGCCGCGTGCGGAAGTAATCTCCCTCATGCGCAACAAAGACCTGTGTTTTGTGCTTGAGCCTGCGAAAGGCGCTGGAATGGATGATCCGGTCGCGGTCGCGCTGAAAGCAGGAGCGAAAAGCGCTTTCCTCCTCGGCCACAACGCGCCCACGCGATTGGCCGGGACACGCGGCGATATCGGGCCTCGTCAGAGCGATCATATGGGCGGCCTCCTTGCCGGGTGGTGCTGCGCCCCATATATTGCAAACGTATCGACAGTGAAACTGTCCAAACCCACCGCACGTCCCCCAGTGGAGGCCCTTATGAACCTGCCGCCCAAAGTCACCCCCCGCGCGTTCGAGCGCCTGAGCGAAATCGGCGCCGGAGATCAGGGACAAGCCTTGCGCATCGCGGTCGAGGGCGGCGGTTGCTCAGGCTTTCAGTATGATATCAAGCTGGACACCCCCGCCGAGGATGATCTGGTACTGGAAGGGCAAGGACAGAAGGTAGTTGTCGATGCCGTCTCGCTCCCGTTCCTGACCGGCGCGGTCATCGATTTCAGCGAGGAGTTGATCGGCGCACGCTTTGTCATCGAGAATCCCAATGCCAGCAGCAGCTGTGGCTGCGGCACGTCTTTCTCCATGTAAATCAGGCAAATACGCGGCGAGTCTTGCGCATCACCTTCACTCCGCCGGAACCACCTTTCGCCCAGCCGCGCCGGGATAGGCCTGATCGTAGATCAGCCACGCGCCCGCCGTGATCACAAGCGCGGCACCCAGATAGATTGCGGCGCCCGGCACCTCACCGAACACAGCCGCGCCAATCACCACCATCCACAGGAACTGTAGGTTCATCAGGGGTGTGATCACATAGGCTGGCAGCATCTTGAAAGCCGCCACCAACACCCAGCGCGCGCCAAACAGCAGCCCGGCATAGAGCACGGCCCAGCCCAGATCGGCCGCTCCCATGGGTGCCCAGACGAAAGGCAGCGCGCAGGCACTGACCGCGGCGAGTGCAAGATTGGGCCAAAAGACCTGCGCCAGAAGGTTACCGTCCCGCATCCCGATATAGCGCGAGGCCATCATCGACACCGTTCCCAGCAATACCGCAGCCAGCGCCACCGCGTGCCCTGCTCCGAAACTTTCAAAGCCGCCGGGCGCAAGGCAGAGTAGCCCGATCATGCCCAGCGTCAGCGCGCCCCAAGCCTGAGGCCGCACAGCCTCGCCCAGAACGGGGCCAGAAAGAAGCGCGGTAAAGAGCGGGATCATCGCAATAAAGAGAAAGACCTCGGCGAAGGGCAGCAGGCGGAACGCGTAGAAAAACGCCCCCGCGCCCAGAACAGTCGCAACGCTGCGCACCGCCATGGCCCGCGGGCAGCGCGTGCCAACGCCGCGCGGGCTGGGCCCGGCGCGGTTGACCAGCACCGACAGAAGCGCGACGATACCACCCGACAGCGCAAAAAGCTGCGGCGCCGCATAGCTGGCGGCAAACATCTTGGTAATCGCATCGGCGCTGGAAATCAGCGCGGTGTAGATGACCGTCAGGCCCACGCCCGCCGCTATTGCCGCCCCAGCGGTGCGCGCGGCGATCATAGCGCCGCCCCCCGCGCCAGGCCGCCTCTCAGCCCAACCCGCGCGAAGCCCTCGAAAAACGCGCCAAACTGGTCGGTCGACGCCTCGGCAGCGATCAGGGCTGCCTGCGCCTCGTCGGAGACCTGCGCCGCGACCTCTTCGCGCATCACTTCCCAATCGGAAGAACGGGCGCGACCCATTGAATAGATGCAATGCGACAGCTCGCGCAGCGGCGCCGAGGCGGGCCGCATGCGGGCAAAGGTGACGCGCCCCTCGGGCACATGATCGCCAAAGCCGCCCTGACCTGCGCGTGTCATGAACCAGTTCAGCATCAGGTATTCGTGGTAGTCGTCCTGCAGCCCGTCGCTGTCCTCGAGCGAGAAGGTACGGATCTGCTGGGTCAGCCAGATCTCCCACACCTCGGGGGCCTCCATTCCGGCAAACCGCATCGCAAGGCAGATCTCGGCCAGAAGGTCGGCATTGAAATCCAGAAAGGCCAGCGTGCCGGCAAACATCAGGCTGCGCCGCGCCTGCGCATCCAACTGCGGATCCTTGCGCCCGTATTCGGACAGGTAGAAAACGATGTGTGTTAGCTCGTAGGCTGCCTTCTTGTTGGGCATGGTAAAGGTATGCGACCGCCCGGCAAAGCCGCGAAGCCGCGCATCCAGCCCGTCATCGTCCGGCAGCGGATCGATCCCCCGCCGCGCGCACAGGCGTCGCGCCTCGGCGCGCTGCAGATCCGACAGCTCGGCATCGGCAAGGCCCTGATCGGCAACCCATGCGGCCAGCGTGGCCCCCTTGCCGCCCGTCATGCCAAGATCTTCCAGATCGAGGCACAGCGACAGAAGGAAGCGGTAATACTGCGGAAAGAACTCCATCCGCTCTTCGATGTCATCATAGAAGTTGTCGTATGGCGAGAGGGCGCCGGGCGCGATATCGGCTCCGGTGCATTCTAGGATGTTCAGCATCTCGGCGTTTTCCTTGAGCCAGAAAACATCCTCTTGCGTGCGGCGCGTCTGCGCGAAGGTTTTGAGCAAGGCCGCCTGGCGTGCGGCCTTGCTGTGCTGCCGGAACGGGACGTCGAGCTGGACGATGGTGGTCATTTTGGTGAACTCCATTTTGATGTGGTCCGGGCCGATCGCCCCGTTCGGGTGTGCGCTTACATGCTTGAGGTAAACATCTCGACCGCGTCGCCTTCGCGTGCTGCAGTCACGGGCGCCATCGAGGAGGTGAAGGCACCAACGGCCTCGCCTGCGGCAACCGGTGCCATGGACGATGTGAACATCTGCACCGCGTCACCTGCTGCGGCGTCGGCGGTGACTGACGGGCTCATCGACGATGTGAACATTTCCACATTGTCGCCAGCAGCGGCATCTGTGCGGGCCGAAGGCGCCATCGACGAGGTGAACATTTCGACGTTGTCGCCGGTGGACGCGTCTGCGCGGGCGGACGGTGCCATCGACGAGGTGAACATCTGAACGTTGTCGCCAAGGCTGGCATCCGCACGGGCCGAGGGGCTCATGGAGGAGGTGAACATCTCGACATTGTCGCCTGCGGTCGCGTCAGTGCGGGCCGAGGGTGCCATGGACGAGGTGAACATCTGCACCGCGTCACCGGTTGCGGCATCTGCGGTCACGCTGGGCGCCATGGACGACGTGAACATCTCGAGGCCTTCGCCCAGACCGGCATCTGCCGACATGATCGGACCCATGGACGAGGTGAACATCTCTGCCCCGATACCGTCATGCAGGCTGGCCGTGCGAACAGTGTTGGTTGCGCCGAAGGTGGTTTCAACTTTGCGTTGTGCTGTCATTTTCATAATCCCCAGATTGAAGTTGCAGACACCCAAAGGCTTGCAGCTTGACGCAAAGCTGCCAAGCAAAATTTCAACCTAAAGGCGAGTTGCCGTTAGCAGGTGATGTCAAGAACATCGGCTAAGGTTCGCGGACTCTTGAAAGAATCCGAACCGCAAAAAAACTTATCCACAGGGGAGTTTGGGAGCCGTTTTAGAGTCTGTTTCGGGAAAAATTCGCGACGTCAAGATACAACCTGAACGTGTTTCTTGATTCCAAACCCCCTTCAGATCCACTCGGAACCGCCTCAGCGATTCGCTCTGGGCACCCACCCCTCCCTTGCCCCTTGCGCCCGGCTGCGTAATAGGTGGGATCGGCATTCCGACCGCGCGAGGACCAACCGATGAAAGTGGCGACATTCAACATCAACGGCATCAAGGCCCGCATCACCGCCCTGCCCGATTGGCTGGACGAAGCGGAGGCCGACGTGGTGCTGCTGCAAGAGATAAAGTCCGTCGACGAGGCCTTTCCGCGCGAGATTTTCGAGGATCGCGGCTACACCGTGGAGACGCATGGGCAAAAGGGATTCAACGGGGTTGCGATCCTGTCGAAACTGCCGCTTGAAGATGTCACGCGCGGCCTGCCCGGCGATGACAACGACGAGCAGGCCCGCTGGATCGAGGCCACCGTGATGGGCGACACCGCCATCCGCGTCTGCGGGCTCTACCTGCCAAACGGCAATCCGGCGCCGGGGCCGAAATACGACTACAAGCTGGCTTGGATGGAGCGAATGGAGGTTCGCGCCACCGAGCTTCTGGCGCTGGAAGAGCCGTTCCTGATGGCGGGCGACTACAACGTCATCCCGCAGGACGAGGACGCAAAGCGGCCTGAGGCGTGGCAGGACGACGCGCTGGCCCGGCCCGAGACAAGGCAAGCCTTTCGCCGCCTGATGAACCTCGGCTTTACCGAGGCGTTCCGCGCCCGCACGCAAGGGCCGGGGCATTACAGCTTTTGGGATTACCAGGCGGGCGCGTGGAACCGCGATGACGGCATCCGCATAGATCACTTCCTTCTGAGTCCCGCCTGCGCCGACTTGCTGGAAGATTGCCAGATCGACCGCGAAATCCGCGCACGGGAAAAACCTTCTGACCATGTGCCTGTCTGGGTGCGTCTGCGCGCCTGATCCGTTCCTGAAAGGACACAAGATGGATAATTTGCGCGGCAGCCTCCTGATGGTGGTGGCCATGGCGGGCTTTGCCGCCGAGGACCTCTTCGTCAAACTCCTGTCCGAGGATCTCCCCGTGGGACAGATGCTGATGATGCTGGGCGCAGCGGGCTGTGCCGTCTTTGCGTTGGCGGCACGGGCGCAGGGTGCGCGGCTGATCAGTCCGGTCCTGCTCACACGCCCCGTTATGTTGCGCAATCTGGGCGAGATCATCGCGGCGGTCAGCTATGTCACCGCGCTGGCCATGGCGGACCTCTCGACCGTCTCTGCCATCCTGCAGGCGACGCCACTAGCCGTAACCCTGGGCGCCGCGCTTTTCATGGGGGCGCAGGTGGGTTGGCGGCGCTGGTCGGCGATCCTGGTGGGCTTCGGCGGAGTTCTGATGATCGTGCGGCCAGGTTTCGACGCGTTCGACATCTCGTCGATCTTCGCGGTCGTTTCGGTCTTTGGCCTCGCGATCCGCGATCTGGCGACGCGGACGATCCCGTCCACGATCTCTTCCATGCAACTCAGCTGCTATGCCTTCGGCACGATGGTGCCCACCGGCGCGGTCCTCCTGGCGTTCAGCGGCGGCGCGACCATGCCGACGCCGGTGAACTGGGCCTACCTTCTGGGCGCGCTGATCTTCGGTGTGCTCGGTTATTATTTCATCGTCGGCGCGATGCGCATCGGGGAAATCGCCGCTGTCACGCCATTCCGCTATGCCCGCCTGCTCTTTGCGCTGATCCTCGGGATGTCCCTTTTGGGCGAACGTCCGGATCTGTGGACCCTACTTGGTGCCGTGATCATCATCGCCTCGGGCCTCTACACCCTCATCCGCGAGCAGCGCATTGCGCGGCGCGCCTTCCGACAGGCAAAACCCAAAGGGCCCCTCTAGCGCTACCATAATTCCCTTTGCCGCGCGCATTTGTTAAAGGCGGCCTCCAAGCCAATTTCCCAGATCAGGACATCCGCCCAATGAGCAGCATCATCGACATTCACGCCCGCGAGATTCTCGACAGCCGGGGCAACCCCACGATCGAGGTAGACGTGACGCTTGAGGACGGCACTCTGGGCCGCGCTGCCGTGCCCTCGGGCGCATCCACCGGCGCGCATGAGGCGGTCGAGCGGCGCGATGGCGACACCGCCCGCTACATGGGCAAGGGCGTGCTGGAGGCGGTCGAGGCCGTCAATGGCGAGATCGCCGATGCGCTGGACGGGTTCGACGCGACCGAGCAGGTCGCCATCGACATGGCGATGATCGAGATGGACGGCACCGATAACAAATCGCGCCTGGGCGCCAACGCGATCCTCGGCGTGTCGCTGGCGGTCGCCAAGGCGGCGGCGGACTATACCGGCCAGCCGCTTTATCGCTATGTCGGCGGCACCTCGGCCCATGTCCTGCCCGTGCCGATGATGAACATCATCAACGGCGGCGAGCATGCGGACAACCCGATCGACATCCAGGAATTCATGATCATGCCGGTCGCCGCCGGGAACATCCGCGAGGCGGTGCGCATGGGCGCCGAAGTGTTCCACACACTCAAGAAGGAGCTTTCGGCAGCGGGCCTTTCCACAGGGATCGGCGACGAGGGTGGGTTTGCCCCCAACATCGCCAGCGCGCGCGAAGCGCTGGATTTCATCCTGAAGAGTATCGAAAAGGCCGGCTACAAACCGGGCGACGACATCTACCTCGCCCTCGATTGCGCGGCGACGGAATACTACAAGAACGGCAAGTATGAGATGATCGGCGAGGGCAAATCGCTGACCAGCGAGGAAAATGCCGACTACCTCGCAGCCCTCGTCGCGGACTATCCGATCATTTCCATCGAGGACGGCATGGCCGAGGATGACTGGGACGGCTGGAAGGCGCTGACCGAGACCTTGGGCGACAAGGTGCAGCTGGTGGGTGATGACCTCTTCGTCACCAACCCCGAGCGTCTGGCCAACGGCATCGCGCGCGGCTGCGCCAATTCGATGCTGGTCAAGGTCAACCAGATCGGCACCCTTACGGAAACGCTGCGCGCCGTCGATATGGCGCATCGCGCTGGCTATACCAACGTCATGTCCCACCGCTCGGGCGAGACGGAGGATGCGACGATTGCCGATCTGGCCGTTGCCACGAATTGCGGGCAGATCAAGACCGGCAGCCTCGCGCGTTCGGACCGGCTGGCGAAGTACAACCAGCTGATCCGCATCGACGAGCTGTTGGGCGAGACGGCCGAGTACGCCGGACGCAGCATCCTGCGCGGCTAGGCGCGATCATCGTAAAAAAAAAGACGCGGCAGAATTGCCGCGCCTTTCAATATCCTGCGCCGCCAATTTTAGGGGCAAGGCGCTTCGTAATAGGTGCCGTCGCCACGCGCATAGGCGCAGATCTTTTGCTGCTGGTTCTGCGCCACGACCGTACCCGCGGCTGCACCGCCCAAGGCCGAGATCAACTTCCAATCATCATCAGCCCCCAGCGCTTCGGCTGTCAGCAGGCCTGCGGCGGCGCCGCCCGCCACACCGGCCACGGTGCGCTGGTTCGACGTGAGGTTTTCACAGGCCCCGAGGCCCATAACAGCGGTCAAGGCGACTGCGGAAATCCAAGGTTTCATTGATTTCTCCTTAATTTGTCTCTCATATCCGTCACCCGGGCCATGCATTGCACAAAGCACCCGGCGCTGACGCATCAACACATGTCGCGCGAGAAGGTTCCAACCAGAACTGCGCAAATGAAAAATTAAGCAAAAATCTGCTTAAGGGATGAAACCATTTGCGGAATTCCGCGTGAGTACAGGCAATCAGGCGGCTTGGAGTGTCCGGATCCCAGCATGGATGGACCTTGAAACGCTTGTCTCAATCGCGTCGCATCCCGTGCGGCGCCAGACGGACGCTGCGTGATCCTCCTCCGGAGGGCGTGCGGCCAGAGGGCGGATCAGCCTGTTACAGAGTGAACGTAGTGTATCAGTTGCCGGGTTGATCCGTCCTTGCCATCCGCCGAAACCTCACCCGACACGACCGGGCCAAGGTCGTTTGCCAGTTTCTTGCCCAACTCGACGCCCCATTGATCGAATGAATTCAGACCGAGCATGACACCCTCGGCAAAGACGCGGTGCTCATAGAGCGCGATGATCTGGCCGAGGCGGCGCGGCGTCAGCCGGTCATAGATCAAGGTGACCGACGGGCGGTTCCCGGGAAAGACGCGATGCCGCGCCTGCCGGTCCAGTTCGGCTCCGGAAAAACCGCGCTCCTTCATCAGCGTGCGCGCCTCATCGAGAGTCCGGCCCAGCATCAGCGCCTCGGATTGCGCCAGACAGTTTGCTACCAGCAAGCGGTGCTGATGGGCGAGATCCGGCTCATGCCCTTCGGCGGCCAGCAGGAATTCGCACGGCACGACTTGCGTGCCTTGGTGGATCAGCTGGTAAAAGGCGTGCTGACCATTTGTGCCCGGCTCGCCCCAGACGACCGGGCCGCCGCCATGCGCCAGAGGCCGCCCATCCATGCCGACGCCCTTGCCGTTCGATTCCATTTCCAGCTGCTGCAGATAGGCCGGCAGCCGCGCCAGACGCTGGTCATAGGGCAGCACGGCGCGCGTCGGGTACCCGCACGCCTGATGGTGCCAAAGCCCGGTCAGCGCCAGCATGATCGGCATGTTCCGATGCGGCGGAGCCCCCAGGAAGTGGCCATCCATCGCCTCGGCTCCGCGTAGGAAATCAGTAAATTTCTCGGCGCCTATGGCGATCATCAGCGAGAGGCCGATCGGCCCCCAGATCGAATAGCGCCCACCGACCCAATCCTCGAAGCCAAAGACACGCTCGGCCGGAATGCCCCATTCTGCCGCCTCCGCTTCGGCGGAAGACAGCGCGGCGAATTGCGCACCGGGATCGTCCACGCTCTGTGCCATCCAGGCGCGGGCTGTGGCTGCATTCGTCATCGTCTCGGTCGTGGTGAACGTCTTGGAGGCCACAAGGATCAGCGTGGTCGCCGGATCAAGCCCCGCCAGTGCGGCAGTGATATCCGCGCCATCCACGTTCGAGACGAAATGACAGCGCGGTCCGTCATGATAGGGCGCAAGCGCGCGCACTGCCATTTCCGGGCCCAGATGCGAACCGCCGATGCCGATATTGACCACATCCGTGATCGCGCCGCCCGCCCCCTTGAATGCGCCGCTGCGCACAGCACCGGCAAAGCTGCGCATCCGCGCCAGCGTGTCCCGAACGCCGGGCATCACATCGCTGCCGTCCACCATGACAGAGCCGCCCGACAGATTGCGCAGCGCCGTATGCAGCACCGCGCGGCCCTCGGTCTCGTTGATGGGCTGGCCCGCGAACATCGCCTCGCGCCGCTCAGGCAGGCCCTGCGCGTCGGCCAGCGCCAGAAGTGCGCCGCGTGCCGCTGCGTCCATCGACGTCTTGGAGTAATCCAGCAACATATCGTCGAACCGGGCCGAGAAGTCGGCGGCCCGCCCTGCCCCGAAGAGTGGCGCGATGCCGCGCATGCGCGCCTTGTCGGCCATGGATTTGATGTCGCGCCACATATCAGGGTGCCCAGTGAACCGTGGCATCGTCCAAAAGCGCGACGATCGGCGCATCAGCGGCATCCATCGTGCGCGCCCGCTCCAGGGCCTTGCGCTTGGCGTTTCCGGTGATGACCACATGCAGATGCATCGCGCCGCGGAGCACCCGCGCGGTCAGCGTGACGCGCGGCTCCGGCTCGCCCTCGATCCGCACGGGCAGGACTGCGGGCGCGTCATGCGCCAGCGTCGCCTCTAGGCCGGGGGCGCGCGGAAACATCGAGGCGGTGTGCATATCGCCGCCCATGCCGACCAGCGCGACGTCGATCGGCAGGCGCGGCGTCAACTGCTCGGCCAGCCCCGGCGCGGCCTCTTCGGGCGTGGCATCCTCGACATAGAGCGGCAAGAGCGTGGCTGCCGCCGCCCGCTCGCATATCAGGCGCTGCGCGATCTGGCCCGCGTTCGAGCGCAGATGCGCTTGCGGGCGCCAACGCTCGTCGCTGGGCATGACGTCAATATGGCCCCAGTCGACACGCGCGCCGCAAAGCGTGTCAAAGACCGGACCCGGCGTTGTTCCGCCCGGCACCACGAGCAGGGCGCGATCGCGCTGGCGCAGCGCCGCATTCAACTGAGCGGCCATCACATCGGCAAGGCCCATCGCCATGAATTCGGCATCGGGATATTCGGTCAGGTTCATGGGCGTATCTCCCGCCAGCGGCGTCCGTCACGGTGCATGAGGGCCAGCGCATCGTCCGGCCCCGAGCTTCCTGTTGCATAAGTGCAGGGCGGGCGGCTGGATGCCTCCCATTCGTCGATGATGGGGTCGGTCCATTCCCACGCCGCCTCCACCTCGTCCCCGCGCATGAAGAGGGTCTGATCGCCGCGGATCACATCCATGATCAGCCGCTCGTAAGCGTCGGGGATATCATCGGCCTCGGGGCCCAAAGCGTCGGAAAAGGTCATGTCCAGCGGCACATCGACAAGGCGCATGCCGCCCGGTCCCGGCTCCTTGATGGTTACGCCCATCTCGATCCCTTCATTGGGTTGCAGGCGGATGGTCAGGATGTTGCGGTGCCGCCCCGCATCGGCGCCAAAAATCGAATGGGGCGCGTCCTTGAACACCACGGCGATTTCGCTGGCGCGGGCGCGCAGCCGTTTGCCCGTGCGCAGGTAGAAGGGCGTGCCGGCCCATCGCCAGTTGCCAATCCGCGCCTTCAGCGCGACAAAGCTTTCGGTCTGGGTGTCGGGATTGCCGACCTCCTCGGCATAGCCGGGCAGGCCATCGGTGCTTTCATACTGGCCGCGCACCACGTCAGCGGGCTGCACCGCCTCAAGCGCGCGGATCACCTTGAGCTTCTCGTCGCGCACGGCATGGGGGTCGTATTTTGCGGGCGGCTCCATCGCAGTCAGACATAGTAGTTGCATGATATGGTTCTGCATCATGTCCCGCATCGCACCCGACTTATCGTAATACTCGCCTCGGCTGCCGACCCCGCCGGATTCGGCGACGGTGATCTGGATATGATCGACATACTGGCTGTTCCACAGCGGCTCGAAGAGGGTATTACCGAAGCGGATGGCCATCAGGTTCTGAACCGTCTCCTTGCCCAGATAATGATCGATCCGGTATATCTGCGTCTCATCGAAATGCTGCGCCAGCGCCGCATTCAGCTTGCGCGCCGAGGTCAGATCGCGGCCGAAGGGTTTTTCGACCACCACGCGCGTATCTGCGCAGATCAGCCCATGCGCCTCGATCCGCTCGGCCAGATCGCCAAATAGACCCGGCCCGACCGAGAAGTAGAAGGCGCGGATGCGTCCCTCGCCGGTCAAACGCTCTTTCAAAACAGTCCAGCCCTCGTCACCGCGCGCGTCCAGCGTGACATAGCCAAGCTGGCCCAGAAATGCACCCAAATGCTCGGAATCGCAGGCCGTATCGGCGCCAAACTCTGTGACCGCCGCCCGGACAAACTCGCGATAGCCTGCATCGTCCATCTCGGCGCGGGCCGCGCCGATGACGCGCGCCTCGTCGCCCATCTGGCCCGCGCAATAACGGCGAAAGAGAGCCGGCAGGATCTTGCGCCGCGCCAGATCGCCGGTGCCGCCAAAAATCACCAGATCGAATGGCTGGACTGGAATGACGCGCGATACCATCAAAGGGGCTCCTCTTCGCCGCGCACCTTAGCACCCTGCGCCGCGTTCACAACTCTGTCAGATGCGGGTGCGCGGCTTTCCAGAGCCGGGCAGCCGGGATAGGCACGATTGACGGGCACGCAAGTCAGGCATGCAAGTCAGGCACTTCAGGAAGGACCGCATGAGAGACGCAATAGAGACCCCCAATGCAGGCAAGTTTCGCGACCCCGAGGTGACCGCCTCGGGCGAGCCGCGCGCCCATGTCGCGCTGACCCGGCCCGACACGCTTTGGTTCAATACCGGAACGCTCTGCAATATCGAGTGCGAGAATTGTTATATCCTCAGTTCGCCCACCAATGACGCGCTGGTCTATATCACCGAGGCCGAGGTGGCAGACTATCTGGACCAGATCGAGGCGCGCGGCTGGCCCGTGCGTGAAATCGCCTTCACCGGCGGCGAGCCTTTCATGAACCCCGAGATGATCGGGATGGCGCGCGCGGCCCTTGAGCGCGGCTATGAGGTGCTGATCCTGACCAATGCCATGCGCCCGATGATGCGCAAGAGCATGCGTGCGGGCATCGAAGAGTTGAACGCCGCCTGGCCCGGCCAGATGACCTTCCGCATCTCGGTCGATCACTGGTCCGAAGAACTGCACGACAAGGAACGCGGCAGGGGCGCCTTTGCCCGCACGCTGGAAGGCATGGACTGGTTGAAGGGAGCCGGCGTGCCGATGGCCGTTGCCGGCCGCACCGTCTGGGGCGAAAGCGAGGGCGAGGGCCGCGCCGGCTATGCCCACCTTTATGCCGCGCGCGGCTATGACATCGACGCTACCGATCCGGGCGCCACCGTTCTATTCCCTGAAATGGACGAAGCGGTCGAGGTGCCCGAGATCACCACCGGCTGCTGGGATATCCTGGGCACATCCCCCGATGCCGTGATGTGCGCCTCGTCCCGCATGGTGGTCAAGCGCAAGGGCGCGGCCCGCCCCGCGGTGCTGGCCTGCACCCTCCTGCCCTACGCGCCTGAATTCGAGCTGGGCGAGACTTTGGCCGAGGCCGAGCGCGACGTATCGCTCAACCATCCGCATTGCGCCAAGTTCTGCGTTCTGGGCGGGGCGAGCTGCTCGGCCTGAATGGCAAGGGGCGCAGGTAGGAGCCGGGCCCGGCAAGGATGCGGGAACACGGTCGATTTAGGCCAAGGCCCCTTGACCTTCCAGCAAGTGGAACCCCTATGTCGGGTTCAAAGACTTGCAGGAGCCGCCAATGCCAAAATCGCACCCCCTACGGTTTACCGTTGAGAATATGTCCTGCGGCTCGTGCGTGGGCCGTGTCGAGCGCGCGCTGACGGGCCTTCCGGGCGTGTCAGATGTGACCGTGAACCTCGCTGCCGAAACGGTGCAGGCACAGATCGACGTGCCGGAGCGCACAGGAGATATCGTGGCGGCGCTGCAACAGGCCGGATATCCCCCGCGCGTGCAGACCGTGCGGCTGAACGTGGCCTCGATGTCCTGCGCGTCCTGCGTGGGCCGCGTCGACAGGGCGCTGGCCGCTCTTCCGGGGGTTCTGGACGTTGCGGTCAACCTGGCCTCCGAGACAGCGACTGTCACCTACGCCGAAGGTGCGCTGCAACTGGAGGACCTTCTGCGCGCCGCCGAGGAGGCCGGGTATCCGGCGACACCTACCGAGACTGCCTCCAAAGAGGACACCGGCGCCCGCAAGGCCGAAGAGGCCCGCGCGATGGCACGCAAGACGGTACTGGCCGCGGCCTTGGCCCTGCCGGTTTTCCTGCTGGAAATGGGCGCGCATGTCATTCCGGGCATGCACGCGCTGATCGGGCGCAGCATCGGCCATGAGGCCAGCTGGCTGATCCAGTTCGCGCTGACGACGGCGGTCCTTGCCGGGCCGGGCCGCGCCTTCTACACCAAGGGTTTCCCTGCGCTCCTGAAGGGGGCGCCGGACATGAACAGCCTTGTCGCCGTTGGCACCTCGGCCGCCTATCTCTATTCGCTGGTCGCGCTTTTCGCCCCCGACCTTCTGCCCGAGGCATCGCGCGCCGTCTATTTCGAAGCAGCGGCGGTCATCGTCGTGCTGATCCTGCTGGGCCGCTGGATGGAGGCGCGAGCCAAGGGCCGCACCGGCGCCGCGATCCAGAAGCTGATCGGCTTGCAGGCCCGGACCGCCCGCGTTCTGGTGAACGGCGAGGCGCAGGACCTGCCGATAGAGCAGATCAGCGCGGGCGCCACCCTGCTGGTTCGCCCGGGCGAGCGTATCGCTGTGGATGGCGAGATCACCCAAGGCAGCGCCCGCATCGACGAGAGCATGATCACAGGCGAGCCGCTTCCCGTGGCGAAAACCGAGGGCGATCCCGTCATCGGCGGCACGGTCAATGGCTCCGGCAGCTTTCAGTTCCGCGCAACCCGCGTAGGCGCGGACACCACGCTGGCGCAGATCATCCGCATGGTCGAAGAGGCGCAAGGCGCCAAGCTGCCCGTGCAGGGCATGGTCGACCGCATCACGCTTTGGTTCGTACCCGCTGTCATGGCATTGGCCGCGTTGACGGTGCTGGTCTGGCTGGTCTTCGGCCCCTCCCCGGAGCTGTCCTATGCGCTGGTCGCGGGCGTGTCGGTCCTGATCATCGCCTGCCCCTGCGCGATGGGCTTGGCGACGCCGACCTCGATCATGGTGGGCACGGGCCGCGCGGCGGAAATGGGTGTGCTCTTCCGCAAGGGCGACGCGTTGCAACAGCTCTCAAGCGCGCGCATCGTTGCGCTGGACAAGACCGGCACCGTGACCGAGGGGCGCCCTGCCCTGACCGATCTGGTGCTGGCGGACGGGTTCGACCGGGCCGAGGTGCTGGGCCTCATCGCCGCTGTCGAGGCGCAGTCCGAGCATCCCATCGCCGAGGCCATCCTGCGTGCCGCTGAGACCGAAGGCGCGCCGCACCACGAGGCGCACGCGTTCGAATCGATCACCGGCTACGGCGTTCGCGCGCAGGTCGCTGGCCGCGACATCCTGATCGGGGCTGAGCGTCTGATGACCCGCGAAGGGCTGCAGCCGGGTGCGCTGGCCGAGGCTGAAATGGAATTGGCCAGCGCTGGCCGCACGGCGCTTTATGCCGCGATCGACGGGCAGGTCGCGGCGGTTATCGCCGTGGCCGATCCGGTCAAGCCCGCCAGCGCGGCGGCGATCCGCGCGCTGCACGATCTGGGGCTGAAGGTTGCGATGATCACCGGTGACAAGCGCGAGACGGCTGAGGCCATCGCGCGCGAGACGGGCATAGACAATGTCATTGCCGGGGTCCTGCCCGAGGGCAAGGTCGCCGCGCTGGACGAGTTGCGCACCGGCGGGCAGATCGCCTTTGTCGGCGACGGCATCAATGACGCGCCCGCGCTGGCCCATGCGGATATCGGCATCGCCATCGGCACCGGTACGGATGTGGCCATCGAATCCGCCGATGTCGTGCTGATGTCCGGCGATCTGCGCGGCGTGGTCAACGCGATCACCGTATCCACCCGCACCATGCGCAACATCCGGCAAAACCTTTTCTGGGCCTTCGGCTATAACGTCGCGCTTATTCCTGTGGCGGCGGGTGCGCTTTACCCGGCCTTCGGCGTCCTGCTTTCGCCGGTTCTGGCAGCCGGGGCGATGGCGCTCAGCTCGGTCTTCGTGCTGACCAACGCGCTGCGCCTGCGCCGGGTTCGTCCCGCGATGCGGGAAGCCCGGCCCCCGCGCCCTGCCGCTGACCCCTCACCGGCCCCGGCGGAATAAGGAGGACACGCCATGAATATCGGAGATGTCGCCGCCCGCTCGGGCTTGCCCGCCAAGACGATCCGCTATTACGAGGATATCGGCCTCGTCAAACCGCAACGCAGCGCCAATGGCTATCGCAGCTTCCGCGAAACGGACGTGCACAAACTGGCCTTTCTGGGCCGGGCCCGCGCGCTGGGATTCAGCATCGAAGATTGCCGCAGCCTGATGAAGCTCTATGAGGATACCGGCCGGACCAGCGCCGAGGTCAAGCAGATCGCGCAGGAGCATCTGGTGCATATCGAAGAGAAGATCGCCGAGCTGTCACAAATGCGCGCTACCCTCGCGTCCCTCGTCGATGCCTGCGCCGGGGATCAGCGCCCCGATTGCCCTATTCTGGCCGATCTCGCCTCCAAAAATGGCCGCGCGCAGCCCGGCGAGTAGCACCGCCTTTGCGACTTTCGCCTAAAACGCGATTTCACATCGCAAAAAATATGGAACCCTCCAGCGGTGGAGCATGGTTTTGTTCCTGTCAAAGGTGCCGAACCGCTGTGTTTCTGCGCCGGAAGGATAGGGAGAATTGTCATGTCCTATTGGAGATTTGCCGCCATGATCGCGACCTCGACGGTCGTGATGTTCATCCTCATGTATCTCAACACTTTCCTCTGGACCCATGTATTCTGGTCCGAAACCCGCGCCTATATGGCGATCCTGATGGGTGGCGTGATGGCGATCATCATGCTGTCCTTCATGCTGGCCATGTATTCCAGCAAGGCTATCAATGCCGCGATTTTTGCCGGTGCCGCCATCGCGGTCGCCGGCTCTTTGTGGTTGGTGCGCAGCCAGGTCACCGTGGGCGATACCAGCTATATGCGCGCGATGATCCCGCACCATTCCATCGCCATCATGACATCGGGCCGAGCCAATATCGAGGATGCCCGTGTGCGCAAGTTGGCCGACAGCATCATCTTTGCGCAGGACAAGGAAATTGCCGAGATGCGCTATCTGATCAACCAGATCGAGGCCTCGGGTGTGGCCGCCGAGGAGGGCCGCGATGACCCGGCTCAGATTGTCAGCGTGGAAGAAGCGCTCTCCACGGCGAAAGTGGCGGGAGTTGATGCGGAATTCCTCAAGGATGATGAAATCGCGCAGCTTTTCCCTGACGGCGCCGCCTGCACTTTCAACTATACCACGAAAAGCCCCGCGTCGCTGGCCCTCGGACAAGTGGACGGCGCAAGCGCCGGTCTGGTCAAGCTGAGCGGCGATCTGGTGCGGCTCGAGGCCGATGCCGCCGGCCAGACCCTCAGCGCTGAGGGCATCACGATGAAACTCAGTGCCGCGGATGGCTCCGGCTCTCTCGAAAATGTCGGCAATACCCCGGTCGAGGCAACACTCGTGCTGGAGTTGGCGGCAGGGCTGACCGCTGGCTATCGCGGCTTCTACAGTTGCCGCGCCTGATTCCGCCAAATGCACCCGAATGGAGACGTTATGCCAAAGGACACCCCCAATACCGCCAAACTCTATCGCATGGTCATGCCGGACCACCTCTGCCCCTTTGGTCTCAAATCCAAGGATCTTCTGGAGCGTGAAGGCTACACGGTAGAGGACCATGAGCTGACCACGCGCGAGGAAACCGACGCCTTCATGGAGCGTCACGGCGTCGATACGACGCCACAGGCGTGGATCGGGGACAAACGGATCGGCGGATACGAGGCGCTGCGGGTCTATTTCGACTTGGACAAGCCTGAAAGCGAACGGTCGGACATTTCTTACACGCCCGTCATCGCGATCTTCTCTGTCGCTTTCCTGATCGCGCTGGGACTGTCGTGGTTCACCTTTCAGGATCTCCTCACCCTGCGCGGCTTCGAATGGTTCATCTCCATCTCGATGTGCTTTCTGGCCGTCCAGAAACTGAAGGATATCGAGAGCTTTTCGACCATGTTTCTCAACTACGACCTTCTGGCGCGGCGCTGGGTAAGGTACGGATACATCTACCCCTTTGCCGAGGGCTTTGCCGGTATCCTGATGGTCGCGAGTGCGCTCACCTGGCTCTCGGCCCCGGTCGCGCTCTTCGTCGGGACGGTCGGCGCAGTGTCGGTCTTCAAGGCGGTCTATATCGACAAGCGCGAACTGAAATGCGCCTGCGTCGGCGGCAACAGCAATGTGCCACTGGGATTCGTGTCGCTGACCGAGAACCTGATGATGATGGCGATGGGCATCTGGATGCCGCTCAAGGTTTATGTTCTGGGCTGGTGACAGCCAGATCGGCAGACCGGACGCCTTGCCCGCACCGCGCGCGCAGCCCATATATAAGGCATGTTGAAATTCACCCCGATCCTTCTGGCGCTGATCTATGCCTTCGTCATGTTCCGGTTCTCGGTCTGGCGCACCTCACGCGATCTGACCGACAAATCGACCGAACTGGCAGACCCCAGGCTGAAGGCGCTGACCGACAGGCTGGCCGCCGCGCTGGATCTGGCGCGGATCCGAGTGCATATCTACGAGATCGAGCCGGTGAACGGCCTCGCTGCCCCGGACGGGCGCATCTTCATCACCCGCGGCTTCTACAACAAGTTCCAGTCTGGCGAGGTCTCGGGCGAGGAGATGGCATCCGTCATCGCGCATGAGCTTGGCCATGTGGCCCTTGGCCATTCGCGGCGGCGGATGATCGACTTTTCGGGTCAAAACGCTCTGCGCACGGCGCTGGCGATGGTGCTCTCGCGCTTCCTGCCCGGCATCGGCGTGATGATCGCTGGTGCGCTGACCTCGCTTTTGGCCGCGCGGCTGTCGCGCCGGGATGAGTATGAGGCGGATGAATACGCCGCAGCGCTGCTGGTCAAGGCCGGGATCGGGACGGAGCCGCAGAAATCGCTTTTCCAAAAGCTGGAGGCGCTGACCAAGTCGAATTCCGGCGCCGCCCCCGCGTGGTTGATGAGCCACCCCAAGACGGCGGAACGTATCGCCGCCATCGAAAAGCTGGAGGGACGCTGGGGTCAGGGCTGACCCGCTCAGCTTTGCGTCAGTGCCTTGGCAAGGCGCGGCAGGCGCGCCTTTTTCAGTAAGGGCCGCAAGGTCCAGTCCGTTCCGCCAAGGCGGCGCGCCTCAGCCAGAATTTGGTCCGCAACCTCGGCTATCATCTCGGGCTGCGCCTGCCAGATGCCATGCAGAAGCGCGTCTGGATCGCTGCGCGACAACCCTTCTTCTGCCAGGATCTGGCGCGGAAAATCCTTGGCATTTAGGGTGATGATTACGTCCGCCGATCCCGCGATGGCGGCGGCCAGCACATGGATATCTGCAGCGTCAGGCAGCCACAGCCGATCCTCCAGCGATTGCGGCCAGCGGATTTCGGCGTTGGGCCAATCTATCGCCAGAAGGGCCGCCTCGGAGGCTGCCTGCGCCATGCCATCGGGGCCCAGTTTGATCGCGGCACGCTGCCATTCCTCGATGATGCGCGCGGACCAGAGGGGGGTGAAGGCCCCTGCCCGCGCCGCGCCCAGCAGCATCTGGCGCATGACCGTCGGATAGATCACGCAAGTATCCAGAAGCGCCTTCACAGCCGGAAAAAGAGCGCCTTGAGATAGCCGCTTTCGGCCAGTTGCGGATGCATCGGGTGGTCCGGCCCCGCCCCGCCCGTGTGGATCAGCTGCGCGCTGCGCCCGGTCTCGTGCAGGCCGCGCCCGATGCCGCGCAGGCTGGCGCGGCGGAAGGCGTCCATGTCGGCGGCGTGGCTGCACGAGCAGAGGCCCAGATAGCCGCCGGGTCGCACCAACGGCGCGGCAAGGCGCGCGGTGCGCTCATAGGCGCGCAGGCCAGCCTCCAGCGCCTTTTTCGACGGCGCAAAAGCGGGCGGGTCGCAGATGACCACGTCAAATGTCGCGCCCTCCTGCCCCAGCGCCATCAACACGTCGAAGGCATCGCCGCGCCGCATCTGGAAGGCATCGCCAAGCCCCATCGCGTCCGCGCCGCCCTGCGCAAGAGTGAGCGCCGGCTCGGAGCCATCCACGGCCAGCGCCGAGGACGCGCCCGCCGCCATCGCCGCAAGGGAAAAACCGCCGACATGGCTGAAGACATCGAGCACGCGCGCGCCCTTAGACAGGCGCGCGGCAAAGGCGTGGTTGGGCCGCTGGTCATAGAACAGGCCCGTTTTCTGCCCGCCGGTCAGGTCGGCCAGATAGGTGGCGCCGTTCATCGGCACATGCACCGGCGCATCCGGCGCGCTGCCCATCAGCCCAGCAGAGACATCATCGAGCCCCTCGAGACCGCGCGCGCGGCCGCTGGCATTTTTCAGGATGTTGCGCGCGCCCGTGACCTCGGCCGTCGCGGCGGCCAGATCCTCCTGCATCACATCGGCCCATACGGCATTGGGCTGAATCACGCAGGTATCGCCAAAGCGGTCGATGATGACCCCCGGCATGCCGTCCGCCTCGGCGTGGATCAGGCGGTAATACGGCGCATCGAACAGCGTCTCGCGCAACTCCAGCGCGCGGACCAGGCGACGGGTCAGCCAGGCGCGGTCGATCTGCGCGGAGGTGTCAAGGTCCAGCACCCGCGCCATAATCCGCGAGGCGGGGTTGACGGCGACAAGGGCGAGCGGCGCGCGTTCGGCATCCTCCAGCAACGCGATGGTGCCAGGCACAATCGCTTTGGTGCGCCGGTCTGTCACCAACTCGTTATCGTAGACCCAAGGGGCGCCAAAGCGCACGGCCTTGGGCGAGGTTTTGGGTTTGAGGCGGATCACGGGAAAAGGGGACGGTGTCATGCCGTCCCCTTAGAAGGTTTTGCGGTGTGCGCAAAGCCTATTTGGCGTTGAACATGGACATCAGGCCCAGTTGCTCGGGTTGAAAGCTGCCGGGCTCGATCAACTCGGTCTGGATGACTTTGGCAAGATGATCGGTGATGCGCACCTTCTGAGTTTCGCCACGCTGCTCGGCGGCCATGGCCTGCGAGCCGCCATAGCCCTTGAGGTCGGCCTCTATGCTACGTGTCGGCGTCAGGGCCAGACCCGTGGCCGGATCGCGCAGCGTGACCGAGAAAGTCACGTCGTGCACGCCGCCAACCGAGTAGCGCGCCTTTTCCGTCAGGGCATGAAATCGCTGGACTTCGATGTCGAGAACGGCGGGCACGCCACTTTTCATGTTCTGCGTGCCGCGCATCATTGCCTCTTCGAAGATCGCGCCAATTTGTTCATAGCGATCACCGATCGGATCGCCGCGCCAGACGATGTCGCCCCCGGGATAATAGCTGTTGGCCTCCGAAACCTTCAGCGTCCGGGGTACATTCACGCGCACCGACTGGATGTCCACGGCCATAGTCGTGGCACGCTGCGGCGCATCGACGATGGCAGCGCGGCTGACCGACTGATCGGGCACACCTGCGCAGGCCGAAATCCCCAGCGCCAGCGACAGTCCCATGATCGTGCGGATCGTTGTGCGAAATGTAGACATCACTGTCCTCCTGCGGCCTTTTCGGCCCTATTCCGTCGGGGCGTATCCCCGCGCTCAGGAAGGACCATCGCCGCGAATTGAGGCCAATTCGCGACAAATGAGGTGCAAATGCGTGATGAATGCGGGGCCTTGTTGCGGCGCGGATCCTGCCTGCGCCGCTCGCCTGTCAGTCCCGTGGCCGCGATTTCCAGCCGCCGCGCCGCCGCGGACGCGCCGAGCCCTCCTGCCCCTGCAGAAGCACGGCGGTCATGGGATGAGCCGGGTGATCGGCCTGATAACGTGCCAGAAAGTGCGCGATGGCCTCTTGGGTGTCCTGCCCGTCGGGCAGCGAAAGCGCCCAGTCGAGAAAGATCGACCGGCACTCTTCGGGCGCGATACCGTCGATGCGGTAGGCCTCGAAGATCAGGCCCTTTCTGTCCAGTGGATCACTTGATTTCACGGTGTCGCCCCTTGGCTGTCCGGCGCATCGGCGCGCGCCGCCTCTGATAACGCCGCATCTATGACATCCGCCGCCGCCTGCGCGCGCGCCT
This sequence comes from Roseovarius maritimus, assembly GCF_043355895.2. NCBI lineage: Bacteria > Pseudomonadati > Pseudomonadota > Alphaproteobacteria > Rhodobacterales > Roseobacteraceae > Roseovarius > Roseovarius maritimus. The sequence continues at coordinate 291,675 of NZ_JBHFPF020000001.1, forward strand.
CCAACTCGGCGATAAGGTCCGGGATATCGGCGCAACCCGTCTCGCGCAACACAAACGCGCGCGCGCCCGAGCCGAGCGTATCGGCATCCAGCGGGCCTTCGCCCAAAAGGCGCGCTGCCATCTGCACATCGCGGCAGAGCGAATGCGCGCGCGACAGCGCCTGCGCGCCCGGCTTGTCCCACCAGCCCAGCGATGTGCCCGCACGCAGCCCGGCCTGTGTGCCGGCCACCCGGCCCACTTCGCCCGAAACCAGAATCGCCGCCTGCGCGATCAGTTGAATATCCTGCAGCCGTCCCGGCCCCAGTTTCGGGTCCAGCGGCCCTTCGGGCAACTTGGCGGCGGCGATGCGCGCGCGCATCTCGGAAACCTCGCGCGCCAGGCGCGGCGCTGTGTCCGGGCGCGCCGCCACCTCGGCGATCAGATCACAGCGAAACGCCTCGACCTCGGCGCCCAGATCGGCCTCGCCCGCGATGGCGCGGGCGCGGGTCAGGGCCAGATGCTCCCACCCCCAGGCGCGATTGCGCTGGTAGTCCTGAAACGCGCCCAGAGATGTGGCCACCGGCCCCTGATTGCCCGAGGGGCGCAGACGCATGTCCACCTCGTAGAGCCGCCCGCCGGTCATCTGCGCGGTCAGCCCCGAGATCATCGCCTGCGTCAGCCGTGCGTAATAAGGCTGCACCGCCAGCGGCCTGCGGCCCTCCGACGCCTCGGCGCCGCCCGCATCGTAGATCACGATCAGATCCAGATCCGAGGCCGCGTTCAGCGCCCGCGCACCCAGCGATCCCATCGCCATGACCGCCGCGCCGCGCCCCGGCGGCGGCCCATGCTTGCGCGAGAACTCGGCAACGACTTCGGGCCAGAGCGCGCCCAGAACCGCCTCGGCCAGATCGGCATAGTGCCGCGCCGAGGTAGCGGCATCGACAAGCCCGCGCAGGTGATGCACACCGATGCGGAAATGCCATTCGCGCCGCCAACTGCGCAGCGCGATCAGGCGCCCCTCGTAATCGCGCTCGCGCGCCAGCCGCGCGGAGACATCCGCGCGCAGCGCAGCAAGGCCGGGCCAGGGGGCAAAGAAATCCCCGGCGATCACCGCGTCAAATACGGCGGCATTGCGCGACAGATACCCCGCCAGTGCGGGCGCGGTTCCGACGATATCGACCAGAAGCTCGATCAGCTGCGGATTGCTCTCGAAAAGCGAGAAGACCTGCACGCCCGCGGGCAGCCCCGCCAGAAACCCGTCGAAGGCCAGCAAGGCCTCCTCGGGATGCGAGGTTCGCGACAGGCGTGCAATGATGTCGGGGCGCAGGCGGCGGAAAATCTGCCCTGCCCGATCCGAGCGCAGCGCCGGATAGCTCGGCCAACGCCCGATTACTTTGGCATCCAGCCAGGTGCCTTGCTCGGCCTCGTCGCCACCGGTCTCGTCCTCCTCCTCGGGTCTGAAGAACCGCTCGATCACGCCATCGACTGCAGTAAGGCGCGCCAAAAGATCGTCCTTCAAATCGTCCGCGTCCCGGTCCATGAAAGCGGCGAGCCGTTCGAAACCTTCGTCTGTCTCGGGCAAATCATGCGTCTGCTGATCGCGCAGCATCTGCAGGCGATGCTCGACCTCGCGGTAAAAGCGGTAATGATCGGCCAGATCGCTTGCGATATTGGCCGGAATCCAGTCCTTTTCGGCCAGTCCCGCCAGCCCGTCGAGTGTGCCGCGCATGCGCAGCGAGGGATCGCGCCCCCCGACGATCAGCTGCCGCGTCTGGGTAAAGAACTCGATCTCGCGGATGCCGCCCCGCCCCAGCTTCATGTTGTGGCCCATGAGGTCCAGCGGACCGCCCAGATCGGCGCCGAGGCCTTTATGCGCACGGATGCGCAGTCGCATGTTATGCGCGTCCTCGATGGCGGCGAAATCGAGATGCCGCCGCCAGACGAAAGGTTGCAAGGCGGTCAGGAACGCCTCGCCCGCCGCCAGATCGCCCGCGCAAGGGCGCGCCTTTATATAGGCCGCGCGCTCCCATGTGCGGCCAAGGCTCTCGTAATAGCTCTCGGCGGCGGCCATCGACATGCAGACGGGCGTGACACCCGGGTCGGGGCGCAGCCGCAGATCGGTTCGAAAGACATAGCCCTCGGCCGTGTTTTCGCTGAGTATGGCGGCCATCCGGCGGGTGGCGCGCACAAAGGCGGCGCGCGCCTCGTGCTGGTCATCCTGCGCATAGCGCGTATCGTCATAGAGGCAGATCAGGTCGATATCCGAGCTGTAATTCAGCTCGCCGGCGCCTTGTTTGCCCATGGCCAGAACGGTCATGCCGGCGCAGCTGTCCAGATCGTCCTCGCTCATGCCGGGCAGCTTGCCTCGGCGCAGCTCGTGCCCGATGGCGTGGCGCAGCGCGATTTCGCAGGCCAGATCGGCCAGATCGGTCAACGCCTGCGTGACCATCTCCAGCGGCCAGACACCGGCCAGATCGGCAAGCCCGATCAACAGCGCCGTGCGCCGTTTCGCTTGCCGCAGCGGCACGGCGGGATCGCCTTCGAGCGCCCCGAGCCTCTCCAAAACGTCCGCCAGCGCATCCTCGGGCGCGTTCAGCGCGCCGGGCAGCCAATCCGCCTCGCTGTGCAGCAGATGACGCAGATACGGGCTACATCCGGCGGCGCCCGCGATGACATCGGAAAGATCGCCCTTGATCGCGCCAAACCGCGCCCGCGCTTCGTCGGCAGGCTCGGTCTGGTAAGGGCGCGGTATGCGGCGGATGCGGTCGGCAAAATCCATGCCCATAGTGATACGCATGGGGCGGGGGCGGTCAATGGCGCATGGCGCGGCAGCCTCGGCTATGTAAATATTATTCACATAGCCCCTTGCGGATGCGCGGCGCCGCTCCAATCTATCCAATGTGAATAGAATTTACATATCCCGCTTGAGAGGACATTGACAATGACCACCTATGCCCAAACCCCGACCGCGATCGGCGGTGTGCTGCGCTGGCTTGACCGCGCGGCTGCATGGCTGGACCAGCGCGGCAAACTGGCTTGGATCGCCGTTCTGGTGATCAGTTTTGCCACGATCTGGCCGATCGGCCTTGCCATTCTTGCCTATATGATATGGAGCAAACGCATGTTCGGATCCTGCAACGCCCGCCGCAAGGCGGCCCCTACGATGACCATCTCCCGCAGCAGCGGCAACACTGCCTTCGACGCTTATCGGGACGAAACGCTGCGCCGCCTGCAGGATGAGCAGGCCAGCTTCGAGCAATTCCTCGACCGTCTGCGCCAGGCCAAGGACAAGGCCGAGTTCGACCAGTTCATGGACGAGCGCGCCCGCGCGCCCCGCGGTGCCGATGCCGAACGGGATGCGGAGCCCTCGAAAGAGAACTGAGCCTCTCCACGCCATTCCGGGCAGGGCAGCCCCCTGCCCGGATTATTGCGCGGACTTGATCCCCGGCGCCGCGATGGTTTGATAAGGTGAGCCGCGCCGCGCCAAGCCAACACAGAGAGACGAAGATGTACAACCCCGACCCCGTCTATGATTCGGCTGCCGCGTATGTCGGGCTGCCAGACCCTGTCGCGCAGCCTGAATTCTATGCGGGCGTGACAATGAAACGCTTTCTCGCCTGGGTCGTCGATTCGGTCATGATCCTGATCTTTTGCGTCCTCGCGCTCATTCTGACCCTTGGGATCGGGTTTTTCTTTCTGCCCGCGCTGATGCTGGCCGTCGGACTGGTGTATCGCAGCGCCACGCTGGCACGGGGCTCGGCGACCTGGGGCATGGCACTGATGGCGATTGAGTTGCGCCGCCATGACGGCACACGCCTCGATTCCATGACCGCAGTCATTCATACTTTATGCTATAGCGCATCGATGGCCTTCGCGATTCCGCAGGTCATCTCGGTTCTGCTGATGTTGGTCGGCGGGCGCGGTCAGGGCTTGACCGATGTCGTTCTGGGCACCGCCGCGATCAATCGCCGTGCCATCCTTTAGCGGCATCAACGGATTCCCGGCTTGGCCCCGGACGCCTAGATTGCTAGTCTCCGCGAAACGCTGCTGAAAACGGTCCTTGATGCGACATACGAACACCATAGCGCCGCAGTTCTACGTGACTGCGCCCCAGCCCTGCCCTTATCTGGAGGGTCGGATGGAGCGCAAGCTGTTCACGGCCTTGCAAGGCGAAGGTGCGCAGCGGCTGAATGACGGGTTGAGTAAACAGGGCTTCCGCCGTTCGCAGAACGTTCTTTATCGCCCGTCCTGCGCCGATTGCGCCGCCTGCATGTCGGCGCGGATCAGCGTGGCGGATTTCACGCCCTCCAAAAGCCAAAGGCGCGTGACGCGCCGCAATGCGGGCCTCGAGCGCCGCGCAACCTCGCCCTGGGCGACCGAGGACCAATACGCGCTCTTTCGCCGCTACCTCGAATCGCGCCATGCGGCCGGGGGCATGGCGGACATGGATGCGTTCGAATTCGCGTCGATGGTCGAAGAAACCCCCATCCGGACCCGTGTCGTCGAATATGTCGACCGTGAGACCGGCGCGCTGGTTGCGGTCTGTCTGACCGACGTGCTCGAGGACGGGGTCAGCATGGTCTATTCCTTCTTCGATCCAGATTTGACCCGCCATTCCCTGGGCACCTACATAATCCTCGATCACATCGAGATCGCCCGCGAGGCAGGGTTGCCGCATGTCTATCTGGGCTATTGGGTGCCCGGATCTCCGAAAATGGGCTACAAGGCCGGCTTTTCCGGGCTCGAGCTGCATGTCGGCGGCCAGTGGGAGCTGATGCGCAACCCCGAGGATTACTCCGGCAAGGCGCATCCGCTATCCAACGATCCCATCTCCGAGCAGGTGGCCGGCATCACCCTGCCCGATGGCGAGCCGCTGAGACGCGGCTAGGACCTGCTGTGCACGGGCTGCGCGCTTGGTTGCGGCGCATATCATGCCGCCTCTGAACCCGTTTGAGGCGCTTCCGGCCTTTTCCTTGACGATTTAATCCCTAATGTCCCGTCAACGCACCCGCGCAACAGATGGACCCCTGCCATGAGCACTGATCCCCTCGTCGTCTTCACCCCCTCAGGTAAGCGTGGCCGCTTTCCGGTGGGCACGCCCGTCCTGACCGCAGCGCGGCAGCTGGGCGTCGATCTCGATTCGGTCTGCGGCGGGCGGGGCATCTGCTCGAAATGCCAGATCACGCCCAGCTACGGGGAGTTCTCCAAGCATGGGGTGACCGTGGCCCCCGACGCCCTGTCGGAATGGAATGCCGTCGAGCAGCGCTATGACGACAAGCGCGGATTGAAGGCCGGGCGCCGCCTTGGCTGCCAAGCCACTGTGCAGCGCGATGTCGTCATCGACGTGCCACCCGAAAGCCAGGTACACCGCCAGGTCGTACGCAAGGCAGCCTCGGCGCGCGTGATCGAGATGGACCCGGCCACGCGTCTTTACATGGCCGAGGTCGACGAGCCCGACATGCACGAGCCGACCGGCGATATGGAGCGCCTCGCCCGCGCTCTGCGCGAGCAATGGGACATCCCCGCCATCCGCGCCGATCTGAGCCTCATGTCCAAGCTGCAACCAACCCTGCGCAAGGGCAAATGGCAGGTGACGGTCGCGCTGAACAAGGCGCATGACGACGATGTCGCGCGCATGCTGGAAATTTGGCCGGGGCTGCATGAGTCGGGCCTCTACGGGCTGGCGATCGACCTTGGCTCCACCACCATCGCCGCACATCTGACCGATCTGCACAACGGGGCCGTCATTGCGTCCTCGGGCATCATGAACCCGCAGATCCGCTTTGGTGAGGATCTGATGAGCCGCGTGAGCTATTCGATGATGAACCCCGGCGGCAACAAGGAAATGACCGCTGCCGTGCGCGAGGCGATCAACACCCTGGCCGAGGAGATCGCAAAAGAGGCCGATATCGAGCCCGGTTTGATCGTCGAGACGGTGTTTGTCTGCAACCCGGTCATGCACCACCTCCTGCTGGGAATCGATCCGGTCGAGCTGGGCCAGGCGCCCTTCGCCCTCGCCACCTCGGACAGCATCTCGATGGACGCGCGCGAGCTGGACCTGAGCGCGATCAACCCACGCGCCCGCGTCTACATTCTGCCCTGCATCGCGGGCCATGTGGGCGCCGATGCCGCCGCCGTGGCCCTGTCCGAGCAGCCGGGCCGATCCGACGATCTGGTTCTGATCATCGACGTGGGCACAAATGCCGAGATCCTGCTGGGTGACAAACAAGGCGTTCTTGCCTGCTCCTCCCCCACCGGCCCGGCCTTCGAGGGGGCCCAGATCAGCTCGGGCCAGCGCGCCGCGCCCGGCGCGATCGATGCGATCCGAATCGATCCCGAGACGAAAGAGCCACGCTTTCGCGTGATCGGCAGCGATCTTTGGTCGGACGAGGACGGCTTTGACGCCGCCATCGGCGCCTCCGGCATCACCGGCATCTGCGGGTCCGGGATCATCGAGGCCGTGGCCGAGCTGCGCATGGCGGGGCTTATGGACGAGAACGGCCTGATGGGCAGCGCCGAGGCCACAGGCACGCAGCGCATGGTGCCCGAGGGGCGCACGCATAGCTATCTCGTCCATGACAGCACGAACGAGGGCGGTCCGCGCATCACCGTGACCCAGGGCGATATCCGCGCGATCCAGCTTGCCAAATCCGCGCTTTATGCCGGCGCGCGCCTGCTGATGGATGAGCGCGGCGTCGACAAGGTTGACCGCGTCGTGCTGGCCGGCGCCTTCGGCGCGCATATCTCGAACCTGCACGCGATGGTGCTGGGGATGATTCCCGACGCGCCGCTGGAAAAGGTGACATCGGCGGGCAACGCCGCCGGAACCGGCGCGCGCATCGCGCTGTGCAGCCTCAAGGCCCGCGCCGAGATCGAGCGCACGGTGCGCCGCATCCACAAAGTGGAAACCGCGATCGAGCCCAAATTCCAGGAGCATTTTGTCGCCGCCAATGCGATCCCGCACAAGACCGCCACCTTCCCCGAACTGTCGAAAATCACCAGCCTGCCCAGCCCGAATTTCAACGCAGGCTCGGGCGGCGGCGAGGATGGCGGGCGACGCCGCAGACGGCGGGGGTAAAATCGGGCGCGGCTTAGGAATTTCTAAAGGCCTGCGGTCTACGCAGATGGTTCCATTTATAACGGGATACCATCGATGCACCGCACCCTGCCGCTCACCCTTTCCGCTCTCTTGTTGCTGACCGCTTGCGCGGGGCGTGAGCCTAATCCGATCAAGGAGATACATGACGGCGACGCCCGCCTATCCTGCAGCGAGTTGCGCCGCGAGATCAACGTCAACAGCAAGGCCATTCAGGGGCTGATCGATGAAAAAAAGAGCAAGCAGACACAAAACGTCGTCGCAGGAACAGCCGGTGCCATCCTGTTTTGGCCGGCCCTCTTCTTCATGGACCTGAAGGGGGCGTCAGCCGAAGAAGCGCGAGCCTACCAGCGCCGCAATCAGGGCCTGCTCAGCCGCTACGAGGCGCGTGGCTGCAAGCCCACCATCGCCATCCAGACCTATGACCCCTCCAAGTCAGGAGGCGAGGCCGAGGCAAAGCGCATTGCGCAGGATGCCAAGGTCAAGAACGCGCCGACCAATTGATCGCGCCGCCGCGACGGGGCGCAGACGCCTTCGGATGGTGATGCACCCCGTCAGGCATGTTCAGTAGTTGCCGGCCACGTATTTCGCGATGGCGCCGCCACGCGAATTGACGTCCAGTTTCTGGTAGATCGCCTTGAGGTAATACTTGACGGTGTTCTCGGACAGGCCCAGCCGCGCGGAGATCTGGAAATTGGTCAGCCCGTTGGCCAGCAGCCCCAGGATCTCATGCTCGCGCCGCGACAGCGTATCCGTCGTCTCATTGGCCAATCGGCGCAGGATCTCGGTCGGAACTATCGAATGGCCTTCCACCAGCTTGCCCAGAATCTTGGGCAGGCTGATCAGGATCTGCGCCATCATGCAGACCGAATTGGCCCCGGCCTTGATCGCGGCGCGGATGAACGCGAACTCTCCTTCGTCGGCCACCACCACGACCAGCACGGCGGGGTAATCGCGGCGGATCATCTCCATCGCCGTGGGGTGTCCGAGATCTGCCCGACGAGCGAGCCGATCCCCTGACACACGATCAGCTGCCGGTCCGCAACGATCACGCGCGTTTCTGTCAAGATCGTCTCCTCCATCGCATGATTGCTGCATATCGGCGCGCCCTTGTCACGGGTTTTCTATGCAAAGCACGATGCGAACCCACTGATCTTACGGTATTTTTTGGTGTGCGATGGTATGCCGGGCGCCGCTCACCCCGGCGGGTAGGCCTGCCCTACCCATTCGGCGCGCCGTCTCAGCAAATCGCGGACAGGCCCATGCGGACGGGCATTGTGCCCGCGTACAGCGAACCCAATACATATCCACAGCAACAGGAGAAGACTCATGCACGGCACGTCCCATCTATTCATTCCCGGCCCCACCAACGTCCCCGAAGAGGTGCGCCGCGCCATGAACATTCCGATGGAGGATATGCGTGCGCCCGATTTCTGCGATTTCGTCTCTCCCCTCCTTGAGGACGTCAAGAAGGTGTTCCGCCTAAAGAATGGCCGCGTCTTCATCTACCCATCCTCCGGCACGGGTGCGTGGGAGTCCGCCATCTCGAACACGCTGGCCGCGGGCGACAAGGTGCTGATGGCGCGCTTTGGCCAATTCTCGCTGCTCTGGGCCGACATGGCCGAACGGCTGGGCCTGGACGTGGAACTTATCGAGGTTGAATGGGGCAAGGGCGTGCCGGTCGAAGATTATGCCGCCAAGCTGAAGGATGATACCGACCACGCCATCAAGGCCGTTTTCGTCACGCATAACGAGACGGCGACGGGCGTGACCTCGGACGTCAAGGCGGTACGCGATGCGCTGGACGCGGCGGGCCACCCGGCGCTGCTCTTCGTCGACGGTGTCAGCGCCATTGGTTCGATCCCGTTCGAGCAGGAGGATTGGGGCGTTGATCTGGCCGTCGCGGGATCGCAAAAAGGCTTCATGTTGCCTGCGGGTCTTGGCTTTCTGGGCGTTTCAGCCAAAGCTTTGGAAATCAACGCATCCAACAGCCCGAAAATGCCGCGTAGCTATTTCGCTTTCGACGAGATGATCAAGCTGAACGATACCGGCTATTTTCCCTACACGCCGCCGACACAGCTTCTGCGCGGTCTGCGCGTCTCGCTCGACATGATGCTGGCCGAGGGGATGGAGGCCATCTGGGCGCGCCACGCCTATCTCGCGGAAGGCGTGCGGCAGGCCGTTGGCGAGTGGGAAGGATGCAAGCTGGTCGCGGCTGCACCCGAGTGGCAGTCCGATACCGTCTCGGCCATCTACACGCCTGAGGGCGTGGACGCGAAAGACGTGATCTCGGGCGCCTATTCCAAGTATCGCACCTCGCTGGGCAGCGGCCTGAGCAAGCTGGCGGGCGAGGCGTTCCGCATCGGTCATCTGGGCTCGCTCAACCCCGTGATGCTCTGCGGTGCGCTGTCGGCAACCGAAATGGCGCTACGCGATGCGGGAGCCAGCATCACACCCGGCGCAGGCGTGGCGGCGGCGCAGGAGCATTACCGCAAGCATGCCTGAGCGCGTTCAAGCCTTTATTAACCATGCCCCGGCGACAGTCGGGGCATGAGCATGAACGCCGCCATTCCCCTGACGCCCGAGCAATGGATGCGCGGCGTCTTCGGCACGCAGGCCGCACGCGATGGCCGTGTCCTGCGCCGCAAGCTCGATCATATCGACCGCTATGTCGGACGCGCCCGCTTTGTCGCGGAACTGCAGCGGCGCGGCTATCACGCGGTCGAGAACGCCGGTCAGATGATCATCTTTTGCAACAACGAGCCGGTGCGCATCGTGCTCTAACGGAAAACATTCGTTTTCCGCATTCGGAATGCGCAGGCATTCCGCATCCCGCTGCATGCCATAGCGCCCGGCCCGGGTAGCGCCGCCCTACCCGTTCGCAGCAAAGCGCCCTCCCGGACCTCGCAAAGCTACCCGTGCGAAAGTAGGCGGCACGCGCGGTCTGCGGCAGTCTGGCCCTCGTGACATGATCCGAGGGAGGATACCGACATGAGCTACACCTTGCACCCGCTCAAGAAACAGCGCCTGCAGCGATCCGAGCTGGCCGTGCCAGGCTCGAACCCGTCGATGATCGAAAAGGCCGCCGATAGCGATGTCGATTACATCTTTCTCGACCTTGAAGATGCCGTCGCGCCGCCCGACAAGGCTCAGGCCCGCAAGAACATTATCGAGGCGCTGAACGACATCGACTGGCGCGCTAAGGGCAAGACAATGTCAATCCGCATCAATGGCCTCGACACCCATTACATGTATCGCGATGTCGTGGATATTCTCGAACAGGCCGGCAGTCATGTGGACACGATCCTGGTGCCAAAGGTGGGCGTGCCGGGCGACCTCTACACCGTGGAAACCATGGTCAGCCAGATCGAGGAGGCGATGGGGCTCACACATCAGATCGGCCTTGAGGCGCTGATCGAGACCGCGCTTGGCATGGCCAATGTCGAGGCGATCGCCGCCGCACCCGGGCGGCTGGAGGCGCTGCATTTCGGCGTGGCGGATTACGCGGCCTCGAACCGGGCGCGCACCGTTGTCATCGGCGGGCTGAACCCCGACTATCCCGGCGATCAGTGGCATTTCGCGCTATCCCGCATGACCGTCGCCTGCCGCGCCTACGGGCTCCGCGCCATCGATGGGCCGTTCGGGGATTTCAACGATCCGGACGGCTACACACTCTCGGCCAAGCGCGCCGCGGCGCTGGGGATCGAAGGCAAATGGGCTATCCACCCCAGCCAGATCGCTTTGGCGAATGAAACCTTTTCCCCGCCCGAAGCCGAAGTCACCCGTGCGCGGCGCATCATCGAGGAGTTGCGCAAGGCCGAAGCGCAAGGCAAGGGGGCGGCCAGCCTCGACGGCAAGATGATCGACGCCGCCAGCGAGCGCATGGCCAACAACGTGCTGCAGGTGGCCGATGCCATCGCGGCCAAGGGATGAGGTAGCGCCATGGATATCCACGAATATCAGGCCAAGGACCTGCTGAAGAAATTCGGCGTCAACGTACCTAGAGGTGGCATCGCCTATTCCCCCGAGCAGGCGGTCTACCGCGCGCAGGAACTGTCGGGCGAGCGTGTCGTCGTCAAGGCGCAGATCCATTCCGGCGCGCGCGGGAAGGCGGGCGGCGTCAAGATTTGTAGCACGGATGACGAGATTGCAGATGCCGCCGCCTGGATGCTGGGCCGCAAGCTGGTCACGCATCAGACCGGCCCCGGCGGAAAGCTGGTAGGGCGCCTCTATATCGAGGAGGCAACCGATATCGCGCAGGAGCTTTACCTCGGCTTCGTCATGGACCGCACCGAGGAGCGCGTCGTCGTCGTTGCCTCAGCTCAGGGCGGGATGGAGATCGAGGATATCTCGTCGGACGAGCCGGACAGCATCATCCGCTCGGTTGTCGATCCGGCGGTGGGGATGCAGGCGTTTCAGGCGCGCGAGATCGCGTTTCAGTTGGGGCTGGAGCCCGCGCTGATCCCCCAAGCGGTCAAGCAAATCACCGGCGCCTATCGCGCGATGGACGAAATGGACGCCGCCATGGTCGAGATCAATCCGCTGGTCGTCACCAAATCGGGCGAGATCGTCGCGTTGGACGCCAAGCTCAGCTTTGACGACAACGCGCTTTTCCGCCACCCCGAGATTTCCGAGCTGCGCGACAAGAGCCAAGAGGACCCGCGCGAGACCTATGCCGAGGATCGCGGCCTCAGCTATATCGGCCTCGAGGGCCATATCGGCTGTATCGTGAACGGTGCGGGCCTCGCCATGGCGACGCTGGACATGATCAAGATGTCGGGCGGCGAGCCGGCCAATTTCCTTGATGTCGGCGGCGGGGCCAGCCCGGAACGGGTGTTGATGTCCTTCAAGGCGGTGCTGAACGATCCCAAGGTCGAGGCGATCCTTGTCAACATCTTTGCGGGCATCAACCGTTGCGACTGGATCGCCGAGGGTGTTGTGCGCGCGGTCAAGGAGCTTGAGCTGACCATGCCGCTGGTCGTGCGCCTGTCGGGTACGAATGTGAATGAGGGGCGCAAGGTCCTGGCGACAAGCGGGCTGAACATCACCACGACCGAGACGCTGGCCGAGGCTGCGAACAAGGTTGTCACGGCCTGGAAGGCAACCGGAAATCCATCCACCACGGCGGAGGCAACACGATGAGCATCCTGATAGACAAGACATCCAAGGTGCTGGTTCTCGGCCTCACGGGCCGCATCGGCAGCTTTCACGCCGAGGATATGCGCGCCTACGGAACCAATGTTGTCGGCGGCGTGACCCCTGGAAAAGGCGGCACGCTGCATAACGGCTTGCCGGTCTTCAACACGGTCAAGGGTGCGGTGGCCGAGACAGGCGCGACCTTCGCCATCAGTTTCGTCCCCCCGCCTTTTGCAGCGGATTCGATCATGGAAGCGGCGGATGCCGGGATCGAGACCTGTGTTTGCATCGCGGACGGCATTCCCACGCAGGACATGATCCGCGTCAAACGCTACATGCGCCGCTACAAGGAAGCGCGCCGGATGCGCTTGATCGGACCGAACTGCGCCGGGATTATCTCGCCGGGTGCGGCCTTTGCGGGACTTATGCCGCCCTCGATCTACCTGCCGGGCCGCGTCGGCATAGTTAGCCGCTCGGGCACGCTGGGATACGAGGCCGCCAGCCAGATGAAGGCGCGCGGCATCGGCGTCAGCACCTCTGTCGGTATCGGCGGCGATCCCATCAACGGATCCAGCTTCCGCGATATCCTCGAGCTCTTCGAGCAGGATGAGGGCACCGATGCAGTCGTCATGGTCGGCGAGATCGGCGGCCCGCAAGAGGCGGCAGCGGCCGAATATATCCGTGATCACATGACCAAGCCTGTCGCGGCCTATGTCGCGGGCCTGTCGGCGCCCAAAGGCCGGCGCATGGGCCATGCGGGCGCGATCGTGTCGGCCTTCGGCGAGTCGGCGCAAGAAAAGGTCGAAATCCTGTCAGGCGCCGGTGTGACAATTGTGCCCACCCCATCAGCCTTCGGTGAAACTGTGGAAAAAATGATGGCATGACAACAGCTTGGCAGGGCATCGGCCCTGCCTTGCCGATGCGGTTCTTTGCATATTGTCTTTGCCCAAATTTTGCCGCAATTGCACCGCATTCACGCCCCGGTTCACGGCGAGCATGGGGAATCACACCAGCTGCCAGCTGGAAATACCTCCGGCGCGTGACCCTTTCTTCAGGAGCACTCCGATGCCAGATTCGACCCCCGCCCCCAAGCCGCAATCGGCCAAGGCCACCGAACCCGCCCAAACCACGACACAGCGCCAAGCAGCGCGCCCGTCCAAGACGAAACCGCAGATCATCTCGCGGCAAGTCTTCAGCGATTTTGCCAGCATCTAATCTCTGGCACGCACAAGGATCGGGCGCTAGGCTGCTCAGATGAGCGCCGCTCCCGATCCCGTCTCATCCATTCGAAACCTCGGCCCCGCCGTCGAGGCGGCCTGCGCCCGCGCAGGCATCCATTCAGCCAAGGCACTGCGTGCGCTTGGGGCTGATGCCGCTTATGCGCGCCTGATCGCGGCGGGAATGCAGCCGCATTTCATTGGATTTTATGCCATGGTCATGGGCCTGCAAGGCCGCCCGTGGAACGATTGCCAAGGGGATGAGAAGGCCGCCCTGCGCACCCGGTTTGACCAGATCAAAAGCGCCGCGCAAACCTCTGTTTCCAATAGCAAAGGCCGCACCCAGATGGATGCGGCCCTCAATGAGATCGGTGTGATCTCTAAACGACCTGGCGCTTAGCCGACCAGCTCGAGACCCGAGAAGAAATACGCGATTTCCTCTTTCGCCGTCTCGGGCGCGTCCGAGCCGTGGACCGAGTTTTCGCCAACGCTCTCGGCGAATTCGGCGCGGATGGTGCCGGCGGCGGCATCGGCGGGGTTGGTCGCGCCCATTACTTCGCGGTTCTTGGCGATGGCGCCCTCGCCTTCCAGGACCTGAACGACGACCGGTCCGGAGGCCATGAATTCGCACAGCTCGCCGTAGAACGGACGTTCGGCGTGGACCTTGTAGAACTCGCCCGCCTGCGCCGGGGTCAGGTGGATGCGCTTTTGCGCAACGATGCGCAGACCGGCATCCTCGAATTTGGCGTTGATCTTGCCGGTGAGGTTGCGCTTGGTCGCGTCGGGTTTGATGATGCTCAGGGTACGTTCTTTAGCCATGTCAGCCTCTATGTGTGTGGGTGATGATATGGCGGTGGCGGTATCACGCAGGCGCCATGGGATAAAGACCTATTCGGGGTGCGACATCTTGACCTGAAAGTCCGCTTTCAAATCCAACTATTTTAGTCAGATTATAGCAGAGTACCGACTCACCACAGGACACCGACCCATGTTTACACGTTCCGCCATCGCATCAGCCCTCGTTCTGCTCGCCGCGCCTGCACTGGGCCAAGAGCCAATGCCCCTCACCTATGAGCAGTTCGAAATCGCCGTCGCCCATGTCGACCTCGAGACCTGCCCCAGCGCATTGGCCGAGGAGGGCGTTTTCTGCCGAGCGACATTGCGGCATGACGAAATCCACGTCTTCGTCTTCCGCGATGAGGGAGAAAGCCTGCTCACCGGGTTCAAATCCTATCCTGCCGATGGCTTGGCAACCCTCTTGGAGTAACGCCACCCGTTGACAAGGGCGGAGCGGTCGGCCATCGCTCCGCGCATGCTGCGCATTGATGACATATCCTATTCCGTCGCGGGCCGCCCGCTGATCGAAAACGCCTCGGCCACCATCCCTGACGGGCATAAGGTGGGCATCGTGGGCCGTAACGGGACGGGCAAGACCACGCTGTTTCGCATCATCCGGGGCGAATTGGCGCTGGAAGGGGGTAGTATCACCCTGCCCCAGCGCGCCCGCATTGGTGGCGTCAGCCAAGAGGTGCCGGGCAACGAGGTGTCGCTGATCGACACTGTCCTCGCCGCCGATACCGAGCGCGCGGCCCTTCTGGCCGAGGCCGAGACGGCGACCGACCCCACCCGCATCGCCGAGGTGCAGACGCGGCTGAGCGATATCGACGCCTGGGGCGCCGAGGCGCGTGCGGCCTCGATCCTCAAGGGCCTCGGCTTTGATGACGATCAGCAGCGCCAGCCCTGCTCGGCCTTTTCCGGCGGATGGCGGATGCGCGTTGCGCTGGCCGCTGTCCTTTTTTCGCAGCCCGATCTGCTGTTGCTGGACGAGCCGACGAACTATCTCGACCTCGAGGGCGCGCTCTGGCTTGAGACATACCTTGCGCGTTATCCGCACACTGTCCTCATTGTCAGCCATGACCGAGGGCTGCTCAATCGCGCCGTCGGCTCGATCCTGCATCTCGAGGACAAGAAGCTGACGCTCTACCAGGGCGCCTATGACACCTTCGCCGAGACGCGCGCCGCGCGGCTGGCCGCCGCCGAATCCGAGGCCAGGAAACAGGAGGCGCGCCGCGCCCATCTGCAAAGCTTTGTCGACCGCTTCCGCGCCAAGGCATCGAAGGCCGTGCAAGCCCAGTCGCGCCTCAAGATGATCGCCAAGATGAAGCCGATCACGACCCCGCAGGAGGCCGCGCTCAAGAAGTTCACTTTCCCGTCGCCCGAAGAGCTGTCACCGCCCATCATCCATATGGAGGGCGGCTCGGTCGGCTATGACGGCAAGCCGATCCTGCAGCGCCTGAATCTGCGCATCGACCAGGATGACCGCATTGCGCTTTTGGGCAAGAACGGCGAGGGAAAGTCCACCCTTTCCAAGCTCTTGGCGGGAAAACTTCAGCCGATGGGTGGCAAGATGACCACATCGTCCAAGCTGCGCGTCGGCTTCTTCGCGCAGCACCAGGTCGAAGAGTTGCACGTCGATGAGACGCCCATCGACCATATCCGGCGCCTCCGCCCCGGCGAGACGCCTTCGCGCCTGCGCGCGCGCCTTGGCGGATTCGGCATAGGCGCCGAGCAGGCGGAAACGCTGGTGGGTAAGCTTTCGGGCGGGCAAAAAGCGCGGCTGAGCCTGATGCTGGCCACCATCGACGCGCCTCATATGCTGATCCTCGACGAGCCGACCAACCACCTCGACATCGAATCGCGCGAGGCGCTGGTCGAGGCACTGACCGCCTATACGGGCGCCGTGATCCTCGTCAGCCACGACATGCACCTGCTATCCCTCGTCGCCGACCGCCTCTGGCTGGTCAAGGATGGCGGCGTTTCGGCCTATGAGGGCGATCTTGAGAGCTATCGCGCGATGTTGTTGGCGGGCGACAAGCCTGCACCGAAGCCCAAGGAGCAAAAGCCGAAACGCCCCACGAAGGACGCCATCACCGCGCTCAAGCAGGACGTGAGGAAATGTGAGGAACGCGTTGAAAAGCTGAACACAATGGCTGACAAGCTGGCCAGGAAACTGGCCGATCCCGCCATGTATGACGAAGACAACAAGGACGAGGCGACCGTCTGGCAAAAGAAGTATTCCGAGGTGATGGAGGCGCAGGACCGCGCCGAGTCCCTCTGGATGCGCGCGCTGGAAAAGCTGGAACGCGCAGAGGCGTGATAGCCAACCCCGCCTTGAGACGGTAAGGATAAGCATGGAAAGCGCCGCCCTCATCACCACGTTCGTCACGCTCTTCATCGTGCTTGACCCGTTCGCGCTGGCGCCTTTGTTTCTGGCGCTGACGCGAGGCATGGACAGGCATATGCGCCGCGTGATCGCGATCCGCGCCTGCCTGATGGGCGCGGCCCTTCTCTGCGTCTTCGGCGCGTTCGGCGAGGCGGTGCTGGGCTTCATCGGTATCTCCATGCCCGCCTTCCGCATCGCGGGCGGCATCCTTTTGTTCCTCACCGCGCTCGACATGCTGTTCCAGCGGCGCACTGCGCGGCGCGAGGATACGGCCGAGCAGGACGATCATGACGACCCGTCCATCTTTCCGCTGGCCATTCCGCTGATCGCGGGCCCCGGCGCCATCGCCACGATCATCCTGCTGACAGGCGAGCACCGCGGCATGACAGGCTTGGCATGGGTGCTGGGCACGATGCTCTTCGTGATGACGCTGGTCTTCATCTCGTTTCTGGGTGCCGGGATGCTGGAGCGGGCGCTTGGCAAGACGGGCATTGCCGTTGTCACCCGCGTCCTTGGCATGCTCTTGGCAGCGTTGGCAGTCCAATTCGTGCTGGATGGTCTGCGCGGATTCGGCATTGCGGCATAATGCGCGCCGGATCATCTGGCGAAAGCGCCCTGCGCATCTTATCTTGGGTGCATGAACCCTGATTTTGATACCGCCAACCTGATCTATCTGGTCGTGCTCGGCAGCGCCGTCATGATCTGGTTTTTTGCCGCCAACCGCAATTCGCTGGGCAAGACGGTGCAGCAGGCTGCGGTCTGGGGGCTGATCTTCATCGGCGTCATCGCTGCCATCGGCCTGTGGGACGAGATCAGCGGCACCGTCGCGCCACGCCAGTTGGTCAGCTCGGAAGCTGGCCGGATCGAGCTGCCTCGCGCAGCAGACGGGCATTATTACCTGGCTGCGGAGGTGAACGGTGCGCCGATCCGTTTTGTCGTGGATACCGGCGCCAGCGATATCGTGCTCAGCCGAGATGACGCGATTTCGGCGGGACTGCATCCCGAGGATCTGAATTTCACCGGGCAGGCCAGCACCGCGAACGGGATCGTGCGCACCGCGCCCGTGCGCCTCGACAGCCTTTCGGTCGAAGGGATCACGGATCGGGATGTGCGCGCCGTCGTGAATTCTGGCGAGCTGCGCGAGTCGCTGCTCGGAATGGGCTATCTCGAGCGGTTCACCAACATGCAGATCACTGGCGGTAAGCTCATCCTCGAGCGGTGAGACACAGGCTGCGACACCCCACCGCAGGGCAGATTGATTGAGATCAATCTGCGGGACACTTTGGCGATTATATTCAAGAATGAGCATACATTGTTTCAAGGAGATATTCCCATGCGCCTGATACCCGCCCTCGCCCTCTGCGCCGCCGGTTTTGCCGCCGCTGCCCTGCCCGCTTCTGCCGCGGATGCCCCCACGAAGGTCGTGACCGTCATCAGCAGTGCAGATGCGCAAACGCAGCTGATGGGCATGGTCCTGACGATGCAATCCATCAAGGGGGGCGCGACGGGCCATATGCTCCTGTGCGGTCCGGGTGGTGACATCGCTCTCAAGGACGCACCCGAAAGCGCGACAGCAGCTCAGCCGCCCATGGGCATGAGCCCGCAGGGCCTGATACAGAAAATCCAGGAGGCCGGCGCGACCATTGAGGTCTGCGCAATCTACCTGCCCGGCAAGGGTGCCGAGGCGGACGTGCTGCTGGACGGTGTCACTGTTGCCAAACCGCCCGCAATGGCCGCGCGCCTGATGGATCCCGATGCACGCGTCCTGTCGTTTTGACACATCAAGGAGGATAATCCGATGCTGAAGACATGGATCAGCGCCGCGCTGGCCGCAGCCATGCTGAGCGGCGGCGCCTATGCCGCGGAAGAACCCGAAAACCCGGCCCACCAGACCGAGTGGGGCCTCTACCTGACCGCCCGCGAGGCCTACGAGATGAAAACGGCCCGCGGCGACGAGGTGCTTTTCGTCGATGTGCGAGAGCCGATCGAGATCATGTTCACCGGCTTTACCGACGTCGTGGATGTGAACGTGCCCTTCATGCTGGTCGATCCCACGGCTTGGAATCCAAAAAAGTCCGTTCTGCAGATGCGCAAGAACCCGGGCTTCGCCGCCGGAGTCGCGGCCGCGATGGAAGAGCGCGGCATGGGCAAGGACACGCCCGTCATCCTCATGTGCCGCTCGGGCGGCACGCGCGGCGCGCCCTCGGCCAATGCGCTGGACGGGCTGGGGCTGAGCGAGGTCTATGTCGTGGTCGACGGCTTCGAGGGCGGCTCGATCAAGGACGATCCGCGCGGGCCCTGGCGGCTCAAGAATGGCTGGAAAAACAGCGAGTTGCCGTGGAGCTATGATCTGAACAAGGACAAGATCCCGCTGCGCAGCGAATAAACGCAGCGAGACAACTATGAACGTAAGACTTGCCCGCCCGTCCTAGGACGCGGCGGGTTCTTTTTCTGCCTTTTTCTCCCACCGGCCAGATGCCTCGGACCAGTATTGCGCGGCGCAGCCCGCGTCGGTCAGCGCCTTCCACTGCGTGCGCGCATGGGCCAAAGCGGCTTCGTCATTGCCATCGAAAAGCACGCAAACCCGGTCAAGGCGTTGCACCTCCTTCGGCTGCACCTCGGCGCCCTCGACCGTCATCAGGCAACTGGCACCGTTGGGCATATCGGTCAGCGTGGTCAGCAGGATGGGCTGATCCGCCTCATGCGGCTGGCCCGCGCGGCCATGGGGCAAAAAGGCATCGTCACCCCCAGCATTCCACAGCGCCTCGTCCAGCGCATCCATGCGCGCTGGATCGGACCCGCGCACGGCCACGCGCCAACCCGCGCCGCGTGCCTTGCCCAGAAGCATCGGCAAGGTCACTTCCAGCGGCGCGCGCGTCAGGTGATAGAAATAGGCGACGCCCATTACGCCCGGTCTTCCGAATCCGCGACAAGCCGGTTCAGCGCCATGACGCCCCAACCGGTCGCGCCCTTGGGAGCGTAATCCGTGCCGTCTTTGACCGACGCTACTCCAGCAATGTCCAGATGCATCCAAGGCGTCCCCTCCTGCACGAAACGTTGCAGGAACTGCGCTGCGGTGATCGAGCCTGCGGGACGCCCGCCGACATTCTTCATGTCGGCGATCTGGCTTTTCAGCTGGTCGTCATAGGATTTGCCCATCGGCATGCGCCACGCGCCCTCGCCCTCGGCACCCGCCGCCTTAAGGAAATCGCCCGCGAGCGTGTCGTCATTCGAAAAAACGCCCGCATTATCGTGGCCAAGCCCGATGATGATGGCCCCTGTTAGCGTTGCCAGATCGACCATCGCGCGCGGCTTGTAGGTTTCTTGCGCGTACCACATGACATCCGCCAGAACGAGGCGACCCTCGGCGTCGGTATTTATGACTTCGACCGTGTCGCCCTTCATCGAGGTCACCACGTCGCCGGGGCGCGTGGCCCGGTCCGAGGGCATGTTCTCGACCAACCCGACAAGGCCGACGACATTCGCCTTGGCCTTGCGCAGCGCCAGCGTGCGCATCACGCCCGCAACGACTCCCGCGCCGCCCATATCCATCGTCATGTCCTCCATGCCGGCAGCGGGCTTGAGGCTGATGCCGCCGGTGTCAAAGACAACGCCCTTGCCGACCAGCGCGAGGGGCGCATCACCCTTGGCGCCGCCATTCCACTCCATCACGGCCACCTTGGAAGGGCTGGCACTGCCATGGCCTACACTCAGCAAAAGGCCCATGCCGAGGCTCTCCAGCTTGTCCTCCTCCAGCACGGTCACCTTGAGGCCGAGGCTCTCCATATCCTTGATGCGCTTGGCGAATTCGGTGGTGGTCAGATGATTGGCAGGCTCGCTGACCAGATCGCGGGTGAAAAAGACGCCCTCGGCCACGGCGCGCGCGGCCTCCGCCTCCGCTTTCATCTCATCAGGCTTTGCGACCATCATCGTCACCTCGCCCAGCGTTTTCTTCTCGTCCGTCTTGCGGTCGGTAAAGCTGTAGGCCCGCAGAATCAGGCCCAGCATAAGATCGACTGGGCGGCGCTGCTGCGCGGCCAGCACGGTCATGCCGCCCTTGTCCAAGAGCTTGCCCAACGCGGCGCCGCCCTTGCGCGCCTCGACCTCCTTGGCGCCCCGCTCAAGGCAAAGCACGTCCACCGCCTCGGCCTTGAGGCCCGCAGGCCAGGCCAGCGTTTTCACGTCGCCCGATTTCATGTCTTCCAGCGCGCCGCTCTCGATCATCCGCGCCAGCGCGCCCCTGGTCAGCTTGTTGATGCGCCGCGCGCCTGCGCCCAGCTTGCCGTCCTTGCCGATCACGACGGCGATGCGGCCCTTGGCCTCGGCCAGCATGTCGAAATCGGTCTCGATGATCCGGGTGGATGCGGGTGCGGTCATGTGGTGGCTCCTGAAAGGCTGTGGCGACCGGGCCGCTGGGCCCGGTATGCGCCGATGCGTGTCATGTACTCTCTGCGCCGGACTCTGCGCATTTTCGCCCCGAGTGCAATGGCCGCCAGACGGGCGGCGCGGCGCCGCCCATGGCCCGGCCCGTCCCCGCTTTAGCAGTTTTACCGCGCGGCCAATTCGGATAGCGTGCCACCAGATATGGTGTTGCGGGGGGAATGAGTTGGCCAGATTCGACAGATACATGCTGTCGCAATTCATGGTGCTGTTCGGCTTTTTCGCACTGGTTCTGGTATCCATTTTCTGGATCAACAAGGCCGTGCGCATGTTCGACCGCCTTGTCAGCGACGGGCAGTCGGCGTGGGTCTTTGTCGAGTTCACCGCGCTCACGCTGCCGGGCGTAATCGGCATCGTTCTGCCGATCGCGGCTTTTGCAGGTGCCGTCTACGTGACCAACCGCCTCTCGACCGAAAGCGAGCTGACCGTGATGCAGGCCACCGGCTATTCGCCGTGGCGCATGGCGCGGCCTGTCCTCTATTTCGGAATCATTGTCGCACTGATGATGTCTCTGCTGTCGCATGTCCTCATTCCGCTCAGCCTGCAAAAGCTGGAACAGCGGCGCGCCGAGGTTTCGGGCAATATCACGGCCAAGCTGCTGACCGAGGGAGAATTCCTGCATCCCGCTGCGGGCGTCACCTTCTATATTCGCGAAATCACGCCCAGCGGCGAGCTGCGCAACGTGTTCCTGTCGGATCGCCGCCGCGAAAACGCCCCGACAACCTATACCTCCTCATCGGCCTATCTGGTGCAGGAGGGCGGCGGGACCAAGCTGGTAATGCTGGATGGGTTGGCGCAGAATATCGCGCCCGATGGCCAGCGGCTCTTTACCACGCATTTCGAGGATTTTTCATACGATATCAGCCGCCTCGTGTCGCAAAGCGCGCTGAACCTCGACCGCATCGCCTTTGCCGGCACGCCCGAGTTGATCCGCGACCCGGCCGCGGTGGCCGAGCGGACGGGCGTCACTCTGGGCGTGGCGATCACGGCGCTCCATGCCCGCTTCGCGCAGGCGATCCTTTGCATCGTCGCGGCGCTGATCGGGTTTGCCACGCTGTTGCAAGGCGGGTTCAGCCGGTTTGGCGTCTGGCGCCAGATCCTGACCGCCTTCCTGCTGTTGATCGGCGTCAAACTGGTTGAAGGGGGCGTTGCCGGGCCGGTGCTGGCCGCGCCGATTTTGTGGCCGCTGCTCTATCTGCCGTCGCTGATCGGTTTCGCCATTGCGTGGATCCTGCTCTATTCCGCCGCGCATCCAGGCCTCTTGCGACGCCTGCGCGGCATACGGCGCATCCCGCCGGAGGGGGCTGCCACATGACGCTGCATTGGTATTTCGCGCGCAAGTTCCTGTGGACCTATCTGGGGATCACCGCCATCTTCGTGGTTATCCTCGGCCTTATCGACATGGTGGACGAGTTGCAGGATTTCCCCGATCTCTCGGTCTGGGACGTGGCCGAGGTCGTGCTGCTGAACCTGCCCCATGCCAATTACGAGATCCTGCCGCTGGTCATCATCCTGGCCTCCGTGGCCGTCTTCGTGCGCCTTGCCCGCTCGTCCGAGATGGTGGTGGTGCGCGCCTCGGGCCTCTCAGGGCTGCGCGGCATGAGCGCGCCCGTCATGATGGCCGCGCTGGTCGGCATCGTGTCTATCACCGTCTTCAACCCGCTGGTTGCCGCATCGTCCAAAAGATATCACGATCTCGTCGCATCCTATAGCGGCGCCGGCTCAAGCATCCTTGCGCTCTCCTCGGAGGGGCTGTGGCTGCGCCAAGGCAGCGAAGAGGGGCAGACGGTGATCCATGCCGCCTCGGCCAGCGCGGACATATCCGTGCTGAACGATGCGACATTCATCTCATTCTCGCCTATGGGCGATCCCATTCGGCGCATCACCGCACGTACCGCATCTCTGGGCATCGGCGAGTGGCAATTGACGGACGTCAAGCTCTGGACCCTCGCGAGCGGGCTCAACCCCGAGGCAGGGGCAGAGCGAATGGAGACGCTGTCTGTGCCTTCTGCCCTGACGCGCGAGGGGATCGTAGACAGTTTCGGCAAGCCGGAATACATCCCGATCTGGGATCTGCCCGCCTTCATCGACCAGTTGGAAGCGGCCGGTTTTTCCGCCCGCCGCTATGCCGTCTGGTACCAGATGGAGCTGGCGCGGCCGATTTTCCTGATGGCGCTGGTGCTGGTCGCCGCCGCGTTCACCATGCGCCATGTGCGCACGACCAATACCGGCGTATCGGTTTTGATCGCGATCATGATGGGCTTTTCACTCCATTACATCCGCAATTTCGCGCAAGTTTTGGGTGAGAACGGCCAAATCCCGGTGATATTGGCCGCTTGGGCCCCGCCTGTTGCGTCATTGATGCTTGCCCTTGGCATCGTTCTGCATATGGAGGACGGATGACCCGCGCTCGTCCTTTTGCCGCCCCGG
The DNA here is from genome assembly GCF_043355895.2 of Roseovarius maritimus. Taxonomy (NCBI): domain Bacteria; kingdom Pseudomonadati; phylum Pseudomonadota; class Alphaproteobacteria; order Rhodobacterales; family Roseobacteraceae; genus Roseovarius; species Roseovarius maritimus. The sequence continues at coordinate 315,196 of NZ_JBHFPF020000001.1, forward strand.
CCCTGGCTCTTGTCGCTGCCATTGCGTTGGCCAGCGCGCCCGTGCGTAGCCAAGAGCGGAATGCGCCGACAGCTGCTGCCGCCCCGGCGCTGCTGATCGCGGATGATGTGACCCTTGATGGTGACCGCAGCTTGACTGCCACCGGCAATGTCGAGGCTGTCTTTGACGGCCAGCGCCTCAAGGCGCGCAGTATCACTTATGACCGTAGCACCGATCAGCTGAAAATCACCGGTCCGCTGACGCTCTATGACGGGGATTACACCACGGTCCTGGCCGATGAGGGGCAGCTGGACCGCGACATGCGTAATGGAATCCTGACCGGCGCGCGGCTGGTGATGGATGATCAGCTGCAACTGGCAGCCAACCAGATCAGCCGCACAGATGGGCGCTACTCTCAACTCTACAAGGCCGCTGTTACATCGTGCCGCGTGTGCAACGAGGGCGACACGCCGCTATGGCAGATCCGTGCGCGGCGCGTGATCCATGATGCCGAAACCCGGCAGCTCTTTCTGGACGGCGCGCAGTTTCGCGTGGGCAACCTGCCGATCGCCTATTTCCCGCGCCTGCGCCTGCCCGATCCGACGGTCGAGCGCCTGACAGGCTTTCTGACGCCGTCGCTCTATAATTCGAGCCTTTTGGGGTTCGGCGTGAAGGTGCCTTATTTCATTCGCATCGGTGATCACAAGGATCTGACGCTGACGCCCTATTACACGAACAAGACTCGCACGTTGGAATTCCGCTATCGCCAGGAATTCACGACGGGTGGGATTGAGTTCGAAGGTGCGATCAGCGATGACGATCTGCAGCGACGCGATCGGCGAGCCTATATCTTTGGCCGAGGCGTTTTTTCTCTGCCGCAGGATTACGTACTGCGGTTCGATATCGAGGCCGTCAAGGATGACGCCTACCTCGTCGATTATGGCTATTCCGACAAGGACCGGCTCGACAGCGAAATCTCGGTCGAACGGGTGCGACGCGATGAATGGCGCCGCGCGGCCCTGACCTATTTTCACACGCTGCGCGACGGTGAAAACAATTCGACCCTGCCGACCAGTGTCGGCAATCTGGATTACGAGAAACGCTATTTCCCCAAGCGCATGGGCGGCGAGCTACGGTTTGCCGGGCAGTTGCATGGACACTACCGGACCTCTTCGGTGACGACGGATGGCCCGGATCTGGACCGTTTTGCCGACGGGCGCGATGTCGCGCGGTTGACCGCCAGCGCCGATTGGCTGCGCAGCTGGACGATGGCAGGCGGCCTGCGCACCACCTTCCAGACCGGGGTTGCTGTCGATCACATCGAGGTCCGCGGCGCGGCAGCCACATCCAGCAGCGAGTATAGCGAGGCCACTCCCAGCGCCGCACTGACCATGCGTTATCCGCTCGCCAAGACGACGGCACGCGGCACGGTGCACATGATCGAGCCGGTCGTGCAACTGGCCTGGGTTGGCGGTAGCACGCCCAACATCGCCAATGACGAAAGCACCCGAAACGAATTCGACGAGGGCAATCTTTTATCCCTGTCGCGCTTCGCCGCCGCCGACCGACGCGAGCGCGGCCTGAGCGCCGTCTGGGGCCTCAACTGGACGCGCTTTGCGCCAGGCGGTCTTCGCAGCACGCTCAGCTTGGGACAGATTGTGCGCGAGCAGGCGCAGCTGGAGGCGACAGGCACCGAGAGCTTTTCGCTGTCCTCAGGGCTGCAGGGATCGACCTCGGATCTGTTGATCGCGGGGCAGATCGCCACACAAAATGGCCTGACCCTGACCGCGCGCAGCCTTTTTAACGAAATGTTCGATACGACCAAAGCCGAGGCCCGGGCCAGTTGGAGCAACGCGGCGCTGGATCTGGGGGCCACCTATATCTGGCTGCCGAACGATCCGCTTGAGGAACGGGGCGGCACGGTGTCGGAATGGGCCTTCGATGCGTCCTACCGGTTGTCGCGGCACTGGACGGGCAGCGCCGAATGGCGTTATGACGTGGCCAGCGATGAAAACGTCAAGGCCGGTGTCGGCATTACCTATACGAATGAATGCGTCGATGTTTCGCTTTCGGCCTCGCGCCGCTTCACCTCTTCCACTATCCTCGAGCCGTCGACGGACATATCGCTGACCGTCGGTCTTCGCGGCTTCAGCGCCCGCGCCGAGGACAAAAGCTACGTTCGGGAATGCAAGAAATGACTTCACTGACCAAGACCGCCAGTCACACCGCCACGCAGGCCATGCGGGCCATCGGCCTCGCTTTCGCGCTGTCGCTGGGGGCGGCGGGCATCGCCGCACCGGGCACCGCCACCGCGCAGGGTCTTTTCGATCCGGTGGTCAAGGTCAACGGCGCCGCCATCACCCGCTACGAGCTGACGCAGCGCGCCGCGCTGCTCAAGCTTCTGCGCGCGCCCGCCGATCCGGCGCGCCTCGCACGCGAGCAGCTGATTGAGGACCGGCTCAAGGCCGAGGCCGCCGCCGCCCAAGGCATCACCGTCAGTGACGAGCAGATCACCGCCGGGATGCAGAATTTCGCAGCGCAGGGCAACCTGGAGGCCGACCAGATGATCGCCCTGCTCGAGCGCGGCGGTGTCAGCCGCGAGACGTTCGAGGCGTTCATTCGCTCGGGTCTGCTCTGGCGCGAGGTGACCCAATCCCGCTTTGGCGCGCGGGTCTCGGTCAGCGAGGACGATCTGGAGCGCGCCCGCGCCGCAGTTTCCGATGGCACCGGCGTCCGGGTCCTTCTGTCCGAAATCATCATCCCCTTCGAGGGTCGCGGCGAAGAGCAGGTGCTGGCCAAGGCGCGCCAGATCTCTGATCTGACCTCGACCGCCGCCTTCAGCGCGCAGGCGCGGCAATTCTCGGCCACGCCCACGCGCGAGGCGGGCGGCCAACTGCCGTGGCAGCCGATCACCAAGCTGCCCCCGGTGCTGCGCCCACTGGTTCTGGGCCTCGCACCCGGCGAGGTGACCGATCCGCTGCCGCTGGACGGCGCCGTCGCGCTCTTCCAGCTGCGCGACATTCAGGAAACCGATGTGCGGGAGCCAAGCTATAGCGCCATTGAATATGCCGCCTATTACATTCCCGGCGGGCGCACCCCCGAGGCGTTGGGCCGCGCGGCGCAGATAGACGCCCAGACCGATACCTGCGACGATCTGTACGGCATTGCGCAGGGCCAGCCCGAGAGCGTGCTGGAGCGCGGCACCAAGGCGCCCGGCGCGATACCGGATGACATCGCCATTTCTCTGTCGCGGCTGGATCCCGGCGAAGTGTCCTATGACGTGACGCGCGCAAACGGCCAGACGCTGGTGCTTCTGATGATGTGCGGCCGGAGCCAGACGATCGAGGGCGCCGGCGAGATTGCCGAGGGCGGTGAAGGCGCCGGAGACGACACGGCGCAACTGTCGCAGCAGATTGGGGCGCGGCGCCTCGAATCCTTTGCCGACGGCTATCTGGAGCAGTTGCGCGCCGAGGCGCGGATCATCGAGTACTGATGCCAACCGCCCTGCCCATCGCCCTCACCTGCGGCGAGCCTGCGGGCGTCGGCCCCGAACTGGCGCATAAGGCGTGGGAGGCTTTGGGGACGTCCCTGCCCTTCTTCTGGATCGGCGATCCGTCGCATCTACCGGATGGCTGCCCTGTGCAGCTGATCGACCGGCCCGGCCAAGCCGACCCGGCCAAAGGGCTTCCGGTACTCGCCCATCCCATGCCCGGCGCGCTGACCCCCGGCACGCCCAATCCGGCCCATGCGCAGGGTGTCATCGACGCCATCGCGCGGGGCGTGGATCTGGTGCGGGACGGCGCGGCGCTGGCCCTTTGCACCGCGCCCATCCACAAGAAGGCGCTGCAGGATGGTGCGGGCTTTGGCCATCCGGGCCATACCGAATACCTTGCCGCGCTGACCGGCACACCGCGCGTCGTGATGATGCTGGCCAGTGACCAACTACGCGTGGTGCCGACGACCATCCATATCCCTCTGGCCGAGGTGCCCGGCGCGCTGACGCGCGAGCTTTTGCTCGACACGATCCGTATCACTCATGCGGGCCTCATCCGCGATTTCGGCCTGCCCTCGCCCCGCATCGCCGTCGCTGGGCTCAACCCCCATGCGGGCGAAGGGGGCAAAATGGGCCGCGAGGAGCTGGACATGATTGCCCCGCTGGTCGCTGAATTGCAGGCCGAGGGAATGGATATCACAGGGCCGATGTCGGCCGACACGATGTTCCACGCCGCTGCGCGCGCGCAATATGACGCCGCCATTGCGATGTATCACGATCAGGCGCTGATCCCGATCAAGACGCTGGATTTTGACCGGGGCGTCAACGTCACGCTGGGCTTGCCTATCGTGCGCACCTCGCCCGATCACGGCACCGCACTGGACATTGCCGGGCGCGGCATGGCCAACCCCACCTCGCTGATCGAAGCGCTGAAGATGGCCGCGCGCATGGGCGCCGCGCGGGGCGCATGAGCATCGACGCGCTGCCCCCGCTGCGGCAGGTGATCGCGGCCCATGAGCTGAGCGCGCGCAAATCGCTGGGGCAGAACTTCCTTCTGGACCTGAACCTGACGACCAAGATCGCACGGCAGGCGGGCGATCTGACCGAATGCGACGTGCTGGAGATCGGCCCCGGCCCCGGTGGCCTGACGCGCGGCCTTCTGGCCGAGGGTGCGCGCCGGGTTCTGGCGATCGAGAAGGATCCGCGCTGCCTGCCCGCGCTGAACGAGATTGCCGAGGCCTATCCGGGCCGCCTGACCGTGATGATTGGCGATGCGCTGAAGGTTGACCCTCTCCAGCATTTGACGCCGCCCATCCGGGTCGCCGCCAACCTGCCTTATAATGTCGGAACCGAGTTGCTCGTGCGCTGGCTGACGCCCGATATCTGGCCCCCCTTCTGGCAATCGCTCACGCTGATGTTCCAGCGCGAGGTGGCCGAGCGGATCGTCGCCGCCCCCGGCTCCAAGGCGTATGGCCGCCTTGCCCTTCTGGCCCAGTGGCGCGCCGAGCCGCGCATCGTGATGCATCTGCCGCCCGAGGCGTTCAGCCCGCCGCCGAAAGTGTCATCCGCCGTGGTGCACCTCACCGCCCTGCCCCTGCCGCGTTACCCCGCGCAACCCAAGCTGCTGGAGCGCACCGTCGCAATGGCCTTCAACCAGCGGCGCAAGATGCTACGCGCGGCGCTCAAGGGGCTGGCGCCCGATATCGAGGACCGGCTGATCGCCTCAGGCATTCAGCCGACCGATCGGGCCGAGACCGTCGGGCTGGAGCAGTTCTGCGCCCTCGCCCGCACGCTGGAATGACGGTTGCCATCCTCGTACCGGCTGCGGGCGCATCGTTGCGTATGGGCGGGCGCGACAAGCTGATGGAAAAGATCGGCGGCGTGCCCCTCTTGCTGCGCCAGACAAGGCGCGCGCTGGCCACGGGTGCCGATGTTCTGGTGACGATCCGCGCTGATTACCCGGCCCGCATTGCCGCGTTGACGGACACTGCCGCGCGGCTGGTGCCGGTGGACGCGCCGGAGGAAGGCATCGCGGCCTCCCTGCGCGCCGGGATTGCAGCCCTGCCGGATGGCACCAGCGCACTGATGATTCTGCTGCCCGACCTGCCTGATATCGACACCGCAGACCTGAAGGCGATTTTGGCCGCCCATAGCGCCGCGCCGGACCGCATCTTGCGCGCCGTCGCCGAGGATGGCGCAGCAGGCCATCCCACGCTTTTTCCTGCACGGTTTTTTCCCGAATTGGCACGGCTCACAGGCGATTCCGGCGCGGCCGGCGTGATCCGCGGGGCAGGCTTCGCCCCCGTTCCACTGACCGGCAATCGCGCCATTCTCGATCTCGACACCCCCGCGGCGTGGGCCGCTTGGCGCACACGGAATTCTTAAGTTTGGCTGGTTCCAAAAACGAAACAATCCCGGCCTTTCGGCCAGGATTGCCTCACTATTTCTGGATCCCAGATGCTCGCCGCTACCGGAGCCCAAGGACCGCAAAGGCTTACTTGGTCAACAGGCGCGCCTCGTGCTTCTTCAGCGAACGGCGGGCGGCCTGATAGGCTTCGATGCCCTCAAAATCGCGCAATTCAGGGAAGAGCGCATAGATCTCGCCGCGCTGCTCGTCGCCCATATCGCCCAGCGTCTGCTCGCCCGGCTGGAAGCTTTCGGTCCAGCTGCCATTCGACAGCACAACCTCATGCTGGTCGAACATGAAGTGGATGTAGCTGATCGCACTCGTGTCCACCGCATCCACGCCTTCCAGGTCGGTCAGATGCTTGGCTGCGGCCAGCACTTCGCGGTCCTCGAAATAGAGGGCGGTTTTCTCGTTGTTGATCAGCACCCGGTGGTTTGGACTGACCAACAGGTCACGCTCGGGCAGACCGCGACCAAGGCTACCGGCGCGGATCAGCACCGGGCGCAGATGCGGCGCTTGCAACAGCTCGGCCCCGGCCAGATCGCGGCAGCCCAGCCAGCGGATTTCCTGCAGGCCGTTGTCCCGGGTAATGATCCGGTCGCCAACCTGTAGCTCTTCCACCAGACGCTCGCCCTTGGGCGTTGCGATCACGGTGCCGGGTGTGAAGCAAGGGATGATCCGCTCGATTTCCTGAAAGGTCATCGAGCCGGTCACGGCGCCGCCGGGCGCGTCGAGGAAATTGATCGTGCCGCTGGTCGAGTTGCCATCGGCATCGACCGTCTCGCCGACGATCTGGTAGGGACCCGCGCCGGTCAGATCGAGCGTGTCGAAATCGTCGCCCCCCGAGCCGCCATCGGCATTGTCGCCATTGCCGTCTTCGGCCGATCCGATGATGAACGTATCCCGGCCCGTATCGCCCGACATGTCATCCGCGCCCGCGCCGCCGATGATGACATCGTTATCGGCGCGGCCCTCGATAGTGTCGTCGCCTTCACCACCCAGAATGGTATCGTCGCCATTGCCGCCGCGCAGGCTGTCATCGCCGTCACCGCCCAGGATGCTGTCGTCGCCGTCCTGGCCCCGGATGAAGTCGTCGTCGATCCCGCCGTCCAGCGTATCATTGCCGCTACCGCCAAGGATCGTGTCGTTGTCATCCTCGCCAAGGATCAGATCGTCGCCAGCCCCGCCGTCGATGAAGTCATCCGCATTGTCCAGCTCGGGATCGATTGCATCGGGAATGTTCGCAGCCGGTTGGTTGACACCGCCATAGATGGTGTCGTTGCCGTCACCGCCAAAGATGGTGTCGCTGCCCTCGCCGCCGATCACCTGATCGTCGCCGGCCCCGGCATTGATCTCGTCATCGTCGAGACCACCGTAGATCACGTCATCCCCGGCGCCGCCTGTAATGGTGTCTGCGTCGTCACCGGTAAAGATGGTGTCATTGCCAGCACCACCCGAAACGAGGTCGCGATCATTGTCCGTGTCCGGATCGGCAGGCACGCCCGAAGGATCGTTGAAGCCGTCATCCGGCAGCGGCGTATTGGCCCCTGTCAGCGGCGCGCTGGTGTCGATGAAGTCATCGCCGTCACCGCCAAGAGCCGTATCCTGACCGTCGCCGCCCAGGATAGTGTCATTGCCCGCCCCGCCGATCAGCGAGTCGTCGCCGATACCGCCATTCAGGGTGTCTTCACCTGCATCGCCGCTGAGCGTGTCGTCGCCCGCGCCGCCGTTCAGCCTGTCATCGCCGGCATCGCCGCCCATGCTGTCGTCACCTTCGCCGCCATTCAGCGTATCATCGCCCTCGCGGCCGCGCACGGTGTCATCTCCGGCGCCCGCCTCGACAATATCGTCGTTCGAGCCGACATCGCCCAGGATCGCGTCATTCGCATCCACCCGGTCGCCCTCGGGATCCCCGGTATAGGGAAGGTCAATCACGTCGTCGCCTTCGGTGCCGGAAACGATGCCATCACGAACCGGATCGGGGAGGATCAGGGTCTCGATCTCGGTAAAGGTCATGGTGCCAGTGACGTCGCCTGCATCATCGAGGAATTCCACCGTTCCGCTGGTCGAATTGCCATCTGCGTCCGTGGTCTCGTTGATTACCCGCAGCGGGCCGCTATCCGACAGATCGAGCGTGTCATTGTCATCGCCGCCCGCGCCGCCGTCGACCACGTCGCCGGCGGTGCCGCCGACGATCACGTCGGCATCGTCGCCGCCGGAAATCACATCCGCACCCGCGCCGCCGGTCAGAACGTCCTCACCACCCTCGCCCAGCAGGCTGTCATCGCCTTCGCCGCCGTTCAGCGTATCATCCCCCGCCGCGGTCTCCTCGGGGACCGTGTCGAAATAGACGTCGGTGATCTTGATACCCGATGTCAGTGGGCCGTTCTGGGTGTGCTCCACCTCGATCCGCGACACGGGGCCGGGGATCTCGACCAGAACCGAGAAAGTCGGATCGGTGTCGTTGCCATAAGCGCCGTTGCTGTCAGCCGTATCGGCCCCCGCAACCGAATCGTTGTCCAGCAGGGTCACGCCGGCTCCGGCAGACAGGTTCACTATCGTTGCATTGCCATCGGCATCGAAGGCACGAACCTGCACGACGCCGTCGCCATCCACGTCATTGACGCGGAACGCGACGTTTTCGACCGCATTTGAAAAATCGAGCTTGTAGGAGGCGCACCCGCCTGCACTCAGCACGTTATCAAGCGCGCTGTTACCATCCGGAGCGGGCAGATCGCCGCTATCCAGACCATCGACGAGGTGTGCCCCCTCGCTATAGACCGTCGGTCCTGTCGACGTGCCGCTAAAGGTCACCTCGGTCTTGCCGGTATCCTGGGTAAAGCCGCGCAACTTGTCGCCATCGTCGATCCCGGGTGCATTGTAGTCATTGGAATGGGGATCGGGCGCCTCGCTCCACTGGAAGACTTCGCGCACAGGGCCATTGTCGGCGGTGTCGCGATCTCCAACCAGCAGATCGTCGCCTGCGCCGCCATCGATTGAATCATCGCCCGCGCCGCCAAAGATTTCGTCATCACCCTTGCCCGCCGCAACGATATCGTCGCCGTCGCCGGCATTGACAACGTCGTCATTTCCGCTCTCGCCGTCTAGGCTGGCGTCGCCCCCGTCGATCACGTCACCCTGCGGATCCGCAGTGTAGCTTGCATCAATGATGTCGTTGCCGTTGGTTCCGTCCACCACGCCCGCACCGGTGTCTGTTCTATCGATACCCATAGTATTCCCCTCATACACAACCGTTACCGGCGCACCGCGGATCGCGGTATTTTTAAAATGTCACCGACGCCTAAGCGACCGGATAACGGTCTTCGCAAGACCCGCACGATACCAAGGGAGAATGGTGGCTTTCCAAGCAGCCACGCCTCGCGGAAAATATCCGCGACTTCGCGCTTTCATCACATCGCAAACCGGCGATATGGCGTTCACACGTCTCCCACATCCGTAAAGATGCGCGTTTCGTGTGGCCGCCCCCATGACCACAGACATTACCCCCCAGTGGGCATGTTTGTTTTAGGTTACCGCCCAAGGTGAACAAAGTGAAATTTGTGTCAATTGTGGTTCGAATGGGGCGAAACCCGGATGATCGCGCCACGATCTTGCCCCGATTCAGCGCATGAAAACGGCGATTGTTTCCACTCCCTTTATACGTGTATTCATTGATTAGGCCTCGCAAAACAAGGCTTTTCTGACGCCGCGCATCCGGCTGATCGGGTGGATTGGGGCGACATCATTGTTTCCAAAGACGCTGATCGGCCGTCCGAATTGGGACGTTAACTATGGCAGAATATTGGCAAAAAGATTGTTGTTGGAGATAGGCCAATGCGCAGAATCCGACCGGTTTGGGGTCGATTGGGAAACCTGACCATCGAATCGGCAATCTCCAGAACATCCGCTGCACGCCGGCACTCAAATCTATTCCCGCGAGTGGCGCATCGGCCGCCGCAAGCGGCCGCACCCGTAAGAGCGCGTCAGAGCTGCCAGTCCCCTGAAGTTCGATAGGATTAAGATGAAACCGTGCGCTTGGTACCCAAGGCCGGACTCGAACCGGCACGCCTTGCGGCGGGGGATTTTGAATCCCCTGCGTCTACCATTCCGCCACTTGGGCGCACTGGAGCCGAGGTCTACCGAAAGGGCACGCGCGCGTCCAGACCCTCCGCGCATTTCGGGCCAGCATTTTTGGATTTGACGAGCGGTCAGGCATGGCCCGGACAGAGGCGCCGTGCGCCATCGGGGCTTGACCGGCCCTGCCCTGCATGGTCTGAGCGCGTCACCCTTTGCCGGAGCGTGCGCCGCACATGATCAGACGCCTATATGACCGCACCATCGCGATGGCCGACCACCCGCATGCGCTCTGGGTGCTGGCCATGGTCGCCTTCATCGAAAGCTCGGTCTTTCCCATCCCGCCCGATGTGCTGATGATCCCCATGATCCTCGCGCGCCCGTCGCGGGCCTGGATCATTGCGGGCACGGCGATGCTGGCCTCGGTGCTGGGCGGCCTTGCGGGCTATGCCATCGGTGCGCTGGCCTTCGAACAAATCGGCCAGCCAATCCTTCAATCGCTGGGCAAGGCCGACGCGATGGCCGAATTCAACATGCGATTCAACGATCTGGGCTTCTGGGCGGTACTTATGGCGGGGATCACGCCATTTCCCTACAAGGTGATCACCATCATGTCGGGCTGGACGGGTATGCCACTGGCGACGTTCATCGCCACTTCGATCCTGGCGCGCGGGCTGCGCTTTTTCATCGTCGCGGGTCTGCTGTGGAAATTCGGCGCGCCGATCCGCGATTTCGTCGAGCGCCGGCTGGGCCTGATGTTCATCATCTTCTTTGCTTGCCTCATCGGCGGCTTTCTTTTGGTAAAGGTGTTCTGAGCCATGTCACGCAACGCTTATATCGCCCTCGCCGCCATCGGGTCGGTCCTGCTTCTGGCGGGCGCCTATGCATTCCAGCATATAGGGGGGCTGGCCCCGTGCCAGCTTTGCCTGTGGCAGCGCTGGCCTCATGCGGCGGCGGCGCTGATCGGCCTCTTCGCGCTTGCGCTGGGTCGGTGGTCACATGGGCGGTTCATGCCGTGGCTGGGCATGTTGGCAGTGCTGACCAGCGCGGGCATCGCCGCCTACCACACAGGCGTCGAGCGCGGCTGGTGGGAAGGCCCGACCGCCTGCTCGGGTGGCGGCTTGGGCGCAGGATCGGGGTCTGACCTTCTCAGCCTCGAAGGCCCGCTAGGCGTCGTGATGTGCGACGAGGTTGCGTGGCAGATGGCAGGCCTGTCGATGGCCAGTTGGAACATGCTGGCCTCATTCGCGCTGGCGGTCCTCTGGGGGATGGCCGCGCGGCGCTAACCAGCCGATTTACGCGTCGAGAGGAGCAAGCTCGTTTCGCTACTGACCACACCGTCTAGGCGACGGATCTGAGCCAGCACGCGGTCGAACTCCTCCAGCGTCGGCGCGCCGATCTCGACGATGATATCCCATTGGCCATTGGTGCTATGCAAGGCCCGCACCGCGCTCAGCCCGTTCAGCTGGCGCAGGATGCGGTCGGTGCCGCGCCCCTCGATGCCCAGCATCATCAGCCCGCGCACCGGATCGCGTGCGGCATCGGCCTTGAGAACGACGGTAAACCCGACAATCTCGCCGCTGCGCTGAAGCCGCTCGATCCGGCTGCGCACCGTCGTGCGCGATACACCAAGGCCCGCTGCCAGATCCGACAGGGACGCGCGCGCGTCATGGCGCAGCGCGGATATGAGCGCACGGTCAATTTCGTCCATATAGGCTGTCCTTTGTTCCGTTTTGCACAAACTTGTTCCCTTCTGTGCAAATTGTCCACTTCCATCCGCCCCATTCGCGCAACACATTGCAGCCAACCGAATTGAGGAGAGCGATATGAACGGCAAGACATGCATATTGATCGGCGCGCCCATGGATGCCGGCAAGCGCCGTCAGGGGTGTCTTATGGGCCCCGACGCCTACCGCACGGCGGGCCTAGGCCCGGCGCTGGCCGATCTGGGCCATGACGTGGTGGATATCGGCAATGTCGCGCCCGATGCGGCCGAGCGGCATCCCGATCTGCCCGATCACCTCTACCAGCCCGCCGAGATGATCGGCTGGACCTCTGCCCTCGCCCGCGCCGCCGAAGAGGCGCTGCCGCGCGGCCTGCCCATCTTCATGGGCGGCGATCACGGCCTTGCGCTTGGCTCGGTCCTTGGCGCCGCGAACCATGCCGCACGCGAAGGGCGGCCCCTCTTCGTGTTGTGGCTGGATGCGCATACCGATTACCATACACCCCAAAGCACCGGCTCGGGCAACCTGCATGGCGCGCCTCTGGGCTATGTGACGGGCCGCGACGGCTTTCACGGCTTTCCCGAGGTGGCGCACCCGGTACCGCATGAAAACATCTGCCTTCTGGGCTTGCGCTCGGTCGATCCGGACGAGCGTGAGGCGATGCAGGCCACCCATGTGCGCTATCACGACATGCGCAGCATCGACGAGACCGGCATTGCCAGCCCCCTCTCCGATTTCCTCGCCGCCGTGGAGAAGGCGAACGGGATGCTGCATGTCTCGCTCGACGTCGATTTTCTCGACCCCAGCTTTGCCCCCGCCGTCGGCACCACCGTGCCGGGCGGCGCGACGATGCGCGAAGGGCATCTGGCCATGGAGATGATCTGCGACAGCGGCCTGATGACATCGCTTGACCTGGTCGAGCTCAACCCATTCCTCGATGATCGGGGCCGCACGGCGCAGGTCATGGTCGATCTGGCGGCCTCCGCGCTTGGCCGCCGCGTCTTCGACCGCCCGACGAGGGCCTTCTCATGACGGTCCAAGCCCCTGCAAACGTGGTGATGATCCGGCCCAACCGGTTCCACCCCAATCCCGAGACGGCTGCCGACAACCGGTTTCAGTCGCGCCCCACGCTGACCGAGGTCGAGGTCGCGCAGGCGGCGGCAGACGAGTTCGACGCCGCCGCGGCACGGCTTCGGGCCGAGGGTGTAGGCGTGCATGTGTTTCAGGACGACCGCGACGACACGCCCGATTCCGTCTTTCCCAATAACTGGTTCTCGACGCATCCGGGCGGGCATGTCGCCGTCTATCCGATGTTCGTGCCCAGCCGCCGCCGCGAGCGGCGCGATGACGTGATCGAGATGCTGAAACGCGAATACCGCGTACAGGTCGTCACCGATTACTCGGGGCTGGAGCAGGACGGGCTGGCCCTGGAAGGCACCGGCGCGATGGTCATCGACCATATCGGGCGCATCGCCTATGTTGCGCGCTCGCACCGCGCCGATCCGATCCTGCTCGAGCGTTTCTGCACCAATTTCGGTTACGAGCCGATGGTGTTCGACGCAATAGATGAGAGCGGCGCGCCCGTCTATCACACGAATGTGGTCATGGCGATCGGCACGCATTTCGCGATGATCAGCCTCGACATGATCAAGAACGCAAGCCGCCGCGCCGAGATCGCCGAGCGCCTGGCCGAGCCGGGCCGCGACGTGATCGACCTCAGCCACCACCAGATTGCCGAATTCGCCGGCAACGCCATCGAGCTGAACACGCCGAGCGGCCTGATGGCTGCCATGTCCAGCCGCGCCCTCGCGGCCCTCGACAAGAACCAGATCGCAATGATCGAGCGATCAGCCCGCATCGTGCCGCTGGACATCCCCACCATCGAAAGCGCAGGAGGATCGGTGCGCTGCATGCTTGCCGGTCTGCACCTCGCCAAACGCAACACGAACCCCGAGAAGGCAAACAGATGAGCAACCTCTTCCCCTCCGAAAAGGCCTACGTGCCTTTTGTCAGCGTCGACAACATGATGAAGCTGATCCACCATATCGGCATCGAAGAGATGCTGGCCGGCCTTGCCACCTATATCGAGGAAGATTTCAAACGCTGGGAGCTTTTCGACAAGACCCCCCGCGTCGCCAGCCATTCCGCAGAAGGCGTGATCGAGTTGATGCCGACCTCGGATGGCGAGGTTTACGGATTCAAATATGTGAACGGCCATCCCAGCAACACCAAGCTGGGCTATCAGACGGTCACCGCCTTCGGCCTTCTGGCCAATGTCGGTAACGGCTATCCGGTGCTGCTGAGCGAGATGACCATTCTCACCGCGCTGCGCACGGCCGCCACATCGGCGCTGGTGGCGAAATACCTCGCGCCCAAGGGCGCGGACACGATGGCGATGATCGGAAACGGCGCGCAGTCCGAGTTCCAGAGCCTCGCGATGAAATCAATCGTCGGCATCAAGAACGTCCGCCTTTGGGATATCGACAAGGCGGCCACCGAGAAGGCCGCGCGCAACCTTGAAGGCATGGGCCTCAACGTCGTCAAATGCGAGAGCGCCGAGGCCAGCATGGAAGGTGCGCAGATCATCACGACCTGCACGGCGGACAAGCAATACGCGACCATCCTGACTGACAACATGGTCGGCGCGGGCGTTCATATCAACGCCATTGGCGGTGACTGCCCGGGCAAGACCGAGCTGGCCCCTGCCATTCTTGAGCGCTCGGATGTCTTTGTCGAATTCCCGCCCCAGACCCGCATCGAGGGCGAGATTCAGCAGATGCCCGAGGATTTCGCTGTCACCGAGCTGTGGCAGGTGATGACGGGCGCCGCCAAGGGCCGCACCAGCAACAGCCAGATCACGCTTTTCGACTCCGTGGGCTTCGCCACCGAGGATTTCAGCGCGCTGCGCTACGTGCGCGCGCAGATCGAGGGGACGAACTTCCATCAGGACCTCGACATGCTGGCCGACCCGGACGATCCGCGCGACCTCTTTGGCATGGTGCGGCGGGCAACGCCCAAGTAATCAGCGCGCCGGACCGCGCCTGGGTCATCAAGGCGGCGGACCGCCTCGAGGCGAAACTTGGGACCCTCACGAATAGCGAAAACGGCGCGCCCAATTCAGGCCGCGCCGTTTTTCTGATTCATGCCATGTCGTCCAGCGCCGCAGAGCAAGCCCTTGGGATGCCTGCCCTGCGGCCACCTTCCCCCGGTGGCCGTGTTTGTTGGAGAAGAAACTCACCGGGGGAAAACGCACTGTCCAGCCAGCGTTGCGGCCAGCCAGGCAGAGTCAGCCCGGTTTAGCTGGCCGGAAGCAGGCCAGCGTCCGTCGCTGCCGTCAATTCGGCATCGTCAACGGCGCCGTCGCCGTTCGAGTCGATTTCACTGAACTGCTCGGCGGTCATGTCGGGATAGGCTGCCTGAACCTCTTCCATCGTCAGCATGCCATCGGCGTTGGTGTCCATGGCCGACATTTCCGCGAATGCGGTCGTTGCCATTGCGCCCATGCCGAGTGCGAGTGCGATATATTTGGTCATGTGATATCTCCTGATTATCAAGTCATCTTGGGAAGAGGCCTCATCGCCCGCTTCACCTAACAAGACGCGGCTAATGGCAATCGCGTCCCGTCACATTCACCGCATTCGCGCCATTGGCGGCGCGGCGCCGATGACGCGATCGCAATCGGCGCGCCTCCGCGCAAAAAGGCCGATTTGGCCCTATCGGCGGAAAGACCCCGGATTGCCTAGAGAAAAAATGCTGCGACTGTAGATAGATATCGTCTCAACAAGAGGTCTGTCCGATGCTGCCCAACCTGCCACTCCTTTCAGAAGAACCAGCCTGTTCGACCCATGTCATGGTCGCACTGCATCCCGACTTGATGCGTCTGGCCCGCCGCCTCGCCGATAGCGAGGCCGAGGCCCAGGACCTGGCTCAAGAAACGCTTTTGCGCCTTTGGCGCCGGCGCGGCGAGATGGCCGAGATCGAGGATCTACGCGCCTACGCGCGTGCCGCGCTGCGCAATCTCTATCGCCAGGGCCTGCGCCGCGCGCCGCATCTTCCGCTGGAGGACGAGGACGCCCCGAGCACCGAGCCCGAGGTTTTTGCCAGCCTCGCGCTGTCGGATCTGCAGGAGGCCATCGCGCGCCTGCCGAGAGATCAGGCCGCGCTCATCGCGCTGGTCATCGCGGGCGAGACCAGCCCTGCGGCGCTGGCCGGGCAAACGGGCTGCGGCAAGAACACCGTGATGTCCCGCCTCGCCCGCGCCCGTGCGCAACTGCGCCGCGAGATGGATCTGGCCCCCGGGGCGCCGGTGGCGAGCCTATTCTGAGAACGGCGGCTAGCCACAGCCACAAATCGGAATCAAAAACGGCGCGACCCTCAGGCGCGCCGTTTCATCTCCATCACCGGATCGCCGTCCGCCGCACTTACTCGGCCGCCTTGGACATATCCGTCATCTCGGCATTGAAGGTAAAAAGCTG
This sequence comes from Roseovarius maritimus, assembly GCF_043355895.2. Classification (NCBI taxonomy): domain Bacteria; kingdom Pseudomonadati; phylum Pseudomonadota; class Alphaproteobacteria; order Rhodobacterales; family Roseobacteraceae; genus Roseovarius; species Roseovarius maritimus. The sequence continues at coordinate 331,348 of NZ_JBHFPF020000001.1, forward strand.
CTCGCCCGCGATGCGGTAGCCGTCAATCAGCTCCTTGGCGCGCGCGCTGGTCAGCCAGACCTCCAGCTCCTCGGCCAGATCGCTCTTGATGTAGTCGCCCTTGTCCGGATCCACCGGCAGGTAGGCGTATTGATTAAAGAGCAGCGGATCGCCCGAATAGAGCAGTGCCAGATCGGCCTTGTTGCCGAAATTCAGCCAGCTGGCCCTGTCGGACATGATATAGGCGTTGATCCCCGCGGCCGTATTCAGCGCGGCGCCCATGCCGGCGCCAATCTCCTTGTACCAGTCGCCCTCCGCATCCGGCTTGAGCCCGGCCGCGCTCCATAGGCTCAGCTCTTTCTTGTGGGTGCCGCTGTCATCGCCGCGGCTGACGAAAGGCGCGTCGGCCTCAGCGATGGCCTCCAGCGCCTCGGCGGCGCTGCCCGCACCCTTGATGCCCGCCGGATCGGCCTCGGGGCCGACCAGAACGAAATCATTATACATAATCTCGCGGCGATGGGTGCCGTGACCCGCCTCGACGAATTTCTCCTCGGCGGCGCGCGCATGGACAAGGATCGCATCCACATCGCCCGCCTCGCCCAGCTTGATCGCCTGGCCGGTGCCGACGACCAGAAGTTGCACGTCAATGCCGGTATCCTTGAGGATCTCGGGCAAGAGCACTTCGGCAAGGCCGGAATTGTGGAAGCTGGTCGTGACGGCCATCTTCATCTCTTCGGCCTGTGCCGGGGCGGTTGCCGCCGCACTGCCAAGCATCAGCGCCACTGCAAGGGTGAATTTACGCATCTGGGTAACTCCTTTTCGTCGTCTCATGTCTGAGGGTCGTTCAAGCTGAAGGTCATTCAACGATATCGCCTGCCAGAAAGGCGCGCGCGGCCTCCGTGGTGGGTGTATCGAAAAAGGCGCGAGCGGGTCCGGTCTCATGGATTTTGCCGCCGCGCAGAAATATCACCTCACGGGCCAGGCGCCGGGCCTGCCCCATGTCATGTGTCGCCATGACGATACGTGTTCCCGCTTCGGTGGCAAGGGCCAAAAGCGTCTCGATCTCGCGCGTGGCGCGCCCGTCGAGCGAGGCCGACGGCTCGTCGAGGAACAAAAGCTCAGGCGCTGTGACCAGGGCGCGGGCGAGGGCCAGCTTCTGCTTCTCGCCGCCCGAAAGGACCGTGGCCGCGCGGGCCTCCATCCCCTCGAGGCCGATGCGCGCGCACCAGCCCGCCGCCGCCTCGCGCGCCGCGCGGCGCGGCGTGCCCGCAAGGCGCAGCGGATAGGCCAAATTGTCCAGCACCGAACGGCGCAGCATGACCGGCGTTTGAAAGACGAAGGCCTGCCGGTGCAGCGCCTCGCCGCGCGGGCAGGACCAGGTGATATGTCCCTCGCTCAGCCGCTCGAGCCCGTGCAGCGCCTTGAGCAGGGTCGACTTGCCCGCCCCGTTGGGGCCGATTACCACCGTGACTCCCTGCCCGCCGATATCCATGTCGATGGGGCCGATCAGACGCTTGCCGCGCCGATGCACGGCGCCGTCCGTCATGGAGAGAGGTAATAGCGCGCTCACCACCGGCCCTCCGTCTCGGTCCGGCTGAGCGCGTGGATGGCGAGGTTGATCACGATCGACAGCGCGATCAGGATGAATCCCAGCGCCAGTGCCAGCGCGAAATTCCCCTTGCCGGTTTCCAGCGCGATGGCCGTGGTCATGACCCGCGTGGCATGGTCGATATTACCGCCGACAATCATGATTGCGCCCACCTCGCCCACGCCCCGGCCAAAACCCGCCAGCCCCGCCGTCAGCAAGGCGCGGCGTCCATCATAAAGCAGCGCCGTGATGCGCTGGCCGCGCGTGGCGTTCATCGAAATCAGCAGGTCGTGATACTCGGCCCAGAGATCACGCAGCGACTGATGCGCGATCGAGGCAATGAGGGGCACGATGATGACAACCTGCGCGACGATCATCGCCGTCGGCGTGAAAAGGAGGCCCAGAACGCCGAAAGGCCCCGACCGCGACAGCAGCACATAGACGATCAAGCCCACCACCACGGGCGGCAGGCCCATCAGCGCGTTGAGGATCGCGATCGTGCTGCGGCGCCATCGAAACCGCTGCACCGACAGCAGGGCCGCTAGGGGCAGCGCGATCACGCAGGCGATGACCAAGGCGGTGCCGGTCACGCGCAGGCTGCGCCACGCGATCTCGTAGAGGTCAGGATCGAGGCTACGAATCAGCCAGACCGCCTGCACCATGCCATCCCAAACGTCGCCCATGCCCTTGCGCCCGTTTCCTTTTCGCCGCGTCACCCCGCCCACCCGTATGGCGCGGCTGCGCGCCATGCAAGATATCCCGTGAACGATTGCGCCTCAGCGCCCTGCCCCTCACGCTGCAGGCGCCCCCGAAGATTCGCGCGGCCAGTCATTGCGGGCGCGCTTTGATTGGGGTTTACTTGGGTATAAATCCCAGTGCGCAAGCCATGGAGCCAGCTATGCAATACATGAAACCGCAAACCGCAGCCGAAGTGTCGGACATCCTCGCCCGCAGCGAGGGCGCCGCACGTATCCTTGGCGGCGGGACCGACCTTCTGGTTCAACTCCGCTCGGGGATGATCGAGCCCGATACGGTCGTCGATATCAAGCATTTGAGCGGTATAACCGACATCACCGAGGAAGAGGGTGGCCTGCGCATTGGCGCGGCTGTTTCAGGCCTGCGTCTGGGCGAGCATGAGGGCGCCCGTGCGCTGTGGCCCGGCGTGGTTGAGGCGTGCGAGCTGATCGGCTCGACACAGGTGCAGGGGCGTTGCACGATGGCCGGCAACCTCTGCAACGGCTCGCCCGCTGCAGATTCGGTGCCCGCGATGATCGCCGCCGCCGCCGTGGCGCGGATCGAGGGGCCGGATGGCCCGCGCGACTGCCCGGTCGAGGATATCCCCGTCAGCCCGGGCAAGACGTCGCTGGGCAAGGGCGAATTCGTCTCGTCCATCTTTCTGCCCGCCCGTCCCAACGGCGCGGCGGATGCCTATCTGCGCTTTATCCCGCGCACCGAGATGGACATCGCCGTCGCCTCGGCGGGCGTGAGCATCGAGCTCGGCAGCGACGGCACGATCAAATCCGCCCGCGTGGCCTTGGGGGCGGTTGGCCCAAAGGTCGCCCTGGTGCCGGAGGCGGCGGAGGCGATCATCGGCTCCAAACTGGAGGATCCGGCCATCGCCGCGCTGGTGCGTGCTTGCGAAGCTGCCTGCAATCCCATCGACGACAAGCGCGGCACCGCCGAGTTCCGCACTACCGTCGCGGGCGTCCTGGCCAAGCGCGCCGCCCGCATCGCCATGGAGCGCGCCACCGCGCGCGCCTGAGGCCATTTGACATTCGAGGCTCATAAGGGCCGGGAGAGACCGACATGAAGAACATCCACGTATCCACCACCATCAACGGCGATGAGGCCGAATTCGTCTGCGCCCCCGAGGAAACGCTGCTGGACAGCTTGCGCAACCGCCTTGGCCTCAGCGGAGCCAAGGAAGGTTGCGGCACCGGCGATTGCGGTGCCTGCACAGTCGAGATGGACGGGCGCCTTGTCTGCGCCTGCCTCGTGCTGGGCGCCGAGGCCGAAGGCGCCGAGATCAAGACCGTCGAGGGCATGGCCATCGGTGAGGGTCTGCATCCCCTGCAACAGGCGTTCATCGACCATGCGGCGCTGCAATGCGGGATCTGCACACCCGGCATCCTCGTTGCCGCCAAGACCCTGCTGGAGCGCAATCCCGATCCTACCGACGAGGAGGTCCGCTATTGGCTGGCCGGCAATCTTTGCCGCTGCACCGGCTATGACAAGATCATCAAGGCTGTTCAGATCGCAGCCGCCGACATGAGAGGCGCATGACATGAACTTCCAATCCAAGACCAAGGCTGATTTCAAGATCGTCGGCACCCGCGTGCCGCGCCCCGACGGGGTCGACAAGGTGACGGGTCGCGCGCTCTATGGCGCTGATTTCAACGTTCCGGGTATGCTGGTGGGCCTCATCCTGCGCAGCCCGCATGCCCATGCCACCATCAACAGCATCGACGCCTCCGACGCGCTGGCCCTGCCCGGCGTAAAGGCCGTGGTGACCGCGGCCGATTGGGGCGTGCCAGAGGATGATTTCCTGCGCGACGTGCAGGACAACTGCCTGGCGCGGGGCAAGACACTTTATGATGGACATGCCGTTGCTGCCGTGGCGGCCAAGGACATGGCGACCGCCAAGAAGGCGCTGAAGCTGATAAAGGTCGACTACACGCCCCTGCCCCATGTGACAGACGTGGACGAGGCGATTAAGCCGGACGCGCCCGTGGTGCAAGAGGCCCGCGCGGACGAGAGCGTACCCGCAGGCGCAGGCCCCAACGTCACGCATTACTGCGAATTCGGGCATGGCGATCTCGAGGCGGGCTTTGCGCGCGCCGACAAGATCATCGAGCGCAGCTTTACCACCGCCGCCACCCACCAAGGTTACATCGAACCGCATGCCTGTCTGGCCTCCTACGGCAATGACGGCAAGGCGGACCTGTGGTGTACCACCCAGGGCCAGTATAATGTGCGCGATCTTTGCTCGGGGATCATGGGTATGGAGGGCAGCCAGCTGCGCGTGACCGCGTCAGAGATCGGCGGCGGTTTCGGCGGCAAAACCACCGTCTTCATCGAGCCGGTCGCGCTGGCGCTCAGCCGCAAATGCGGGCGCCCGGTCAAGATCGTTATGAGCCGCGTGGATGTATTCCGCGCGACAGGTCCCACAGTGTCATCCTCGATGGATGTCCGCATCGGCATGACCAATGACGGCCGCATCACGGCCGCCGACGCGCAGCTGCGCTATCAGGGCGGCGCCTTCCCCTGCGAGACTGTCGATATGGGCGCGCAGGCGGCTTTTGCCGCCTATGACCTCGAAGCGGTGCGCACCCAGGGCTGGAACACGCTGACCAACCGCCCCAAGGAAGCCGCCTACCGCGCCCCCGGTGCGCCGATGGCGATCTACGCGGTCGAGAGCGTCGTGGACGAGCTCTGCCAGAAGCTGGACCTGGATCCGCTGGACGTGCGTATCCTCAATGCCGCCGATGCAGGCACCAAGGCATCCTATGGCGTGACATTCGACCAGATTGGCCTCAAGGCGACGCTCGAGGCGGCCAAGGAGCATGAGCACTACCACGCCCCCTTGGGCGAGAATCAGGGGCGCGGCCTCTCTTGCGGCTTCTGGTTCAATTTTGGCGGCAATACCTCGGTCTCCCTCGCCATCAACGCCGATGGCACGGTCAGCGTGACAGAGGGGAATCCAGATATCGGCGGCAGCCGCGCGTCTATCAGCATGATGGCCGCCGAGGAGCTGGGCGTGCCTTATGACAAGGTGCGCACCACCATCACCGACACCGCGAGCCTTGGCCAGAACGATGTGACCGATGGCAGCCGCGTGACCTTTGCCGTGGGCCTTGCCACGATCAAGGCCGCCCGCGCCGCGATCCGCGTCATGTGCGGGCGCGTCGCCAAGATCTGGGGCATCGACGAGGAGGCCGTCCTCTGGGAGGATGGCTGCGCCAAGCCTTCCGGGCCGAACGCAGGTAATTTCGAGCCGATGACACTGGCCGAGATCGCCGCCATATCGTCGGAGACCGGCGGGCCGATCGCGGGGCATCACGAGGTCAATGCCGAGGGCGCGGGCGTCAGCTTTGGCGTTCATCTCGCGGATGTCGAAGTGGACCCCGAGACGGGCGCCACCAAGGTCCTGCGCTACACCGTGTTTCAGGACGCGGGCAAGGCGGTGCATCCAGACTACGTGGAGGGCCAGATGCAGGGCGGCGCCGTGCAGGGCATCGGCTGGGCGTTGAACGAGGAATATATTTATGGCGAAGATGGCAAGCTGCAGAATGCGGGCTTCCTCGACTACCGCATCCCGGTGGCGTCGGACCTGCCCAATATCGATACGGTGATCCTGGAAATCCCGAACCCCGGCCATCCTTATGGCGTGCGCGGCGTGGGCGAGACACCCATCGTGCCGCCCCTCGCCGCGCTCTCGAACGCTGTCAGCCGCGCCGTCGGCGTGCGCCTGCATGAATTGCCCATGTCGCCGCCCAAGATCCTCAAGGCGATCATGGCCAAAGCGTAAGTGCCATGGTGCAGGTGAAACTCTGGGGCTCTCTGCGCGATCTGGCGGACGGTCAGGAAACGGTCGAGGTCGAGGCCAGCAACTTCAAGGAGTTGCTGGATGCTCTGGCCGAGAAGCATCCGGCGCTGAAGCCGCAAATTGACCGCGGGGTCAGCCTCGCGGTCGACGGTCTGGTCTATCGCAACTCGTGGTTCACCGAGGTGAAGCCGGATAGCGAAGTGGTCCTCATGCCCTATATGAAGGGCGGGTGACATCACAGAAACGGATTGCACGACACGGCGATCATGCTTGTCTAATGGCAAAAAATTAGCCCGCCGGTCATGAACCGCCGGGCTTTTCAATTCGAGCGTCTGAAGCGCTTACGGCAGCAGAACCTTGTCGATCACATGGATGACGCCATTCGTCGCCAGAATGTCTGCATTGGTCACGTTGGCATCGTTCACCTTCACAGCCGCACCATACTTGCCGCCCGTGCCATCAACGAGAACCGTGCCGCCCTGAACGGTCGTCACGTTCATGCGCTGGCCGAGGATCTGGTCAGATGTGACCGCACCCGGAACGACGTGATAGGTCAGGATCGACGCCAGCTTGTCCTTGTTCTCGGGCATCAGCAGCATGTCTAGCGTGCCGGCCGGCAGCGCATCGAAGGCCGCGTCGGTCGGCGCGAACACGGTGAAGGGGCCCGGCCCGCGCAGCGTGTCCGTCAGGCCGGCCGCGCCGATGGCGGCGGTCAGAGTAGAGAACTGCGGGTTTGACGAGGCAATATCGACGATGTCATCGCCATCGTCCATCTGGGCGCAGGCACCCACGGCGGCGAGCATACCGGCGGCGGCGAATGATTTGATAATTGAGCGGCGCTTCATGAAATATCCTTTCGCTTTCACATCTATGTGATGCGAACTAGTGCGACATATCGGGCAGGCCAAATTTTTCTTTGATAATTTTACGCAGCGGTGACGATTTTTGTCCTTTTGGCCATTTCGCGGTCAGCCGCGCACATAACTCTGCGCGATCATCCAGACGGCGGTCAGCAGAAGCGCCGGTAGCAGAAAGGTTCGGAAAATCAGCACGGCCAGGATGGACAGATAGCTGGAAATGATCTCGTCGGCGTTCGTCACGACATCGCGCGCCTGCGCCAAAACTTGCTGTCCGCTGGCCACGTAATCGACACCTGCACTGAAACGATCCCGCAAACCGCTCAGCATACCCGGCTCCTCAAGCGCGCTTTCGAGCGGCTCGGGAGCCACTTCGGGCACATCAGCGACGATGTCATCGATGACGGCCTGATGCCGGATCAAAACGGAGCCAGTCAGCGGAACGGCCAGCCAGTCGGACGCCATCAGGCAAAGCGGCAGGCCCAGCGTCAGCACAGCGCCCATGACACCCAGTTTGCGCGCGCCGGGCCGCAAGGGCAGTCGGTGGCCTATCAGCATCAGCAGGCAGGCCGCCGCGATCATCGCTCCGCCCACGGCTCCGACCGGCCCCATCGCCACCGCCAGCAGGCCGGATACCAGCATGATCGAGAAAACCGTCGCCGCGATGCGCTCGATCGTGTCGTCAATCGGCTCGAGGACCTTGCCGGGCTGGAAATTGCCCGACACACCAACCGATGCGCCAACCTCCACCTCCTGGGCGGTCGAAAGGAGTGCGTTCAGCGTCCGCAGTGTCACGTAGGTCGCGGCGCTGACCTTGGCGATGGATTCGGCATACTCGCCGGCCTCTTCCGCCAACGGGTTTCTGTCATGAAAGATCGCCGCGCCGAGGGACAGCGCGGCGATCAGGAGCAGGACGAGGGCCGAAAACCGGCCCTTCCCCTCAGCCATCTTTACGGATGACCTCGTTCTTCGGATCATAGGGGCTGTCTTCGGTCACGGTCGCATCCCAGAGCTTGTCCATGATCTTGACCTTCAGAACGGTCCCCGGCACGACCAGTTCGGGCTTGATGTAGCCCATCCCGATGCTCTTGCCGAAAGCGACCGAATAGCCGCCCGAGGTCAGGCGGCCGACGCGCTCGCCATCTGCGGTATAGAGAACTTCGCGGCCCCAGGGGTCGGCATCGTCCGGCCCGTCGATGAGGAAGGTCGCACATTTCGCGCGCACGCCCGTTTCGATCATCGCCTCCTTGCCGTGGAACTCCTTCTCCAGATCGACGAAGCGCGGCAGATCGGCCTCGAGAGGGGTCGCATCGCGGCCCAGCTCGTTGCCGAAGGCGCGATAGCTCTTTTCCTGGCGCAGCCAGTTCTGGGCGCGCGCCCCGACCAGCTTCATGCCGTGCTTCTCGCCCGCCTTTTCCAGCAGATCGAAGAGGTAGTTCTGCATCTCGATCGGGTGATGCAGCTCCCAACCCAACTCGCCGGTATAGGCGACGCGGATCGCGTTGACGGGGCACATGCCCAGCTCAATTTGGCGGGCGCTAAGCCAGGGAAAACGTTTGTTCGACAGGGCGGTTGAGGGATCGGCATCGACGACGATGTCCTTCAGCACATCGCGCGATTTTGGCCCGGCGATGGCGAAGACGCCCCATTGGCTGGTCACGTCCTGGATCTCGATGTAGCCGAAATCCTCCATCTTGTCCTCGGCAGCCTTGCGCAGGAAATCGGCGTCATACTCGGTCCAGGCACCGGCGGAAACGAGGTAATAGGCGTTCTCACCGGTGCGCACGATGGTGTATTCCGTCCGCGTCGTGCCATGAGCCGTCAGTGCATAGGTCAGGTTGATCCGGCCGATTTTCGGCAGCTTGTTGCAGGTGAACCAGTCGAGAAACTGGGTCGCGCCCGGCCCTTTGATCACATGCTTGGAGAAGGCCGTCGCGTCGATCAGGCCGACGCCCTCACGGATTGCCTTGGCCTCGGCCACAGCATAGTCCCACCAGCCGCCACGGCGGAAGCTGCGCGCGTCGTGGTCGAAATTCTCGGGCGCCTCCAAGGGGCCGTAATAGTTGGGCCGCTCCCAGCCATTGACGAAGCCGAACTGCGCGCCGCGTGCCTTTTGGCGCTCATACGCGGGCGCTGTGCGCAGGGGGCGGCAGGCTGGACGCTCCTCATCCGGGTGGTGGAGGATATAGACGTGCTCGTAGCACTCCTCATTCTTGCGCGCGGCGAATTCGGTGGTCATCCAACCCGACGAATAGCGCTTGGGATCGAGCGACGCCATGTCGATCTCGGCCTCGCCATCCACCATCATCTGGGCAAGATAATAGCCGGTGCCACCCGCCGCCGTGATGCCAAAGCTGAAGCCTTCGGCCAGCCACATGTTGCGCAGGCCCGGCGCGGGGCCAACCAGCGGGTTCCCGTCAGGGGTGTAGCAGATCGGGCCGTTGAAATCGTCCTTGAGCCCGCATTCCTCGCAACTTGGGATGCGATGGTTCATCGCCATGTACTGGTCCTCGATCCGCTCCAGATCGAGCTGGAACAGGTCCGCGCGGAAGCTGTCGGGCACGCCATGCTCGAACCGCGCGGGCGCGTTCGGCTCATACACCCCAAGGATCCAGCCACCGCGCTCCTCGCGCACATAGCTTTGCGCGTCGGCGTCGCGGATCACGGGATGCTCGGGGTTGCCTTCTGCGCGGAATTTGACCAGCTCGGGGTCGCTGTCCATCACGATGAACTGATGCTCGACCGGGATCGCGGGCATCTTGATGCCCAGCATTTTCGCGGTGCGCTGCGCGTGGTTTCCGCTTGCGGTCACGACATGCTCGGCAGTGATCACGATCTGCTCGTCCGAGGGCACGAGGTTGCCGCCCTTCTCGACCATCTTGGTCGCGGTGACTTCCCACGCGTCGCCGTTCCAATGGAATGCGTCGGCCTGCCATTTACGCTCGATCATCACGCCGCGCTGGCGCGCACCCTTGGCCATCGCCATGGTAACATCGGCCGGGTTAATGTAGCCGTCGGTCTGGTGATAGAGCGCGCCCTTGAGGTCCTCGGTTCGGATCAACGGCCATTTCGCCTTGATCTCGTCGGGCGTCATCCACTCATAGGGCACGCCGCAGGTCTCGGCGGTCGAGGCGTAGAGGCGGTATTCGTCCATGCGCTCTTCGGTCTGGGCCATGCGCAGGTTGCCGACCACGGCAAAGCCCGCGTTGAGGCCGGTTTCCTCCTCGAGCGTCTTGTAGAACTTGATCGAATAGTCATGGATATGCGTCGTCGCATAGCTCATGTTGAAATAGGGCAGAAGGCCCGCCGCGTGCCACGTGCTGCCGGAGGTCAGCTCGTCCCGCTCGAGCAGCATCACGTCGTCCCAGCCCGCCTTGGCAAGGTGGTAGGCGATGGACGTGCCGACGGCACCGCCACCGACGACAAGGGCTTTGACTGTGGTTTTCATGCGCTGCGACTCCGAAAGGCATTTCTCGCCCCGGTTCTATCAGTTTCATGATGTGGCGCGCGGCCCATCCGACCTATGCGCGACGGAAACCGACATGCCCCAACACTGCATCAGCGACCCAGCGCCGCATCCAGCCGGTCGATCGGAAAATAGGGCGCCAGAAGCGGACGCAGCTCGGCCCGGCGGGGCGCGGCGGGATCGTAGAGCGCGTGGCAGAGGTAGTCCTCCAGAAGCGCGCCCTGCTGTTCATAGCCGAAATCAAGAAAGCCGGCATCCTCGCCCGGCATGTAGAAATAGGGGTCCATGTTCATCAGACTTTCCAGCGCAGCGCGCGTGGGACGATAGCCGGTGATATCGCGGTTCTGCCATTGCCAGACATGGACCAGCTCATGCGCAAAGACCAGCGCCTGGGGAAAGCGCGCGGCGACCGGCCAGGCGGGCGCAAGATCGGCGCGGTAAAATTCACGGCTGAAATGCACCCTGTTCCACAGCGCCCAGCCGGGCGGCGGGCCACTGCGCGGCTCGGGCGCGGCGCGGGTGCAAAGGCCAGTGACGGTGTTTTCGGCGATCACCGGGTAGAGATCGGATGTATCGGGCACCTGCCGCGCGGGCGGCAACGGGGAAAAACCGCGCGCAACGCGCACCGCGTCCACATCCAGCGTCGGCCCGATCACATCAGCGGCAAAGCGGCGCTCATTCTCGGTCAGCGGCCGAGTGCAGCCCGAAAGACTCGCAATCAGCAAGGGCGTTGCCAGCGCCACTGCGATGTACTTTGCCAGATAGCTCATTCGCCCGAACGCTCCACCGATCCTCAGCCGCAGTTTCGCGCAGCGCGGCAAATGTTCCAAGGGGGCGCAGCCTCAATCGCGGCAAAAACGGCTGGCCGAGCCGTCGAGGCAGGCCTTGCCGCCCGAAAGGGTCAGGCGGCGGGGTTTGGATGCGGCCTCCGATGCGGGTCTGGTTGCAGGATCGACGGGCGCTAGCTTGTTTTGCGCGGCATCGGTAAACGCGTGCTCGATCTCTGCACCCGATTCAGCATCACGGCCTGCGAGCAACACACTGAGTCGCGCTGCCATGACCGCCTCGCGATCTGCCGCGCCGTCGGCCAAGGCTACCCCCGCCTGCAGCTGCAGCAAAACGTCGGCGACCTTTGCCTGCACACCGACCGGCAGATCAGGTGCGGCGCTGCCGAAATACGGCAATGGATGACTTAGAAGATTATTCAGCCCGTCATAGTCGACCGCAGACAGAAGGGCGCGAAGATCGGTCTCGGAAGCAGTGCTGACGACGCGGATCCGGACAATGTCGTCAAACCCGAACACGGCTTCATATGAACCATACTCTGCGCCAGCCTGCGTGATGATCGGGTCATCGGCATCCAATCGGTCCGAGACGCGCCCATAGGCGGCGCCGCCAATGACGGCCCAGCCGGTACCAGCCGTCTGTGCCACCTTCTTCAATTTACCAAAGAACCAGCGCGACTGGTTGCAGTCATCGCCCGCAACGACGTGCTCTGCCCGGATCGCAATACTCGAATCGCCACGCTGATAGATCCAGCCCTGATTGGCGGGGGGCGTGTCCGGAGCGACGCGTGAACTGCCATCAGGCTTGAGCCATGCGCTTCGCGTCCAGCTTTCAGGCGCATCCGGCAGGAACACCTCGGCACCTGCGGCGCGGCTATCCGGGTTGCCTCCTGGCAAATCAGCGCCGTTGCCAGCCACACAGCGATCCCCGAACCGTCCGGAAAAACTGGCGATATAAGCGCCGGGCGAATAGCCGCTCGGGACGGCACCGGCGATGCTGGCCTGATTGGCATAGTCGATGGCCCCCAATGCGGCCAGCGCGACGACACCGAATCCGACGGCGAAATAGTTCATGTCTGCATCTCCGCATCGCTCATCACGGGTGCCACTGTGCAGGGCAAACCGGGCATTTTCGCGATATGCGCGCGGCAGTTTGGCGGCAGGTAACGCGCTTCGAACCGCATGGCGACGCAGGCCTCAGTCGCCGATCGCAAGACCCTCGCGGCGTGGATCGACCCCGCCAGTCAGCGCCTCGCCGATCGCGATGGCATGAAGACCAGAGTTTAGGCCGCGCAGCTCCACTTCATAACCCATGTCCCGCAAGGGACCCGCCAACGCCTCGGCATCCGTTCCCTCCTCAAGGTCATAGACGCCAAAGCGGTTGACGGCATGCGGCATGGCGGTGATCGCCTGCACGTCCATCCCCCAGTCGAGGTGGGCGATGATGGCATTCGTCACGTAGGGAATGATGCGGCTGCCCCCGGGGCTGCCCAGCACAAGGCGCGGCGCACCGTCCTTGAGCAGAATCGTCGGCGCCATGGAGGAGCGGGGCCGTTTGCCCGGCGCGGCGGCATTGGCGATGGGCATGCCGCCCTCATGGCTGGAAAAGCTGAAATCCGTCAGCTCGTTGTTCAGAAGAAACCCGGCGGCCATGAGGCGCGAGCCAAAAGCGTTCTCGATCGTCGTCGTCATCGAGAGCGCATTGCCATAGCCATCGACAATCGAGATATGCGAGGTCGAGGGCATCTCGACCGGAATATGATCTGCCCAGTTCAGCGCGTGGTCGAACTCGGGCGCCCCCGGCGCCACGTCCGTCAGCGCCGCATCCCCCTGCAAGAGCGCGCCGCGCTGCGCCAGATATCCTTCGTCCAGCATCCCCTCGGTCGGGACTGGCACGAAATCGGGGTCAGCAACATAGCGGCCCCGGTCGGCAAAGGCGAGGCGGCTGGCATCACCGATCAGGCGCCGCGCCTCGGGCGCGTCCGGTCCAAGCGCCGCCAGCTCGTATTGCTCGAGCGCGCCCAGGATTTGCCCCACGGCAATCGCCCCGGACGAGGGCGGCCCCATTCCGCAGACGTCATGGCCGCGATATGGCGCGCAAACGGCGGGACGCTCCTTGACGCTGTATAGCGCGAGGTCCAGCAACCCGAGCGTCCCGGGATTGCCAGGCGCCGATTGCGCCGCGCGGGTAATCCGGCGCGCGATGTCGCCCGTGTAGAAAGGCGCGGGGCCCTCGGAGGCAAAGGTTTCCAGCGTTTGCGCATAGGCCGGGTTGCGCAGCCGGTCACCCGCCTTCAGCACCCGACCGCCGGGCATGAAATAGTCGCGCGTGGCGGCGAACCGGTCCAGCGTGTCGGCATTGGCCGCAATTGAGGCGGCCATGCGGGGCGTGACCTCGAACCCCTCGCGCGCATGGTCTAGCGCCTCGGTAAAAAGGTCCTCCCAGTCCAGCCGCCCCCAGCGCGCATGGGCCTCGCCGAGCAGCATAGGCGTGCCCGGCACCCCGACCGACCGGCCACCGACCACGGCATCGAAGAAACCCATGGGCTGGCCTGCATCATTCAGAAAAAGCAGCGGCGTCGCGCCCTGCGGCGCCGTTTCGCGCCCGTCGAGCGTGGTCAACGCCCCCTTCTTGGCGTCCCACCAGACGAGGAAAGCACCGCCACCAAGGCCCGAGCTTTGCGGCTCGACCAGACCCAGTACCAGTTGCGCGGCGATCATGGCATCCGCGGCGGTTCCGCCCTGCCCCAGCACGCGCGCGCCCGCCCGGCTGGCCAGCGGGTGCGCGGTGACGATCATCCAGTCATCGGCGGTGACCGGCCGCGTCGCCGCCTCTATCTCGAACGCGCCTACCTCGGGCGCGACCACATCGGCGGCCTGCTGCGCCGTCGCCGCCGAAGCGGCACAGCCGAGGGCGATCAGCAGCCAGCGCATGTCACAGCATCGCCGGAACGACCTGATCGGGCGGGCGATGCCCATCCGCCCAGGTCTTGATGTTCAGCAGCACCTTCTCGCCCATTTCGATCCGCCCTTCGACAGTGGCCGAACCCATATGGGGCAGAAGGACGACATTTTTCATCTCGCGCAGGCGCGGATTGGCCGCATCCTCATAGACGTCCAGCCCCGCCCCCGCGATTTCACCGGCACGCAGCATCCGCGTCAGCGCATTCTGGTCAATCACCTCGCCGCGCGAGGTATTCACGATCACGGCCTCGGGCTTCATCAGCTTGAGGCGGCGGGCATTCATCAGATGGAAGGTGGAGGGCGTATGTGGGCAGTTGACCGAGATCACGTCCATCCGCGCGACCATCTGGTCGAGGCTCTCCCAATAGGTGGCCCCCAGCGCCTCTTCGGTCTCGGGGCGCAGGCGCTTGCGATTGTGGTAATGGACCTGCATCCCGAAGGCTGCGGCGCGCCTCGCCACCGCCTGCCCGATCCGGCCAAGGCCCAGAATGCCCAGGCGCCGCCCGGACACGCGCCCGCCCATCAGTGCCGTGGGTGACCAGCCGGACCATTCACCCGATTGCATCAGCGCCAGCCCCTCGGGGATGCGCCTGAGCGTGGCAAGGATCAGCGCAATGGTCATGTCGGCGGTGTCATCCGCCGAAACCCCCGGCGTGTTCGATACCAGGATTCCCCGCTGCCGCGCCGTCGCCACGTCGATATGATCAACGCCGGCGCCGTAATTCGCGATCAGCTTAAGCCGGTCGCCCGCCTGCCCGATCAGCCCCGCATCGATGCGGTCGGTCAGCGTCGGCACCAGCACGTCACTGCTGCGCGCGGCCTCCGTCAGCTCTTCGCGCGTCATCGGCGTGTCATCTTCCCGCAGCGTGGTGTCGAACAACTCGCACAGGCGCGCCTCGACCGGGTCCGGCAACCGCCGCGTCAGGGCGACACTCAAACGTTGAGATGGCATGGGACGCCTCCTTGATCTTCCATATTCCGCGCTCTGGTGTCATGGTGGCGCAGGAACGGGCGAGGCACAAGAACCCCGCAGACGAGAACGGACAGATTTCCGGCCATGAGCAGATTATCCAACCTTGCAATCGCGCTGGCGCTTTGCGCCGCGCTGCCCCTTGCGGCCGCCGCGCAGGATCGCGGGCCGGTGACAAACCTGCCCCTGCCGCGCTTCGTGTCAATGAAGGCCGCCGAGGGTAACGCCCGCCGCGGGCCCAGCCGGACGCACCGCATCGACTGGATTTTCAAGCGGCGCGACACGCCGCTGGAAATCACCGCCGAGCATGGCCATTGGCGCCGGGTGCGAGACCGCGATGGCGCAGGTGGCTGGATGCACTACTCGCTCTTGTCGGGTGTGCGCACTGTCATCGTCGAGCGAGACATGCTGCAGATGCGCGCCACCCCCGACCCGAACGCGCTGGTCAACGCCCAGCTTGAGTTGGGCGTGATCGCCCGGATCGAGGAATGCCAGCCCACATGGTGCGCGCTGCAGGCCGGCGGCTATGAAGGATGGGTCCCAAAGGCTGCCATTTGGGGCGTCGGCCCCAATGAGGTCCTTGACTGACCAGCCATCTTGGCCGCCCCGCCAAGGCGCGCGCCCGCCCCCTGCCGGGCACCGCCCCGCCCATCGCAAAATTTCAACCGAATTTTTCATCGTCGGGTCTTGCACCCCAAAGCGCCTCGGTTTAACACCCACGCCAAGTTGGGGTGTAGCCAAGCGGTAAGGCATCGGTTTTTGGTACCGTGTATCGTAGGTTCGAATCCTACCACCCCAGCCATATCCTTTAGATCTCGCCGGACAGAGGCGCGCGCTGACGTAGGGTCAAGGGAACCTCCACCTCCTCTCACGTGTTGTTATTTCTCAATTACCTGTCGTAAGCTGGCCGAACCGCCATGCGACACGCAAAGGAAACAAGCCTGATGACGCCATTCGCAATCGCAGGAGTTCAGATGTATGTGAATGCCCTGCACTCCAATGTCGACGGTATGATCCACCGTCTTGACTTGCTCATGGCGCGGTTTCCCTGGACGCAGATGGTGTTGTTTTCCGAGCTTGCGCCTTTTGGCCCACTGACCAAGTTTTCGCTACCCCTGCGCAATGAAACGATCGACCGGTTTTGCGAGGCGGCGGAGCGACATAACGTCTGGCTGATCCCTGGCTCGATGTTCGAGACGGCAGAAGATGGACGCATTTACAACACCTCCACCGTGATCAACCCGCAGGGTGAAATTGTCAGCAGCTACCGCAAGATGTTTCCGTTCCGCCCGTATGAGGCGGGTGTCGAGGCGGGAACCGGCTTTTGTGTCTTTGACGTGCCGGATGTAGGCCGGTTTGGCCTGTCGATCTGCTATGATATGTGGTTTCCTGAAACGACACGCCAGCTGACCAGCCAGGGTGTCGAGGTGCTGCTCCATCCGGTGCTGACCGGCACCACCGACCGCGAGGCCGAGCTTTCGATGGCGCGGGCGACGGCAGCGCAATTTCAATGCTACGTCATCGACGTCAACGGACTCGGCGCGGGCGGCGTGGGCAAATCCTGCGTGGTCGATCCCACATCAACCGTCCTGCACCAGTCAGCAGGCCAAGAGGATATGTTTCCCATCGAAGTGGACCTCAGCCATGTGCGCCGCCAGCGCGAGCGCGGTATGAAGGGATTGGGCCAGGTTCTGAAAAGTTTCCGCGACCGCGAGGTCGACTTTTCGGTCTATGACCGCAACAGCGGCGCCGATGCATACCTGCACAGTCTGGGGCCGCTGACTATTCCGGGCCAAAATTCGACCGGCGCCGCGCGTGCCGATCTCGGCGCAGATCTGGGCGGGCGACCGGGCTCGCACCATCCGCGCAATTCCGTGACCGAGCATGATAATGAGGATACCTCGGGGGTCATCCCGGGCATCAAGGTCGGAGGCACACCGCCCCTGACCAACTAACGATATAAAAATGCGGACGATCAGACACTGCCCGCACGACACTACCAGCATCCTCTGATCGCCCGCGCATAACAACAGCGGGGAAGAGATATGCATTCGATGGCAGACTATTATTCGGCGGTTCAGCTGCGCGCCGATCGTTGGAGTTCGCTTCGCGAGACGTCGGCCGAGTTGTCGCGCAAGGAAGGCGGCCGCGGCGCGAAAGCTCAGATCGCGCAGATCGACGAGCTGCTGGATCAGTTGGCCCCCATCGAGACGTTCTGGGCCTTTCCCGGCACCGCCGCCTTCGAAATGCTGCGCCGCCAGTTCGATGCGGGCCATTATGGTGAGCTGGCCTTTACCGTGCAGCGCATCACCCGCGCGCTGACCAGCGGCGCGTATCGCCGCCGGCACATCCCGCTCGACCGCGACGGCATCGACTCGGACGATCACGAAGACGAGGCGATGCAGTCGCTGGAAGCGCGGGCGCTGACCAAGCCCTATTTCGAAGTGCTGATCGTCGATAACCTGAACGAGCATCAGGAACGCTGGCTGAAGAACAATTTCCAGCGCATGCGCCGCCCTGAAGACCCGTTCCAGTATGAGCCGGTCGTCGTGCCCAGCTTGCAGGACGCGCTGATGGGGGTGCTCTTCAACCATAATATCCAGGCCATCGTGGTCCGTCCCGGTCTGACGCTGGAATCCAAGTTGTCGCTGCCAATTCTGGAGCGGTATCTGAACCGCGCGGGCGGCGCCGCTGCGCTGGATGACCTCGATCCCAGCAATTACGGCCCCGAACTGTGCAGGATGATCGCGAAGGTCCGCCCCGAACTTGACGCCTACCTGATCACCGACCGCTCGGTCGAGGATATCGCGGGTCTGGATCTGGGGATCTGCCGCCGCGTCTTCTACAATCAGGAGGACTTTCTCGAACTGCACCTCAACATCATTCGCGGCGTGCAGTCGC
Source organism: Roseovarius maritimus (assembly GCF_043355895.2). Classification (NCBI taxonomy): domain Bacteria; kingdom Pseudomonadati; phylum Pseudomonadota; class Alphaproteobacteria; order Rhodobacterales; family Roseobacteraceae; genus Roseovarius; species Roseovarius maritimus. The sequence continues at coordinate 349,404 of NZ_JBHFPF020000001.1, forward strand.
GCTACAAGACGCCCTTCTTTACCGCGCTGGTCGAGTATTCCAAACAGCCCACCGGCGTCTTTCACGCCATGCCGATCAGCCGGGGAAAGTCCATCAGCCGCTCGCACTGGATTCAGGATATGGGCGCCTTCTACGGCCCCAACATCTTCCTTGCCGAGACTTCCGCCACCTCCGGCGGTCTGGACAGCCTGCTGGAGCCGCATGGCCCCATCAAGGAGGCGCAGCGCCTTGCCAGCCGCGCCTTCGGATCGAAGCAGACCTATTTTGCCACGAATGGCACCTCGACCTGCAACAAGATCGTCGTGCAAGCCCTTGTTCGGCCAGGGGATATCGTGCTGGTCGATCGCGACTGTCACAAGTCGCATCATTACGGCATGGTGCTGGCCGGGGCGCAGGTCTGCTATCTGGATAGCTACCCGCTCAATGAGTATTCGATGTATGGCGCCGTGCCACTGAAGGATATCAAGAAGCAGCTGTTAGACCTTAAGGCGGCGGGCAAGCTGGACCGTGTGCGCATGCTGCTCCTGACAAACTGCACGTTTGACGGCATCGTCTACAATGTCGAGCGGGTGATGGAGGAATGCCTCGCCATCAAACCCGACCTCGTGTTTCTATGGGACGAGGCATGGTTCGCCTTTGCCCGCTTTGGCCCCACCTACCGCCAGCGCACCGCAATGAACGCGGCGGGCAACCTGCGCGAGCGTCTGCGCAGCGAAGCCCATACCAAGGCCTATGAGGCTCAGCAGGAAGAGTTGAAGGACAAGGGCGTCGATGCCTGGCTGAACACCCGCCTCGTGCCGCCGCCGGACGCACGCGTTCGCATCTATGCCACGCAATCGACCCACAAGACGCTGACATCGCTGCGTCAGGGTTCGATGATCCACGTGCATGATCAGGACTTCAAGGGCGAGGTCGAAGCCTCGTTTCAGGAGGCCTACATGACGCATACCTCCACCTCGCCCAACTATCAGATCATCGCATCGTTGGATGTGGGCCGCCGCCAGGTCGAGTTGGAAGGCTTTGAATTCGTTCAAAGACAGGTCGAGGCCGCGATGTCGATGCGGCGAGCGATCTCGACTCACCCGCTCTTGCAGAAATACTTCAAGGTGCTGACCGCGGGTGACATGATCCCCGAGGAGCACCGCGAAAGCGGCGTGACCAGCTATTACGACTCGCAGCAGGGCTGGACAGATATCTGGGATTGCTGGGAGAGCGACGAGTTCGTGCTGGATGCTACCCGCGTGACGCTGGCCGTGGGCGGTACGGGATGGGATGGCGACACGTTCAAGACCGATATCCTGATGGACAAATACGGCATCCAGATCAACAAGACGTCGCGCAACACGGTTCTTTTCATGACCAATATCGGCACGACGCGGTCCTCCGTCGCCTATCTGATCGAGGTGCTGGTCGAGATCGCGCGCGAGCTGGACGAGTTGCAGGATGATGCCTCGATGATGGAGCGTCGCGGGTTCGAGCGGCGCGTCGCGAACCTGATGGACGATCTGCCCCCGCTGCCCGATTTCAGCCGCTTTCACGACAGCTTCCGCTCGGAAGGTGAAACATCCGAGGGCGATATCCGCTCTGCCTTCTTCCTCAGCTATGACGACAAGAATTGCGACTACCTGGAACTCGATGGCTCGATCCACGACGCGATGAGTTCGGGCAATGACGTCGTCTCGGCGCAGTTCATCATCCCCTACCCGCCCGGCTTTCCGATCCTGGTGCCGGGCCAGGTCGTCAGCGACGAAATCCTGTCCTTCATGCGCGCCCTCGATGTCAGCGAGATCCACGGATACCGCGCCGACCTTGGCCTGCGCGTGTTTACCCAGGACGCGCTCAAACGGCAGGGCAAGGCCAACGCCGCGCGGCTGAAACTCAATGACGCACGCGCAAAACTTTGAAGGCACACAGTAAACAAGAAACGAACAAGGGAGACAGAACAATGGTAGCAGAACTCAAGAACATCTCGGAAATCCGCCGGCATTTTCACCGCAACGAGGATCCGATATATTTCATCTCGGCCACAAATTTCAACCTGCTGGGCCTCGATGAATGGTGCAAGAATTTCAAGTATATCTGCTATATCGACTGCTATGGCGGCAAGCATCCCAACACATTTGTTCCGTCCGAGCAGCCGCATGCCGAGTTTCAGTCGATCGAGGACATCAACAACTATTTGCTACAGCACAAGGAGGTCATCGACCTCATCAAGCGGCGCGGCGGCAAGCCCAAATTCGTGTTCCTCATGTTCGACGAGGAGACCGAGCGGCTGTCAAAAGAACTGGGCGCCGATGTCTGGTTCCCCAAGGCCAAGCTGCGCCAGAAGATGGACAACAAGATCGAGACCGTGCGTATCGGCAACAAGGCCGGAGTGCCCTCGGTGCCCAACACGCTGAGCGTGGTCGAAAGCTATGAGCATCTGAACGAGATCTGCGACAAGGCGGGCCTCGGCCATGATCTGGTCCTGCAATCGGCCTATGGCGATAGCGGGCACACCACCTTCTTCATCAAGTCCGAAGCCGATTTCCGCAAGCACGAGCACGAGATCATCGGCGAGGGCGAGATCAAGATCATGAAGCGGATCGACTGCCGCGGCAGCGCCATCGAGGGCTGCGCCACCAAGGAAGGCACCATCGTCGGCCCGCTGATGACAGAGCTTGTCGGCTTCAAGGAACTGACCCCCTATCGCGGCGGCTGGTGCGGCAACGAGATTTTTTCGACAGCCTTCCCGCCCAAGGTGCGCCAGAAGGCGCGCGAGCTGACCTTCAAATTCGGCGAGCAGCTGCGCAAGGAAGGATATCGCGGCTATTTCGAGCTGGATTTCCTGATCGACAAGAAGACCGGCGACATCTGGCTGGGCGAGCTCAACCCGCGCATCACCGGCTGCTCGTCCATGACCAACCACGCGGCCTTTGCCCATGCCGACGCGCCGCTTTTCCTTTTCCATCTGCTGGAGTTCTCCAAGAAGAAATTCCACCTCGATGTGGACGAGCTGAACAGCCGCTGGGCCGATCCCAAGATGATCGACAGCTGGTCTCAGATGGTGATCAAACATACCGACGATACGGTGGATATCGCGACGGACGTCCCAGAAACCGGAATCTACCGGATGCGCGAAGATGGCAGCATCGACTTCAATCGCTTCGACTATCACCGCCGCGCGGTCGAGAGCGAGAACGAGGCGTTCTTCCTGCGTATCCTGCAACCCGGCGACTACCGCTACGAGGGCGCTGATATTGGCATTCTGGTGACGCGCGGGCGGTCCATGACCAACGGCTTCAAGCTGACCGAGCGTGCCAAGCGCTGGATCCACGGGATCAAGCAAGGCGTGCAGGGCCGACCGATGCCCACCGCCGAGGCAGGCCCGGCGTTGAACGATCCCGCGTTCAAGATCATGTAGCCTTTGCATGAAGCTGACTTGGCGCGCGATATCGGAGGATGACCCCGGCCCGAAATGGGCCGGGCTTTTCCGTGAATACTGGCCAGACTACCATCGCTGGTGGGGGCGCGAGGGGGCCGAGGCGCGTCCGGGCTTCTGGGACAGTCACAAGGCGATCCGGGAATACATGCCCGAGATCCTGCCGCTCTACGATCAGTTGGTCGAATTGGCTGGCGGCACCGATCACGCTGCGCGCTTTCTCAGCTTCTATTGTCCGCCGCCCTACCTTTCGGCCTGCAGTCAGGCGATCTGGCCGGGGGCCGAGCCGGTCATGGTGCGCAATTACGATTACTCGCCCAAGGCCTTTGACAGCCTGACGCTGCGCACCAACTGGCAGGGGCGCGCCGTGATTGGTACGTCGGACGGGCTCTGGGGGCTGGTCGACGGGATCAACGATGCGGGGCTGGCCGTCTCGCTCACCTTCGGCGGGCGGCGCGTTGTGGGCGATGGCTTCGGGGTGCCGCTGATCCTGCGCTATGTGCTGCAGACCTGCGAGACGACAGCCGAGGCGGGGCGCGTGCTGGCACGTGTGCCCACGCATATGAGTTACAACGTCACGGTGCTTGACCGGAAGCGCAAGTTCCTGACCGCGCTCATGGCGCCCGACCGGCAGACCGTCATCACGCATCAGGCGGTGGCCACAAACCATCAGGAACGCGTCGAATGGGCCAGCCACGCGCGCTTTACCGCCACGGTCGAGCGCGAGCGCTATCTGCTTCAGCGCCTGACGCTGCATGTCGAGGCCGAGGAGAAATTCATCGGCGCGTTCCTGCGCCCGCCTCTATACTCCACGCGCTTCGACCACGGCTTTGGCACGCTCTACACCGCCGTTTTCCGCCCCCGACAGCTACAGATGGAGATGCGCTGGCCTCGCGCCCGCTGGCCGCTGGATCTGCATGATTTCCGCGAAGATACGCGGGTGATCTATACGCCCGAGGGACCGGCGAAAGTAGAAGAGCGCGCCCATTCGCGTGAGTAGCCCGGGCGCGACGACCTCACCACCGCTTGCGAAACTTTGCCGGCGCCATGTCGAACTTCGCCCGGAACGCCCGCGCAAACGCCGAAGTGCCACCAAACCCGGTGGCCGCGGCGATCTCGGCTATCGGCAGATCCGTCTCGCTCAGCAACGAATAGGCCCGCGCGAGACGCATATCGGTGTAGTAGCGGCGCGGGCTGAGGCCGGTATGCTGCGCAAAGCTGCGCTCGAGCTGGCGTTTCGATATCCCGGCCCCGCGGGCGATCTCCTCGACGCCCAGCGGCTCTTCGAGGTTCAACTGCATCAGGCGCATCGCGGCAATGAGATGCCGGTTGCGGCTGCCGATGACGGCCGAATGCGCGGTCTTCTGCGGCACGTGATCCGAATGGCTGCGCCCGTGCAGACACATATCAGACACGGTCAGCGCGAATTCCGGGCCGAAATCATCCTCGATCACGCTCAGGATCAAGTCGGTCGAGGCCGAGCCGCCCGCTGCCGTCATCAAATCGCGGTCCACCTCATAGAGGTTCGGCGTCGGGACCAGATCGGGATAGGCCTCGACAAAGGCGGGCTGGTTCTCCCAATGCAGCGTGAAGGTGCGCCCGGCCAACAGGCCCGCCCGGGCCAGCGTGAAGGCTCCGGTGCAGATCGCGCCCACCGGCGTGCCATGCGCCGCCTGCCGCGCCGCCCAGTGGGTCACGCTCGCATCCATCGTCTCGGCAGGCTCCACCCCCGAGCAGACAAAGACGCGCGCGCCCCGGCCCGGCGGCCCCAGCGCGGCATCGGCGACGATCGAGATGTTGTTCGAGCAGCGCACGGGCGCACCGCCCGGTGTCATGGTGCGCCAGCGATAAAGCTCCTGCTGGGAGATCTGGTTGGCGACGCGCAACGGCTCGATCGCCGCCGAGAGGGCAAGCATGGTCAGCTTGGGCAAGAGCACGAATTCAAAAAGGCGCGGTGACGCGACACGCGGAATGCGGAAACTGGCCGCGCCTTTGGGAATGTAGTCCGACTGGGTCATGTTAGTCCACACTGATAAGCGCGCCATGCTAGCACGGGCGCCGGGCAAGGCCCAGATCGCGCGCGCGGTCTAGCCGCTGATCACATCCAGCAACGCGGCATGCAGCGCGGGCGTTGCCGCCGTCACCACCCGTCCATCCGATCCAAGCGTCAGCGCGCCCCCCTCCCAGTCGGTGATGATGCCGCCCGCCGCCTCGATCAGCGGGACCAGCGGCAGGAAATCATAGGGCTCGAGGCCGATATCGGTCACCGCGTCGATCTGGCCCGACGCCACCATCGCATGCGGGTAACAGTCAAAGGACATGCGCCGCGTATGGCCGACTTTGCAGAGCCGCGCGAAAAGCGCGGGGTCGCGCTCGAACGTGCGCTGGGGCTCGTTGATATAAAGGCGCGCATCGGTCAGCTCGGTCGTGCCGCGCACATTGATCGGCACGCCGTTCAGCGTGGCGCCGCCACCCCGGATGCCCATATAAGTCTCATCCAGCGCAGGCATCCGCACGATGCCGACCTGCGGTACGCCAGCCTGCAGGTGGCCGATCAGCATCCCAAAGGCCGGATAGCCCGTCAGGAAGAACCGCGTGCCGTCGATCGGGTCGATGATCCAGGCGGGCCCATCCAGCGAGCCGGCTATGCCGAACTCCTCACCAAAGATCCCTTGGCCGGGAAATTCCGCGGCCAGCGCCGCGCGAATGACCTCTTCGGTGGCGCGGTCCGCGATGGTGACGGGGCTGGAATCTGCGTCATCCTTGGTTTCGACCCCAAGGGAGCCTTGACGGAAATGCCGCATCGGCACGGCGCTCGCCTCTTCGGCGATGCGTGCGGCAATGGCCGCGATCTGCTGGAGTTTCACGGGTCTGCCACCTCGATTGTCAGGGACCATGTCTGCGCTGCCTCGGCCAGATCGGCCGGCGGGACCGCATCGGTGACCAAAGTGTCGATCGAGGCAGGATCGCACAGGGTGATAGGCGCCGCGCGCCCGAACTTGGCCGCGTCGGCGGCGACGATACTCCGTGCCGCGCCCTTGATGATCTCTCGGCTGAAATTCGCCTCTTCCAGATCGAACAGCATGAAGCCGTTCTGCGATGTGATTCCGGCGGTTGAAAGCACCGCCAGATCCGTTTTGAAGTTTCGCGCGAATGCCATCGCCTCGGCACCGAACGCGCCGCCATCATGCGCACGCAACGCCCCCCCGGCCATGTAAACCTGATTGCCGCCGCGCGTCGCCAGCTTGTAGGCGACCGAAACGGAATTGGTCACGATCAGCAGCCCCGCATGATCGCGCAGCGCATCCGCGATATAGCTGGTCGTGCTGCCCACATCCAGAAAGACCGACGCGCCATCGGGGATCATGCCGGCCAAATGCCGCGCGATGCGTTGCTTGGCCCCCGCGCCGATATTGAGGCGATGCTGGAAATCGCCCTCGCCCGCCATTTCGGCCAGACGCGCGCCGCCATGCATCTTGTCGACATGGCCCGCCTCGGCCAGCCGCTTGAGATTGCGGCGCACCGTCTCTTCGCTGACACCCAGATCGGCGGCAAGCCGCTGCACCCGCAAGGAGCCGCCCGCGCGGCGCAGCGCGTCGAGAATTTCCTGCTGTCTATGCGTGGGATGCGCGCTGTCCATCGGCCCTGTCCGTCATGTCCATTAAACAGGCGATACATCACGCAGCGCCGGATACAAGTTCAGTTTTGCACGGGATCGCGCGGCAATCCAACATTTTTCCACAAAATATGTTGCCATATATTGTTTTCTGCGTTTCACTCCAAAGTGTCGCACCCATCAAAACGAGGCGCGACCGCAAAACAGGGAGTCCATTACATGAAACGCATTGCCACCTGCGCCGCAGCCCTTGCCGCGTTCGCCGCCCCCGCCCTGGCCGAGGTCGAAAGCCAGGATCCCATCCGCTTGACCACCCACGACTGGACCGGCCAGATCGTCAACACCACGATCCTTAAGAATGTGCTGGAAAAGGCAGGCTATAATGTCGAGCTGGTGCAGGCCGATTACATCGCGCAATTTGCAGGGCTGAAAACCGGTGATCTGCACGTCGCCTCCGAAATCTGGGAGACGACGGGCCGCGAGGCGATGGACGAGGCCGTGGCCACGGGCAATGTCGTCAACATGGGCGAAGGCGGCATGATCGCCATCGAGGAATGGTGGTATCCCAGCTACATGGAGGACCGCTGCCCCGGCCTGCCGAATTGGGAGGCATTGCAAGGATGCGCAAGCGAGTTCGCCACGTCCGAGACCGCGCCGCTGGGCCGCTACCTGGGCGGGCCGGTCACCTGGGGCGGCTTCGACGAAGAGCGGGTCGAGGCGCTCGGCCTCGATTTCGAGGTGGTCCATGCGGGCACGGACGCCGCCCTCTTTGCCGAACTGGAATCGGCCTATCAGCGCGAAGCACCGATCATCCTCTGGCTCTATTCGCCGCATTGGGCGCCCGCGAAATACGATGGCAAATACATTGAATTTCCCGAGTACTCCAAGGAATGCTACGAGGATCCTTCAGTGGGTATAAACCCCGATGCCGCCTATGACTGCGGCAAGCCGACCGGCCCGATCTGGAAAGTCGCATGGTCCGGCGTCGAAGAGAAATGGCCCGGCGCCGCCGAGATCATCCGCGACTACACGATCACCAATGACGAGATGGGCGCGATGGTTTCCGCCGTCGATCTGGACGGAAAGTCCATCGACGATGTAGCCGACGAGTGGATGTCGAGCAATGAAGCCAAGGTAGATGGCTGGATCAACTGAATCTTCCTGAGACTGAGGGGGGCGCACTCTGCCCCCCGCTTTTTCGCAGGACTACCTGCCACACCCCCTGGCCGATCTCCGGCGCCGATGAGGTGACGATGCCCCGCGCACGCAAACTGCTCTGCAAAAACGTCTGGAAAATTTACGGCCCGGACGCGGACCAATTCCTTTCCCGCCATCCCGCCCCGGACGATGTCACGCTGCGGGGCAGCGGCATGATCGGCGCGGTTCGCGCGGCCGATGTCGAAATCCTCGAGGGCGAGATTTTCGTCATCATGGGCCTTTCCGGCTCGGGCAAATCCACGCTGGTGCGGTGCCTGTCGCGTCTGGTCGAGCCGACGGGCGGCGCCATCGAATTCGATGGTGAGGATTTGCTGGCCATGAACGAGACGCAACTGACGCAGCTGAGACGCAAGAAGATCGGGATGGTCTTTCAGAACTTCGCCCTTCTGCCGCATCTGACGGTTCTCCAGAACGTCGCATTCCCGCTGGAGGTTCAGGGCGTGGCCCGCGCAACCCGCGAGACCCGCGCGCATGAGATGATCGAGACGGTCGGCCTGAAGGGCCGCGAGGATTACTTTCCCCGCCAGCTATCGGGCGGACAGCAACAGCGCGTCGGCATCGCCCGCAGCCTCGTGGGCGAGCCCGAGATCTGGTTCCTGGACGAGCCGTTCAGTGCGCTCGACCCGCTGATCCGGCGCGAGATGCAGGACGAATTTTTGCGCCTGCAAGGCCTTTTGCATAAGACCATCGTCTTTATCACCCATGACTTTGATGAGGCCATCCGCCTCGCCGACCGTATCGCGGTGATGAAGGACGGACGCATCGTGCAGACCGCCACTCCCGAAGAGCTGGTGCTGAACCCCGCCACAGACTATGTGGCTGAATTCACGAAACATATCCCGCGCGGCAAGGTGCTGAGCCTTGGCGCGGTCATGGCGCCCCTTGGCCCCGGCCCCTTTGCCGGTGATCTGGACGCCGGGTCGCGTGTCGCGGACGTGGCCGACGAGGTCGAGGCCGCCCGGCGTCCGTTTCGCGTGATGAAAGACGGCGCGCCCGTCGGGCAGGTAGGCGCTGCTGCCGTGGTCGATGTGCTGATCGGCCGGAATGCGTCAGGACTTGGCGCGAGAACGCCTGCATGAGCTGGCGGCGCCTGACCACGCCCCGCGCGCTGTTCTGGTGGGGCCTCTTGGCGGTGACATGGCTACTGTCCAGCTATTCTTTTCAGCTCTACAAGGCGCTGGATGCGCGCTGGATCATCCGCTTTCCCAAGGGATGGCAGATCAATTTCGAGGGTTGGATCTCGGGTGGGATGCGCTGGCTTTTGGAGGATGCGACGTTCGGAATCTTCACGTTCCGCGAGCTTACGCGCTTCATCTCGGGCCTGATCGAGATCCCCTATGACGCCGCGCGCGCCCTTCTGGCAGACGGGTTCATCAGCGGCCTCGGCTCGAACGCCACCGAAATCGCGCCGCCCCTCAGTTGGCTGGCCGTGACGGCGCTGATGATGATGCTGGCGCGTTATGCCAAGGATTGGGGCCTTGCGGCGCTGGTGGGCATCTGTTTCGTCTACCTCGCCGTCTTCGGCCAATGGCAAAGCGCGATGGTCACGCTCGCCTCGGTCGTGATCGCGGTGCCCATCGGCGTTCTGGGCGGCCTCGCGCTCGGCATCGCATGCTACCGCGCGCCGTGGTTCGAACGCGCGCTGCGCCCGGTACTGGACCTCATGCAGACGGTGCCTATCTTTGCCTATCTGGTCCCCATCCTCTTCCTTTTCGGCTTCGGGCCTGTCTCGGCGCTGGTCGCGACGGTGATCTACGCGATGCCGCCCATGGTGCGCGTCGCCACGGTCGCGCTTCAAACGGTCCCGCCAGAGGTGGTTGAAGCTGGTCATATGGCCGGCTGCACCAAGCGGCAGATGATGTGGAAGGTGCTGGTGCCCTCGGCTGGCCCGACGCTGATGGTGGGCGTCAACCAGGTGATCATGCTGTCACTCAACATGGTGATCATCGCGTCGATGATCGGTGCGGGCGGCCTTGGCTTTGACGTGCTGAGCGCGCTGCGCAGCCTCGATATCGGCGGCGGGATAGAGGCGGGGCTGGCCATCGTCGTCATCGCCATCGCGCTCGACCGCGTGAGTCAGGCCTTCGCCACCCGCCTGCCGGATGCGGCACCCGCGCGGGATGCGGGGCTGGTTCAACGCCACCCCTACATCGTGGCCGCCGCCGGGATTATCGCCGCCACCTATCTGATCGGCCTCATCCTGCCCTTCGTGCAGGACTACCCCGAGCGGCTGACCCTCACCACCTCCGCCTTCTGGGAAGACGCGATGCGCTGGATCAACGTGACGTTCTTCGACACGCTGGACGCGATCAAATCCTTCTTTCTCACCTACCTGCTATTGCCGGTAAAGCGATTCTTCACCGGCATTCCCTGGGCCTGGGGTATCATCGCCACAGGCCTTGCGGCGGGCCGCGTCGGCGGCTGGCGGCTGGGCTTGATGGCGGCGCTCATGGCGGGGCTCATCGCCTCGGTCGGCCTCTGGAACGAGGCAATGACGACAGTCTATCTTTGCGGCGTCTCCGTCCTCATCGCCTATGCCATCGGCGTGCCGCTAGGTATCTGGGCGGGTCAGCGCGCAAGGGCACATCGCTGGGTCGGCGCGTTCATCGACACGCTGCAGACGCTACCCAGCTTTGTCTATCTGATCCCCGTCGTGATGCTCTTCCGCGTGGGCGAGTTTTCGGCGATGATCGCGGTCGTTCTCTACGCCCTCGCCCCCGCCGTACGTTACGCGGCCCATGGCGTCAGATCAGTCGATCCACAGATGATCGAGGCGGGGCTGGTCGCGGGCTGTACGCCGCGCCAGCTTCTCTGGCGCATCAAGCTGCCGCTGGCCGCACCCTCGCTGCTGCTGGGCCTCAACCAAACGATCATGCTGGCGCTCTCGATGCTGGTCATCACCGCACTCGTCGGAACGCGTGATCTGGGACAGGAGGTCTATATCGCGCTGACCAAGGCGAATACCGGCCAGGGCATTGTCGCAGGCGTGGCCGTCGCCTTTATCGCCATCACGGCGGATCGCGTCATTTCTGCCATGGCGGCCAGATCAAAGGAAAGGCTGGGACTGACATGACACCTGATGAGGCCATTGCCGCCGCGCTCGCTCTGCCCTGCTGGACGGCGCCAAGCGCCGCGATCCCACTGGAGGGCGGGATCACCAATCACAACATCAAGCTGACCGATGGGGGCCGCGACTATGTCGTGCGGCTGGGTGAGGATATCCCCGAGCATGGCATTCTGCGCTGGCACGAATTGGCACTCAGCCGCGCCGCGGCTGAGGCCGGCCTCTCGCCGCGCGTGCACCACCACGCGCCCGGCGCGCTGGTGATCGAGTTCATTCCCAGCATGGCACTCACCGAAGATGACCTGCATCACGAGGCCACGCTGATGCAGGCGACGGACCTTGTGGCAACGCTGCACCGCGATCTGCCCCAGCACGCCCATGGCCCGACGCTGGCCTTCTGGGTGTTCCACATCCTGCGCAGCTACGCACATGATCTGCGCCAGCGCGGCTCGCTCCATGTGGCCAAGCTGAACGGCCTGCTGGACGAGGCCGCGCTGCTGGAGCGCGCAGTTGGACCCGTGCAGATGGTGCTGGGCCATAATGATCTGCTTCCCGCAAACATCCTGCGCGATGACACCCGCATGTGGCTGATCGACTGGGAATATGGCGGCTGGAACTCGCCCCTTTTCGATCTGGGCGGGCTGGCCAGCAATGCGGCCCTGCCGCATGAAGCCGAAGAGGCGATGCTGATCCGCTACTACCAGCACGCTCCCGATGCCGCCCTCTGGCGCAGCTATGAGTCGATGAAATGCGCCTCGCTCCTGCGCGAGACGATGTGGTCGATGGTGAGCGAGCAGACCTCGGCCATAGACTTCGACTATGCCGATTACACCGCACTGAATCTGGGCCGCTACCGCGAGGCGCTGGCCAAACTCAAAGCCCAAGGACATCTGACATGAGCGATTTTCCGCAAGAGGCCCGCGCCGTCATCGTCGGCGGCGGCATCATTGGCTGCTCGACCGCCTATCACCTCGCCGAACTGGGCTGGGACGTGGTGCTGCTGGAGCGCAAGAAGCTGACCTCGGGGACCACCTTTCATGCGGCGGGCCTCGTGGGCCAGCTGCGCTCGAACGCCAACATCACGCAGCTTCTGGGCTATTCCGTCGATCTCTACAAACGGCTGGAGGCCGAGACGGGACAGGCGACTGGCTGGAAGATGAATGGCGGCCTGCGCCTTGCCTGCAACGAGGAGCGCTGGACCGAAGTGAAGCGGCAAGCCACCACGGCGCACAGCTTCGGGCTGGAGATGGAGCTGCTGACGCCCTCCGAGGCGCAAAAGCTCTGGCCGCTGATGCAGGTGGATGACGTGATCGGCGCGGCGTATCTGCCTACGGACGGACAGGCCAACCCGTCGGACATCACCCTGTCGCTGGCCAAGGGCGCGCGGCAAAAGGGCGCGCGCATCTTCGAGGACACGAAGGTGACCGAGGTCATCGTCGAGGATGGCGTCATCAAGGGCGCCCTGACCGACAAGGGCCGCATTGACACGCCCATCGTCATCGCCTGCTGCGGTCAGTGGACGCGCGCCTTCGCCAAGCAGGTCGGCGTCAACGTCCCGCTCGTCCCGGTCGAGCATCAATACATGGTGACCGAGCCGATCGACGGCGTCACCGCCGATCTGCCGACCCTGCGCGATCCCGACCGGCTGACCTATTACAAGGAAGAGGTCGGCGGCCTTGTCATGGGCGGCTACGAGGCAAACCCAATCCTATGGGCCAAGAACGGCATCCCCAAGGATTTCCACTACACCCTGCTCGACAGCAATTTCGATCACTTCGAGCAGCTGATGGAGCTCTCCTTGGGTCGCGTCCCCGCCTTGGAGACCGCAGGCATCAAGACGCTGACCAATGGCCCCGAAAGCTTTACCCCCGATGGCAATTTCATCCTCGGCGAGGCGCCCGAGCTGCGCAATTTCTTCGTCGGCGCGGGCTTCAATGCCTACGGGATCGCAGCGGGGGGCGGCGCGGGCATGGCTCTGGCCGAATGGGTGGTCAAGGGGCAGCCGCCCTATGACCTCTGGGCCGTGGATATCCGCCGCTTTGGCCAGCCGCATTTCGACGATGACTGGATCCGCGCCCGCACCTACGAGGCGTACGGCAAGCATTACACCATGGCGTGGCCCAGCGAGGAGCACACCAGCGCCCGGCCCTGCCGCAAATCCCCGCTCTATGATGTGCTGAAGTCCCAAGGCGCCGTCTTTGGCGAGAAGCTGGGCTGGGAACGGCCCAACTGGTTCGCTGAAAAGGGCGAGGAGGCGCGCGACATCTACACCTTCGGCGTGCCGAACTGGCATAAGGCCGTGGCGCGCGAGCATAAGGCCGCGCGCGAGGCGGCGGTGGTCTTTGACCAGACCTCCTTTGCCAAATTTGTTCTGAAAGGCCCCGATGCCGAGGCCGCTCTTGGCTGGATCGCGGCGAATGACGTGCGCGGGCCGGTCGGCAAGCTGACCTATACCCAGATGCTGAACGATCACGGCGGTATCGAATGCGATCTGACCTGCCTGCGCGTGGCCGACGACGAGTTCTACATCGTCACCGGCACCGGCTTTGCCACGCATGATTTCGACCATATCGCGCGCGGGATCCCCGAGGGCATGAACGCGCAGCTGGTCGATGTAACATCGTCATACGCTGTGCTGTCGCTGATGGGGCCGAAATCGCGGGATATCCTGCAGGCGGTCACCCATGCGAATGTCTCGAACACCGCCTTCCCCTTTGGCACCGGACAGAACATCGGCATCGCGGGCGCGCCCGTGCGGGCGCTGCGCGTGACGTATGTGGGCGAGCTGGGGTGGGAGCTACACATCCCCGCCGAATATGCCACCGCCGTCCATGCCGCATTGTCCCAAGCCGGCGCTGATGACGGCCTGCGCAATGCAGGCTACCGCGCGCTCGAAACGCTGCGGCTGGAAAAGGGGTATCGCGCCTGGTCCTCCGATATCGGCCCCGATCATACGCCTTTCGACGCTGGGCTGGGCTGGGCGGTCAAGCTGAAGACCAATGTCGATTTCCGGGGCCGCGAGGCCTGCGCCGCACAGAAGGAGAATGGCGTCCGCAAGATCATGGCCACTTTTACCGCCGCGCCGGATGTGATCCTGTCGGGGCGCGAGACGATTTATCGGGACGGCAAACGCTGCGGCTGGCTCAGCTCGGCGGGCTATGGGCACACCATCGGCGCGCCGATCGGGATGGGATATGTACGCTCGGACGAGTTCATCACGCAGCGCGATGTGCTGGCCGGCAGTTACGAGTTGGAAGTCGCGGGGGAGCGTGTGCCCGCCAAGGTACATCTGGCGCCTCTCTACGACCCCAAGATGGCCAAGGTCAAAGTCTGAGCCAATAAAAAAGGCAGGCCGCGGGGCCTGCCTTTCGTCACACATATCTAGATTAGATCACTCGGCCGCGGGCGCGATCGAGTGCAGATAGGCGTATAGATCAAGGGCATCCTGCTCCTTGCGCACTTTCCATGTCATCTTGCTGCGCGCCTTGCTGTCATCCAGCGTCGTTTGCAGCCAATCGGTCGGATCCTGAACATAGGCAACGAAGTTTTCCTCGGTCCACTCGGCACCGGTATCGTGCGCTTCAATCATCGGTTTGCCGTATTTGAAATCCTCGACAGCGCCCACGGGACCGCCGGTCACGCCATAGAGGTTCGGGCCGATCTGGCCACGCTTGCCCGCGAGAAGTTCACCATCGTCCGACTTGACGATGTGGCACGTTATGCACTGCTTGGCAAAGACCGCTTCGCCGGCCGCAGCGTCACCGCTATCTGCAAGGGCTGGTGCGCCCAGCATCATGGCTGCGGCGGTGGCTGTTGCAAAAGTGAATTTCATTCGTCCTCCTTGGCCCCAAGCGGGCCATAGTTAAATCCAAAAACGCAACTCCCAAGGCTGCGCCATGGTTCCGACCCTCTACTTCCCGAACGCGGGGCGCGAGGCGGCACCTTGCCGCAGGTCCGCATTGGCGCGGCCCCGGCATGGGGGTATGCTAGCGCCCAACCAAGCCGACCGAAAGGGCCAAGATGCGCTACCTGCGACTTAACATCACCAGTCTTGCTGGCGCGGCCGTTCTGCTTGCCCATGCGCCGGCGATGGCGCATGCCATCAGCTCCGATTGGAGCTCGCGCAAATGCAGCCTCTACCGCGCGGCCCTCGCCGACGCGCTGGCCGCGCGCGACACAAAAGGGCTGCGGCCCGAGTTTCTGGCCGCTAACGAGGCCTTCATCGCAAGCGGGTGCCGCGAGGTGCCCGATCTTTGCGCGGAGGGACCTGAGGAGATCGCGATGATCGACATGCTGACGGTGATGACGATGAACGAAGGGATGGCCAGCACCTTCGTTCCCTTTGCCTGCACCCGTCCCTAGCCCGGCCATGCCCGGCATGATTGCAATGCGAACCTCCGCGCTCAAAATACTGGCCTTCGCCGCAGATTGATTTTACGCTGCGCTTGCAAACTACATTCCTCAGGGGGATCTGATACATGACCAAGGCACCGACATTGCCGCGCGGCCTGACGCGCCGCCGTTTTCTGGCCACGGCCGCTGCTGCCGCGCTGACGGCGGGCCTCTTCTCGGGAGCGCGCCCGCTGATGGCCGCCGAGCCGATCAAGACTGCAGGCATCTACACCGTCCCGGTCGAGCAGCAATGGGTCAGCCGAATTCACAAGGCCGCAGTCGCCGCCCAGGAGCGCGGCGATATCGACTACGCCTATTCGGAGAATGTCAGCAATACCGACTACGCCCGCGTCATGCGCGAATATGCCGAGAGCGGTTATGCCCTGATCATCGGCGAAGCCTTCGCCGTCGAGCAGGAGGCCCGCGAAGTGGCCGCCGAATATCCCGAGATCGCCTTCCTCCTGGGCTCCAGCTTCAAGCCCGAGCCGGATCTGCCCAACTTCGCCGTCTTCGACAACTACATTCAGGACGCCTCCTATCTGACTGGTATCATTGCTGGATCACTCAGCGAGAGCGGCAATATCGGCCTTATCGGCGGCTTTCCTATCCCCGAGGTCAACCGGCTGATGCATGCCTTCATGGCTGGCGTCCGCGAGACCAATCCCGACGCGACCTTCCAGGTCAGTTTCATCGGCTCGTGGTTCGATCCGCCCGCCGCCAAGGAAACCGCCTACGCCATGATCGAGAACGGCGCAGACATGCTCTATGCCGAGCGCTTTGGTGTGAGCGATGCCGCGCAGGAAAAGGGCGTTCTGGCCATCGGCAACGTAATCGACACGCAGGCCGACTATCCTGACACGGTCGTCGCCTCGGCGATCTGGAATTTCGAGCCGACGCTGAACATGGCGATCAGCCAGGTGCAGGCGGGCACTTTCAAGGCCGAGGATTACGGACGATTCTCGATGATGAAGGAAGGCGGCGCCGAACTGGCCCCGCTCGGAACCTTTGCCGGCAAGGTCCCGCAAGAGGCGATGGATCTGGTCGAGCAGCGCAAGGGCGAGATCATGTCGGGCGACTACGTCACCGAAATCAACGACGAAGAGCCGAAGTCCAACTAAATGCCTGATAAACAAGAGGCGCAGGTCGTCCTGCGCCTCGATCAGATTACCAAGACGTTCGGCAATTTCACGGCCAACGATGCTGTCAGCCTCACCCTGCACAAGGGTGAGGTCATTGCCCTTCTGGGCGAAAACGGCGCGGGCAAGACCACGCTGATGAATATTCTCTTCGGCCAATACACCGCCGATGCCGGCACGGTCGAGGTGATGGGCACCGCCCTGCCCCCTGGCAATCCGCGCGCGGCGCTGGATGCGGGCGTTGGCATGGTGCATCAGCATTTCACGCTGGCCGAGAACATGACCGTGCTGGAGAACGTGACGCTTGGCACGCAGCCTCTGACCGCGCTGCGGCAGGACCGCAGCGGCGCGCGGGCGCGGATCCGGCAGCTCGCCCAAGATTTCAAGCTGAGCGTTGATCCGGATGCCCGCGTCGGCACCCTGACGGTGGGCGAGCGGCAGCGGGTCGAGATCCTTAAGGCGCTCTACCGCGACGCGCGCATCCTCATCCTGGACGAGCCGACGGCGGTTCTGACCCCGCAGGAGACGAACGATCTTTTCGAGACGCTGCGCAAGGCCGTCGCCCTGGGGCTGTCGATCATTTTCATCTCGCACAAGCTGCACGAGGTTATGGCCATTTCCGACCGCGTCGTGATCCTGCGCCATGGCAAGGTCGTACACGCGGGGCCGACATCGGGTACGGACCGGCACGATCTGGCCGCGCGCATGGTCGGCGGCGAGGTCAGTGCACCCAAGGCGGACCCGGGCACACCCGGCGCGCCGCTCTTGTCGCTGCGCGGCGTCTCGACCCCCGACAAGGGCGCGGCTCCGGGCCTAAAATCGCTCGATGTCTCGCTGCATGCGGGCCAGATCACCGGCCTTGCGGGCGTGTCGGGCAACGGGCAGGCCGCACTCGCCGCGCTGGTCGGCGGCGTCATTCGCCCGGCCTCCGGCACGCTCGCGCTGAACGGCTCCGAGGTGACTGCATGGACCCCCCGCGAGGCCATTCACCACGGTATCGCCCGCATCCCCGAGGACCGGCACAAGACCGGCACCATCGCCGATTTCGACCTGACCGAGAACGCCATTCTCGAAACCTATCGCGACACCCCTTTCAGCCGTCACGGCTGGCTTAACTGGCGCCGCGCGCGCGAGTTTGCCGAAGGGATCATCAAAGGCTACGACGTGCGCTGCCCAGGTCCCGGCACGCGCATTCGCCTGCTGTCGGGCGGCAACATGCAAAAGCTGATCCTTGGCCGCGTTATGGAAGGCAGCCCCCAAATCATCCTCGCCAATCAGCCTGTGCGCGGCCTCGATATCGGCGCGGTGAACTACGTGCATTCTCAGCTATTGGCAGCACGCGACCGCGGCGCGGCGGTGCTGCTTATCTCCGAAGACCTGGATGAAATCATGGCCTTGTCGGATGTCATTCATGTCATATCCGAAGGCCGCCTGTCGCCGCCCTTCGCGCGCGGAAGCATGACGCCCGCCGAGCTTGGCGTCTGGATGGCCGGCCATGGATTTGCGGAGCCCGCCCATGCGTCTTGAACCCGTCGCCAACCCATCGCTAGCCCGCACCACCGTGCCGCCCGCGCTGGCCATCCTCGCCACCGTCGCGATTGCGTCCTTCCTCGCCATGATCGCAGGCGCCAACCCGTTTTCAGTGCTGGGCCTCATAATCAAGGGCGCGTTCGGCAGCAAATTCGCCCTCCTGGAAACGCTGAACCGCGCAACCCCGCTCATCTTTACGGGCCTTGCCGTCGCCGTCGCCTTTCGAGCGCGGCTGTGGAATATCGGCGCCGAGGCGCAGCTTTATGCCGGCGCGCTGGTCGTCGCAGTCCTCGGCACCGGCCTGCTCAATTGGCCCTCATTCGCCCTGCTGCCTGCGATGGCGATCCTCGCGATGGTCGCGGGCGCGATCCTCTTGCTCATCCCCGCGCTGCTCAAGGTCCGGCTCGGCGTCGACGAGGTCGTCACGACGCTGCTAATCAACTTCATCTTTCTGCTCTTCATCTCGATGCTGCTCGAAGGGCCGCTGAAGGATCCGATGGGCATGGGCTGGCCCAAATCACCGCGCCTCATCGACGAGGCCCGCCTGTCCCGCATGGCCGAAGGGCTGCGCCTGCATTGGGGCTTCGGCCTTGCCCTGATCGCCGCCGTGATCACCTGGATCATCGGCGCGCGCACCACGCTGGGCTACGAGATGCGCGCGGTCGGCCTCAACCGCGAGGCGGCGGAATTCGCGGGCATCCCGGTAGGCCGCGTGTTGATCAAGACCGCGCTCCTTTCGGGCGGCCTTGCGGCGCTCGCGGGCTATTCGGAGGTAGCGGGGCTCAAGGGCAACCTCACGCTCGATCTCAGCCCCGGCTTTGGCTACACCGGCATCATTGTGGCGATGCTGGCCCTGCTCAATCCGCTGGGGGTCATCGCCGCTGCCCTCTTCGTCGCCGGCATCTTTGTGGGCGCCGACAGTATGAGCCGCGCCGTGGGCGTGCCGACCTATCTGGCGGACATCATGCTGGCCACGGCGCTCCTCCTGATGGTGGTCGCGATCCTTCTGACCCGGTTCCGCGTGGTGAGGGAGTAAGTCATGGACATCTTCGAGATCCTCCTCACCGCCAGCTTCTGGACCGCCGCGATCCGCATCGCTTCACCGCTGATCTTTGCCACGCTGGGCGAATTGATCTGCGAGCGCGCGGGGGTTCTGAACCTCGGGATCGAGGGCATCATGGTCGCGGGCGCCTTTGCGGGCTGGATGGCGGTCTATTCGGGCCTCGGCCTCTGGCCCGGTGTCATGGTCGCCTTCGTCGTCGGCATGGGCTTTGGCCTCGTCCACTCGATCCTCACGGTTCCCTTCGGCCTCTCGCAACATGTGGTCGGCCTCGGCGTTACCCTGCTGGCCACGTCCAGCACCTACTACGCCTACCGCCTCGCGCTGCCCGAGGTCACGTCTCCGCCCAAGATCGAGGCCTTCCAGCCGCTCGAAATCCCAATCTTGTCCGAAATCCCCCTGATCGGGCCGGCACTCTTCGCGCAAACGCCGCTCACTTATCTGGCCTTCGCCATGGTCGCCATTGTGTCGATCACGCTCTACCGCACGCCCCTTGGCCTCGCCGTGCGCGCGGCGGGCGAGAACCCGCAGGCAGTGGCGGCGCAGGGCCTATCGGTCACAGCGATCCGAATGGGCGCTGTGATGGTCGGCAGCGGCCTCATGGCGATCGGCGGCGCGTTCCTCACCATGTCCGCCTTCAACAGCTTCTTCTTCGAGATGGTGAACGGCCGCGGCTGGATCTGCATCGCCCTCGTCGTCTTTGGCGCGTGGAAGCCCGGCAAGGCCCTCCTCGGCGCGATCCTCTTTGCGGCCTTTGACGCCGCCCAGATCCGCCTGCAACAGACCCCGATGGGCGCGGACATCCCCTATCAGGTCTTCCTCATGATGCCCTATTTCCTCTCGATCCTCGCCCTCGTCGTCATGTCGCGCCGGGCCGAGGTGCCAGCGGCCCTCATGGTCCCATTCAACAAAGGAGAGCGCTGATGTTCGATATTCTCGTCAAAGGCGGCACGCTGCCGGATGGCCGGGTGGCCGATATCGGGATCGAGAAGGGTCGCATCAAGGCCATTGGAACGCTGGACGCCGAGGCGGGCGAGGTGATCGACGCCGCCGGCGATCTGGTCAGCCCGCCCTTTGTCGATCCGCACTTTCACCTCGACGCCACGCAATCCTACGGCACGCCGCGCATCAACGCCTCGGGCACCCTGCTCGAAGGCATCGGCCTCTGGAGTGAGCTCAAGCAGGTGATGACGGAAGGCGAGATGATCGCCCGCGCCCTCACCTATTGCGACTGGGCGGCCTCGATGGGCCTGCTGGCGATCCGCAGCCATGTCGACACATGCGACGACACGCTCAAGGGCGTGCGCGCCATGCTGGAGGTGCGCGAGCAGGTCAAGGACTATATCGACCTGCAGCTCGTCGCCTTCCCGCAGGACGGCCTCTACCGCGACCCGACCGCGCGCGAGAACACCGTACGCGCGCTCGACATGGGGATCGATGTGGTCGGCGGCATCCCGCATTTCGAGCGCACGATGGCAGATGGCGCCGCCTCGGTCCGCGAGCTCTGCGAGATGGCAGCCCAGCGTGGCCTGCGCGTCGACATGCATTGCGACGAGACGGACGACCCCCTGAGCCGCCATATCGAGACGCTGGCCTATGAGACCCAGCGCCTGGGCCTCCAGGGCCGCGTTAATGGCAGCCACCTGACCTCGATGCATTCGATGGACAATTACTACGTCTCGAAACTCCTGCCCCTCATCGCCGAGGCGGGCGTCAGCGCCGTGCCCAACCCGCTGATCAACATCATGATCCAGGGCCGCCACGACACCTTCCCCAAACGGCGTGGCATGACTCGCGTCAAGGAGATGCAGGCCCATGGAATCACCGTCGGCTGGGGGCAGGATTGTGTGCTCGACCCTTGGTATCCGCTGGGCACTGCCGACATGCTGGATGTGGCCTTCATGGGGCTCCATGTCGCGCAGATGTCCTCGCCCGAGGACATGGCGCGCTGCTTTGACATGGTCACCACCGAGAACGCCAAGATCATGGGACTTCAAAACTACGGCCTGCACGAGGGGGCGCAAGCCTCGCTCGTCATCCTAGATGCTGCCACCCCGACCGAAGCGCTGCGCCTGCGCGCCGCACGGCTCTGCGTCATCGCAAAGGGCCGCGTGATCTCGCGCAGCCCTCGCATGGACGCCGCACTGTCATTGCCGGGTCGCCCGGGCAGCGTGCGCCGCCGCCACCGCATTGCCTGACGCGGCGCGCATGTATCTTCTGGCCTGAAATATCCTGGGGTGAGACAGAAGGTTTCGCAGAAACCTTCTGACGAGGGGCAACGCCCCTCTGCCGGGCATGACACAAGACCGTCCGCGCATGTCGCTTTCGGTATAGGCCGCTTGCGGTTAGGCTGTCACAAAGATCGCACCCGCAACGCCCCTCGAAGGAAGCACCCCATGTTCCTATCCGTCTTCGACATGTTCAAGGTCGGCATCGGCCCGTCCTCGTCGCACACGATGGGGCCCATGGTGGCTGCCGCGCGGTTCCTGGACAAGATGCGCGCCGCGCCCTTCACCCCGCATGGCGTCAAGGGCTCGCTGCATGGCAGCCTCGCCTTCACCGGCGTCGGCCACGCGACCGACCGCGCGACGATCCTCGGCCTCGCGGGCTTCGTTCCCGAGACCTATGATCACGACAAGGCCGAAGAGGTGATGGAGCAGATCCGCGAGACGCACAGCCTCGAACCCGAAGGCCTTGGCACGCTCAAGTTCAACCCCAAGGAAGACCTTCTCTTCGATTTCGGCCCCAACCTGCCAGGTCATGTCAACGGCATGATCCTGATGGCGACCGACAGCCAGGGCGACACGATCCTGCAGGAGACTTATTACTCCATCGGCGGCGGCTTCGTGATGACGGAGGCCGAGCTGGCCGCAGGAAGGAATACCGAGGAAGGCGCGCCCGTGCCCTACCCGTTCAAATCCGCCGCCGAAATGCTGCAGATGTGCGAGACCTCGGGCAAGAGCATCGCCCAGATGAAGAAGGCCAACGAGATCTCCCGCAAGGGCGAGCATGACATGACAGCAGGTGTCAAACGCATCTGGCAGGTGATGAACGACTGCATCGAGCGCGGCATGAATACGGACGGCACATTGCCCGGCGGGCTGGGCGTCAAGCGCCGCGCCAAGGGCATCCGCGACGCCCTGATTGCCGAGCGCGGCACAAATCTGAGCGCGCCGCACAAGATCAACGACTGGATGAGCCTTTATGCCATGGCCGTGAACGAGGAGAATGCCGCCGGCGGACAGGTCGTCACGGCCCCCACCAACGGCGCGGCGGGCGTCGTGCCGGCTGTAATCCGCTACTACCTCGATCACTACCCCGGCGCGTCCGAGGCGCATGTCGAGGATTTCCTGCTGACAGCCGCCGCCATCGGCGGTCTGGTCAAGTTCAACGCCAGCATCTCGGGTGCCGAGGCGGGTTGCCAGGCCGAGGTGGGCAGCGCCGCCGCTATGGGCGCCGCAGGCCTTTGCGCCGTGATGGGCGGCACGCCCATGCAGATCGAGAATGCCGCCGAGATCGCGCTCGAGCATCACCTCGGCATGACCTGCGATCCGGTCAAGGGCCTTGTCCAGGTGCCCTGCATCGAGCGCAATGGTCTGGGTGCGATCAAGGCCGTCTCGGCGGCATCTCTGGCGATGCGCGGCGATGGCACCCATCTCGTGCCGCTCGACGCCTGTATCGAGACGATGCGCCAGACCGGCGCCGACATGATGGACAAGTACAAGGAAACTTCGCTTGGCGGCCTCGCCGTCAACGTGCCGAACTGTTGACCCCGCCATGCAGGCGTCCCCGGCCCTGACCACCCTGCCCGCAGCGCGCGTGACGCTCGGCATCCTGCTCATGGTCGCCTTCTCGCTGACCGCGCCCATCATGGACAGCTTTGCCAAGCTGATCGGCAGCGCGCTGCCGGTCGCGCAAGTGGCCGCGATCCGGTTCTTTGCGCAGGCGCTGCTGCTGACACCCTTCGCCTGGGCGATGGGCTGGCTGCACATGCCCGGCCGCGCCGAAAGCGGGCTGCATCTCGTGCGCGCCGCGCTCCTTCTGATCGCGACGGGCTGCTTCTTCTTTTCGCTCCAATTCATGCCGGTGGCCGACGCCATCGCCATCTTCTTCGTCGAGCCTTTCATCCTGACGCTGCTCGGTGGCTTGCTACTGGGCGAGGCCATCGGCCCGCGCCGCTACATCGCCTGCGCGGTCGGCTTTGCCGGCGCAATGCTGGTCATTCGGCCCAGCTTTCAGGACGTGGGCGCGCCCGCGCTTCTGCCACTGGTCACGGCGTTATTATTTGCCTTCTACATGATCCTGACGCGCCGCATGGCGACGCGAATGCATCCCATCACGCTGCAGGCCTATACAGGCATCGCCGCGCTGGTCCTTGCGGTGCCGGTGCTGGTGGCGGCGAATGGCTCGGGCCTTGCGCAGTTCGACCCCGAATGGCCCGCCGCGCGCGAGATGTGGCTGCTGGTCGGCCTTGGCCTCGCCGCGACGGTCAGCCACATCTGCATCAGCTTCGCGCTCAAATTCGCGCCCGCATCGACGCTGGCCCCGGTGCAGTATCTGGAAATCGTCACGGCCACCGCTTTCGGCTTCTGGATCTTCGGGGATCTGCCGGACACGATGGCCTTCTGCGGCATCGCGCTGATCGTGGCCTCTGGCCTCTTCGTCTTCCTGCGCGAGCGGCACCTGGAGCGGCGGCCCCTGCCCCAGCCCTGAAGCTCAGGGCCAGCGGGCGGGGTTCTCCATCAACATCTGCACCACGTCCTCCAGATGCGCGGCGGGCAGAATGACCAGCAACTTGGGCGCGGTGACGCTCAGATGGACCGGCCCAGTGGCGAAATTCGACGTGCCGATCTGCCCGTCCGGCGTCAGGACCAGCCCGTCGATCGGCCAGTTCAACCCCTCCGAGCATCCCTCGACCACGCCCATGGGAAAGAGCGACACGCGGCTGCCCACGGGCAGATCGAGCGCCATGGTGGGCGGCGCGAGGAACATCGCGTCATACTCGCTCATCAGCACGCAGCGCCGCGTAGGCCAGCGCACCAAAACGTTGCAGACCGCCAGTTGGTGATCGACGCGCGCACCGCTGAAACCCACGCCGATGATCAAGGGCGCGTCGATCCGGCTGAGGCATTTCTCGAAATCGGTACTGTCTTGCTCATCCACCTTGTGCAGGATTCTGTCCGGCAATGCATCACGTGCAGCATCCGGGATCGAATCCAGATCGCCGATCACGATCTCGGGCATGGCTCCATGCGCCAGCGCCGTGGCCGCACCGCTATCGGCCGCGACCACCCTGCAGGACATGTTTAACACGCGCTCAACCACCTTGCTGGACACCTGAGCGCCTCCGAGCAGGGCGATTGGACCCGTTTTGTGAACAATCATGTTAAATTCCTTCAGACTTACCGCCAGAGGGGAAACAAATCACAATCTTGCCATGAAATGATACGCTGATGATCGCAGATTCGGGCCTCTTTGGGCTAGCCTGCCATGGTAAAGATTGGCTTCGCAGTCAAGGAAAGGCGAGTTAATTATGGTCAGCAACAGCAAGATCCTCACAGTCTCCTACGGCACATTCTCGTGCACATTGGAAGGCTTTGACGACTCGTTCGACACCATGAAGGCGATTGCCGAGTATTTCCGCGATCTTGCCGCTGATGACCGATACTTCGGGGCCGAGCCGCCCAGCCCCGATGCCGAGATGCTGGCCCGCATCGCCGAGCGCGAAATCTCGCGCCGGGTCGAGGCACGCGGAACCGATGGCAAGATTCACCTGCGCGCAGACCCCGCCTCGCTGCCCGCCGCCGAGGCTGCCAAAGCCGAAATGCCCCAATCCGAAATACCCGAATCCGAAACGGCCAAAACCGAAACGCCCAAAACAGAAGCGCGCGCCGCCGAGGCTGACGATGATGCGGCCCAGGCTGAAGCGCCCGAGGCATCCGGGCCGCAGGGAGAGATGGCAGCAGCACCTGAAGAAGAAACATCGCAATTCGCAGATGCGCCGCGCGAGCCGGCCTTCAAGGCCCCCGCCGCCACCGCCGTGAGCGAGAGCATCGCCGACAAGCTGCGCCGTATCCGCGCCGTGGCCGCGCCTGCCGGCACTGGATACGCCGCGCCCGGCTTTGACGAGGATGAGCATGCGCAGGATTTCCTGACCGATACCGCGCTGTCTGACGCCTCCCTCGCTGTCGATGAAAGCGCCATGGACGATGATGCAGACCTGGCGCTCGCCGAGGGTCTGTCGGGTCTGTCCGATGCCTGGGAAGATGACATCGGTCTTGATGAGGCGGAGGGCACGCTCGTGGGCGCGTCCGACCAGGGTGGGGATGATTCTGTGCCCGATGTTTCGGATGCGCCCGAAGCCGAGCCGTCGCTGCAAGATGAAATCGAGAGTGACGACGAGGCCGAAGATAACGGCGAAGAGCAAAGCCTGATCGCGCCCGAGCCGTCAGAGCCAGTGAGTGCGCCCGAGGAGGAGACCGCCAATATCGATGATGGCGACGTCATCACCCCTCTTGCTGCTGCGGATGCGCCCGAGATCGAAGTCGAGGCTGACCACGCGATGGCAGAGGACGCCTCTTCGCGGAACGCGGATGATGCGGATGAGCAGGATCTGGAAGAGATGCTGCGCGCCGCCGAGGCGACCTGGAACGACGACGCCATCGAAGAAGATGAGAATATCTTTGGCGAGGACGAAGCTCAGTCCGGTGATGACGACACGCTGTCGCAGCTTTTGGCTGACGCGATGGGCAGTGAACGGGCCACAACCGATGTGGCCGTCGATAAGACGGCTGACGATATAGACGAGGATGATGAGGACGAGCGGGCCGATCTGCAGGATGCCGAGCCTCCGCTGGCGGCGCGTGTCATCAAGATGAAGCGCAGCGATCTGGATGCGGCCCTCGCGAGTGGCGATCTGGAGGCAGAGATGGACGCGGCGGATCGCCCTTCCGATCTGAGCCCCGAGGCCGAGGCCGAGCTGCAGCGCGAACTGGCCGAAGTCGAGGCCGAACTGCAACACGCCCGCGCCCCGGAGACGGTCATCCCTGACGTGACGCATGCGCCGATGGACGACAAGACGCAGGCCGAGGACGCGACGCTCGATGAGGCCGATGAGGACATGGGGCGCGACGATGCGGATCACGCGGAGGAAGACCGCGCCGAAGAAGATGAAGCCGCCTCACTCCTGGCCGAAAAGGACAAGAGCGACGATGAAGAGGCGCGGGTCGAAGAGACCGCCCCCATCCGTGCAAGTCATCTGGGCACTCCGGCCTCGGACGCGCAGGCCGCGCGCATCTTTGACGAGGCGAATACGCAGTTGGAAGAACCCGAAGCCAACCAGCGCCGCAGCGCGATCCAGCATCTGCGCGCCGCCGTCGCCGCCACGCGGGCCGAGCGCCGCGCAGGCAGCGCCATGGAAGCCGATGTCGACGATCAGCCCTACCGCAAGGACCTGCAAAGCGCCGTGCGTCCGCGCCGTCCGCGCCCTCTTGCGTCCGGCACGACCCCGCGCCCAAGCACCAATCCCGCAGCGCGGCCCGCGCCGCTGAAACTGGTCGCCGAGCAGCGCGTCGATACCCCGACGCAGCCCGTCCGGCCCCGCCGCATCACGCGCGCCGACCTCGCCACCGCACCGGCCCCTGATATCGAGCGCCCCCAGCACGCCGAGCAAGAAGACGCACCTGGTTTTGCGGAATTTGCCGAGCAGATGGGTGCCAACAGCCTGACTGACATGCTGGAAGCCGCCGCCGCCTACATGGCCGATGTCGAGGGGATGCCCCAGTTCTCGCGCCCGATGCTGATGCAGAAGCTGCGCGAGGCGCAGGAGGACGAGTTTACGCGGGAGGATGGGCTGCGCTCCTTCGGCCTTCTGTTGCGGCAGGGTAAGCTGCAAAAGCTGAAGGGCGGTCGCTTTGCCGTCACCTCGGTGACCGAGTTCCGCCGCTCCGCCTGAGGACACATGTTAACCAAGAAAAACGCCGCCGAAGATATCTTCGGCGGCGCTTCTTGTTCGCAATTCACGCTGTGCCAAGGGAATGCCCCTGACGCGTGCCTGCCTTTACATCGACGGCATCAGCACGCTGTCGATGACATGGATGACGCCATTCGACGCTTCGATGTCAGCCGAGGTCACGTTGGCTTCATTAACCATGACGCCGCCCTCGGTCATGATCGTAACGTCGCTGCCCTCAACCGTGGCCGCGGTCATTCCATCGCTCAGGTCACCCGACATGACTTTGCCCGGAACCACGTGATAGGTCAGGATCGCGGTCAGCTTGTCCTTGTTTTCGGGCTTCAGCAGATCATCGACGGTGCCTTCGGGCAGGGCCGCAAATGCATCATCGGTCGGAGCGAATACGGTGAACGGGCCTTCGCCCTTCAGCGTCTCGACAAGGCCCGCGGCCTCGACGGCAGCGACGAGCGTGTTGAACGAGCCGGCATCGACGGCGGTGTCGACAATGTCCATGGAGTGGTTGTCTGCGAATGCGGGAAGTGCCAGTGCGGTCGATGCGGCAAGGGCCATGAATGTTCTGCGGATCATCAGGTAAATCTCCTCTCTGAGTGTCGCCGTTATCAGCGATATCAGGACTACGTCGCGGGATCGGAACAGGATCACTCACATAACCGTGATGCGCGGCTCGATGGTGGCGCAGCGCCCGGCACCTGCCATGCCGCAGCCTCATTAATCCCTTATTAACATGGGATAGAGGAGCCTGAGTGGGGTTTGCCACCGGAGGATCGGTATGCGACATTTTACCATGCAGCTCTTACCGCAGACGCGACATGCGCGGCTGTTTGAGTTGATCCGACAACAGAACCGCGCCGCGCGCATTGCGCAGCGTCTGGGCGTGGCGCCGCCTCCTGATGCCGGTGTCCTCGCTGAGATTGCGCGCCGGGCCGAAGCCTCTTGGCAAAAGCTTTGCTGAGACAGTCCCGGTTTCGGGCACGAAGCCTCTCAGCCGCGAAAGCCCGTAGCGACCACGAATTTTTCGGAGCTGTCCGAGCGCGAAGCTGGCGGTTTGACGTTGGCGACCTTGGCAAAGCGTTGCTTGAGCAGTTTTTGCAACTCACCCTCGGCGCCGCCTGCCAGCACTTTCGACACGAAGGTGCCGCCCTCTTCCAGCACGTCGAAGGCAAGGTAGGCCGCAGCCTCGCAAAGTGCGATGATGCGCAAGTGGTCGGTCTGCTTGTGCCCCGAGGATGAGGCCGCCATGTCGGACATGACCACGTCGGCCTTGCCCCCCAGCCATTCCTTGACCTGCTCATCCGCGCCATCAGCCATGAAATCCAGCGTGTGCAGCGTCGCGCCCGCGATCGGCTCGATCTCTTGAAGATCGACGCCAAGGATGGTGCCAACGGCCTTACGGCCCTTTTCACCCAGCGCGTTGATGCGCGGCACGGCCACCTGCACCCAGCCACCCGGCGCACAGCCCAGATCGACAACGCGCGCGCCCGGCACAAGGAAGCGGAACTTGTCGTCCAATTCCATGATCTTGTAGGCGGCGCGTCCGCGATACCCCTCAGCCTGCGCGCGCTTGACGTAAGGATCATTCAACTGGCGCTGCAGCCAGCGCGTCGAGGAGGCTTTGCGCCCGCGCGCGGACTTGACCTTGATTGTCAGGTCGCGCTGGCCGCGCCCCGACGTGTTCTTGCCATCCGGTCCCTTGTTCATGCATCCTCCTGGGTGCTGAGCACGCCATCTGCCGACATCTGCGCATAGAGCATTCCCTCGCGCAGGCCGCGATCGGCCACCGACAGGCGGTCCGTGGGCCAGCAGCGCAGGAGCGCCTGCAGTATCGCTGCCCCAGACATGATCAGCGCGTGGCGGTCAAGTCCGATCCGCGGATCATTGCGCCGCCCCTCGGGGCCAAGGGCCAAATAGCCGCGAATGACTGTGTCTATTTCATCCGAGGTCATGCGCAGCCCGTCCACCCGGTTGCGGTCATAGCGCCTGAGCTTCAGGTGGCTGGCCGCGACGGTTGTGACCGTGCCGCTGGTGCCGACGATCTGAAAACCCTTGCGCGACTGCTCGCTCATATAGGGGGCAAATTCGGTGAGATTTTCCTCGAAGAACCAGCTCATCAGCGCAAATCGGGCCGCATCGTCGTCCACATCGTGGAACTGATCGCGCAGCGTCGCGACACCCAAGGGCACGCTGATCCAGTCGACGACACGGGCGCGGGGTCCGTCCCCGCCACTTCCGGCGTTGAAGCCACCATGCAGGCGCATGATGGCGCGGCGGCGGTCATGGGGCGGCACTTCGGTGAGGTCGATCCAGACAAGCTCGGTCGAGCCGCCGCCGATATCGACGACGAGCAGCTGGTCCGTCTCGGGCGCGACGAGGGGCGCGCAGCTGACCACGGCCAGTTGCGCCTCTTCCAGAGGCGAGATGACATCCAGCGTCAGGCCGGTCTCGCGCCGCACGCGCGCCATGAAGGCCGCGCCATTGCCCGCGCGGCGCGTCGCCTCGGTGGCGACCAGCCGCATGGACTCGACCTTGTGGCGCTTGAGTTTCTGCTGGCACACGCGCAACGCCTGTATCGTGCGCCCGATCGAGGCACGCGACAACTGGCCGGTCTTTTCCAGACCGGCACCCAGCTGCACCGACTTGCTGAAGCTGTCAATCACTCGGAACTGACTGCCGCGGGGCTCCGCGATCAGCATTCGGCAGCTATTTGTACCCAGATCGAGCGCCGCATAGAGCGGCGGGCGGTCGGGCGGTTTCGGCGCGGGGCTTTCAACCGGTTTCGGGACAGCGCCCGCACCTTCGGGACGCTTGGGCGTCATAGGGAACGCCCTCCATTTTGAGTTACCTCCAAGTTATGGCCTATGCGCCTTCTGCGCAAGCCCGCTGCGCGCGGCGGGCCCGTGCGCCTCATGCAGGAGATGAATATTATGGGGCTAGGCCTGCATGGCCCCGCCGGGGTGGCTCGGTTAAGAATACCGCGTCGCGCAACACATGCTTTCGGTCGAAAACAGGCGCCGGAGGCCGCAGGGCGTGCATTAGACAGGGGCGAGAAACAGGGGAATCACCATGGTCGATGTCACCATAGTTTACTGGCGGGACATTCCCGCGCAGGTCATCGTCGGCAAGGGCCGCCGGGGCGCGAAAAAGCAGCTGCCCGAGCGATTCGAGCAGGCCATCGACCGCGCCGCGATGAAGATCGGCGCGAATGGCAGTGATGATTACCTCGCCGAATGGCGCAAGGCCGCCCCTTATGACGTCGACGGCGAGCCAGCCGAGGTGGCCGAATCCGAGGCCGCCCGCATCGAGGCCGAATACGACCGCGAGCGCATCAAGGTGCTGATCGCCAATGACGGCTGGAATGCCGCAGACGCATCCTCTCAGGCATGACCCCAACCGGGATTAAGGAGGCTATCATGGCCCTTTTGAACTTCAAGAAGCGCAGCACCCCCGCCCACGCCACACCGCCCGCCGCCGTCGAGGCCTTGCTCAAGGACTACTCGATCGAGGTCATGCCGCGCACCGCCGAGAAGGTCGAGAATTTCCGCGATCTGCTGCCCGAGGGGACGCGCGTCTATATCGCTCATATCGAGGGCACGCCGATCGAGGACATGGTCGCCACGGCCAAACGCCTGGCCGAGGGTGGCTATCCGGTCATGCCGCATTTCCCGGCGCGCATCATCAAGGACCGCGCGATGCTGGCCGACTGGATCGCGCGTTATCAGGGCGAAGCGGACGTCGATCAGGCGCTGGTGCTGGCGGGCGGCGTTGCCCAGCCGCATGGCGAGTATCACAGCTCGATGCAGCTGCTGGAATCGGGCGAGTTCGGCAAGGCGGGCTTCAAGCGTTTGCACGTTGCAGGCCATCCCGAGGGCAATCGCGACATCGACCCCGATGGCGGCATGGACAATGTCAGCGCCGCGCTGAAATGGAAGCAGGCCTTTTCCGAGACGTCTGACGCCGAGATGGCGCTGGCTACGCAATTTGCCTTCGAGGCCGGCCCGATCATCGAATGGGCCGACACGCTCAAGGCCAACGGGATCGACCTGCCCATCCATATCGGCATCGCGGGCCCGGCAAAGCTGCAGACGCTGATCAAGTTCGCCATTGCCTGCGGCGTCGGCCCGTCCCTCAAGGTGCTTCAGAAGCGCGCGATGGACGTGACCAAGCTGCTGCTGCCTTACGAGCCGACCGAAGTTATCGCCGAGCTGGCGGCGCACAAAGCGGGCAACCCCGATTTCAACATCACCAACGTGCATTTCTTTCCCTTGGGCGGTATCAAGGCGAATGCGACATGGGCCATCGAGAATGCAGGCGCGTCCGGCGTGCCCGCCTCGGCCAAGTAAAACAAGCATCAAGGAACACACATGACCCGCACTATCGTCGAGAGCAAAACGAAAACCGCCGTCATCGGCTTTGACGAGCCCTTTTGCGTCATCGGCGAGCGCATCAACCCCACGGGCCGCAAGAAACTGGCTGCCGAACTTGAAGCGGGCGATTTCTCGACCGTCGAGAAGGATGCCGTTGCGCAAGCCAATTGCGGGGCGACCGTCCTCGATATCAATGCGGGCGTGGTCTACAACTCCAACCCCAACCCGAACGAGACAGAGCCGCCGCTGATGACCAAGATCGTCGAGCTGGTGCAGGGCCTGGTCGATCTGCCGCTTTGCATCGACAGCTCGGTGCCTGCCGCTTTGGAAGCGGGTCTGAAGGCGGCGCATGGCCGTCCGCTGCTCAACTCGGTCACGGGCGAGGAAGAGCGGCTGGAGTTCGTGCTGCCTCTGGTCAAGAAATACAACGTGCCTGTGGTCGCCATCTCGAACGACGACACCGGTATTTCCGAGGATCCCGACGTGCGTTTCGCTGTCGCAAAAAAGATCGTCGAGCGCGCCGCCGATTTCGGCATCCCCGCGCATGATATTGTGGTCGATCCGCTGGTGATGCCCATCGGCGCGATGGGCACCGCTGGTCTGCAGGTGTTTACGTTGGTCCGGCGTCTGCGCGAAGAGCTGGGCGTGAACACCACCTGCGGTGCGTCCAACATCAGCTTTGGCTTGCCCAACCGCCACGGCATCAACAACGCCTTCCTGCCGATGGCCATGGGTGCTGGCATGACCTCGGCCATCATGAACCCGGTCGCCCTGCCCGTCCCGCCATCCAAGATTGCCGAAAAGCGTGCCGAAGTTGCCGCCACCGGCCTCGAGATCCCCGAGGATATGGATGACGAGACCTTCTGCCAGCTTTTCGGCCTTGGCAGTACCCTGCCCAAGCCCGGTTCGGAAATGGAAGCCATCCGCGCCGCCAACTTCCTGACCAATAACGATGCCCATGGCGGCGAATGGATCCGCTTCAACAAGCAACCTCCCAAGGCCGGTGAAGAGGGCCGTGGGCGCGCGGGCCGCACCGGCGGGCGTCGCCGCCGCTGACATTTCCTCCTGCACCACCTGAGAGGCCCTGCATCCTGCGGGGCCTTTTTCGTTTGATCCGGCTGACTTGTGCGGCGCTCTTGGCGGTTTTTCGCCAAGGAAATTCTAATCACTTCGGTTTGACAAAGAATTGTAGCAAAACGTGACCCAGAGCGCCGCCAAGGTGCCACAGGCAAATCGAAGGACGAGGGACCGAATGACGACGCAGACCACCCGACCCGCACGGCGCGCCGCGCCTCTTCTGGTTTTTGCCGCCCTTGCCCTTTCGGCCTGCGCAGGTGCCCCCAAGATGGAAGAAGCCAGCCTTGGCGGGATCGATCCGGTGCGCGAGGCCATGGCCCTGCGCGAGGCTGCGACCCTGCGCGCCAAGGGCCAGCGCGTCTGGTGCGTGCCCTTCGCGCGTAACGTCAGCGGCATCAATATCCGCGGTAACGCCCATACATGGTGGGGCAAGGCCAAGGACAGCTTTGATCAAAGCAACACGCCCATGGTCGGCGCGGTCATGTCGTTCCGCTCGACGCCGTCCATGCCTCTCGGCCATGTCGCGGTTGTCTCCGAAGTGATTTCGAAGGATCGCATCCTTGTGGATCACGCGAACTGGCACCGCGATCAGGTCAGCCAGGGCATGGCCGTAATCGATGTATCTGACAAGGGCGACTGGTCGGCCGTGCGTCTGGAATCGAACCCGGACGCCTTTGGCGGCGTCTATCCGGTCAACGGGTTCATCCTGCCTCCCTCTGCTGATCAGGGCTGACGCGGGGCGCGGATTGCGCTTTTTTTTCCGATGAATTTTATCCGTTAAGACATCCTTCCGCGTCTCTGCGGTAGACAGACCTCCTCGGGCTCGAAGGGGGAAATCATGCTGCTGTTGCCGCAATTCATCGGATCTCTGGCGCTTGTCGCGGTTTTGTCATCACTCTACGGGATGGTCCGGATCCGCATGCGCCCTGCAAGGGCGCAGACGCTGCTTGGCCTTGCCTTCGGGCTGGTCGCCATGCTGCAGATGAGCGCGCCGCTGGAAATGCTGCCGGGTATCATACTAGACATGCGCAACGTCCCTATCGCGCTTGCGGGGGCATTCTTGGGCTGGCGCGGAGCTCTTCTCTGCCTTGGCATGGCTGTGATGACGCGCGCCTCCATCGGCGGAATCGGAATGGCCGCCGGGATTGCCGGCATGATCATTTCCTGCACGGCCGGGTATGCGTGGAACCGGGTAACGCTTAGCCTGCAGCCCCGCCGGGCCACCCAGCTTTTCGGGTTCGGCCTGATCGTCTCCCTCCACATGGTCGCGGCCGTCCTGCTTCCTTTTGATGTCTGCGCGGCCTTTTTTGCGTCGGCAGCTCTGCCCATGGCGCTGCTGAACCTGCTGTCAGTGCCTGTCGCCGCCGCGTTTCTCGAGCATGAGCGCGTTCGCATGTTGGCTGAAGAGCGACAGGAGACCGACCGACCGCGCGATCCTTACACCGGACTGGCGCGGTTCAGCCATTTCCACCGCGAGGCGACAGCGCTGGCGCGCGGCGACACCAATGGCGGGATCGCAGGCCTTGTCACGATCCGGATGAAGGGCGCGCGTGCCATGCAACGCAACTTGGGTGAAGTGATGTACGCACAGCTTCTCGGTGCCATGCGTTTACGCCTTGCACAGATCGCTCGCCCCGAGCAGCCGGCCATCGCCATGACGGAGGACGGACGTATCGTGATGGCTCTGGATTTTCGACAGGTGGCCGAACACCCTCAAGCCGTAACCGAGATCCGCCGCATTCTCAGCGATCGCACCTATCGGATGACAGACGCGGCCAAGCTGCGCATCAGCGTCTCGCTCGAGGCATATGCGACGCCGACTATCGAAGGACTCGAAGAGACCCTAACGGACCTCGCGCTGCAACGCCCGGCTCAAGCCTCGCCAACGCGATGTGGCGAGACCGAGAAAGAGGACCTCCGCGCAAGGCTCTCCCGACCCACCAGCCTGACCGCCAACCGCAAGACTGTGCGCCATGACCGCCTTTTTGCCGCAGCGAATGTTCTTTCTGCAACGAAAGGCGGCGAACCCGAGCGTAGTATGCGGCGATACAAGGCGCGCGTGAACTCGCAACTTTGAGGTCGTCTGCCTATAGTGCTACCGATGACACAGCCGCCGATTCGTGCGGCCAGAATGCGAGGACGCCCATTCATGTCCCAAGACCTCTTGCTAATCGGCGCCGGTGAATTTGCGGATATCGCATACGAGTATTTCACGGTCGACAGCCCGTATACAGTCGTCGGCTTTGCTGTCGAGAAGGAGCACCTTGGGGACACCGAAAAATTCGGATTGCCTGTCGTCGCGCTGGACGATGCCGCAGACCGGTTCGATCCCGCAACCACCGCGGCGCATGTTGCGATCACGTCGACCCAGCTGAACCGTGTACGCGCAAGGTTGATGGATACGGCGCAGGATGCCGGTTACGAGTTGATCAATTTCATCAGTCCGCGTGCGATGGTCTGGCGCACGGCCAAGCTGGGTAGAAACGTTTTCATCTTTGAGAACAACGTAGTGCAGCACGGTGTTGAGATCGGCGATGGCTGCGTTCTGTGGTCTGGCAACCATGTCGGGCACCAAACGCAGATCGCGAACCACTGTTTCCTGTCCTCGCATGTGGTGATCTCGGGCTATTGCAAGATCGGGGCGCGCAGCTTTCTGGGGGTGAATGCGACCTTCGCCGACAGTGTCACCATCGGCGCGGACTGTCTTGTCGGCATGGCTGCGGTGATCAACAAATCCTTCGAAGAAGATGGGCTGATCCTGAACGGCCACCCCGCCGAGCCGTCGCGGGTTTCTTCCTACCGCTATTACAAGTTGAAGCCGACGGCATGACCTGGCGTAAGCTCGGGCTTGTGTATTGCCCCGATGGATCATCGGACTGGGCGCGGCACTCCTTCATGACGCCGACGCCGTGGCTGCGTAATGCAACCACGATCCGCCTCTACGGCGGCATGCGCGACGATCACGGCATCAGCCGGATCGGCTGGGTCGACGTGGACGCCTCTGATCCGACGCGGATCAAGGGCAGATCCGACCACCCGGTTCTGGACCTTGGTGCGCCTGGCATGTTCGACGACAATGGCCTCATCCTTGGCGACGTTCTGGAGGTCGCCGAAGATGACCTGCGTCTCTATTATGTTGGCTTTCAACTTGTTGAGAAGGCTAAGTTTCTGGCATTTTCCGGCGTAGCAATAAGCCGCGATCATGGTCAGAGCTTTGCGCGGTATCAGCAAACTCCCATTCTGGACCGCTGTCCCGAGGGCATGTTCATCGGCGCCCTTCACTCCATCGCCAAGCTGCCCGAGGGCGGCTATCGCGCGTGGATCTCGCGCGGACGCGGTTGGCAGGAAATCGGCGGGCGGCACTATCCGCAATATGATTGCTGGACCTTGGTCAGCCCCGATGGGCTGCATTTCGACAACGCCGCAGCACAGCCGATCATTGCCCCGGCGCGAAATGAATATCGCATCGGACGTCCCCGCGCCAATGCCTTGCCAGACGGCACATGGGAATTGCGCGCGACGTCGGACACACTGGACAAACAATATGAGAGCTTCCGCTTCATCTCACACGACGGCGTTACGTTCAAACGGACCGGAGAGGTTGAACTGCCGCGCGGCGCTCCCGGCGAGTGGGACAGTGAGATGACATGCTATCCGGCCCATATCCAGACGCCGGGTGGCACGCGCTACCTGTTCTTCAACGGCAATGACATGGGTCGCACTGGCGTGGGCGTGGCGCGCTGGGAGGGGGCATGATTGTGTCTCTGCAGAATAGCGGGACATCTACGTGACACTGGCGGGCACCCAATCACCTCCCGCCAGCTTCATCATGCTGACATTCAATCAGCAAGACAGTGTGGCAAAGGCCGTTCAATCCGTACTGGACCAGCAATGCGAGCCGATCGAGATCATCATTTCGGATGATTGCTCGACAGACCGAAGCTTCGAAATCATTCAAGACGTCGTCGAGCGCTACGAAGGTCCGCACCACGTCATTGCACGGCGCAATGATGTAAATCTGGGCGTAAACGCGCATATCGAGTGCGCCATCGGTCTCAGCACGGCAGATCTCATGATTTGGACTGCGGGAGACGACATCAACACTGAAAACCGCGCTGCGCGGATACTGGAAACGGTCCGCGAGCGTCCGGCTAAACTGCTGTTTTCTGATGCCAGGACAAAATCCGCCGATGGCGGCGATGGGCGCGATGCCTATCGCCGCGCATTGTTTTACCGCGATTACTCGATGGTGGATGCCGCGCTTTCATTCGAGCTCTACCTCGGGGCGACCGTGGCATGGCATAAGGATCTCTATCTTAAATACGGCGGCTTTCCTACGGATACTGCGTATGAGGACTTGATCCTGGGCTTTCGCGCGGTGTTGGAGGACAGCATAGATTATATCGCCGAGCCGCTCGTCATCTATCAAGAAGGGGTTGGCGTCTCCAACCTGCTCAGTCGCCAAACCAGCAAGCTTCCAAACAGTGAGCGGCGGATTGCCGTCTTGACGTTGCAGCTGAATGTTCTGAAGCAGCGTCTGGCGGACACCCGGACCTTTGGTCTTCTACAAAGACATCCTGTGGTTACTGCCCTATGCCGACGTATTGAAACGGTGGAGTCGCGGTTGCTCTACTATCAGTGGGACTGGGCCAGTGTATGGGCAAAATGCGGCAGGCCGATACGTTTCAGTCATGCGCTCTTGTCGGAAATGGTGCGCGACCTTCGTCAACGCTGACGCGGCATCCTAAAGCAGCACCCATTCATATTGATTGAACAGCACACTGCGCGCGCCGAACATCTCTTTCTGACGAGACAGGCCGGCGTTCAGTACGCGCCCACCATCGGTGGTGGAGATCCCGAAATTCAGCCAGTCTCGGTCACTGTATTCCTCCAGCAGATGCGCAACGATCAGGTCCAGCGCGCCGTTTCTGCGCCCGTCTTCGGTTGAGGCCATGTATTGCACGTGGATTGTGCGGCCGCAGTCAAAGACAACGATACCGCCTTGCGCGGTGCTATCGGCCTCAGCGATATAGAGGCGGAGCACGTCGGGGAAGCGGGCGTGCAGCTGCTGGATCTCGGCGAGGTCGTGGGTAGGCGCGGCCCCGTGGGCAGTATCAAGACGGTCGGTCAGGATGTTCCAGAACCCTGCGAAATCCGCGCTCGGCTGCGCGCTCAACCCGGCCTTGCGGGCGCGGGTGATGCCCTGCCGCTTGGACTTGGACATTTTCGGCGCCCGCCCGATGGCGATGGCCGAGGACAGATCGCAGCGCACGAGGCGCGCGCCGGCCTGGATAAGCGCATAGACATCCTGCTCGGCCGGGTAGTTATGGAAGATATGCGGAATCGCCTTGTAGTGCAGCCGGTCGAAGCCCGCAGCCCGCAGCGTGTCCCCAAGCAAGCCAACGATTTCGACCATCAGTTCGGCGGACATTGACGGCCCGGTGACAAAGCCGCCATAGGTCAGCCCGCCATGCGACTGCAGAGTTTTCCCTGCCCTGTTCGCCGGCAGCAGCGCGATGATCTTGTCGCCCTGCTCGACGATCAGCGAGTAATCCTCGAAGCGGTCCGCGTGATACTCCATGAAGCCGCGATCCAGCAGGAAGGTCCCGTTTCCCGAACTGGCGACAAAGGCATTCCATGCCTCTGCGTCCTGCGGCGTATACCGCCTGATTGTTGGCGAGGTGCTCATTGCGCGTCGCCCCTTTTGCTGCCTTGTGTAAGTCGAGGTCAGGTATCAAGGTTTGGCGTCACAGGATCAATGACTGTTTTCGTGCGGGAAAACCATCGGCACACCGATCATGCCGGGCCCCGCTTGCCATAGCCCCGCGGATACCCGACTCTTGCCGAACCCATAACCGGAGTCTGATGACATGAGCGCGATATTGGTCCTGCACACGGGCGGCACTATCGGCATGGCACCCGGCCCTGACGGGTTTGCGCCCTCAGAGGGCGTGGTCGAGACGGCATTGGGGCATATCGCGCCCAGTGACGCCACGGTGATTGTGCGGAGCTTTTCTCCACTCATCGACAGCGCCGAGATTGGCGCGGATGATTGGAACCATATCATCGACGAGATCGCGGGTTTCGAGGGAACCGGCGTCATCCTGACCCATGGCACCGATACGATGGCGTTTACCGGCGCTGCCCTTGCACAGGCGCTGGCCGGCATTGAGATGCCCGTGATCCTTTGCGGCGCCATGCACGCGCTCGATACCGGCGGCGATGCTGAGGACAATCTTGCGCTCGCGCTCGAGGCGGCGCAAACATTCGCGCCGGGGGTCTGGCTGGCTTTCGGGGGGCAGGTGCTACCTGCTGCAGGTCTGGTCAAAGTGCACTCGCAGGAAACGATTGCGTTTAAAGCCGTTCCGCAATCGCCCGTCGCCACACCGGCCGGGCCGCGTCGCTTTGGGCCCTGCCGCCTCGCGATCCTGACGCTCTCACCGGGACTGCCGGCCATGGCGGTGGGCGCGATGTTGCGCCGCCTGGACGGGGCCGTGCTGCGCGTCTACGGCGCAGGCACCACGATGTCCGATCCCGCACTGATGCAGTCCCTGTCAGAGGCCACCGCACGAGGCTGCCGTATCCGCGCGGTCAGTCAATGCCTGGAGGGCGGCCTGACACCCGGAGCCTATGCTGCAGGTGCCGCCCTTTGGCGCGCCGGGATCGAAAACGGCGGCACGCAAACGCCCGAGGCCGCATTCGCGCAGCTTTGGCTGGAACTATCGAGCGAGCGAGAGCGCATTGGCCCCGTTCCCGAGGCTTTTTGAACACTGCGCTCCGTCATGATTGAGTCAATGCTCAATACAGGTCATCAGCAATCACTCAGGTTGGTTATCTGGAGTTAAAGCGCAGCAATGAGACCGCGCCAGGGACGCAGCCGCAGCCAAAGCCGCGGAGCCATCCATGGCGGGTTTCACCAACCGCACCGAGGGCGAGGATGTCAAGCCACTACGCGCCAAATCCAACTAAGAATACAGGATGATCCCCAACCTGCATGCCGTGATGGCCGAGATGCCAGAATTACTCCGGGGATATCGAACCCTGCACGAGCTTTTCGTGGATTCAGGCCTAAATGAGGATGAGCAGACCATTGTCTGGCAGACCATCAGTGTCGAGAATACCTGCCATTACTGCGTCCCCGCCCATACCGGCATCGCCAAGAGCAGGAAGGTCGATGACGCCATCACCGATGCGCTGCGCGACGGCACCCTCCTGCCGAATGCACATCCGGGAGCGCTGCGGACCTTCACGCTGCAGGTCGTGCGCCAGCGCGGCGACTTGTCCGAGACCGAGCTTCAGACATTCTTCGACGCGGGCTATATCTGAACACGATACGCGGAGACATCGCGTCCGCGTTCGAGGTGGCCCGAGATCAGGGTGAGATCCCGAAATCATCCGATTGCACAATGCTCGTGCGCAGCTATCAGGCATATATCACGGCCCTACGGCTCGAGCTGCACCAGCGCACGGATCAGGACGAGATGACGGCGCTGGCCGATCTCTTTGCGCATGACGCGAGACGCTCGGCGTCTCAGGTCCGGGGCCGCATCAGACATGGGCCACCCGCGCTATCGCTCGGCAAAGCGCATGCCCTGCGCCGCATAGCCATCATTACCTAAGCATCCAGAAAACAGCAGGCAGGATTCGACGTAAAAAGGGGCGCATCCCCCGGAATGCGCCCCTCTCACCAATTTTCGTGCCACACACCCCGAAGGGTAGGCTTCAGGCCAAGGCGATGTTGGTGGCGCTTTCGCGACCATCGCGGCCAGCTTCGATGTCGAAAGTCACTTTCTGATCATCGTTCAAGCCGGTCAGGCCTGCGCGCTCAACGGCGGAAATATGGACGAAAACGTCCTTGCCGCCGCCATCTGGCGCGATAAAGCCGAAGCCTTTAGTTGTATTGAACCATTTGACGGTGCCAGTAGCCATCGTCGTACTCCTTTGAAATAACTGCCCGCGAAATGCGGCAGGTCGGCCAAGTCAGTGCAAGATCGAATGACTGACTCGAAAAGGAGCAGTGATGCCGATAAAGGTAACGTCGCATCCCCCACATGCGCCTAAAGAAGGCAAAGTGCAAGGGGAGATGGCGAGAATTGCTGATCAGGCGAAAACACTTCGCACATGACTGGAGGAGAATCTCACGGCACCGGGACCACCTCGCTCGGGTCAATGAATTCCTTGAGACGCAGCCTGAAGCCCCCCCCTAGCCCGTTCAATCGCTCTCCGGGTCGATCTGCCCCCTGCGCGCAAGGATGCTGGCCAGCAGCCACACCATAATGGCCCAAGCCGCGCCCAGCGACCAGCCTGCCAGAATATCCGAAGGCCAGTGAACACCCAGGTAGACGCGGCTGACACCGACGAGAAGCGTCAGAATCGACGCGACCGCGATATAGAACACGCGTGTTCTGACTTGTGTCGCCGTCCGGGCCAGCATGACGGCGAGCGTCAGATAGGTTACCGCGGCCATCATTGAATGGCCCGACGGGAATGACGCAGTCACGGCATCCACCCCGTGCGGGACCAGATCGGGGCGGGGTCGTGAAAAAGCGTATTTGGCCAGGTTGGACAACACCAGTCCGCCGGAGATCGCGACAGCAAGGAAAATCGCCGATGAGCGTTGGCGCAAGAGCAACATGTAAGCCAGCACCGACAGCGAGATGAATGTAAGGACAGTGACGCCGCCGAGCGCGGTCAGATCTCGCATTGCGACCTCCACCTGGGGCCCGCCGATCGCATTTGTCGGATCACCCGGCATTCGCAGCGCCATGAGCACCGCCTCGTCGAACCTATGCAGATCGCCTTCCATCATTTCGTCCGAGAGTGCGATGA
This sequence comes from Roseovarius maritimus, assembly GCF_043355895.2. Taxonomy (NCBI): domain Bacteria; kingdom Pseudomonadati; phylum Pseudomonadota; class Alphaproteobacteria; order Rhodobacterales; family Roseobacteraceae; genus Roseovarius; species Roseovarius maritimus. The sequence continues at coordinate 391,083 of NZ_JBHFPF020000001.1, forward strand.
AGGCCCATAATCCTCCCGCGATGACGCCGATGGCGACGACCGTTACCACCTCGACCCGGCGCGACAATCTTCCAAGAATGGGAGGAATAGTCATGTCATCTCCTTTATGGCGCGTGGCTGCAAGCACTGGGTAAACGGAAACAGACCGAAGGGCATACCCTTGGGATCGAAAACTACAAACGCTCAGCATGAAAATCAGTTGCGAGCATTCCAATTCCGCCACACCATCCACCCCAATGAGGCCAGCACGGCACCACCTGCAATCAGCGCCATGTGGCGGGGACGCATGCCTTCGCCCGCGGTCGACGCCTGACCGGGACGATACCGTGGATCCAGCAGACGCGTATCGGCAAGGAAACCGCCCAATGCACCCTCGGGCCGGCTCTCGATTCTGCACAGCCTGCGCCCTTCGGAGGCGTTCAACCATTCAATGGCGGCGATCAACGAGCCTTCCTCGCGCAGAGCGTCCTGCATGACTTTCGAGGGGACGCCGAGATGCTCGGCAACAAGCCTCGTGCGGAATCCGTCGATGAGATCCTCAGGGCCCTCGATCGTCACATCGCATTCGGTATCAAAGCCCATCGAGCGATCGTTGAGATTGCTGGACCCGAGACGCAGAATTGCGGCGTCGACGATCATCACCTTGGCATGGACATAGATCGGCTGTCCTTCGGTGGTGACCGGATAGTAAATACGAAAACGATCCTCATGATCAGCGTCGCGCAACTCTTCGATCATCCGGCCGCGCAGCACGTGCATCGCATCATCTTCCAACTGCGACTCGGCGAATTTGGGATTGACCACGACAACCTCGGGGCCGTCCGGCTCGCTCAGGCGCTTACGCAGCGCGGCATGTATGGACTCGCAGGCGAAATACTGCGACTCGATGTAGATAGCCTTGGTGGCCGCCTCGATGCCGCTGAGATAGAGCCGCTCGATCTCGTTGATCAGCGCCTCCCCGTCATAAGGTGGCTCGGTCCGCGAAATCGCAACCTCAACCCCTCTGGCGTCGATATCCAAGCCGTCTGGCCAGATGTCGGTCGCGGCGCCTTCGGGCCGCTCCAGCGTTTCGCCCGTGGCGCGGTGCCAGCGATTGCGCGACAGTTCTGCCAGCGATGTCGCAACCGCGCCGGTGAGCGCAGAGGTCGCGTCATGCCACGGCTCGGATGGGGATCCATCCTTTCGCACCCGGCGCGGATCGTCAGGCAGGTGCTCGGACGTATCCCACCTGTCTTCCGTCGCGTCGATGCCGCCACAAAAGGCGATGCTGTCATCGGCAACGACAATTTTCTGGTGATGACAGGCCCCGAAAGGGTGGTGTCCATCGAGCGCAAAGTGAATGCGATCACTTCCAAACACACTGAGCGCAACCGATGGCACCACGCGCCCAGGCGCCACCAGCACCGCGCCGTTCCATTTCAGAATATAGACATGAAGATCCGGCGAGCGGTCCACGACCGCCTCCAGAAACGCTCCAAGCTGGTTCGGAAATCCGTCGGGTGCGTTGCCCTCGCTGTCGCTTTCACCCGGCAGCATTTCGATCTCGAAATCGAAATCCCATCCGATCAGCAGAATTTCCTGCTGCGCCGCGAGGAACACTTTGCGCAGAGCCCGAAAATAATCTGCCGCGTCGACAATGAGGGCAATCCTCTCGGCCTCGGCAACTCGCCAACAGTTCTGACCGGGTCGGAAAACCGAGCCGATACGTTTTTGCTCAACGTTAGCGCTGTTCACTCGGTTCGGCTCCACTCTATCATACCCGATTGCTCATGATCTTCACTTGGAAGGCGGATTGCAAGGCGCGCCAAAAGCTGCGGGGGAAATCGGCCCAAACACCCGATGAGCCAACCTATGAGGCAAAAGATCAAAGCCTTCGGCTTAAGCGGAAACGGAGCAGCATCTGCTTTTCCTGAAGCCCGAGCCATCGATCGATCTGCCTGCGGTCAAAGGAGCCATCAGAGTGACGTCGCGGCCTCACGATTCCGTGCAACCTTGAACCAATCCCATCGTGACGACCGCATCACCGGTCAAGTTTGACACGGCCGCCCAAGGCATCCCTGATCGCCCGAGCGGCTTTGCGCCCGCTCTCAAGCGCGCCGTTCACGAGGGCCGAGCAATTGCCGCCCATCGCTTCACCCGCAAAGAACACCCTGCCCGCCATCGGTTCAGCCAGAACATTCCGGGCACCATGTCGGCCCGGGCGCAGCGCGGCATAAGCCCCAAGGGTGAGCGGATCGCTGGCCCACTCTGTCGCGATGCCTTTGATAAAATGCTTGCGCGCATCGCTGCCGACCTGCCGGACCAATTCATCAAGCGCGAAATCGACGGTGGCCTCGGGTCCTTCGCGCGAGATGTCCCAGCCGAAGCGGCCGCCGATATTGCCAAAGACGTAATCCTGTCCAAAGGGCCAGGTAATGAAGAAACAGGCCCGCGTGGACGCCTCATCGGGAATATCATAGCTCATCCACTCATTATCCTTCAGCCCGAGCCGCGCGCCGTCGAAGAGCAGCGGCACCTTGACCAGAAGCCCCATGGGCAGGTCATGGATCGCCTGCTGCTTGGCGGCGGGCAGATCGGGGGTAAAACGGATCGCGCCCGAGGCCAGTACACCAGTCGAGACCGTGACAAGGCAAGCGCGCGCACGGATCGTTCCACGATCCGTTTCAATCACGACGCCCTGGCCCGACCAATCGACCGCACGCACGGCGGTACCGAGCGCGATTGGAAGCCCTTCGGCCAAGGTCGCAACGACCGCGCCCAGCCCTTCGGCGACGATGTAGCTGGGCTGGTCATTGGCCGAGAGGTAATCGTCCAGCGCCGAGATGCCGTCCCAATCGACGCCGTAATCCATCGGTCCCATCCAGGCCTTGGCCGCGCCGAGAAAGGGCAGCCCGATGGGGATCACGTCCGATGCAGGAACGTCGCGGTCCTTCTTGCCGGCCTTTGCCATCGCCTGCTCTACCTTGCGGCCTGCCTTCTCGTAGGCCGCGAGTTCGGCCTCGCTTGCGCGGCGGCCATCGATGAAGAGCGCGGTGCCCCGGTCGGTATGATCGACGAGGGTAAATCCGCTCTTGCGCGCGATCTTGGCAAAGCGATTCTTGCGCGCGCCCGAGATCCACGAGCAGCCCATGTCGATCGGCACGCCGAAGCTGTCGGACTGGGTCCAGGCGCGCCCGCCCACGCGGCTCGCCGCTTCGACGATCAGCACCGAATGGCCAGATTTCATCAGCTTGCGAGCGGCGCCAAGGCCAGCCGCACCAGCGCCGATGATAACGACATCTGGACTCGACGGGAGAGCGGCCGGCATCAAGTGCTATCGTGCCGCAGATCGCAGGAGGCGATCAGAAGGCGCGTGCCGGCAGCCACCTCCCAGTCGAGACCGGAGCCGGGAAGCAGGTAGAGACTGCTGCCTGCCTCGAAGGTGTCGCCGTCGATTTTTACGCCGCCTGCAAGCACATGGATCACGCGTCGCCGCGTTTGCGGGGCTGGTCCCTGCATGCGCTCGTGAAACTTTTCGACATGCACGGCCATACGCCCGTCATGGTTGACGAAATGCGTCTCGCGCGTGGCAAGCGCGCCGGGGCTGGCGCTGCCGGCGACGTCGAGCGCAGGCACGGTGACGCGTCGCAACCCCGCATTGTCGGCGCTGCCGGGTGCGGCGCCATCGAGTATCATGAATATCTTGCGCACGGTTTGCGGCATCTTCCACTGGCATTCGAGGCCTTTGGGGATCACGAAGGCGTCGCCGGGCCCAACGGTGACCGAACTGCCATCCGGCATCGCCATCTCGACCGTGCCATCAAGCAGCAGCATGAACTCGTCCACTGGATAGGGCCCGGGATTGTCGACAAATGCAGTGCATTCCCAGATACCGACCGAGTAATCTACTGTCTCGACCTCGTCGTAGAAGACCCCCTTCTGCACGGGATTTCCCGACACAAGATTGGCCGGATCCATCTCCGGCCACTCGGTCAATTCGGCGGCATCCGGGCCGTGTGCGGCGATTCGCTTGAGGTGTTTTTCGGCTGACATCAGTACGTTCTCCTCGGTTCCTTTGCTCTTTCCAACAGGCGAGCAGGTGAATTTTCATGTAGTTCATCAGTTACTTATGCAGCTATGTTGCATGAGTTTCTGGCCGATACTCTATAGGCTTTCCGTATTGAAGCTTGACGTGGAAATGCCGCGCGCACAATCTGAATGAACGATTGTTCAGTCGAATGCACCATCTCGGCTGCCGATGAATTTGGAGACCGACCTTTGCGCATCAGCAGCAAGCATCTGTGACATGCGCCTTACAAAACGGGAGTGTTATTCATGGATGTTGTCGACCACCTGAGCGCAGTAAAGCGCGGGAAACTGTCGCGCAGAGCTTTCAACCGAATCCTAATGGGCGCCGGAATCGGCGTTATTGCCACCCCCCTCACCTCGCGGCGCGCGCTAGCGCAGGACGGCGCGCAGGGGACGATCTTCACCTGGGGCGGCTATGACATCCCCGAGCTTTATACCAACTACGAAGCCGATAACGGCACGCTGCCCAATTTCGCCATCTTCGGCGGGACCGAGGAGGCTCTGACCAAGATGCGCGCGGGCTTTACCCCCGATGTGGCGCATCCGTGCTATTCAGGCGTGAAACGCTGGGCCGATACCGGCATGTTCCAGCCCGTCGACACCTCGCGCCTCTCTAATTGGGGCGACGTCATCCCGAGCCTCGTCAAACTCGACGGCAACATGGCCGAGAACGGCAATCCGTGGCTCGTGCCCTTCGACTGGGGCGGCACCTCGGTCACCTATCGCACCGATCTTTTCGAGCTCGAGGGCGAGGAAAGCTGGGACATGCTCTGGGACCAGCGCTATGCCGGCCAGCTTGGCTCGCTCGCCTCGGGTGGGGATGCCTGGTGGTGCGGCGCGATCAAGGCAGGCGTCGATTTTGACGATATCGCCACCGATGAGGGCTTCGAGAAGGTCGCGGCCGTGATGCGCGAGCAGCGTCCGCTGATCCGCGTCTACACGGACGACACCACAACGCTGGAACAGGCGCTCGCCTCGGGCGAGATGGTGGCCTCGATGACATGGGCCAGCTCGGCCGTCACGCTGGCCTCCGAGGGTGTTCCTGTCAAGTTTGCGCAGCCCAAGGAAGGCGCGCTGACATGGGTGTGCGGCCTGATGATGCACAAGGACGCGCCCAACCCCGACAAGGCCTACGAGATCATCGACAGCCTGCTCAGCGTTGAAGCGGGCAAGTTCATGATCAACGATTACGGCTATGGTCACTCGAATGCCCGCTCCTTTGATCAGTTCGACGAAGAGCAGCTAACGGCGCTCGGCCTCAGCAAGAATCCCGAGGAGATCCTCTCGGCCGGTCACTTCCAGCACCAGCAATCTCAGGAGTGGGAGACGAAGATGAACGAGACCTTCGAGATGATCAAGGCGGGGTTCTGATCTGATGCGGGCGGATAAGGTCAGCGTAGCGAGCCATCCGCCCAGCGCGGCGGGCGCGACATGAGTGACACGGCCGCCCCGGCCGGCGCCACGCGCCGGCCTGCCACGCGCGGCCTCTTCGCGCGGCTGCGTCATGCCAGGACGGCACAGAGTTACGGCCTGCTGGCGCCGTCGCTTCTGGTGCTTGTGATCGGAGTGGTGATTCCGTTCCTGATCCTCGTCGCGATGAGCTTCTGGACGCGGCAGGGTTTCGAGTTCGACACGACGTTCACCACGACGAACTATGCTCGCGCGGCGTCCGAACCGATCTTCGGGGCCTTCCTTGCGCGATCCTTCTGGGTGTCGGGCATCGCCACGGTCTCGACCGTGCTCTTGTGCTACCCGATGGCCTATTACGTCGCGTTCCATGTGCATCGTAACAAGATGCTGTGGATCGTGCTGATGACCCTGCCTTTCTGGACCAGCTATCTGCTGCGCGTCTTCGCGTGGAAGGTGATCCTGGGCTATGAGGGCGTTATCAACGCCTCGCTCTTGGGCATGGGCTTCATCGAGAAGCCGCTGGAATTCCTCCTCTACAGCCAGACGGCAGTTGTCATCACGCTGGCCCATGCCTGGGCGGCCTTCGCCATCCTGCCGATGTATGTCTCGCTTGAAAAGATCGACCGCTCCCTGCTGGAGGCGGCGGCGGATCTGGGCGACGGGCCGGTCATGCGGTTCCTGCGCATCACCCTGCCGCTCTCGATGCCGGGCGTCATTGCGGCCTCCTTCCTGATCTTCATCCCGACCACAGGGGATTACATCACGCCGGCGCTTCTGGGCGGGCCTGACGGGGCGATGATCGGCAACCTCATCCAGCTGCAATTCGGGCCGGTCAACAACTGGCCGATGGGTGCGGCACTGTCGATCGTGCTGATGCTGTGGATCGCGGCGATCGGCCTCGTCTTCCTTTTCGTCACGCGCCGCGCGCAGAGGATGGTGGCATGAGCAAGGGCAGCTATATCTCGCGGCCAAACCGCCCCTTGCAGATCTATGCCTGCCTTTTCCTCGTGGCGCTCTACACGCCCGTCCTCTTCATCCCGCTCTTCAGTTTCAACTCATCCATCTATGTGCGCTTTCCGCTGACCGGTTTCACGACCAACTGGTATGTCGATCTGATGAGCCGCGCCTCGGTCTGGGACGCGATGTGGAATTCGGTCCGGGTGGGGCTGTTCGTCTCGATCGTCTCGACCATCCTCGGGGTGCTTGCGGCGCGGGCCATTACGCGGCGCCGCCTGCCGGGGCAGAATGCGATCATCATCTTCATCATGTTGCCGCTGGTCATCCCGGCGATCATCTTCGGCGTCGCGCTTCTGGTGCTGCTCAGCCGGATGGGGGTGCCGCTCTCGCTCTATACTGTCGCGCTCGGCCATCTCATCGTCTGCATGCCCTTCTCGGTCGCAACGCTCCTGCCACGGTTCGAGGGCATGGACAGCTCGATGGAGGAGGCCTCGGCCGATCTGGGCGAGAACGGCTGGTGGACCTTCTGGCGCGTGACCTTCCCGCTGGTCCTGCCCGGCATCATCGCGAGCCTGCTGCTGACCTTCACCGTCTCCTTCGACGAATTCATCATGGCGTTCTTTTTGTCGAGCACGGACTCGACGCTGCCGATGTACATCTGGTCGCAACTGCGCTTTCCGCGCGAATTCCCTTCGATCCTCGCCCTGTCGTCGCTTATCCTGCTGATCTCCTTCGCGCTCGTCTTCGTCGCGCTCTGGATCAACCGGATGGGTCTGCGCGACGAAGATATTCCCAGCTAGGAGACCCGCGTCCGTGGCCCGATCCCAACCCATCATCAGCATCCAGCAGGTCGGCAAATCCTACGGTGCCTTCCGTGCAATCGAGAATGTGTCGCTCGATATCGAGCATGGCGAGTTCTTCTCGCTTCTTGGCGCCTCGGGCTGCGGCAAGACCACGCTTCTGCGGATGCTGGCAGGGCTCGAGGATGTGACCGATGGCGAGATCCTGATCGACGCTGTGCCGATGTCAGGCGTGCCGCCCTACCGGCGCCCCGTGAACATGGTCTTTCAGAGCTACGCGATCTTTCCGCATCTCAACGTGGCCGACAACATCGCCTACGGCCTGCGCAAACAGCGCCTGCCCAAGGACAAGCGTAACGAGATGATCGACGAGATGCTCTCGCTCGTCATGCTCGAAGGCTACGGCGACCGGCGGGCGAACCAGCTGTCGGGCGGCCAGCGCCAGCGCATCGCGCTTGCCCGCGCGCTGATCATGCGGCCCAAGGTGCTGCTGCTGGACGAGCCCCTCGGCGCGCTCGACAAGCAGCTGCGCGAACAGATGCAGCTGGAGCTGCGGCGCCTGCAGCAGACGCTGGGCATCACCTTCGTCTTTGTGACCCATGACCAGGAAGAGGCGCTGACCCTCTCGGACCGCATCGCCGTGATGTCGGGCGGCGACGTGCTTCAGGTCGACACGCCGAGTGGGCTTTACGAGCGGCCCCGCAACCGGCAGATCGCCAGCTTCATCGGCAATATGAACTTCATGGATGGCCGCGTCGTTTCGCGCGTCAACGGTACGGCATCAGTCAAGATCGAAGGAATTGGCACGCTGGATGCAGCGGCAGGCGGCACGGATTTCCGAGAGGGTGACCGCACCTGCGTGGCCATTCGCCCCGAAAAGCTGCGTGTGCATACCGCTCGGCCCGAGACTGGGCAGGTGATCGAGGGCCAGATCGAGATGCGGACCTATTTCGGCGAGCGCAGCCACCTGCATGTGCGCGTGCCGGGGCTTGAGCAGCCGCTCGCCATCTCGGTCCAGAACAGCACGATCGAAGGCGATGCGCCCACGGAAGCTGGCCCCGTCTGGCTGACCTGGCCCGAAGGCGCGCTGATCACGCTCAAGGACGTATAGGAGACGAGGTTGACCACCCAAGAAGCCCTCAGAAGCCGCCGCTTCGCGCCACCCGAAGTGCGCCGCCAGCAGCTGATAGACGCCACGATCGAGGCGCTGGCACATCATGGCGTCTCGGGCACCACGATGGCCGAGGTGACGCGCCGCGCGGGTCTGTCGATGGGCATCGTCAGCCTGCATTTCCAGTCCAAGGACAACCTGCTCACGTCGACCCTGCGCCATCTCTCCGAAGAATATCGCGAGGTCTGGGCGCCGATCTGCGAGAACACGGCACTGCCGCCCACCAAACGGCTGGCCAGCATCATCGCCGCCAGCTTTGATCCGGTGACCTCCTCGCCGACCAAGATGAAGGCCTGGTTCGCCTTTTTCGGCGAGACGCGATACCGGCTGATCTATGACAAGATGGTCAACGAGTTCGACGACGAACGCATTGACGCGATGGAGCGGCTCTGCGCCGAGATCATCGCCGAGGGCGGTTATGACGATGTCTGCCCCGAGGCGGTGGCCGCCTCCATCGAGTGCCTCTGCGACGGGCTCTGGCTAAGCATGATCCTCTGCCCCGGCTGGCTGACGCCCGAGGGCGCCCAGCAGCAGGTCATGGACATCGTAGCGCGCCATTTCCCGCACCATTTTGCCCTTTCGGGCGCGCAGACTCTAGCCCGCCGCAAAACATGAGCGGTGCGCGCCTCACCCGCCGCAGTGCGATGACCGGAATGGCCGCTGCGCTGGCCTGGCCGAGGCTCACGCGCGCCAATGTGACAAACCCCGACATCGTCGTGATCGGCGCGGGTGTGGCCGGCATCGCGGCGGCGCGGCGGGTCATCGCCAGCGGGCGCTCCGTGCAAGTCATAGAGGCCGCAGGCCGCATCGGCGGGCGCGCCTATACCGAGAGCGCGACCTTCGGCGTGCCTTACGATCATGGCTGCGCCTGGCTGCAGGGGCCGGGCGATCTGCCCCATCTGGAGGCCGCGCGCGAGCTGGGCGCGACGCTGGTGGATCACGCCGGAGCGCGCGATGTGCTTTATGTCGAGGGCCGCCGCGCGGATCATGCCGAGCGCGGCGCCTATGATCGCGCCTATGCCAGTCTCTATGCCGCGCTCGACACGGATCGCGACGTCGCCGCGTCCAGCCTTGCGCCGCTGAACGGTCCTATGGATGCCGTCGCGCAGACGTGGACCGGGCCAATGGATTTCGGCGTCGATCTGGACGCGCTCTCGACCGCCGATTTCAACGCCTACGCAGATTTCGACGTGAATTACCTCGTGCGCGAGGGTCTTGGCACGCTTGTCGCGCATCTGGGGCGCGCGCTCCCGGTCAGCCTCGATACCGCCGCCATCGCCATCGACTGGAGCGGGGACGGCGTCCGGGTGGAGACCAGCAAAGGCACGATCAATGCCCGCGCCGCAATCGTCACCGTCTCGACCGGGGTTCTGGCTTCGGGGCGGGTCCGCTTTACCCCCGATCTGCCGGCCACGAAACAGCAGGCGATCTCGGACGTGCCGATGGGCCTTTTGACGCGGATCGGCCTGCAATTCGACGGCGAGCGCTTTGGCCTGTCGGAGAATGACTTTCTCACCTATGCCGTGCCAGCGGCCCTGCCCGCCGAGGCCTGCTATTTCCTGACCTTCCCCACCGGGCATGACATCGCCGTCGGTTTTGTCGGGGGGCAATTCGGCTGGGATCTGGCGGCCGAGGGCGAGGCCGCCGCCATTGATTTCGCCTTGGGCGAATTCGCCGGCATGATGGGCTCGGACGCGCGCAAGCATTTCGTCAAGGGACACATGAGCGGCTGGGACAGCAACCCGCTGACACTCGGCGCCTATTCTGCGGCAAAGCCCGGCCGCGCAGCATCGCGCGACGTGCTGGCCGAGCCTCTGGGCGAGCGGGTTTTCTTCGCCGGTGAGGCCGTCGCCGGCCCGTATATCGCGCTGATGTCCGGCGCACATCTCAGCGGCGACAGCACCGCGCGCGCCGCGATCGAAACACTCGGCGGCGTGGAGGAGTGCAACTCCTGCGCCGCACGCAAACAGAACCTCGGAAAGGCCAAGCAATGACCAGGCAAGACCCCATCATCCGCCCCGGCAACCGCGATCCGCGCTATGACATCCTCTTCGAGCCGGTCAAGATCGGCCCCGTGACGACGCGCAACCGCTTCTACCAGGTGCCACATTGCAACGGAATGGGGCATCAATACCCCTCGTCGATGGCCGAGATGCGCGGGACAAAGGCCGAGGGCGGCTGGGGCGTGGTCTGCACCGAACAGGTCGAGATCCACCCCTCGTCGGAATTGAGCCCGACCATCGAGGGGCGGCTTTGGGACGATGCCGATATTCCGGTCTTCCAGCGCATGACCGACAAGATCCATGAATATGGCGGCCTTGCGGGCATCGAGCCTTGCTATGACGGGCTTTCGACCGCCAACCGCTATAGCCGCGAAATTCCGATGGGGCCTTCCGCGCGGCCCGTGGAATATCTCGACCCGGTGCAGGTGCGCGTGATGGACACGACCGATATCCGCAACGTGCGGCGCTGGTATGTCGACGCGGCCAAGCGGGCCAAGCGCGCGGGGTTCGATATCATCTATGTCTATGCGGGCCATAACCTCAGCGTGCTGTCGACCTTCCTGTCGCGGCGCGGCAATGACCGCATCGACGAATATGGCGGCAGCCTCGAGAACCGCGCGCGCCTTTTGCGCGAGGTGCTGAGCGATACCAAGGAGGCCGTCGGCGACACATGCGGCATCGCGATCCGCTTCGGCGTCGAGGAGATGATGGGCGAGGCCGGCCTCACCTCGACCGGCGAGGGGCGCGACGTGGTCGAGATGCTGGCTGACATTCCCGATCTGTGGGACGTGAACCTCAGCGACTGGGAAAACGACAGCATGACCTCGCGCTTTTCCGACGAGGGGTTCCAGAACAGCCATGTCGCCTTCGTCAAGAAGGTCACGCAAAAGCCCGTCGTGGGCGTCGGGCGCTACACCTCGCCCGACACGATGGTCAAGCTGGTCAAGTCGGGCGTGCTCGACCTTATCGGCGCCGCGCGCCCCTCGATTGCCGATCCGTTCCTGCCGAAAAAAATCGAAGAAGGCCGGATCGAGGATATTCGCGAATGCATCGGCTGCAATATCTGTGTAAGCTCGGATTTCCTGTCCGTCCCGCTGCGCTGCACCCAGAATCCGACGCAGGGCGAGGAATGGCGTCGCGGCTGGCATCCAGAGAAGATCGACGAAAAGCACGCCGATCAAAGCGTTCTGGTGGTCGGCGCGGGCCCCGCAGGGCTCGAGGCGACGCGCGCGCTGGGGCAGCGGGGCTATGACGTGACGCTCGCCGAGGCCAGTGATGCTATCGGTGGGCGCGTGACGCTCGAGTCGGCCCTGCCCGGCCTTTCGGCGTGGCGGCGCGTGTCGGATTACCGCGAATACCAGATCAGCCAGATGGCCAATGTCGAGACCTACCTGAACAGCCCCCTGACGCCTGAGCAGGTGCTGGAATTCGGCGCCGATCACATCGTCATCGCGACCGGCGCCAAGTGGTGCGACACCGGCGTGGGCCGTCACAATGACGCGCCGATCCCCCGCGACGAGGGCGCGAATGTTGTGACGGTCGATGCGCTGATGCGCGGCGCCGAGGCGACCGGCCCGGTCGTGATCTTCGACGATGATCACTATTACATGGGCGGCGTCCTGGCCGAGCTTTTGCGCGACAAGGGCCACGAGGTGACGCTGGTCACGCCCGCGGGCGATGTCTCGCACTGGACGCATAACACACTGGAACAACGGCGCATCCAGACCCGGCTGATGGAGATGGATGTGAGGATCGTGACGCTTCACACTGTCTCCGAGGTCGAGGCCGATGCCGTGACGCTGGAATGCATCTATACCGAGCGTGAGCATCAAATCCCCTGCGCAACCTTCTTGCCGGTCACGATGCGCCGCGCCGAGGATGGGCTTTATCGCGGCGTCGAGGCGCTGCTGGAGGGCCGCGAGGATGCGCCCAGCCTCACGCGCATCGGCGATTGCTTCGGCCCCAGCACCATCGCCGCCGCCGTCTATGGCGGCCACCGCTATGCGCGCGAGCTGGGCGAGACATCGCAGGACATCGTGCCCTTCCGCCGCGAACTTCCCCGTCTCGCCACCGACTGATCCGAGCCGAAAGGTGCCCATATGACCCGTGATCCCAGATACGACATCCTCTTCGAGCCGGTGAAGATCGGGCCGGTGACCGCGAAGAACCGCTTTTTCCAGGTGCCGCATTGCACCGGCATGGGCTATCTGCGCCCGCAGACGCTGGCCGCGATGCGCGGCGTCAAGGCCGAGGGTGGCTGGGGCGTCGTCTGCACCGAATACAACTCGATCCACCCCACTTCCGACGATGCGCCCGGTGTGCATGCGACGCTCTGGGATGACAGCGATGTGCGCGCCAACCGGCTGATGACCGACGCGGTGCACGCGCATGGCGCGCTCGCGGGGGCCGAGCTCTGGTATGGCGGCGCGCGCTCGCCCAATCTCTACTCGCGCCTGCCCGCGATGGATGTGGCGAGCCTGCCCAATCTCGCCGGACACCCGTTCCAGACCCGCGCGATGGACAAGACCGACATCCGCAACCTGCGCCGCTGGCACCGCAAGGCGGCGCTGCGCGCGCGCGATGCGGGTTATGACATCGTCTATGTCTATGCGACCCACGGCTATCTTCTGGCCAATTTCCTCGACCCGGTCATGAACACGCGCGGCGATGAATATGGCGGCAACCTCGAGAACCGGCTGCGCCTGACGCGCGAGCTGATCGAGGAGACGAAGGAGGCCGTGGGCGATCGCTGCGCCGTGGCCGTGCGCTTCAAGGCCGACGAGACCATCGGCAAGGACGGCGTTCCGGAATATGGCGAGCGGCGCGAGATGTTCGAGCGGCTGGCGCATCTGCCCGACCTCTGGGACATAAACATCGCGGATTACTCGCTGGAAATGGGCATGTCGCGCTTTGCCAAGGAGGGCGCGCTCGAGCCTTACATGTCTTGGGTCAAGAGCATCACGGACGTGCCCGTCGTCACCGTGGGCCGCTTTACCTCGCCCGACACGATGGCCAGCCAGGTGAGGCGCGGGATCACCGATTTCATCGGGGCCGCGCGCCCCTCGATCGCCGATCCCTTCATCCCGAAGAAGATCGAGGAAGGCCGCCCTGAGGATATCCGCGAATGCATCGGCTGCAATATCTGCTACTCGGGCGACAGCCTCGGCGTGCCGATCCGCTGCACCCAGAACCCCACCATGGGCGAGGAATGGCGGCGCGGCTGGCACCCCGAGAACGTGGCGGAAAAAGGCTCGAACGCCCGCGTGCTGATCGTCGGCGCCGGTCCATCGGGCCTCGAGGCGGCGCGTACCGCAGGGCGGCGAGGCTACGAGGTGATGCTGGCCGAAGCCACGCGCAATCTGGGCGGGCGCGTGCCGCGCGAGGCGGCCCTGCCGGGGATGGGCGAATACATCCGCGTGCGGGACTACCGCGAGGGGCAGCTCGTGAAGCTGCCGAATGTCGAGGTCTTCCGCGAAAGCCGCCTGAGCGCCGAGGATGTCCTTGCCGTCGAGGCCGATCACGTCGCCATCGCCACCGGCGCCACATGGCGGCGCGACCGTTTCGACGGCAAATCCTACGTGCCGGTCGCAGCGGATGGCGCCGAGATTTTGACACCCGACGACATCATGGACGGCACCCTGCCCGAGGGGCCATGCGTCGTCTTCGATGGCGACAATTACTATATCGGCGGCCTCATGGCCGAAGCGCTGGCGGATGCGGGGCAGCAGGTGGCCTATGTCACCGAGGAGGACAGCGTGTCGGCCTGGGCCGGCAACACCTCGGAGCGTTGGCGCATCCGCACGCAGATGATGGAGAAGGGCATCGAGATCATCACAGCGCATACGCTGGTGCGTTTCGACGGCGCCGAGGCGACGCTGGAATGCGCCTATACCGGGCGGCAGCGCGCGATTCCGGCCAAGGCCGCCGTGCTGGCGACGCACCGCACGCCGAATAACGCGCTCTATCACGAGATCCTCGCCTCGGTGGAGGGGGACGCCTCCCGCCTGCCCTTCACGCTCACGCTCATCGGCGATTGCGAGGCTCCCTCGATCGTGGCCGCCGCCGTGCATGCCGGCCACCGCTTTGCCACCGAGCTCGACAGCGTTCAGGACGTGGACCAGCCGCTACGTTTTGACCGGATGGATGTGGGCGCGAGGATGCCCGCCCCGATATCGCTCGAGGATCCGGCGAATGTAGCGCAGGCTGACGCGACCTATCTCAAGACGCTACTTGACTATTACGAGGAGGAGATTGGCGGCATCGCCTATTTCAACGCTCTGGCTGACTTGTGCGATACTGCTGATCACAAGGCCAAACTCACGCTTCTTGCCGATGTCGAGCGGCATACTGCGCAGATTGTCGAGCCGCTTTTGCAGCGCTATGATCTCACACCCCGCGCAGTTCATGTCCTGGGCGCTGAAGGAACCGCAACCATTGCCGACGGCCCGCAGGACTGGGACGCAATGATCGCCCACATGCGGAAGCTGTTTCCAAGCTACATCGCCGATTTCGAGCGGCTCGAGCGTATGGCCCCTCCGCAGGACCTGCCCATCCTGAGGCGCATGACCGAACATGAAGTGGTCGCCATCGCGTTCCTTGAGCTGGAAGCCAAGGGTGATCCAGATGCCACTGCGCCGCTGCTGCGTTTTCTTTCCGCGCCCGCCGCCACCGACAGCGCTGCATGAGCAAACGCAATGACAAGATGGGCGTTCTGGGAGGTATCACCGCACTGATTGCAGAAGAAGAAGTAGAACGCCAAGGCTCACAGGCCAGACTGTCCACGTTTTGACGCGGTCAGCTCCAGGCAGAGGAACGACTGACTAAAACCCGACGGTTTGCGCCTTAAGTTGTGTTTGATCCATCTTGCTCCGCAAGGTCCGGTTCTTGCTGGGAAGCCGCCGTTGAGTAAGGCGATATATCAGACGTTACGTAGGTGGTCTTGGTGCGCGCCAGGTCATGGTCAAGAACGCGCAATTTCAGCCAGTCTTCGTATGGAGCCCGCACCAATGCATGATGAACAGTGTCATCCCCGCGCACGCATCTGTCCGGCCATGAAATCCTGCGCGGGCGCCTCGTTTCCCCGCGTCGATGGAAAGCGGACAAGATCCGCCGTCAGATCAACCTGCGCGTCAAAGCCGTCCTCGACCGCCTCGATCAGCTTTTGCTCTTTACTCTGCCCGGATGACCTCCGGCGGGAGGTAGGCATCGACGAAATTCACGATGAGGCCCTGGACCTCCTTGTCCGCGCTCAGCCAATGCTTGCCTGCAAGGTAGTCCGGCGCGGAATAGACCCGTGATATCTGCGCCTCGCCGTGCATGAATGCCCCACAATCGCCGCTCAGTACCGGCTGGCGGAACCAAGGGTCATCCTCTCCGATGAGGGCCAGCACCGGCTGATCAACAGGCGCGTTCAGGCCCCGATAGTCCGGCCATCCGGCATGGCAGGTCCAACCCTCGATGATGCGCATCGCGACATCCGGGGCCATCATCGTCGCGACGGTGATCCCGCCTTCTGAATGGCCCATGAGGACGATCGGAACCTCCCTCAGCACTTCTGTTTCGCGCAGCTGGGCCAAGGCATACTGCATCTCTTCCTGCCGCCAGCCCAGCACCGCGCGGTGCAACCCGCCCCGCGTCTGCGCCGCGTTGCAACTGACAGGCTTGTTCTGCCGCGCGAAACTATCGGGTGCGACGACCAGATAACCGGCGCCCGCCAGGAACCGTGCCGTCACGGTGGTGATCCGGCTCAGCCCATCGCAGCCATGGGCATAAAGGACGGTGGCGCGCGGCGCATCTGCCTCGTCCAGCGCATCGACTGTAGTGGCGTTGACCGTGCCGGGCAGCCAGACCTGCGCCGCGTCCCATGTCCGCGTGACCTCGGCGTTCTCCGCCTGTGCAGAAGAGGCACACAGCGCCAACAGCAGGGCACGAAGGCATATCATGCCACGGCCTCCATCAGGGCCCGGCTATAGGGATGCGACGGGGTGCCGTAGAAATCCTCGGCGGGTGCGGCCTCGACAATCTCGCCCCGGAGCATCACTGCGATGCGGTCTGACACATAGCGCGTCGCGGCCAGATCATGCGAGATGAACATCGCGGCAAAGCCGTGATCGGCCTGCAGATCGCGGATGAGGTTCAGCACCTGCGTCTGCACCGACACGTCGAGCGCGCTCACCGCCTCGTCGAACAGGATGAAACGCGGCTCGGTGATCAACGCGCGGGCGATGGCCACGCGCTGCCTTTGGCCACCCGAAAGCTGACCGGGATAGCGGTCGGCGAAATCGGCGCTCAGCCCGACCTGATCGAGCATGCGCGCGACCGCCTCCTGCCGGGCGGCGGCAGGCGTGCCCAGAACGCGCAGAGGCTCGCCCACCGAGGCGCCGCAGCGCAAACGCGGGTTCAGCGCCCATTCGGGGTGTTGCAGCACGACAGACAGCTGGCCGCGCCGCTGGCGCAGCCTGCCAAATGCCTCGCCCTGCATCCGCATCTCGCCGGTGGTGGGCTGCAAGAGGCCGAGGCAGACGCGCCCGAGCGTTGTCTTGCCCGATCCGCTCTCGCCCACGAGGCCCAGCGTCTCGCCCTCGGCGATTTCCAGCGACACATCGCGCACCGCCTCGACCACGTCTCCGCCGATCAGGCGGCGACGAAAGGTGACGCCGACCTTATCGAGCGTGATGACGGCACTCATCGCGGATCCTCCCTGCTTGCGGGCGTCTTTGCCAGAACATCCTCGGCAAAGTGACAAATGACCTCGCGGCCCGCGACCTCGCGCGGCTCGGGGCGCTCTGCATGGCATTTCTCCTGCGCGAAGGCACAGCGCGGGGCGAAGGCGCAGGCCTCGCATCGCCCGCTCAGGGTGGGCGGCGTGCCGGGGATCGGCTCGAGCCGCTCGCCCGGACGCTCGCTTCCCGATGCCGCGGCGAGGAGCGCGCGGGTATAGGGATGCGCCGGGCGCTCCAGCACCGCGGCGCTGGCGCCAACCTCGACAACCCGGCCGCCATACATCACCGCGACGCGGCCCGCGTGGCGTGCCATCAGACGCAGATCGTGGCTGAGCACCACAAGGCTGGCGCCGGTCTCGTCGCGCAGGCGTGCCAATGTCGCCATCACTTTCTCACGGATCGACGCGTCCAGCGACGCCGTCGGCTCGTCCGCGATCAAGAGCTGCGGCGAGCGCGCAATCGCAATCGCGATCACCACGCGCTGCGCCATGCCGCCCGACAGCTCATGCGGATAGGCGCGCATCACGCGGGTCGGATCGGACAGCTCGGCCCGCTCCAGCAGCGCCGCGATCTCGGCGTCGCTGGCACGGCCCGGCATGGCGCGCGCCACCTGGCGGCCCACCCGCATCGTCGGATCGAGCGCCGTCATGGGGTTCTGAAAGACGAAGCCAAGCTTGTCACGGCGCAGGTTGCGCAATGTCTCGGCATCCGTGGCAAAGACGTTGGTGCCATCCACCTCGATCGTGCCTGCCTCATGCTCGGCCTCGCCCGGCAGAACACGGCCGAAGGCCATGCCCAGCGTCGACTTTCCCGATCCGCTTTCACCGACCACGGCCAGTGTCTCGCCCGCGCGCACCGCAAGATCTGCGCCGTCAAGCGCACGCAAGCTGCCCTTCGAGGTGCGGTAGGAGATGACGACGCCCTCGGCCTTGGCGATATCGCTCATGTCAGCGCCCTGCCCTTCAGCGGCTCCAGCATGTCGCGCACCGCATCGCCAACGAGGTTGACCGACATGATCGCCAGCGACAGCACCGCCCCCGAGGACAGCACCATCCAGGGCGCGATGGTCAGATAGGCGCTGCCCTGCCGCAGAAGCGAGCCGAGCGAGGCTTCGGGCGGCTGCACCCCGAGGCCCAGAAAGCTGAGTGCACTTTCGATGATCATCCCGATCGAGAGGGCGTAGGTCAGTTGCACCATCACCGCGCCCATCACGTTGGGCAGGATATGCACCGCGAGGATGCGCACCCAGGACGCGCCGGCCACGCGCGCCGCGATCACGAAGCCGCGCCCCGCCACGCTGAGCGTGACGGACCGGACCACGCGAATGAGCAGCGGCAAGGTCGCGATCGAGATGACCGAGATGGCCGAGAATTGCCCCGGTCCCAGAACAGCGGCAACCAGCAGGCCGACCAGCAGCGCGGGAAAGGCGAAAAGGATGTCGGCCCCGCGCGCCACCGCGATGTCGATGCCGCGCCCGAAATATCCCGCCGCCATGCCCAGCGCCGTGCCGATCACTGCCGAGATCAGGACCGCGATGGCCGACAAAAGGAAGGTCGCGCGGATGCCCTGCACGACGCGCGGCAGGAAGGACCGGCCCAGCTCGTCCGTGCCGAAGGGAAAGGCCAGCGATGGCGGCCCGAGGCGCGGCCCGGCGGCGATGCGCGTGGGATCGCCCAGCGGCAGCCATTGGCCGAAGATGCCGAGGAAGATCAGCAGACCCAGCACCGCCAGTCCGAAGGCCGACAGGAAATCGGCGCGCCAGAGGCGCCTGAGCCAGTTGAAAGCTGTCCGCATCAATCCGCCCCCACGCGCGGGTCGATCACCGCATAGAGAAAATCGGCCAGCATGTTGATTGCGACAAAGGCGGTCGCCGCCAGAAGCACCCCGGCCTGCACGATGGCATAGTCGCGGTTCAGCAGCCCGTTGAAGATGTAGAGGCCAAAGCCCGGCACGGAAAACAGCACCTCGACCACCACGGCGCCGCCCAGCAGGAAGCCGAAATAGGTCGTCACGACCGTCACTACCGGGATGGCTGCGTTGCGCAGAATGTGCATCCGCACGATATCGCGGGGCCGCTCGCCCCGCGCGACGGCGGCGGTGATGTAGCCTTCGGTCATCACGCGCAGCACTGCGTCCCGCGTGGTGCGCAAGACCAGCGCGATCCCGAAAAGCGACAGCGTCAGCGCGGGCAAGAGCATCACCTGCATGTTGCCAACGGGGTCCTCGCCGAAGGGCACGTATCCGCCGACACGGAACCAGAGCGACCAGACCGAGAAGACGAAGATCAGCGCGCTGCCCAGCACGAAATCCGGCACGCTCGCGCCCAATGCACCGACCAGCCGCGCGAAATCGACGCCGCGCCGCCCGCCCTGCCGGATGCCCGACCAAACCCCCAAGGGCAGGCCGACCAACAGCGCCAGTCCCAGCGCGATCAGCGCCAGCTCGAGCGTGACGGGCGCGCGGCGGATGAACTCATCGAGAACCGGCTGGCGCGTCACCATCGACACGCCGAAATCGCCCTGAAGAAGGGCTGCCAGCCAGCGCAGGTATTGCACCACCAAGGGCTGATCCAGCCCGTATTGCTGGCTGATCGCCTCGCGCGCGGCGGGGGTGACGAAGGGGCCCAGAAGGATGTCGGCATAGCCGCCGGGGATCATCCTCAGCGACAGGAAGACGAGGATCGAGACGCCCAAAAGCGTTACGATCATCGCGGCCAGCCGCGGCAGAAGGTAGAGGAAAAGGCGCATTGACGCTCCGAACGATCAGCGGCGGCGGCGCATGAGAACTGCCGCCGCGAATGCCTTACTTGGGATCGAACTCGGCGATGAACTGATAGGTATTCGCCGATCCGGACCGCTCTGACAGCGTCACGTCCACCTGATCCTCGCGGTAGGCGAGGTAATCGGACTTGCCGACCAGGGCGAGGATATTGGCGCCGTCGTCGATCATCGCGCAGATCTCGGTCAGCTTGGCGTCACGCTCGGCGCCGTCCTGCATCGCACCCACATCGTCGAGTGCCTGCGACAGCTCGGGCACGTTCTCGTGGAAGACGGCATTCCAGACGGCGAATTCAGGGTTCCACCATTTGATGACCATTCCGGGGTCGGTATAGCCCGCCAGCCAAGAGGCCGAGAAATCGAAATCGCCATCGGTGAAGACCTTTTGCAGGTATTCCGCCGTCGGCACCTGATCGAGCGAGACGTCGAAGCCCGCCTCGCCCAGGCTTTGCTGCACGACCTGCCCGATGCGCCCCAGAACCGGATTGGCCGAGCTGAGCGTCAGCGCGATTTCGGGCGAGGTATTTCCCGCCTCCTCCAATAGGTCCCGCGCCTTCTCGAGGCGTTCCTCGCGCGGCATCGCGTAGGTGTCCAGATCGCGGCACGCCTCCTTGCCGAAGGCGGCAGGCACCGGGTAATCTGGCGACGATGTGCCAGCGAAGACGAAATCATTGATCGCATCGCGGTCCAGCGCGAGGTTCATTGCCTGGCGGATACGCTTGTCGTGGAAGGGCGACTCCTCGTCCAGCGCGTTGACGTCAAGGCGGTAGTAATTCGTGGTCTGCTGGACGTCGATGGCGACATTGCCCGCGCTGCTCAGCATCTGCTGCGCGTCGGGGTTCTCGAACGTGGTGAAGTCGATGCGCCCGTCGCGCAGCGCCGCGATGCGCGCGCTCTCGTCGGGGATGATCGGCACCTCCAGCGTGTCGGCCAGCGGATAGCCCTCGCGCCAGTAATGCGGATTGCGGGCCAGGGTCCAGCTTTCGTCCTGCTTGTGTTCTTCAACCATGAAGGGACCCGAGCCCAGCATCTGAGACGCCGGATCGAAGCTGCCCTCCTCCAGCTCTTTCATGGGCAGGATCGCCGCCGTGATATGCGCCAGCGCGGGCAGGAAGCTCGCCTGAGGGCTGGCCAGCTCGATCTCGATCACGCGCTCGCCCGTGGCCTCCATGCGGGCGATGTCACCCAGCTGCGGCGACCAGTAGCTTGCCGTCTCGGGGTTCTTGATCCGCTCGAGGCTGCCGATGACGTCATCGGTCGTGACCGCCCGTCCGTTGGAAAAGGCCGCGCCTTCACGCAAGGTCAGCGTGTAGGCCGTGGGCGATGTCTGCTCCCAAGCCTCGGCAAGACCTGCGGCAAGGCCTAGGTCCGCATCGGTGGTCAGGAGAGTTTCGTAGACCATCTGGTACATTTCCCACGAGGCAACGGTGCCCGCGACATGGACGTCAAAGCCGGTGATCTCGGCCGGCTTGCCCCATGTCATCACACTGTCTTGCGCCAAGGCGCCCATCGGACCAAAAGCCAACAGCGCCGTTGCGCCCATCAGATTGAGTGTTTTCATGTCGGAATTCCCCAGTTGATACGCTCTTTGCACGGTTGCTTGCAGAGCTTATTGACGATGCTGTTATAAAAGTCCCATTCTGTCAATCACGGTTATATTCAGAACATTACACAAAGGCGCGTCCCGATGGAAAATTACGCACAGCATGACGCCACCGGTTTGGCCGCATTGGTAAAAAACGGTGACGCTTCGCCCAACGAACTTCTGGAGACGGCCATCAATCGCGCGGAAGCGTGCGATCCTGTGATTAATGCGCTGTCGCAAAAGCTATATGATCATGGCCGCGCTGCCATTGATGCCGGCCTTCCGGAGGGCCCGTTTCGCGGTGTGCCCTTCTTGCTGAAGGATGCGTCGGGCGAGCTTGCCGGCCATGTCACGGCCAATGGCGCTCGCCTCTTGTCAAAGGGTGTGCCTGCGGCCAGCGATTCGACCTTGGTCGCGCGCTACAAGGCATCGGGGGTCGTTATCTTCGGCAAAACGACGACGCCCGAATTCTCACTTGCCGCATCGACCGAAACCTCCCTCACGGGTGCGACGCGCAACCCCTGGGATCTGGCGCGCAGCGCCGGCGGCTCTTCGGGCGGCGCCGCGGCCGCCGTTGCGGCGGGCATTGTCCCGGCGGCCCATGGCAGCGATGGGGGCGGTTCGATCCGCATCCCGGCCTCCTGCTGTGGCCTTTTCGGGATGAAGCCATCGCGCGCGCGCAACCCGTCCGGGCCGCTGGTTGGCGAAGGCTGGGGCAGCCTCTCGGTCTCGCATGTGCTGACCCGGTCGGTGCGAGACAGCGCCGCGATGCTGGATGCGACGCAGGGAATGGCGCCCGGCGATCCCTATTGCGCCCCGGCCCGCGCGCGGCCCTATGCCGAGGAAGTCCTGCGTGACCCCGGTCGCCTGCGCATCGGCTGGCACATCTCTCCGATGAGCGGCAAGCCCGTCGCGGCACCGTGCCGCAAGGCCGCCATGGATGCCGTGCATCTTCTGGCCTCCCTCGGCCATGAGGTCGAGGAGATGACCCTGCCCGGCGAGGTCGAGCCGTTGCAAAAGGCGCTCTGGGTGCTGGTGGCCAGCAATGTCGCGCGCAGCATCAACGCCATCGGCACGCGCCGGGGCCGCCAGGTTGCGCGCGCGGATGTGGACAACGTGACATGGAATGCCATCGAGGATGCGCGCGACATGAGCGCTGAGGACTATGCCGAAGCCCTCTTTCAGATCCACGCGCAAAGCCGCCGCATGGCCGATCTGCACGCGCGCTTTGACGTGATCCTCAGCCCGACACTGGCAACCCTGCCACCTGAACTGGGTGTGCAACGCACTGACACGCAGGACCTGGACGCCTATCGCACGGCCCTCACCGGCTTTACGCCCTTTACGCAGCTCTACAACATGACGGGTGCGCCCAGCATGACGGTGCCGGTGGGCTGGCACCGTCCCAAGCCTTCGCAGGCCGAGCTGCCGGTGGGCGTGATGATTTCCGCCGATTTCGGGCGCGAAGACATCCTCTTTCGCCTTGCTGGCCAGATCGAGGCAGAATGCCCTTGGTTCGACCGCCTGCCAGACCTAACCAGCCAGAAGCCTCGCCGATGACCCAGCCGTCCCTTCAGGATCGCTTGCGCAAGAAGTACCCGGATTTGACGCGCGCCGAGAAAGCCGTTGCCAATTACATGCTCACGCATTTCGAGCGCCTCGCCTTCGAGACCGCCGCCTCAATCGCCGAGAATATCGGTGTCAGCCAGATGACGGTCGGCCGGTTTCTGCGCAGGCTGGGCTATAACGGCCTGCCAGATCTCAAGACCGACTTGCTCAGTCAGATCGAGGCGCCACCAGTGCGGGTCTCCGACCGTCTTGGCCGCATCCGCGCCAAGGGAAGCGGCGATTCCTGGGACAATTTCGATATGGACGTCACCGCTTTGCAAAGCGCCTATGCGCTGCGCGGCACCCCGGCATGGCATGCCGCGATCCGCAGCATCGGCGCCGCGCAAAAGCTGCATGTCGCGGGATTTCAGACGATTGCAGGGATCGCGTCAGGGTTTGCCACGCGCCTTGCCTATCTGCGGGATGATGTGCGGATCGAAGATGGCAGGGATGGCATCTTTGGTGATATCCTGGGTAACCCGGCAAGCTCGCATTGCGTCGTCCTTTTCGAGATGCGGCGCTATACTCAGGCCAGTCTGACCCTTGCGGCCGCCACCGAAGAAGCGGGAATTCCGCTGATCATCATCTGCGACACGCACTGCATCTGGGCACGCGACCATACGGATATGGTTTTTCCCCTGCGCACCGACTCGCAATTGTTCTGGGACTCGCATGTACCCTATTCCTGCCTCAGCACCTTGCTGCTGAACGACCTGACCGCGCATCTGGGCGATAGCGTTTCAACAAGGCTGGAGCACATGCGCGCTCTTCAAGACCGCTTTGGTGCCTTCAGGGATTGATTTTTCAAGATACAGCACAGGTCCGGGCAATGCCCTGGACTGCCGACCATCGGCCTCACAAACCAATTCCCGATGCAACGCAGGCCCAAAAGGTAGCAGCTTGGACACGCCCGAGACCAGTATGACACTGCGACCCATCCAGGAGCCATGGTTACTTTCACCCAGCGTTCTTCTCAGGTGCGGCCTTTCCATGGCACCAGGAAATCCTCGGCCTTACGCATGAGGATGTCGATGCTGAAGCCGATGACTCCGATCAGGATGATCCCCATAAGAACGATATCGGTCAGCTGGAAACGGCTCGCGACCATGATCATCATGCCTGCGCCCTTCTCGGCTGCGACCACCGTGCCCCAGCAGACCCCATCGCCACCCGCGCACCGGTGAAGATTTCCGGGAGGAAGTTCGGCACGATCACGTGTCGCAGGATCTGCCAGCGGCTCGCGCCCAGAGAATAGGCCGCATGCACCTTGGAGATCGCGACGCCCCGGAACGCAGGCCAGCGCTATTCTTTTTCGCGGAATCAGCTTGATGCCGGAGGGATCAGACGGTAGTTACCGACCACTGGTCTGTATTGATGATTGTCACTCTGTCAGCCGCAATGGGCGGTCATACTGCTTTTGCGGACAGCACTGCGAGAGGCGCAGGGCCGATCATAAAGTCCAGGGGGAGCACAAAAACCAATGCAAAAGATTACGGAGCCTTCCTCACCGCGATGGAACGTGGCACGGACGTGATGGCGGGCGAGGAAAAAGCGATGATTGCGGGGCACCCCCCCTTGCCCGCCTATCGCACCAGGGGACTGACCAAGGTTTACGGCGACGGCCATTCGGCCGTCCATGCTCTGCGCGGCGTCGATCTGGAGATTCCTTCGGGCGAAATCGTGGTCCTGCTCGGGCCGTCCGGGTCCGGCAAGTCGACGCTTCTGAACATCATCGGCGGATTGGATCGCGGCACGGACGGTATTGTGCATTTCCGCGATCAATGCCTCAGCGACATGGGCGATGCGCAGCTGACTCGCTACCGGCGCGATCACGTCGGCTTTGTCTTTCAGTTCTACAACCTGATGCCCAGTCTTACCGCGCGCGAGAATGTCGAGCTGGTGACCGAGATCGCACGCGATCCGATGGACCCCGACGAGGCGCTGGCGCTGGTGGGGTTGAAGGGCCGCGTCGATCACTTCCCGGCGCAGATGTCGGGCGGCGAGCAGCAGCGCGTTGCCATTGCCCGCGCCGTTGCGAAACGACCCGACGTTCTGTTCTGCGACGAGCCGACCGGCGCGCTCGACAGCCAGACAGGCCGCGCCGTGCTGGAGGTGCTCCGTGACGTCAACGAAGAGCTGGGCTCGACCGTGCTGATGGTCACTCACGCCGCCAGCCAGGCCCGGATGGCAGACCGCGTGATCCACTTCGCAGACGGAGATATCCGCGAGGTGGTGCGGAACGAGACCAAACTCAGCCCATCCGAGATCGAGTGGTAAGCCCGCTCGATCATAAACTCCTGCGTGACCTGTGGCGCATGAAGGGGCAGGCCATCGCGATCGGCGCCGTGATCGGGGTGGGCGTAATGATGCTGGTGATGATGACGGGACTCGTCGCCTCGCTCAGCGAGACGCGCGCGGCCTATTACGAGCGATACAGATTGGCCGATGTGTTTGCGCCGGTCAGCCGCGCACCCCAACGGCTGGCCGGCCACCTGGCCCAGATAGAAGGCGTCTCGGCGGTTCAGACGCGCATCGTGGGACGCGCGTTGATCGACCTGCCGGATCAGACGCTGCCCGTGCAGGCCCAGGCCGTGTCCGTGCCCGAGCGTGGGCGCCCGGCCCTTAACGACGTCTACCTGACCGATGGCCGCCTGCCAGCCTCGGGCCGCTCGGACGAGATCGTGCTGCTGCAAAGCTTTGCCGCCGCCCATAACCTGCATCCCGGCGACAACCTCGACGCCACGATGAACGGTGCGCGCCGCAGCTTCAGGATCGTCGGCCTCGCTCAAAGCCCCGAATTTCTTTATGTCACAGCCCCCGGTGAGCTCGTCCCCGACGACGCGCGGTTTGGCGTCATCTGGATGAGCCGTCCGGGTCTCGCCGCCGCATATGACATGGACGGCGCCTTCAACGAGGCGCTGCTGGATCTTACGCGGGGTGTGAATGCCGCTGCCGTCCTTGACCGGGTCGACCGGCTGCTGGCGCCCTATGGCGGCAGCGGCGCCTACGGCCTGGAGGACCAGACGTCGAACCGCTTCATATCCGAGGAGATCGACGGCCTGGATGCCGCCGCCGCGGGCGTGCCGCCGATCTTTCTCGCCGTGGCGGCCTTCCTTCTTTATATCGTCATCAGCCGCATGGTGCAGTCCGAGCGCGAGGAAATCGGGCTGATGAAGGCCTTTGGCTATACCAATACCGAGGTCGGCAGCCATTACTTCAAACTCATCCTCGCCATCGCCGTCGGGGGCGCCATCGCGGGCTGCCTTGGCGGGATCGGGCTGGGCCGGGCGATGATCGGGCTCTATACCGATTATTTCAAGTTCCCCTTTCTCGTCTTTCAACTCGATTCGGCCTCCTTCGTGATTGGCGTGTCGGTCAGCGTCCTGTCGGCCTCTGCCGGGGGGCTTCTGGTCTTGCGGCAGGTCTTTAGGCTGACGCCGGCCACCGCCATGCGCGCGCCCGCGCCTCCCGATTACAGCCGTGTGGGCGGCGCGCTGCGGCGACTGTCCTCATGGCTGGATCAGCCCAGCCGCATGGTGTTGCGCCGCCTGACGCGCCAGCCTGCGCGCATGGCGGGTGCGATGATCGGCATTGCTTGCGGCATGGCGCTGTCGGTGGCGATGATCACGATCTACGCTGGCTTTGACCGGACGATTGATCTGACATTCTCCGTTGTGGATCGCAGCGACGTGACGGTCAGTTTCACCGATCCGGTCAGCGACAAGACCCTGTTCGAGATGCGCCGCATTCCGGGGGTCAAGCGGGTAGAAGGCGTTCGCAACGTCGCCGCCATCCTGCGCCATGGGCAGCGAAGTTATCGCGGGGCGCTGACCGGCCTGCCGAAGGGACCGGTGCTGAACCGCGCCCTGAATAGCGATATGGAGCCCGTAGAGATGCCGCAGACCGGAGCCGTATTGTCGAGCGTGCTGGCCGACATCCTCGAAATCGAGGCGGGCGACACCGTGACTGTGGATGTGCGCGAAGGCCGCCAGCCGGTGCTCAACATTCCCGTCAGCGGCATCGCCGAGACGTTGCTGGGCTCGCCGGCCTTCATGGATCTGGGCGCGCTCAACCGAAGCCTGCGCGAGCCGGGCCGCGTTTCGGGCGCGTATCTGACGATTGACGAGGCTTATGCCGACGCCATTTATCAGACGCTTCAGGACATGCCCACCGTGGCCGGGTTGAGCCTCAAGTCGCAGGCGCGTGAAGCGTTCAACACCCTGATGAACACCGGCGCGGGCGCTATTCGCTACGTGATGGGGGCCATCGCCTTCGTGATCACGTTCGGAATTGTCTACAATGCCGCCCGGATCGCCTATGCCGAGCGTGCGCGTGACCTGGCCAGCCTGCGGGTCATCGGCTTTACCAAGGGCGACGTGGGCTTCGTGCTGCTGGCCGAATTGGCTGTGGTCATACTCGTGGCGCTGCCGGTGGGCGCGATCTTGGGGTATTACCTGTCCTTCGGCATCGCCGCTGGATTTTCGACCGACCTCTACCAGATCCCCGCGACTTTCAATCCGGCCAGCTACGGGCAAGCCATGCTTGTCGTGCTGGCCGCCGCGACGGTTTCGGGCTGGATGGTCAAGCGCGATCTGGATCGCTCGGATCTGGTCGCAGCACTCAAGACGCGGGAGTAAGACGATGGCGAAGGCACGAAAGCGGTCCCGGTTGATCCTGACGGCGGTGGTTGGCGCCTTGATCCTTGGCGCACTCACGGCGGCCTTCTGGCCGCGGCCGATCATGGTCGATCTGGGAAGCGTCACGCGCGGGCCGATGATGGTGACGATCGACGAAGAAGGCCGCACCCGCGTCAGCGAACCTTACGTCGTCTCCACGCCCGTCGCGGGGCGGCTTCAGCGGGTCGAGGTGGATCCCGGTGATGCCGTGCTGCACGGCGAGACGGTCATCGCGCATATGCTGCCTACCAATCCCGCCGCGCTCGACATTCGCACGCGCGAGCAGGCGCAGGCCGCCGTACAGGCCGCCGAGGCGGCGCTGAGGGTCGCCCGCGCCGATCTGAATGCCGCCGAGGCAAGCCGCGATCTGGCCGAGACGCAGTGGCAGCGCACCCAGCGCCTGGCCGAGCGCGATATCGCAAGCAGCGCCGCGCTTGACCGCGCGCGACAGGAATTCCGGGTTGCCGATGCCGCGGTCGAAACCGCACACGCCGCCATCGACATGCGCACGGCGGATCTGGCCAACGCCCGCTCGCAACTGATCGGCTTCGATGATCGCGGTCTGGGCGCCGCACCGGGCGAGAAAACCAAGGACGACATTCCACTCTACGCCCCGGCCTCGGGCCGCATCCTGCGGATTATCCAGCAAAGCGAGACAACCCTGCCGGCAGGCGCACCTATCATGGAAATCGGCGACGTCGAGGGCGACCTCGAGATCGTCGTCGACCTGATCTCGTCCGACGCGGTGCAGGTCGAGCGCGGCGACCGGGTGATCATCGACGATTGGGGCGGCCCTGCTGCGCTCGCGGGCGAGGTCACCCGGATTGATCCCTTCGGAATGACGCAGATCTCGGCCCTCGGGGTCGAGGAGCAGCGCGTGTCGGTGACCATCGCGCTTGCCACGCCCGCCACCGCGCGAATCGGCCTTGGACACGGTTACCGCGTCGAGGCGCGGATCGTCGTATGGGAGGCGGATGATGTCCTGCGCGTGCCATCCAGCGCGCTGTTCCGGTCCGGCTCCGAGTGGTCAATCTTCGTCGAAAAAGGCGGTAAGGCTGTCCAGCGCCAGATCTCGATCGGCCAGAACAATGGCATCGAGGCTGAGGTGACAGGCGGGTTGAAGGCCGGCGATCAAGTCGTCGTCTATCCCTCAGCAGCCGTCCATGATGGGGCTGCCATTGCGGAAAGGTCCATCGAATAGATGCGTGAATGCCTGACTTCGAGAGGCAACCGAACATTGAACTTGGAGCCGTGAGGATCCGCGCGGCCACGTTGCCACCCGTGATGTCCCCGTATTTGAATACTAGCAACATTTTCTGATTACGAAAAACCGCTGCCATTGATTACCGTCGGGTGCCCTCTGCAGTGGCCGAGGCACGAAGTGCCCCCAGATCGCAAAGGCATGAGGGCGCCGCAAGGACGCCCCCCTGATATCGATTTCATCGAATTGCTCCGACTTGCGTCTAATGAACTCCTCGCGCGGAACGCGAGGACTCTCTATTTCGTTGAAGGCACTTCATCTGAATTTTGAAATTCGGACAAAATTATGGCTTCTCACACCGGCCGACAACAACCCTCGATTACTCAGCTACACCCGCTCGTCGCGCCGCACGTGTTGCACTTCATGCAAGTGCCGTTGCGGACCAGCGTGTAGTTGCCGCAATCGCCGCAGGCCTCGCCCTCGTAGCCTTGCATCTTGGCCTTGACGCGGGCGTCCATGGAGACGGAGGTGGCCGTGAAGGTTGCGCTTGAGGCCGTCATGGTGGCGCCGGCGGTCTCGGGAACCAGCGTTTGCAGGCTGCGCGCGGGATCGCCCGCCACCGATGAGAAGGCCTGACCGCCGTTCAGCACGTACAGTTCCTGAGGCAAACGCTTGCGCAGGTAGCCGGTCGAGCTGATCTGCTTGAGCACTTCGAGCGATTTCGACGCCGCGGCCTCGCTCATCTCGCTGATATTGCTGACGCCTTCTTCCTCGCCGCGGCCCAGATCGTCAAAGCTGTGGCCCTCGGGCTTCACATGCGCCAGATCGGTGCGGTCGAGATAGGAGACCGCCAGCTCGCGGAAGATGTAGTCGAGGATCGAGGTCGCGTTCTTGATGCTGTCATTGCCCTGCACCATGCCCGAGGGCTCGAACTTGGTGAAGGTGAAGGCATCGACGAACTCTTCCAGCGGGACGCCATATTGCAGACCCACGGACACGGCGATGGCGAAGTTGTTCATCATCGCGCGGAAGCCCGCGCCTTCCTTGTGCATGTCGATGAAGATCTCGCCCAGCTGACCATCGGCATATTCGCCGGTGCGCAAGTAAACCTTGTGACCGCCGATCACCGCCTTCTGGGTATAACCCTTGCGGCGCTCGGGCATCTTCTCGCGCTGCGACTTGTTCACTTCCTTGATGACGATCTTCTCGACGATCTTCTCGGCCAGGGTAACAGCCTTGTCGTGATTGCTGCCGCTTTCCAGGATCTCGGCCGCGTCGTCGTCATCCTCGACCAAGGCAGAGGCCAGAGGCTGGCTCAGCTTGGAGCCATCGCGGTAGAGCGCGTTGGCCTTGACGCCGAGCGACCACGAAAGTTCATAAGCTTTCTGGCAATCCTCGATCGTGGCGTCGTTCGCCATGTTGATCGTCTTGGAGATCGCACCCGAGATGAAGGACTGCGCGGCGGCCATCATGGTGATGTGGCTGTTCACGCTGAGATAGCGCTTGCCCTTCTTGCCGCAGGGGTTGGCGCAGTCGAAGACGTGGTAATGCTCGGCCTTCAGGTGCGGCGCGCCTTCGAGGGTCATCGTGCCACAAACATGATCGTTC
Source organism: Roseovarius maritimus (assembly GCF_043355895.2). Taxonomy (NCBI): domain Bacteria; kingdom Pseudomonadati; phylum Pseudomonadota; class Alphaproteobacteria; order Rhodobacterales; family Roseobacteraceae; genus Roseovarius; species Roseovarius maritimus. Next base: position 421,669 of record NZ_JBHFPF020000001.1, read on the forward strand.
GCCGCCTCGATATCCTTCCTAGAATAGCCCAGATACGCCAAGAGGTCGAAGGCCGGGTCGTTCAGCTTGGCCTCGGGGATGCCGAGGACATTGGTGCAGAACTCGACGCCCAGCGTCCACTGGTTGAAGACGAAGCGGATGTCGAAGGCCGAGCCCAGCGCCGCGTCCACCTTGGCCAGCTCGTTGGGGCCAAAGCCGTGGCCGACCAGAGAGGTGTGGTTGATGCCGGGCGCGTTGCCGATGGTGCCGTGACCCACGGCATAGCCGATGATCTCTTCGATCTGCGCCGAGCCATAGCCCAGCATTTCAAGGGCGGCAGGCACCGAATGGTTGATGATCTTGAAATAGCCGCCGCCGGCCAGTTTCTTGAACTTCACCAGCGCGAAGTCAGGCTCGATGCCGGTTGTGTCGCAGTCCATGACAAGGCCGATCGTGCCGGTGGGCGCGATGACGGTGGATTGCGCGTTGCGGTAGCCGTGCTTTTCGCCCAGTGCCAGCGCCTCGTCCCAGGTGGACATGGCCAGCTCGACAAGGCGGCTGTCGGGGCAGCCGGTCAAGTCCAGCGGCACGGGCTTGACCGCCAGCGCCTCGTAGCCTTCGGAGGCGCCATTGGCCGCGTTTCGGTGATTTCGGATGACGCGCAGCATATGCTCGGCATTGCGCTCGTAGCCCGGAAAGGCGCCGAGCTCGCCCGCCATTTCGGCGGAGGTGGCATAGGCGACGCCCGTCATGATCGCGCTCAGCGCACCGCAAAGCGCGCGGCCCTCGTCACTATCGTAGCCGAAACCCATATTCATCAGAAGGCCGCCGATATTGGCGTAGCCCAGGCCCAGCGTGCGGAAGTCAAAGCTGCGCTGCGCGATTTCCTTGGAGGGGAACTGCGCCATCATCACGCTGATTTCCAGCGTCACGGTCCAGAGGCGTGAGGCGTGCATATAGGCTTCGGCGTCGAACCGACCGTCATCGTAGAACTTGAGCAGGTTCATCGAGGCGAGGTTGCAGGCCGTATCGTCGAGGAACATGTATTCCGAGCAGGGGTTCGATCCGCGGATCTCGCCATCTTCGGGGCATGTGTGCCACGCGTTGACCGTGTCGTGGTACTGGATGCCCGGATCGGCACAGGCCCATGCGGCATGGCCCACATCCTCCCAGAGGTCGCGTGCCTTGATCGTCTTGGCCACGCTGCCATCGGTGCGGTTGATCAGCGCCCAATCGGCATCATCCTTGACCGCCTGAAGGAAGGCGTCGGTGACGCGGATCGAATTGTTGGAATTCTGGCCCGAGACGCTTGCATAGGCCTCGGAATCCCAGTCGGTGTCGTAGGTCGGGAATTCAATGCTCTCATAGCCCTGCTTGGCATAGTCCAGCACGCGCTTGACGTATGTCTCGGGGATCGAACATTTCTTGGCGCCGCGAATGGCGTCCTTGAGGCCCGCGTTCTTCTTGGGGTCGACCGAATCCTCAAGGCTGCCATCCCAGGCACGGATCGCGGCGAAGATGTCGTTCAACTTGGCTTCGTGCATCTTGGAGCCGGCGACGATGCTGGCGACCTTCTGCTCTTCCTTGACCTTCCAGTTGATGAATTCCTCGATATCGGGGTGGTCGGCATCGCAGATCACCATCTTGGCCGCGCGGCGCGTGGTGCCGCCCGACTTGATCGCGCCTGCTGCGCGGTCACCGATTTTCAGAAAGCCCATGAGGCCCGAGGATTTGCCGCCGCCCGACAGTGGCTCGTTCGCAGCGCGCAAGCTGGAGAAGTTGGTGCCCGTGCCGGACCCGTATTTGAAAAGACGCGCCTCGCGCACCCAAAGATCCATGATGCCGCCATCGCCGACGAGGTCATCGGCGACCGACTGGATGAAGCAGGCATGGGGCTGCGGATGCTCGTAGGCGCTGGTCGACTTGGTCAGCTTGCCGGTCTTGTAGTCGACATAGTAATGCCCCTGCCCGGGCCCATCAATGCCGTAAGCCCAGTGCAGGCCGGTGTTGAACCACTGCGGGCTGTTGGGCGCGCCCATCTGGCGGGCCAGCATGATGCGCATCTCGTCGAAATAGGCCTGTGCGTCGGCCTCGGTGGTGAAATAGCCACCCTTCCAGCCCCAATAGGTCCATGCGCCGGCCAGACGGTCAAAGACCTGCTTGGCCGAGGTCTCGCCCGTGGTCTCGACATTGTCGCCATCGGGAACCGAGCGCCACAGGAACTCGGGCACGCCCTTTTCCTTGACGCGCTTGAGGCGGACAGGGACGCCGGCCTTGCGGAAATACTTCTGCGCGATCACGTCGCTCGCGACCTGACTCCAGCCGGCGGGCACTTCGACATTGTCCAGCTTGAAGACCGACGTGCCGTTGGGATTGCGGATCTCGGACGAGGTCGTGACGAACTCGAGCTCCGCATATGCGTCCTTACCGGCCTTCGTGAACTTTCTGTCGATTTTCATGTCGCTGCCTCTCGCCCCGCTTTGGGTACTGGTTCATGTTGGTTGGCTGCCGCGACGCGCCGTTCCGCGCCGGACCCTGTTCATCGGGCGCACCCCTCCACACTGCGACCGCACGCCCCTCGGCGCACGCCTGCTAGCCTGAAATTCGGCTGGTATCGAGAATGTCCCTCGCCGCCCTGGTTGCACTACATATTGTGTGCGCATCGGCGGCCTGCACAACCTGACGCATTGGCACATACTCCGTCAATCGCAAATTTATGGAAAAGCTGCCTCTTTGCCGTTGACCTTTTGCGCGGGTTCCGACCGTGACCCGGGCCAGCCGATTCATGCACAGCATATCCACAGGGTTGCGCGCCGCTGACGTAAAGGAAGCTCGGCTTTCAAAACCGCTGATTTTCGGATGGTTTAGCGCCCGACGCTCACAAAGCGCTTCAACCTTATCCCGCGCTGTTGGTGTAAAGGCGGTGCAGGATTTGGCGCGCGCCGGGGGCGAAAAAAACTTTTCCGCCTCTGGGCGACCCGGTGCATCCGCGCCACAGGCAAGGGCTCAATCCCGCGCAGGAACCGCGTAGGACGGGCACGGGTCCACCGGATGCGGCGCATTTGCGCGATTTCATATGTTGAGAGGAAGAATGGTCGGGGAGGCAGGATTCGAACCTACGACCCCCTGTACCCAAAACAGGTGCGCTACCAGACTGCGCCACACCCCGGACCATGCAGGAGGCTTACGCAGAATCGGATAGGAAGAAAAGCCCAAATGCGAACGTTTGACCGCAAGGTGTCAGCATTTCCAAGCGGCGCGATCTTCGACAAAAGACGGATGGCGCATCTGGGTACCCGGCGCGATACCAAGGCGCTCGGCCAGTCCACCATTGATCTCGAGCACGGCCTTGATATCGGCGCCCCCCATGATCGGGGTAAGGTCGCCCGGCACCGCGTTGGAATGCACCCGTGCCACGGTGCCAGTCGCGTCGACGAAAATCATGTCCAGCGGGATCAGCGTATTCTTCATCCAGAAGCCGACGGTGCGGGTTTCGGGATAGACAAAAAGCATGCCTCCCGATTGCGGGAGGCTTTCGCGGTGCATCAGGCCCTGTGCCCGCTCGGCCTCGTCATCAGCCAGCTCGATGGCGAACCGTGCCTGCCCCCAGTCGCCGCGAAGCTGAACCACGTCGGGGCGGCACTCTTCGGCCAAGGCCGCCGTGCCGACAAGCGCCAGCCAACAGGCAACCGCGAGTTGCTTCATTTGACGGCGCTCTCCCAGCCGCTGACCTCTGCGGCCATTCGGCCCCTCTTGCCGTTGATGACCCGGATGGCCAGCGCCTCGCCCGGCTGCAAATCCGCAAGGCCCGAGCGCCGGAGAACTTCCATATGCACGAAGACGTCACCGTCCTCGCCAAAGGTATTGGCAAAACCAAATCCCTTGGCCTTGTCGAACCACTTGACCCGCGCGGGCACCAAGGGCGCATCGCGCAGCGTCTCGGGATCGATCTCGTCGAAATCGGCGAGCCCGGGAAGGTTACCGGCATCGGGCGGCACGATCTCATGGACGGCAGTCGCCTGCACACCGCGTTCAGTGCTTTGGACGTCCAACTCGACGATGGCGGCATCCGCCACCGAACTCTGGCCGAAATTGCGCAGCACATTCGCATGCAAAAGGATGTCTGCGCCACCTTGATCGTCAAGGACAAACCCAAAGCCGCGCACGGGGTCGAACCATTTGACGCGGCCACGCACACGCCTCAAGTCCGCATCGTCCGATCCGACGATAGTGGCCATCCTGCCTTGCGTCACGTCAAACATGCCCACGCACTCCACTCCTTTCAGCTGCAAGGAGACACATCCATAGAGCGCCCCCTGACACGCTTACATATAGAGTCACCGGGTCTAAGCGTCCATGCCTAAGGGACTCAAAAATCACTTTTTAGAGGACTGTGTCGGCAACAGCTCGCTTTATGCGTGTAAATTCCGGCGTAATCTTGCCACTTTACCCTTGACGTCGGCGAGATAACGTAACGTAAGCTTTGAAATCATGGATTCAGCCGCGTCACACTCCACGCCTCATCCGCCCCCCCCCGGCGCCAGACAAAACGATCGTGAAGCCTGTAATCGCCGTCTGCCCAGAACTCGATCTCGACCGGAGTGATCTTGAATCCGCCCCAGAACGGTGGGCGCGGAGGGTTCAGCCCGTGGCGCGCTGAAACCTTGGCGACCTCCGCCATCAGCGCCCCCCGGCTCGAAAGGGGGCGCGACTGCTTTGAAGCCCAGGCCCCCAGCCGGCTCTTGAGCGACCGCGACGCGTAGTAGGCATCTGCCTCGGGGCCGTCCTGCCGCGCGACGGGCCCGCGCACCCGGATCTGGCGGCGCAGCGTCTTCCAATGCATGACGAAACCGGCTTTGCCGCCAGAGGCCAGTTCCTGCCCCTTGGCGCTCTCGTAATTGGTGTAGAAAACGAAGCCGTCATCCGCGATTTCCTTGAGCAGGACCATGCGCATGTTGGGCATACCCTGCGCATCGACGGTGGCCAGCGCGATGGCGTTGGGATCGTTCGGCTCGGTGCCCTCAGCCTCCTCCAGCCAGCGGCGCGCGATCTGAAAGGGATCGTCGCCTGCGAATTTGCCAGTTCTGTCTGTCATTTCAACCGTCCCCTCGATTTCCATCACGCTAAGATATGACGCAAGGCGCACACCATTTCCAGAGTGACCACGCCACCCTTTGCGGAAGGCAGCCCTTGATGCACCCCGGGCAATCGCCTAAAGGTCAGCAAAAGCATCTAATCGGGTCGGGAAGCGGGATATGTCAAACAATCTTATGGCGGGCAAGCGCGGCGTTATCATGGGCCTTGCCAACGACAAATCCATCGCCTGGGGCATCGCCCAAGCCTGTGCCGATGCGGGCGCCGAACTGGCCTTCACTTACATGGGCGACGCGTTCAAAAAGCGGGTCGAGCCGCTGGCAAAATCGCTAGGCTCCGATGTGATGATCGACTGCAACGTGTCGGACCCCGCTTCGATCGACGCCGCCTTCGCCGAGATCGAACGTGTCTGGGGCAAGATCGACTTTCTGGTCCACGCCATCGGCTTTTCCGACAAGAACGAACTGCGCGGGCGCTATATCGACACAAGCCGCCAAAACTTCCTCGATACGATGGATGTCAGCTGCTACAGCTTCACCGCCGTTGCCAAGCGCGCGGAAAAGCTGATGAAAGAGGGCGGCTCGATGCTGACCCTCACCTATTACGGCGCCGAGCAGGTCATGCCCCATTACAACGTGATGGGCATCGCCAAGGCCGCACTGGAGGCATCGGTGAAATACCTTGCCGAGGATCTGGGCAAGGACGGTATCCGCGTCAACGCCATCTCGGCGGGTCCGATCAAGACGCTGGCCGCATCCGGAATCGGCGATTTCCGCTATATTCTCAAGTGGAACGAGTTGAACTCGCCGCTCCGCCGCAACGTGACCATCGACGATGTGGGCAAGGCCGCGCTTTACCTTCTCAGCGATCTCGGGAGCGGCACGACGGGCGAGAACCTCCATGTCGATGCGGGCTATCACGTGGTCGGCATGAAGGCCGTCGACGCGCCCGATATCGACAACACCTGAGGGCAATGATGGACGCGGCGACGCTCCTTCTGTTCAATGCGGCCATACTCGGCGCGCTTGCCAGTCCCGGACCTGCGTTCATCGCGATGATCCGCTCGTCCTTCGTCGGTGGGCGGCGCGCGGGCTTGATGACGGGGCTTGGTCTGTCGCTCTCGGCCGTCATCTGGTCCGGGGTGGCGCTCTTGGGCCTCAGCGCGATCTTCGCGGCCGTGCCTGCGGCGTATACAGCGCTGAAACTGGCCGGCGCCGCCTATCTGATCTGGCTGGCGATCGGTCTCTGGCGCGGCGCCGACCGCCCCGTCGAGACCGCTCTGCCCGGCATCGCTCAAGGCTTTCGGCTGGGCCTGATCACCAATCTGGCGAACCCCAAGCTGGTATTCTTCATCGGCTCGATCTTCTCCACGATTCTGCCTGCGGATCTGGCTTGGAGCACTTCGGCGCTGATCCTGGCCAATCATCTAGCGCTGGAGCTTGCCTGGTATGCAATGGCGACGATGATCCTGACCACTGCGCCCATGCGAGCAGGGTATATCCGCCTCAAATCCAAATTCGATCGGTGCGCCGCACTTCTTTTGGGCGCCATGGCCGCACGCATCGCAATCTGAGTCATTGGAGCCTCCATGCAAGAACCCCTGCCCCACGAAAAAGGATTCCATGTCAGCTGGGACCAGTTGCACCGCGACGCGCGCGCGCTGGCGTGGCGGCTTGATGGCAAGGGGCCGGATGACGGCGCATGGCGCGCGATCGTGGCCATCACGCGCGGCGGCATGGCCCCCGCGATGATCGTCGCGCGCGAGTTGGATATCCGCACCGTCGATACGATCAGCGTCAAGAGCTACGACCACCAGTCCCAAGGCGCGGCGCAGATCCTGAAATCCCCGGATATGGACATCGTCGGCGACGGCACCGGCATCCTCGTGATCGACGATCTGGTGGATACCGGACGGACGCTCGACGTGGTGCGCGCGCATATGCCCAAGGCGCATATCGCCACCGTCTATGCCAAGCCGATGGCCAAGGAGCGCGTCCAGACCTTCGTCACAGAAGTCAGCCAGGATACCTGGATCTTCTTCCCCTGGGATCTCGCCCTGCAATATGTCCAGCCTTATCGCGGCAAATAAGAAAGACCAGCATATGAGCCGCACTACGCATAGTTTCGCCCCGCCCGTGATGGAGGCCCGCCGCTGGCTGGACGGAGTCCAGTTCCCGCCCGACCGCCCGCTGATCAACGTAAGCCAGGCCGCCCCTGTCGAGGTGCCGCCCGAGGGACTGCGCCGCGCGATGGCCGAGGCGTCGATGACGCAGACCGATGCGCATCTTTATGGCGCCGTTCTGGGCCGCGACGATCTGCGCGCCGAGGTGGCATCGCAATGGACCGCCGCCTATGGCGGCGCCATCGGGGCGGGGAATGTCGCCATCACCTCGGGCTGCAACCAGGCGTTCTGCGCCGCCTTGGCCACGCTCTGCGATGAGGGGGATGAAGTCATCCTTCCAACCCCATGGTATTTCAACCATAAAATGTGGTGCGACATGAACGGCGTGCGTATCTTGCCGCTGCCGGCGCGCGCGGGCCTTCTGCCCGATCCCGAAGAGGCCGCTGCCCTCATCACGCCGCGCACCCGCGCCATTGTGCTGGTCACGCCCAACAATCCGGGCGGTGTGGAGTATCCGGCGGACCTCGTGCGCGCCTTCTACGAGCTGGCCAAATCGCGCGGCATCGCCCTGATGGTCGATGAGACCTACCGCGATTTCGACGCGCGCGCCGGCGCGCCGCACGACCTTTTCACCGATCCCGACTGGGACCAGACGCTGATCCAGCTTTACTCCTTTTCCAAGGCCTACCGCCTGACTGGGCACCGCGTCGGCGCGATGACCGCCTCGCCCGCGCGGCTGGCCGAGGCCGAGAAGTTCCTCGATTGCGTCGCCATCTGCCCCAACCAGCTGGGCCAGATCGGCGCGCTCTGGGGGATGCAGAACCTTGCGCAATGGCTGGCCGGTGAGCGGGCCGAGATTCTGGACCGCCGCGCCGCCATCACGGAGCAGATGCCGAAACTGGCCGCGCAAGGCTGGGAGTTGAAGGGCGTCGGCGCGTATTTCGCCTATCTCGCGCATCCCTTTGCCGAGGGGTCGGACGCGCTGGCCCCGCGCCTTGTCCGCGATGCGGGCGTGCTGACCCTGCCCGGCACGATGTTCGCGCCCGCCGAAGACAGTTCCGGCGCGCGACATTTCCGCATCGCTTTCGCCAATGTGGACCGCGCCGGGATCGAGACGCTGTTCGGCCGGCTCGCCGCGCTTGGCGCCCTTCAGGATCGGGGCTGGCCCCTTGCCCCTCGGACCCCGAGCGCATAGACAATCCCCAACGCGAGACCGCACCCCATTTCCGACGAAGGCGCCAAAAACATGCGATCCAAAAGCATTTCCAAATCCGCGATGTGGGTCCTGATGGGCCTTCTGATCCTTGGCCTCGGCGGCTTTGGCGTAACCAATCTGGGTGGCGGCATCACCCGCATCGGCACGGTGGGCGACACCGAGATCACGATCGACGAATATGCTCGCGCCCTGCGGTCCGAGGTGAACGCTGCGGTGGCCGAGACGGGCGCCCCCCTGCCCTTCGCCGAGGCCGAGGCACGCGGCCTGCCACAGCGCGTCCTTTCGCGCCTCGTCAGCCAGGCCGCGATCGAGGATGAGGCGGCGCGGATGGGCATCTCCGTGGGCGACGCCACGCTGGGCCGCCAGATCATGGATATCCCCGGGTTCCAGGGCGTTGACGGGCAGTTCGACCGCGAAGGCTATCGCTTTGCGCTGGAACGCGCGGGCCTCAGCGAGGCGCAGTTCGAAGAGGATGTGCGCGCCGAGACTGCCAGCACGCTGGTGCAGGGCGCCGTCATCGCGGGCGTCAGCACGCCCGCCGCCTATACGGACAGCCTGCTGGACTATATCGCCGAAGAGCGTGACGTGACCTTCACCGCGCTCGGGCGCGGCGATCTGAACAGCGGCCTGCCGGTGCCCACAGACGCGAATCTGGAAACCTACTATCAGGCCAACATCCCCCAGTTCACCATCCCCGAGACGCAGCGCATCACCTATGCCTGGCTCACCCCCGAGATGATCATCGACGAGGTCGAAGTGGATGAGGCCGCCCTGCGCGAAGCGTATGAAGCCCGCGCAGCCGAGTTCAACCAACCCGAACGCCGCCTGGTCGAGCGTCTGGTCTATCCCGACGCCGAGGCCGCCGAGGCAGCTCGTGCAGAGCTGGACGCGGGCGAGGCCACATTCGACGATCTGGTCGAGGCGCGCGGTTTGACCTTGCAGGATGTCGATATGGGCGACGTGGACCGGACCGAGTTGGGCGCCGCGGGCGAGCCTGTCTTCGGCGCCGCATCGGGCGACGTGGTCGGCCCGGTCGAGACGAGCCTCGGCCCCGCGCTCTTCCGCATCAACGCGGTGCTGCAAGAGCAGATCACCAGTTTTGAGGAGGCCGAACCCGAGCTGCGCGGCGCCTTGGCCAATGACCGCGCCGCGCGCGTTATCGACGCCTCGATCGAGGGCACGAACGATCTGCTGGCAGGTGGTGCGACCATCGAGAACCTCGGCGACGAGACGCAGATGGAAACCGGCACGATTGACTGGCGCCCCGGCATGAGCGAGGGCATCGCAGGCTACGCCGCCTTCCGCGACGCCGCCGCCGACCTGCAAGTGGGCGATTTCCCCGAAGTCCTGAACCTCGGCGACGGCGGGATCTTTGCCATGCGCCTTGACGAGGTGGTCGAGCCCACGGTTCAGCCGCTGGAAGAGGTGCAGCAGCAGGTCGCCGCGGCTTGGGCACGTGACGCGCTGATCGAGGCGCTGCGCGCACAGGCGGACGAGTTGATCGCCGAGCTGGAAAGCGGCGCGTCCTTCGAGGATGTCGGTCTGACGCCCCGCACCGGCAAGGGTATCACGCGCCAGGGCTTTCAGGCTGGCACCCCTTCGGGCACCATCCCCGCGATCTTTGCGATGGACGAGGGCGACGTGACCATGGTCAATGGCGACGACCGCCTGTTCATCATCCGCCTCGACAAGGCCGCCGTCCCCGAGAGCGAGGGCGATGAGCTGGACCGCATCCGCAGCAGCCTGCAGGATTCGGCGGCAGGCGACATCGCGCAGGATCTCTACCAGGCGCTTGCCGATGATATCCGGTCGCGCGCCGGGATCACGCTGGACCAGCAGGCCATCGCCGCCGTTCACGCCAACTTTCAATAAGGACGCGCTGCCGTGGAACTGACCCCATCCTATGATGCCTTTGCCGCAGAATATGAGGCCGGCAAGAGCCAGTTGGTCTATACGCGTCTCGCTGCCGATCTCGACACACCCGTCTCGCTGATGATGAAGCTGGCAGGCACCGCCACTGACGCTTTCATGCTGGAATCGGTCACCGGCGGCGAGGTGCGCGGGCGCTATTCGATCATCGGAATGAAGCCGGACCTTGTCTGGCAGTGCCACGGCAAGTCCAGTCGGATCAACCGGCAGGCCCGCTTCGATCCCGAGGCTTGGGAAGCGCAGGACGGCGATCCGTTGGCCAATCTGCGCAGCCTCATCGCCGAGAGTCGCATCGATCTGCCCGACGATCTGCCCGCCGCCAGTGCGGGGCTTTTCGGCTATCTGGGCTATGACATGATCCGCCTGGTCGAGCATTTGCCCAATGTGAACCCCGACCCGCTCGGCCTGCCCGACGCGCTGATGCTGCGCCCCTCGGTCATCGCCGTGCTGGACGGGGTCAAGGGCGAGGTGATCGTCGTGGCACCCGCATGGCATGAGCCGGGCACCAGCGCCCGCGCCGCCCATGCCCGCGCCGCCGAGCGCGTGATGGACGCCGTGCGCGATCTGGACCGCGCCCTGCCCCAAAGCCGCGGCCTCGGCCAAGCCGCCGAAGATGGCGAGGCGGTGTCGAACTTCACCCGCGAAGGCTACAAGGCCGCCGTGGAGCAGGCCAAGGAATACATCAAGGCGGGCGATATCTTTCAGGTGGTGCCCAGTCAGCGCTGGACGCAGCCTTTCGCGCAGCCGCCCTTCGCGCTCTACCGCAGCCTGCGCCGCACGAACCCCTCGCCCTTCATGTTCTACTTCAATTTCGGAGGGTTTCAGATGATCGGCGCCAGCCCCGAGATTCTGGTCCGCGTCTTTGGCAATGAGGTCACGATCCGCCCCATCGCAGGCACCCGGCCCCGCGGCGCGACTCCCGAAGAGGACCGCGAGAATGAGGCCGACCTGATGGCCGATACCAAGGAACTGGCAGAGCATCTGATGCTGCTGGATCTGGGGCGCAACGACACGGGCCGCGTCTGCAAGGTGGGCACCGTGCACCCGACCGAGGAATTCATCATCGAGCGCTACAGCCACGTCATGCACATCGTCTCGAACGTCGTGGGTGAGTTGTCGGATGATCAGGACGCGCTCAGTGCCCTTCTGGCGGGCCTGCCCGCTGGCACGGTATCAGGCGCCCCCAAGGTGCGTGCGATGGAGATCATCGACGAGCTGGAGCCGGAAAAGCGCGGCGTCTATGGCGGCGGGGTGGGCTATTTCAGCGCGGGCGGCGACATGGATATCTGCATCGCCCTGCGGACGGCCGTGGTCAAGGATGCCAAGCTCTATATCCAGGCGGGCGGCGGCGTGGTCTATGACAGCGACCCCGAGGCCGAGTATATGGAGACAGTACACAAATCCAACGCCATCAGGCGGGCAGCTGCGGATGCGGCCCGGTTCGGGGGATCCTCCAACGGGTAATGCGGGAGGTTGCGCCGCGTCTTGATTGAGCCCACGCGGACCTCAGGTCGAGAGCAGGGAAGCCGATGCAAATTCAAATGATCAAGCATCTGGCGTCGCATCCGCGTGTCGAAACCAAGCGGGTGAAACCCGAATGGCTTTACACGACCAGACGCTATCCGCTTTACTGGCATCATATCCCCAAAAATGGCGGAACGTTTTTCAAGAGTCTGCTCTACTACCTGGATAACGAGCGCCTGATTGACCCTGAGACCGGCAGACATGATTGGGATGATCAGCTGGAACGCGCCTCGCAGACCTCGCTGGAGGAAATCGAAAGAAACGCGCACAACCTGATCATCATGCGCAATCCCATACATCGCTTTCTGTCCGTCTATTTTGACAAGGTTTATCACGGTGGCGGGCCCCGCCGCCCCGGAATGTCTCGGGAGTTTTTCGCCGCCCATGATCTGCGCGAAGACAAGAATTTATCTGCAGCCGGTCATACGGAAAACTGTTTGAAACTGGCGCAATGGGCTGCGTCCAACATTGCCGGTGAGACCAGGACGAAACCCAATTGGCACCTCGTCCCGCAAACGCACCAACTGACACAGGTTTTCAAATCGAATTTTCACGTCCTGACGCTCGAAGGTTTCCGGTGGCAGTTGGTGCATTTCCTAAAGGATCTGGTCCCCGACATCGAAAAGGCGTCCCACGCAGTTGGCGCGCGCAATAAATCCCCAAAGCCCATTCGGAAATCCGATATTCTGACGCCCGAGTTGACTCAGCGTTTGAAGGAAATCTATGCAGATGATTTTCGGTCGTTCCGGCAGGTGCGGCGATATTGGCGGGAATTGAGACAGCGTGAATTGAGCTGACCAAGCACGGCGCGACAGAGCCAGAACAGACGCAAAGGCACGGTCTTCGATTGACGCATTGCCCCCCACCCACGCACTGCCTGAAAGCTATCTATGAGTCGCCTCATCCTTCTCAACAAGCCGCATGGCGTCCTGTCGCAATTCACCGATGAGGGCAGCGGGCATTCGACGCTGGCCGCCTATGTGGACGTGCCGGGCGTCTATCCCGCCGGGCGACTGGACCGCGATAGCGAGGGGCTGCTGATCCTGACCAGTGACGGCAAGCTGCAGGCGCGCATTGCCGATCCGAAGTTCAAGCAGCCCAAGACCTATCTGGCTCAGGTCGAGGGCGTGCCGGACGACGTCGCGCTGGCCGCGCTGGCCAAGGGGGTCGCACTCAAGGACGGCCTGACGCGGCCCGCCGAGGTCCGCCGGATCGACCCGCCCGCCCTCTGGCCGCGCGTGCCGCCGGTGCGGTATCGCAAATCTGTCCCGGACAGCTGGATTGAGCTGACCATCACCGAGGGGCGTAATCGGCAGGTGCGGCGCATGACAGCGCATGTCGGATTTCCCACGCTGCGGCTGGTGCGCTGGCGCATTGGCGAGTGGACACTGGACGGCATTGCCCCCGGTTGTTGGCGCGAAGCTTAATCCTCAGCCAGAAGCACCGCGGAAATCGGAGCGAGCGCCACCCGACTGGCGCGGTCCTGCAGCCCCCAGAGCAGCAGCGCGCTAATCGTATCGGCGCGCAGGCGGCCCAGCATGATCACGCCCTCTTCGTCGCGCCCCGCCTTGAACGCCGCCTGATCGAGGAAGCGGCGAATGACGGTCGCGCTTTGATCATTGCTGTCGAAATCCCTGAAAATCGTGCCGACGGGTACGCCCTCGCGCGCGATCAGCTTTGGCGCGGTCTGAAGACCCTTCGCAAAGAGAACGAGGCCATGCCCGGACTCGAGAAGGATCGGTACCAGTTGCTCGCTGGCATCGCGGCTGATCTGCAGGCCGGTGCCCGAGCCTTCCAGTACGCCGACAGCCTCGGGTACGGCGGCAAAGACGGTCTGCATGACGGCTTCGGCATCGCGCGCATCGGCGCTTTCGGGCAGATCCGCCATGGCAAGCACCTCGAAGCCCGCATCGCGGTAGCGCGCCATCGCCTCGGCAGCGTCAGGCCGCATCGCATCCACGGCAAAGCTGAGCGGATAGGGAAAGGCATCCAGCGCCTCAAGCCCGATGGGGCTGCTGCCGTTGTCGATCAATACGATGGCCATCAGCGGCTTGCCTTCGGGATTGTCGAAGGGCGCGGCGTTTCTTGCGATCGCGCGCGGATCCTCCGGCACCTCTTCGATCTCCAGCTCGACAGGTTCGGGGCCCACGGACGGAAGGCGGTTCGTCTCGATATCCTCCGCGATATCTCCGATCGTGCCGGATGGCATGGCATCCTCGTCGGATGCATCCGGCGCATCAATTGACGGCTCCGGCGAGGAATCCGGCGCGTCTTGAAGTGGATCGTTGTCCATCTCGGGCGCATCCTGAGAGCCGGCGTCCGAAGGCGTCAGGCCTGCACTCGCCTCGACCTCGGGCATGCTGGGCTGGGCTGGATCGGCGGAAATGGCCGGGTCTTCGGCGCCCGGCGCTGGTGCGGTGGCGATATCGCTTGTGACATCGGGCGCGGTCTCGGCGGTGGTTTCTGGAACCACACTTTCTTCCGCACCGGCATCCGCCGCCTCGTCCGGCAGACTGGCGATGATACCGCTGCCGTCGCTGGGCACTTGCGGGGCGCTGAGGTCGGCGTCGATTCCGCCTGTCTCCGGGCGCTGCGAGGGCTGGGTATTCTCGGCCCCCATCGCACTCAGATCATCGGGCGCTGCCGTGTCGACCTTGGGCGCGTCCGAGGCGATGGCTGGCGCGCCGTCCGCATCCGGCATCTGCGCAGGCCCATCGACCAGCGACTGGTTGAATTCCGACCCGGCCGGCACCTCGATCGTGGCCGCGCCGGGCGCTGCGTCCTGCCCGCCCCCGGCGACAACCGAAAGCGTGCCCAAGGCAAACCCCGATACGGCCGCACCGGCCACCAGCCCCGACAAAAATCCGCTCGCCATGCCTTGGCCCTCCTGCAACTGCCCGTCTGCCGCGGCGTTTCCCGCCTTCGGCCCCCTTGACCCTCGGGGCCAAGCCTGAACATGTATACCGCGACCGCCCCCCCGGCCTCCACCCCAAATCCAAGGGACCGATGGCGATGGGGCAAATCCAACACGGACCTGCTGACATGCTGCTGCTCATCGATAATTACGACAGTTTCACCTACAATCTGGTGCACTACGTCGGAGAGCTGGGCGCCGAGGTGATCGTGCGCCGCAACGACGCGCTGGACGTGGAGGCCGCACTGGCCATGAAACCGTCGGGCATCCTGCTGTCTCCCGGCCCCTGCGATCCGGATCAGGCGGGGATCTGCCTAGACCTGACGCTGGCGGCGGCGCGAGCGCGTATTCCCCTTCTGGGCGTGTGCCTTGGACACCAGACCATCGGACAGGCCTTTGGCGGGCGCGTCGTGCGGCATAGCGAAATAGTGCATGGCAAGATGGGTCTGATGCATCACGAGGGCAAAGGCGTCTTTGCCGGGCTTCCCTCGCCCTTCGAGGCGACGCGCTATCACAGCCTCGTGGTCGAACGTGCGAGCCTGCCCGACTGCCTAGAGATCACCGCGCATCTGGAGGACGGCACCATCATGGGGCTCCGGCACCGCGAATTGCCAATCGAGGGCGTGCAGTTTCATCCCGAATCCATCGCCTCGCAGCATGGCCATGCCCTGCTGAAAAACTTCCTCGACATGATGCAGCAACCGGCCAAGGTGCCCGCATGAGCGACGCGATCAAGCCCCTGATCGACGCCGCCGCGAACGGCCCTCTTACGCGCATGCAGGCCGAGCAGGCCTTTGGTATCCTCTTCGACGGCGAAGCGACACCCAGCCAGATCGGCGGCTTCCTCATGGCGCTACGCACCCGCGGCGAGACGGTGGATGAATACGCCGCTGCCGCCGCCGTCATGCGCGCCAAGTGCAACAAGGTGCGCGCGCCCGAGGGGGCGATGGATATCGTCGGCACTGGGGGCGACGGAAAGGGCACGCTCAACATCTCGACCGCGGCGGCCTTTGTCGTAGCGGGCGCCGGCGTTTGCGTGGCCAAACATGGCAACCGCAATCTCAGCTCGAAATCCGGCGCGGCGGATGCGCTGGGACAAATGGGCGTCAACGTGATGATCGGCCCGGAAGTTGTTGAAAGGGCGCTTAAAGACGCGGGCATCGCCTTTATGATGGCGCCGATGCACCACCCCGCGATGGCGCATGTCGGGCCGGTGCGGGCCGAGCTTGGCACGCGCACGATCTTCAACATCCTCGGGCCCCTGACCAACCCCGCAGGCGTCAAGTTTCAACTGACCGGCGCCTATCGGCGCGACCTGATCCGCCCCATGGCCGAAACGCTGGGACAGCTGGGCTCCACCCGCGCGTGGCTGGTGCATGGCAGTGACGGCACGGACGAGCTGGCCATCAGCGGGCATAGCTGGGTTGCCGCCCTCAATGAGGATGGCACCATCACCGAATTCGAGTTGCACCCGGAAGAGGCCGGCCTGCCGCTGCACCCGTTTGAGGACATACTGGGCGGCACTCCGCAGGAAAACGGCGCCGCTTTCCGTGCGCTGCTGAACGGGGCGCCCGGCGCCTATCGCGACGCGGTGCTGCTGAACTCCGCCGCGGCGCTGGTGGTGGCCGGTCACGCCGCATCCCTTCCCGAGGGTGCCGAGCAGGCCGCAGCCAGCATCGATAGCGGGGCGGCCCTCAAATGCCTAGAAACGCTTGCTAAAATCACATCGGAGACGACATGAGCACGCCCACAATCCTCGAAAAGATCAAAGCCT
This sequence comes from Roseovarius maritimus, assembly GCF_043355895.2. NCBI lineage: Bacteria > Pseudomonadati > Pseudomonadota > Alphaproteobacteria > Rhodobacterales > Roseobacteraceae > Roseovarius > Roseovarius maritimus. The sequence continues at coordinate 438,221 of NZ_JBHFPF020000001.1, forward strand.
ACAAGCTGGACGAGATCGCGGCGACCAAGGCCGAGGTCTCACCCGAAGCGATGGCCGAGCGTGCCCAATCCGCGCCCGAAGTGCGGCCCTTCAAGGAGGCGTTGCTTCAGGCGTCCATCGGAGGCTATGGCCTGATCGCCGAGATCAAGAAGGCCAGCCCCTCAAAGGGCGTCATCCGCGCTGATTTCGATCCCGCCGCGCTGGCACAGGCCTATGCAGAGGGCGGCGCGACTTGCCTGTCGGTCCTCACCGACACGCCCAGCTTTCAGGGCGCCAAGGAATTTCTGACGCAGGCCCGCGCCGCCTGCGAATTGCCCGTGCTGCGCAAGGATTTCATGTATGATCCCTATCAGGTCGCCGAAGCGCGCAGCCTGGGCGCGGATTGCATCCTGATCATCATGGCCAGCGTCACCGACGCCGAGGCCGCCGCGCTGGAACAGGCTGCCGAAACTTGGGGCATGGACGCGATTATCGAGGTGCACAATGCCGAAGAACTCAACCGCGCCGAGGCACTGAAATCTCAGCTCATTGGCATCAACAACCGCGATCTGAACACGTTCGAGACGTCTCTCGACACCTCACGCACCCTCGCCCGCTACGTGCCCGAGGACCGTATCATCATCTGCGAAAGCGGCCTGGAGACGCGCGAGGACCTTGCGGATATCGCACGCTACGGGGCGCGCTGTTTCCTTATCGGCGAGACATTGATGCGCGCGGACGATGTGGCCAGCGCGACGCGGCAGTTGCTTGCCAATCCCCTGACCCCCGGAGGCCTGTAAATGACGGGCCTGACACATTTCGACGCGCAGGGCGACGCGCATATGGTCGACGTGTCCGGCAAGCCCGTGACCGCTCGTGTCGCGACCGCAGCCTGCCACATCAAGATGGCGCGAGAAACCTTTGATATCATTTCCGAAGGCCGCGCCAAGAAGGGCGACGTCATGGCCGTCGCGCGCCTTGCCGGGATCATGGGGGCCAAGCGAACGCCCGACCTGATCCCGCTTTGTCATCCGTTGCCCATCGCGAAGGCCAGCGTCGATCTGATCCTCGACCCTGATTTGCCGGGGCTGCGGATTGAGGCCACGGTCAAGACCACCGGTCAAACCGGCGTTGAGATGGAGGCGCTCACCGCCGCGAGCGTGGCCGCGCTAACCGTCTATGACATGGCCAAGGCGGTCGACCGGGCCATGGAAATCGGCGGACTGCGTGTTCTTCTGAAAGATGGTGGAAAATCCGGTCGTTACGAGGCGGAATAAATGTATTTGGATTTCCAGCGCACTGGCTTCCCAGCATGATCAGCGTTGACGAAGCCCTCGCTCACCTCTTTGCCTTGAGCCGTTTCAGCGGTATTGAGACAGTGCCCCTGCAGGCCGCTTGCGGCCGCGTGCTGGCGAAGCCGGTCAGCTCCTCGCGTGACCAGCCGCCCTTCGCTGCGTCCGCGATGGATGGCTATGCGGTCCGCGCCGCAGATGCCCGCCCCGGCGCCTCCTTGACCGTGGTCGGCGAGGCGGCCGCCGGCCATCGCTGGTCCGGCGTTCTGGCCCCCAATCAAGCAGTAAGAATCTTTACCGGCGCGCCGTTACCCAATGGCGCTGATCGCGTTATCATTCAAGAGGATGTCGAGTTTTCTTCATCCCAAATCACGCTCGGCGAAAGTCTTGATCCTGCGCTGCATGTCCGCCCCGCAGCCGCGGATTTCGCGGCTGGCGAGACGATGGAGGCTCCCCGTAGATTGCGCCCACACGACATCGCTCTTTTGGCGGCGATGAACGTCCCTGACATTCCTGTGGCGCGCAGACCCAGCGTTGCCATCATCGCCACGGGGGACGAGTTGGTCATGCCGGGCGAAACGCCAAATTCCGACCAGATCATTGCTTCCAACACCTTCGGACTGGCTGCCCTGATCGAGGAAAACGGCGGCATCGCCCGCGTTTTGCCCATCGCGAGGGACAATTCCGCATCCCTTGAGACGGCCTTTGGTCTGGCATATGGGGCCGACTTGATCATCACGGTCGGCGGGGCATCCGTAGGCGATCATGACCTTGTCGGCGCGGTTGCCGCCGGGCTTGGGCTGCAGCGGTCCTTCTACAAGATCGCCATGCGACCGGGCAAGCCGCTCATGGCCGGACGTATCAACGGTTCCGTCATGGTCGGACTGCCCGGAAATCCCGTGTCCGCAATGGTTTGCGGTCATGTTTTCATCCTGCCGATGCTGCGCGCAATGATTGGACTCGGCGAGACAGGCGCGCCTTGCATCACCGCCGAACTCGGCGCGGACCTTCCGCAAAACGGGCCTCGCGCGCATTACATGCGCGGGCATCTTGACCGAGGCATCGTGGCGCCTGCCGCATCCCAGGACAGTGCCCTTCTCAGCGTTCTCTCGCGCGCCAACGTGCTTATCGTCAGGCCCGTTCATGCCCCGCCCGCGGCCAAGGGCAGCCTTGTTTCCGTCATGCCGATCTGACCCGTGCCCAAACGGCTTGACACAAAACGGGAACATGTATAGAACAAACTAGGATAAATCGGCGGAGGGACGGATGCTATGCTGACCAAGAAGCAGCTGGATTTGCTGGAATACATCAACAAACGGGTTCAGCGCGATGGCGTGCCGCCCAGTTTCGACGAGATGAAGGATGCATTGGACCTGCGGTCCAAATCCGGAATTCACCGCCTGATCACGGCCCTTGAGGAACGCGGTTTCATCCGCCGTCTTGCCCACCGTGCGCGCGCGCTTGAAATCGTCAAGCTGCCGGAATCGCTGGGCGGCACATCGAGCCATGGCTTTGCCGCACGCGTGATCGACGGCGACATGCCCGACGACCCACCCCCCGCCAATGCCCGCCCGGTCACGATCGATGCGCTGGAAGTGCCCTTGATGGGGCGGATCGCCGCCGGTGTCCCGATCGAGGCCATTCAGCACGCGTCGCACAATGTCGCCGTACCGGGCGCGATGATCGCGGGCGCCGGCGAGCATTATGCGCTGGAGGTCAAGGGCGATTCCATGATCGACGCGGGTATCAATGACGGCGATGTGGTCGTCATCCGCGAGACCTCGACCGCCGATAATGGCGATATCGTGGTGGCCCTTGTCGAGGATCAGGAGGCGACGCTGAAACGGTTTTTCCGGCGTGGCGGCGCGATTGCGCTGGAGGCGGCCAACCCGGCCTATGAAACGCGCATTCTCTCCGATGACAAGGTCAAGGTGCAGGGTCGTCTGGTCGGGCTCATCCGCACCTACTGAGTCATCCGCGCGGCGCGCCTCTTGTGCCGCGCATTCCAAAGCCGCTCGCCCGAGATTTGCCGGGCGGTGGTGGCGTGCAGTTCCTTGCCCTGCAATGCCATTGCCCCGGTGTCCCGCAGAGCCGTCGCATCAAGAGTTTTGCACGCCTTGATCTCGGTCCAATCCGGGGGCGCAACAGAGTTCATGACGATCAGCCCGGGCTCGGTGCAGCCAGTCAGCCCTTCCAGCGCCCGCTTACCGCGAAAGGCGCGAATGGCGGGCCAGCCTGCCGGAACAAAGTCCTGAGGCCATCTTGCTGCCGCCTCTTCCTGCGTCGCCGGATCCCCATCATTCTCCAGCCAGTTCTGTGCCGCGAACCCGTCCCCCTTTGCCGCGCTGAGCGCACGGCCCGACGGCGTCATGATTCCTACCAGGCCTCCGGTGTCGGAGATCAGGATATACGGGCGGTCTGCTTCCGCCCACAACGCGAAAGCGACGATCATCGGAAGGGCGCCGACGAAGCGCAGCCGCCCCTGCCAGAGGATAAGCATCAGTGCCCCCAGCGCCAGAATCGGAAGCACCCATGCCCCCGGGCTGGGCACCATGCCGCGAGCGCCATCCTGCTCCGCGATCCAATGCGCGACACCGAGGATCCAGTCCAGCCCCAGCCCCATGACCCATAAGCCCATGCCTTCCAGTCCGAAGGGCAAGAGGCACACCGACAGAACGGCCGCCGGCATAACCAGAGCGCCCATCAGCGGAACCGAGGCGAGGTTGGCGATCAGGCCGTAATGCGCGATCTGGTTGAAATGCGCGGCGGAAATCGGGGCGGTCGCCAGCCCGGCTACACCGGATGAAATCACGACGGCTACCACCGGGCGCAGCAATTTCGGCCCGCGCGGGACGCTGTCATGCTGCAGCCAGCCAAAGACGGCGATCAGCGCGGTCGTGGCGGCAAAGCTCATCTGGAAGCCGGGGCCCATCAACGCTTCGGGCCGCAGGACCAGCACGATGAGCGCAGCCAGCGCCACGGCCCGCAGGCTGAGTGCGCGGCGGCTGAGCATGACGGCAACCAGCATGACGGCAACCATGATGAAGGCCCGCTCGGTCGCGATGCTGCCGCCCGAAAGGCCGAGGTAGAAGGCTGCGACGACGAGGGCGAGCGCGGCGGCGACCGGCTTGACCGGTGCGCGCAGGGCAATCCATGGCACCAGGGCCAGACCATAGCGGAGCGCGCCAAAGACAAACGCGGTAAGCAGGCCCATATGCAAACCCGAAATCGCCAGAAGATGCGCGAGATTCGATACGCGCAGCGCCGTCAGCGTGTCCTGCCCCATGCCGGACCGATCACCTGTCATGATGGCGGCCGCAAAGGCCCCCGTCTCGCCCGGCAGGGCCGCCTGGACCCGGGCAGACAGGCCCATACGGATGCGGAACATCCACTGCCCGCCCTCGGGCGGGGCCAGGGCAACCAAGGGCACACGGGTGTAACCCACCGCTCCCAGCCCCTGGAACCACGCGTGGCGCTGGAAATCGAAGCCGCCCGGCTCGACCGGGCCGGAGGGCGGCGACAGATGCCCCGTCGCACCCATATAAAGACCGGGCTGCGGCGCGGCGCCAGCAATCTTGGAATGCAGCGACAGACGCACGCGCTCGGGCGTGCGGCCCGGCGCCACGCCTGAAAGTCGCACCCGGTCCAGCGTCACGCGCACCGCGTCCGAGGCCGAGCGGTCGATGCCCACAACGCGCCCCTCGATCGGTCCGTAATAGCGCCAGCCAAGAACCGGTCCGGCAACCTGATGCGCCCGCGCGCCTGCCAGGAGCGCTCCCGCGATGATCAGCGCGGCGCCAATCGCCAGCGGCGAGGTCGCCTGCCCCATCTTGCGCGACAGCCCGAGCAAGAGCGCGATCAGCCCGGCAAGCGCCGCATAGGCGGGCCAGCCCGGCTCGGCCGGGAGGGTGAAATAGAGACCTATCCCCGTGCCGAGGCAAACAGGCGCCCAGCCGATCAGATGCCCCCGCTGCAACAGCAGCACGCCCGCGGAATACTGCCAGAGCGCCGCCACTTGTTTCCCTTCCCGCTCATAGGTAGACAGACGCCGAACCTATCCCCGACATCGTTACCGAAAGGTTAATGCGCCCCATGTCCAATCTGGTGTCCCAAAAGGTCGTGACCCGTTTCGCCCCCTCGCCCACCGGCTATCTGCATATCGGCGGGGCGCGCACGGCGCTGTTCAACTGGCTCTTCGCGCGTGGTCGCGGCGGCCAGTTCCTGCTGCGGATCGAGGATACCGACCGCGCCCGCTCGACCCCCGAGGCGACGCAGGCCATTCTGGACGGGATGGCGTGGATGGGCCTCGACCATGACGGCGAGGTGATCAGCCAGTTCGAGCGCGCCAGCCGCCACGCCGAGGTCGCGCACCAGATGCTGGAGGCGGGGCAGGCCTATAAATGCTTTGCGACCCAAGAGGAAATCCAGGCTTTCCGTGACAATGCCAAGGAGGAGGGCCGCTCGACCCTCTTTCGCAGCCCGTGGCGCGATGCCGCGCCCGAGACGCATCCGGATCTGCCCTACGTCATTCGCATCAAGGCGCCGCTGGAGGGGGCGACTGTAATCGAGGATGCCGTGCAGGGCCGCGTGACCATCCGCAACGACCAGCTGGATGACATGGTGCTGCTGCGCTCGGACGGGACGCCCGTCTACATGCTGGCCGTGGCGGTGGACGATCACGACATGGGCGTGACCCATGTCATTCGCGGCGATGACCACCTCAACAATGCGGCCCGCCAGATGATGATCTATACCGCGATGGGCTGGCCCCTGCCCATCTATGCGCATATCCCGCTGATCCACGGTCCCGACGGCAAGAAGCTGAGCAAGCGGCACGGCGCGCTTGGTACGAACGAATACCGCCAGATGGGCTATCCCGCGTCCGGCATGCGCAATTACCTCGCCCGGCTCGGCTGGAGCCATGGGGATGCCGAGTTCTTCACTGATGCCGAGGCGCAGGAATGGTTCGATCTGGGCGGGATCGGCAAATCCGCGGCGCGGTTCGATTTCAAGAAACTCGAAAACATCTGCGGTCAGCACCTGGCCGCGACGGAAAATGCTGCGCTGCTGCATCAACTCGAGGAATTTTTGCAGGTAACCGGCCGCCCGCGCCTTACGCCCGAACAGGCGGCGATGTTTCTGGACGCGATGCCGCACCTCAAGGAACGCGCGCGCACCTACATAGAACTCCTTGAAAAGGGTCAGTTTATTCTGGCGTCTCGCCCCTTGGACATTGACGAGAAAGCCGCCGCACAACTCGATACGGTATCCCGTGGTATGCTGCGAGAATTGACGCCGCATCTGCAAAATGCTAATTGGACCCGGACGAGCCTCGAGGCGTTTATGAACGATTTTGCAGAGGCGCGCGATATCAAGTTTGGCAAGATGGCAGGCCCGCTCAGGGCCGCGCTGGCCGGGCGCAGCGCAACGCCCAGCGTCTATGACATGATGCTGGTTCTGGGGCAGGCCGAAACGCTCGCCCGTCTCGAGGATGCAGGCAGCGACGCGGATTAATCCCGTCGTAAGGCCAGTAGATTATCCAGCCCGGACCGGGGTACGGCCCACGGTTCGCAACAGGGAGAACGCCTAATGGCCGACGACAAGAAAACCGCCACGCTGAGCATCGACGGCAAGGAATACGAGCTTCCCATTCACTCGCCCACCGCCGGCCCTGATGTCATCGACATCCGCAAGCTCTACAGCCAGGCGGGCGTTTTCACTTATGACCCTGGCTTTACCTCGACCGCCAGCTGCGACAGCACGATCACCTTCATCGATGGTGAAAAAGGCGAATTGCTGCACCGTGGCTACCCGATCGACCAGTTGGCCGAAAAATCGCACTATCTGGAGGTTTGCTACCTGCTTCTCTATGGCGAGCTGCCCTCGGCAGCGCAGCTTGAGGATTTCGAGTCGCGGGTGACGAATCATACGATGCTGCACGAGCAGATGCAGTTCCTCTTCCGCGGCTTCCGCCGCGATGCGCCGCCAATGGCCATCATGGTGGGCGTCGTCGGCGCGCTGAGCGCATTCTATCACGACAGCACCGACATCAACGACCCGTGGCAGCGCGAAGTCGCCTCGGTCCGAATGATCGCCAAGATGCCGACTATCGCGGCAATGGCGTACAAGTACACGATCGGCCAGCCTTTCGTTTATCCGCGCAATGATATCGACTATGCGTCTAACTTCCTGCGCATGTGCTTTGCCGTTCCGTCCGAGGATTACGAGGTCAACCCGATCCTCAGCCGCGCAATGGACCGCATCTTTACGCTGCACGCGGATCACGAGCAGAATGCGTCCACCTCGACCGTGCGCCTAGCCTCGTCCTCGGGCGCAAACCCCTTCGCCTGCATCGCCGCTGGCATCGCCTGTCTCTGGGGCCCTGCCCATGGCGGCGCCAATCAGGCCTGCCTCGAGATGCTGCGCGAGATCGGCACCGTCGACCGCATCCCCGAATATATCGACCGCGCCAAGGACAAGAACGATCCTTTCCGCCTGATGGGCTTTGGTCACCGGGTCTACAAGAATTTCGACCCCCGCGCGAAAGTGATGAAGCAATCCGCAGACGAAGTTCTGGACCTCATGGGGATTGAGGACAATCCGACCCTGCAGGTCGCGAAAGAGCTCGAAAAACAGGCGCTGGCCGATCCCTATTTCGCGGATAAGAAGCTGTTCCCGAATGTCGATTTCTACTCGGGCATCATTCTCGAGGCGATGGGTTTCCCGACCTCGATGTTCACCGCGATTTTCGCCGTCTCGCGCACCGTCGGCTGGATTTCTCAGTGGAAAGAGATGATCGCCGATCCGCAGCTGAAAATCGGGCGGCCCCGTCAGCTATATGCAGGGGCCACGTTGCGGGATTACGTAGATATCGAAAACCGCTGAGCAGCGGCAGTACTATAGAAGAGGGCGCGGCAACATTGCTGCGCCTTTTTCACGACTCAAGCCGGACTTTTGTCAGCAAACCGGCTTCCTTCTCAAAGGACGGACTTGCCGGTTACCGCTCGGTTTCTGCCCCGCTTCCCGCGTCACAATCGGTCCGCAGGGTCATTCGGACGGAGGCGGGGCAAGTTTTACACGCAACCAAGCGCGCGGGCGGGTCCGGTCACGTGTTTCGGGCTGATCGAATTTCGGCCAGCGTTCGGATCGGTCAGACGCGACCTTCTGAAAAACGATTGCAGGCCGGATTGGCTGCGGTCCGGGAAATAACGCTCCCAAGGGCCTGCGATGGACCCGACCGTGTGTCGGCAGGCATCGCCCAGCTCGGCTGGCTATTTGTTTTGAACGTCACCCCGTCGTTATCAGCCAAGCCGCGCGTGCCCCCCAAGTACATCATCAACGAAGTTATCGCGCTGCGCGAAGGCGGCAGCTATGGTTCCGATGCACGCATCTTGCCCGGTGTGCCCAACCGCTCTGGCCGAACCTGCCAGCCAATCTGCAACGTCTCGCCGGTGGGCACCCCCAAGGACCGGATTCACCATCCGGACGCGCGCCAAAGCCGAGCAAAAGGGAAGAGAACATGAGCCGCGACCCCCTCCTTCAACCATACCAACTCAAGCATCTGACGCTGCGCAACCGGATCATGACCACTGCGCACGAACCGGCTTACCCCGAGGACGGGATGCCGAAGGAGCGTTACACCGCCTATCACGCCGAGCGCGCCAAAGCTGGCGTCGCGCTGGCCATGACAGCCGGATCAGCGGCGGTAAGCCGGGACAGCCCGCCGGCCTTCAACAATATCCTCGCGTACAAGGACGAGGTCGTGCCGTGGCTCCGGCAACTGACCGATACCTGCCATGAGCATGGCTGCGCGGTGATGATTCAACTGACACATCTTGGCCGCCGTACAGGCTGGGACAAGGGCGACTGGCTGCCCTCGGTCTCGTCCTCCAAGCACCGCGAGCCGGCGCATCGCGCCTTTCCCAAGCTGGTCGAAGATTGGGATATCGAACGGATCACCGCCGATTTCGCCGACGCCGCCGAGCGGATGCAGGCTGGAGGCATGGACGGGATCGAACTTCAGGTCTACGGCCACCTACTGGATCAGTTCTGGTCGCCGCTGACCAATGATCTGGACGGTCCCTATGACGCGGCCACGCTCGAAAGCCGCCTTAAGTTCCCGATGGACGTTCTGAAGGCGATCCGGGGCCGGGTGGGTGAGAAGTTCATCGTCGGGCTGCGCTATACTGCGGACGAAGCGGCGGCAGGCGGCATCACTCCAACCGAGGGTATCGAGATTTCGAAACGGCTGGCCGATTGCGGCATGGTGGATTTTTTGAACGTCATCCGGGGGCGCATCCATACCGACCCGGCAATGACCGATGTGATCCCGGTGCAGGGCATGAAAAGCGCGCCACATCTGGATTTCGCCGGCACGGTGAAGAAGGCAACCGGCATGCCCACTTTTCATGCTGCCCGCATTCCCGATGTGGCAACCGCGCGCCATGCTATTTCCGCCGGCCTGCTGGACATGGTGGGCATGACCCGCGCGCATATGGCCGATCCGCATATCGTGCAAAAGATCGTCGAGGGGCGCGAGGAGGATATCCGCCCTTGCGTCGGTGCCACCTATTGCCTCGACCGGATCTACCAGGCGGGCGAGGCGCTTTGCATCCACAACCCGGCGACGGGGCGCGAGCTTACCATGCCGCACCGCATCATGCGTGCTGACACACGGCGCAAGGTTGTGGTTGTCGGTGCGGGCCCTGGCGGGTTGGAGGCCGCGCGCGTCGCGGCCGAGCGCGGCCATGACGTAATCGTATTCGAGGCGCAGCCGGACCCCGGCGGGCAGGTTCGACTGACCGCGCAGAATTCGCGCCGCCGCGAGATGATCGGCATCATCGACTGGCGCATGGCGCAATGCGCCGCGCGCGACGTGACGTTTCACTTCAACAGCTTTGCTGAATTGGACGATGTCACCGCACTTTCGCCTGACATCGTGATCGTCGCCACCGGTGGCCTACCCAACCTCGAGTTATTCGAGACCGGGCGCGAGCAAGGGTTGGCCGTCAGTGCATGGGATCTGATCGCAGGCGACGTGAAGCCCGCCGAGCATGTGCTGATCTATGACGAAAGCGGCGATCACCCCGCGCTGATGGCCGCCGAAGTAGCCGCCAACGCAGGTGCGCGCGTTGAGGTGATGACGCCGGATCGGACCTTCGCGCCCGATATCATGGGGATGAACCTGGTGCCCTATATGCGAAGCCTTCAGGACAAGGACACGACCTTTACCGTGGCACGCCGCCTTATGGATATCGCCAGGGATGGCAACAAGCTGAGGGCAACCATCGGCACCGATTACAGTGATCACAAGGTTACGCAGCTCTATGATCAGGTAGTCGTCAATTACGGAACACTGCCGATGGATGAGCTGTATTTTCAGCTCAAGCCGATGTCGTCCAACGCAGGCGCTGTTGATTACGATGCCTTGACTGAAGGCCGCCCGCAGGCGGTTCGTCGCAATGCCGCCGGCGCGTTTCAGCTATTTCGCATCGGCGACGCAGTCAGCGCCCGCAACACCCATGCCGCGATATATGACGCACTTCGGTTGATGAAAGATCTATAAGGCAGGAGACGGCCAGAACGGGCTATTTCGATTTCCGACAACAGCGACTCGATGATCCTGCGAAGCGCCTGAAATGTAACCTCCGAGACACCCAGGCGCCGACAGCGTGATACGACGCGCCGTGATATGTCTTCGGCTGGAAGGATGCATTTCGAGCGACCACCCCCCGCCGAGCTTCAACGACCCTCGAAGGACGGCTTTCGCTTGTCCAGAAACGCCATGACGCCTTCCTTGAAATCGCGGGTCTGGCCACAGGCGCCTTGCAGTCGCGCCTCGACATCCAGTTGCGCTTCGGGGGCGTTTTGCCAGCTTGCGCGCAGGGCGGTCTTGAGATGGCGATAGGCTTCGGTCGGGCCTGCCGCCAGATGCGCTGCGCGGGCGCGCCAATGGCTATCGAACTCCATGTCCGGGACCGCCTCCCAGATCATGCCCCAGTCGGCAGCATCGCGGGCACTGACCGGCTCGGCGAAGAGGGCCGCCCCCATGGCCTTGGCGGATCCCATCTGGCGCGGCAGCCAATACGTGCCGCCAGCATCCGGCATCAATCCGATACGCGTGAAGGCCTGAATGAAGGCGGCACTGTCGGTCGCAATCGTCACATCGGCGGCCAAAGCAAGGTTTGCGCCGGCACCGGCGGCCACGCCGTTGACCGCCGCGACGGTCGGGATCGGGCATTCGGCGATGGCGCGCAGCATGGGGGCGTACTCATCGCGCAGTACACGCTCAAGGTCGAGCGCCGCCGCGTTTCCAGCGTCGCTCAGGTCCTGTCCCGCGCAAAAGGCCCGGCCATTGCCGGTAATGACCAGCACGCGCGCGGATTTTCCGGCGCTTATCACCGCGTCTGTCACCTCGGCCCGCATCTGCGCGTTGAGCGCATTCATCTTCTCGGGTCGATCGAGCCGCAGGATCGCTATGGACGCGTCGATCTCCAGTGTGATGACGGAGTAGCGGCTCATCGCGGCCTCACTTGTCAAGAATGTCGCGCAAGCGCGCCGCCTCGTCATCGCTCAACTGACTGTCCTCAGGTGCTGCCTGACCTCGCCTGCGGATATAGATCACCGCAATCCCGGCGCCGATCAGCAGCATGGCCGGTCCGGCCAGCCACAGAAAAAGCGTGCTACCCGTGGCAGGCGGATTGAGCAAGACGTATTCGCCGTAACGATCCACGATGTAGGTGATCGCCTCATCATCGGTATCGCCCGCCATGAGCCGCTCGCGCACCAGGAGCCGCAGATCACGCGCAAGCGGAGCATTCGAGGCGTCGATATTCTCGTTCCGGCAGACCAGACAGCGAAGCCCCTCGGAAAGCGCACGCGCACGCGCCTCAAGCGCCGGGTCGTCCAGAATCTCGTCAGGCTGCACCGCCATGAGCGGACTGGCAATCAGAGCGAGGATCAGCGCAAGCCGTCTCATTCGGCGGGCACCGCACCGGGCAGCTTGCGAGCACCCGCAGCAACGCGGTAGCGTCGATCACTCAGCGACAGGGCGCCGCCCAGGGCCATCAAGATCGCCCCGCCCCAGATCCAGTTGGCCAGCGGCTTGTAATAGGTGCGGACGGCCCAGCCGCCATCATCCTGCGGATCCCCGATCACGACGTAGACATCGCGGAAGAGCCCGTTATCGATGGCCGCCTCGGTCGTGGGCATCTCGGCCACGGGATAAAAGCGCTTTTCCGGTTGCAGAATGCCGAGCGTCTCACCGTTCTGCGACAGGCGCATATCCGCGATCGTGGCCATATAGTTCGGCCCCTCGCTGCGGCGCACATCCTGAAGCGTGATGGTATAGCCCGCCAAATCGAAGCTGTCGCCGACATTGACCACGCGGATGTCTTCGGCCTCCCAGGCCAACAAGCCCGCGATGCCCGCCATGGTCACGCCAAGGCCTGCATGGGCCGTGGCCTTGCCCCAGTCGGCGCGCGGCAGGCGTGCCAGGCGCCCTGCCCGGCTGGCGATATCACCGCGGCTTCCGGTGCGCGACCAGATGTCGATCACCGAACCGGCGACCAGCCATGTTGCCAGCCCCAATCCGACAGGCCCCATCAGGCTGCGCCCGGTCTGGATGGCCCATGCCAGGCCCAGCACCGCCAAGGCCAGCACCATTGCCGGGGCCAGCTGTCGCAACACGCGCCGCATCTGCCCGCGTTTCCACGGCATCATCGCCCCGATGGGCAGCAGCAAACCCAGCAGGATCATGAAGGGCGTGAAAGCCATGTTGAAGAAGGGCGCGCCGACCGACAGTTTGCGGTCGAAGAAGAGCTCGGCCACGAGTGGCCAAATGGTTCCGACGAAGACGACGAAGGCCGAGACGCCAAGCAAAACGTTATTCGCGACCAGCATGGATTCGCGACTGGAGAGCGCAAAGACCCCCCGCGCCTGCATCGCGCCCGCGCGTGCCGCGAACATCGTCAGACCGCCCATCATGAAGAGCGCCGTGATGCCCAGAAGGAACATCCCCCGCTCGGGATCATTGGCGAAGGCATGGACAGAGGTCAGCACGCCCGAGCGCGTGATGAACGCGCCGATCATCGAAAAGCCGAAGGCGATGATGGCCAGAAGGATGGTCCAGCTTTTCAGGCTCTCGCGTTTTTCGACTACGATGGCCGAGTGCAGCAGTGCGGCAGCAATCAGCCACGGCATGAAGCTGGCGTTTTCCACCGGATCCCAGAACCAGAAACCGCCCCAGCCGAGCTCGTAATAGGCCCACCAGCTGCCCATCGCGATGCCGATGGTCAGAAAGACCCAGGCCGCCAGCGTGTAGGGCCGCACCCAGCGGCCCCAGGCGGCATCGACGCGCCCTTCGATCAGGGCGGCAACGGCAAAGCTGAAGGTCATCGAAAGGCCGACATAGCCGATATAGAGAAACGGCGGATGAAAGGCGAGGCCGGGATCCTGCAGGAGCGGATTCAGATCCTGCCCGTCCAGCGGCGGCGTGGCGAGACGCAGAAAGGGGTTGGACGTAAAGAGAATGAAGGCGAGGAACGCGATCCCGATCATGCCTTGAACAGCGAGCACGCGTGCGCGCAGACCCGGCGGCAGGTTGCCCCCGAACCACGCTGCCGCAGCACCGAAAAGCGCCACGATCAGCACCCAGAGCAGCATGGAGCCTTCGTGATTCCCCCAGACGCCGGTGATCTTGTAGAGCATCGGCTTGGCCGAGTGGCTGTTCAGCGTGACCAGCCGCAGCGAGAAATCCGACGTGATGAAGGCTTGGGTGAGCGCTGCGAAGGAAATCGCGATCATCAGGAATTGTAGGCCCGCCACCGTATCGCCGACGGCCATCCAGCCGCTCCAGCGTTTATGGGCGCCAATCAGCGGGACAGTGGCCTGAACGCAGGCCAGGGCGAGGGCGAGGATAAGGGCGAAGTGGCCGAGTTCTGTAATCATGCCCCTCTATAACCGCCCCGCGCCTTCTCCACCAATGAGAAAAATCATGCGGGGCGGTTCAGATTGTCGCGGGCGGCTACCGCTCCTGCTCGCGCCAGGCGCGCAGGGCGGGGTTGGGCGCATCGGCGGCCTCCTCCGGCGCGTCTTCGGTTCCACCCGCATGGGCCGACTCAAGCGCCCGGATACTGGCGGCGATCCGCGGCGCCTGAGCGGCGCTCTGCACGATCGAGCGGCGATAGGTCTGACCCTTGAACTGATGGCGCGCGCCGAAATAGAAGGAAACGATGACGCCCAAAAGCCACCAGAGCGGCTCGGGTACCAGCGCAATGCCCTGCATCCGCGCCGCGAACCAGACGGGATCGACCATCGCCGCAACGAAAAGGCCCAACGTGCCAAGGGCCAGCGCCGGGCGCGGCAGGCGATTGACGCCGTCCATGAACCGGTCAAAGAGGCCCTGCTGCCCTGCCCCGAACTCGGCGTCGAACTGGCTGACCGCCGCGCCGCGCTCTTCTGTGCGGCGCCTGGCCCCGGCCTCGGCATTCTCGCGAAAAACCTCGGCCGTGCGCGCGACGACATTGCGCCCGTCACCGAAGAGCAGCGTCATGATGCGCTCCATCATTGCCATGCCGCCACCCGTGCGCGAAATTCCGCGACGCTCAGGTGATAGCGCGGCGACATGAACTCTTCGGCGCGCAGGATCCAGCCACCCTTGCCGCCGGCCTTCGTGCGGGCAAACTTGCGGCTGGTCGGGCGCTTGTCCGCGATACGCAGGTAGTAATTGCGCCGCGCAATGGCATAGGCGTCGGCGATGTGGTGCGGCGCGGTCTGCGCGGCGATCTGCGCGGCCTCGGCGGTGCGCGGACCGATCACACCGTCGACGGCCACTTGCTGACCCATCTGGCACAGAAGGCGCTGAAGGATGCGCACCGCGTTCGCGCCCGCATTGACATACATGTCGAAAACGCTCGCGCGCAGGACCGGCGGCAGCCGGTCGATGCCTGGCCCCTCATAATAATGCTCCAGAAAAATCTGTTCGGCCTGCGCGGCACTGATCTGACGCACATCCGCCGCATTGATGCGCCCGTCCGCGTTCAGATCCAACCCCAGACGGCGCATCGTATGCACCGTCACGCCATTTTTGGTCGCACCACCGGGATCATCGGGATCATTGACATAGCCGCCTTCGCGGGCAACGATTTCTCGGGCGATTTCGCGCACTTGGTCCATTGGCACCCCTGCACTTCACTGGCTGGGGACCGCCCCCAGGCCTCGTGCAGAAACTGACGTGCGAATGGTTAATGCCGCGCTTACTGGCCGACCGGCTCCTGATAGACGCCCTGTTCTTTCAGCGCGTCTACAACCTCTTTGGGCATGTAGGATTCGTCGTGCTTGGCCAGGATCTCGGTCGCGCGGAAAGTCTGTCCGTCATAGCTGCCAAGGCCGACCATACCCTGCTCCTCGCCAAAGAGATCGGGCAGTACGCCGACATAAGCAACCGGTACGCTGGCCCCGCCATCCGTGACGCTGAACGTTACCTCCGAGCCCGCGCCGCGCCGCAGGCTGCCCGTTTCAACCAGCCCGCCGATGCGAAACACCTCGCCGGGACCCGGCGGTTCGGCCATGACCTGCGTGGGCGAGCGGAAGAAATTGATCCCGTCGCGCATCGCATAGCCAATCAACCCCGTTGACACGACCAGCGCCACCGCCGCGACGGCGATGATCTGGACCCTGCGCTTTTTCTTGAGCGATTTCATCGCCATGCGGTTCGTTCCTCAAGCAGAGTTCAGGGAAAGACAGGCGGCACCATAAGCGCAGTCGTCTCATCCAAATTTAACATCAGGTTGGCATTCTGCAAGGCCTGACCACTGGACCCCTTGGTGAGGTTGTCCAGCACCGCAATGATGATGGCGCGCCCCGGAATGCGGTCACCGCTGACACCAATATGGCAAAAATTGCTGCCGCGAATATGGCGCGTGCTGGGCACCTCGCCAATGGGCAGCACCTGCAGGAACGGCTCGGATGCGTAGGCGTTTCGCAGCGCCTCATGGATCTGCGGCGCCTCGCCCTTTACATAAACAGTGGCGATTATCCCTCTGTTTGCAGGTAACAAATGTGGGGTGAACTGCACTTTTACAGCGCGTCCAGCGATCGAGGAAAACTCCTGATCGAACTCGGCTAGATGGCGGTGCGTGCCTCCGACGCCATAGGCAAGCGCGCCCTCGCTCAACTCGGCATGCAGCAGGTTTTCCTTCAGGCTGCGGCCCGCACCGCTAACGCCGGTCTTAAGATCAATGATGATATCGTCGAGGTCGATCAGGCCACCTGCGATCAAGGGTCGCAGGGCGTATTGCCCCGTCGCCGCGTTGCACCCCGTTCCAGCGACAAGCCGCGCGCTGCGGATTTGCTCGCGGTAGAATTCGGTCAGGCCATAAACCGCCTCGGCCTGGCAATCGAGGGCGGCATGGGCGTGGCCATACCACTTCTGATAGGCCTCGGGATCGCGCAAACGAAAATCAGCGCTGAGATCGACGATCTTCAGATCCTTTGGCAGGCCCGCGATCACTTCCTGGCTGGTGGCGTGCGGCAGCGCACAAAAACACAGGTCGATGCCCGAGAAGTCGATCTGATCAATCGTCACAAGGTCCGGCAGGTCCAGATGCCGCAAGTGCGGGAAAACCTCGGCCATGCTCTGACCCGCCTTGGAATTGGCGGCTAGCGCGGTGATGTGCATCTCGGGATGGACCGCGATCAGGCGAACCAGCTCGGCGCCGGTGTAGCCGGAGGCGCCCAGAATGGCGATATTATTCATGAGACGGGCCTTTCGATACTGCGCGTAACCAATATGCCGCAGGCTTACGCCATCCCGGCGCGCCGGGCAATCGCCCCTAGGCCGCCTCAAACTGGACAGGGCGGCGCAGGAACTGCGTCGCGCGGTAAGACACACGGGACGGGGCACCCGTGGTCAGATATCGCAGGCCGGTGCCCTGCCCGGCCATCGCTGGACGCCGCGTCAAATAATCGGCCAGGCTATCCGCCACCAGCGAGGGCTGCGACAGAACTGTAACCTCAGGGCCAAGCGCGTCCTGAAACACGGCCTGCAGCAGCGGATAATGCGTGCAGCCAAGCACCGCCGCCTGCGGCTGCGGCATCTTGCGGCGCAGCGCGTCGACATGGCTGCGCACCAGTGCCTCGGCCAGTATCATGTCGCCCTCCTCGATCGCATCCACCACGCCGCCGCAGGCCTGCGCCTCGACATCGACGCCGATGGCGCGAAAGGCCAGTTCGCGCTGGAACGCGCGGCTGCTGACCGTTGCAGGCGTGGCGAACAGCGCCACATGGCGGGCATTCACCTCGCGGGGCGGCGAATTGTCGCCCCATTGACGCTCGGTCAGGGCCTCGATCAGGGGCACAAAGACGCCCAGCACGCGCTTGCCCTCGGGCACGCCCGCCTCCTGCATGCGGCGCAGCGCAACGGCCGATGCGGTGTTGCAAGCCAGCACGACCAGATCGCACCCCTCGGACCAGAGCCGCTCGACCCCGGCGCGGGTCAGCGCATGGATATCCTCGGCTGTGCGCACGCCATATGGCGCATGGGCGTTATCCCCAAGATAGACCAACGCCTGATCCGGCAGGCGCGCGGCTACCGCATCCATCACTGTCAGCCCGCCCAGACCGCTGTCAAAAATCCCTACTGCCATCGCCACTCTCTCCGCCAAACGCATGATGCGTATGGGCGCGACCCTAATCACCGCCGCGCAGCCGCGCCATACCGATCTGCCGCAGTTGCGCGCTCAATCGACCGCGCAGCGCGATGATTCTATGCAGAAGGGGCATTTCTTTGCTAAGGCTGTCCGCAATTAACAGCCGATGGGATGGGGCGCGATGGATTGGGACAAGCTGAGAATTTTTCACGCGGTGGCCGATGCAGGTAGCCTGACCCATGCGGGTGATCAGCTGCACCTATCGCAATCCGCGGTCTCGCGCCAGGTCCGGTCGCTGGAAGAGGCGCTGAACGCAACACTGTTTCACCGCCACGCGCGCGGCCTGATTCTGACCGAGCAGGGCGAGCTGCTGTTCGACGCGACCCGCGCCATGGTCAAACGTCTGGATGCCGCCACCGCCCGCATCCGCGACAGCGAGGACGAGGTTTTCGGCGAGTTGCGCGTGACCACCACAATAGGCTTCGGCACCTTGTGGTTGGCCCCGCGCCTGGCCAAGCTCTACGAGAAATACCCCGATCTCAAGATCGACCTCATGCTGGAAGAGCGCGTCCTCGATCTGCCCATGCGCGAGGCCGACGTGGCCATCCGCATGAAAGAGCCGAGCCAGGCCGACCT
Source organism: Roseovarius maritimus (assembly GCF_043355895.2). Lineage (NCBI taxonomy): Bacteria > Pseudomonadati > Pseudomonadota > Alphaproteobacteria > Rhodobacterales > Roseobacteraceae > Roseovarius > Roseovarius maritimus. Next base: position 456,777 of record NZ_JBHFPF020000001.1, read on the forward strand.
CATCCGCAAGCGCCTGATGGGCGTGCACATGGGCCTCTACGCTTCGCCGGACTACCTGGCCAAGAACGCCGCGCCCATATCCGTAGAGGATCTCTGTGATCATCGGCTTATCTGTCAGAACATCAATTCGGCACAGGTCAGCGCGGCCACATATCTAGTGAAGGAGCTGGTCGCCAACGACATTGCGTCTATGCTGACGGTCAACAACTACTTCGGCGTGCTTCAGGCGGTGCTCAACCACCTGGGAATTGGTGTGCTGCCCGATTACCTCACATATGATTTTCCGGGCCTCGTTCGCGTACTACCTGAGGTAGAATCGGTCGAAGTGCCGGTTTTCCTCGCCTACCCCGAGGAACTGCGCCATTCTCAGCGGATTGCCGCCTTTCGCGACTTCGTGCAGCAAGAGATCTTTGCCTACCGCAAAACCGTGAAAGATCAAAAGATTAGCTGAGCCCTTCACCTGCTATGCATTTTCTGCATAGCGGCCATGCCACAAGATCTTGGAATTTTCCTTGATTGGACCCAGAACAGACACTAACTGCTCTTTTGACGGGAACGCCGCTACGGCGTCTCCGTCATACCTCCCTGTTGGACTATGGCCGAGCTTAGTGCTCGGCCTTTTTTTTGCGCGCGCCAATCTCATGCCGGGATCCTGCCCTGATTGCCAATGGCTTTGATCTACGCAAGCAAACAAAACCGGCCGGCGCAAATCTGCAACGCCCGGGTCTGAAACATCATCGATATGGCTCGATTATTCCGCTGCCGTCTCGGATGAGGGAGGAGAGGCGTCGCCGTCTTGTGCTTCGCCCGGCTCCGATTTCGGCTTGCGGGGACGACGCGGCTTGGGCTTGGGCGCGTTACTATCGCCGGCCTCTTCATCCTTGCTCTCGCCATGATCCTGCACGCGCTGGCCGCCGGATGCACCGCCTTCATCAGAGCTGGATGGCTTCTGACGCGGCTTGCGCGGCGCACGTTTTGGGGGCGCTTTGCCTTCGGGAGTGTCCACCAGGGTACTTCCCCCGTCGTCCTGATTGTCGCGGGGCTCTGATTGCTGCGCGTCCGCCACATCACCGCGGCTCTCTTCGCGCTGGTTGCGCTCGCGGTCGCGTTCGGCCTGACGCTCCCGGTTTTCGCGCTCTTGCTGTTCGCGCTTGGCATCCTGCTCGCGCTTGGCGTCCAACTCCTTCTGAGCGGCGCCCAAAAGCCGCAGGTAATGCTCGGCATGCTGTTGAAAATTCTCGGTCGCAACCCGATCATTGGCCAGCTGGGCATCGCGCGCCAACTGGTTGTATTTCTCGATGATTTGCTGCGGCGTGCCGCGCACCTTGCCCTCGGGGCCGGAACTGTCGAACACGCGGTTGACGACGTTGCCGACCGAATTGGGGCGGTTTCTGTTCGACTTGTTGCGCGAACGTGACTTCGATGATCTCATAGGTCTGCTGTCCAGCCTTGTTTCTAGAACCGTGGTAAACCCGAGAGGCGCCCGATGCGCACATGCATAAAACCGGGTTCGGCTATGTTGGCTTGGCGTCGCGCGGGACCACCCGAGATATGGGTATCCACCGCGTCGACCCCTTCACTAACCATGCAACAGCCCCCCGCACAAGGGAAAACTGGGCGATTTTGCTGCCTTTGAAGTGGTTTTTCGCTGTTCTGCGCGGTTTTTGCCCCATCTTGGTGCGGATGCTAGGCTGGAACACCGGCACAGACGACGCGGTCGCGACCGTCCAGATCGGGCAAAATGCGCACATCAACCAGGCCCGCCTCCTGCATCAGACCTGCCACCGGCGGGCCTTGCCTCCAGCCGATTTCGACCATCACCCGGCCACCGGGGACCAGATGCGCCCCCGCCCCGGCACAGATCGCGCGATACGCGGTCAGGCCATCCTTCTCATCCGTCAGCGCCAAGCGCGGCTCAAAGGCCAGTTCCGGCGCCAAGCCCACCATTTCTTCTAAGGCGATATAGGGTGGGTTGCTCACGATTAGATCGAACCGCCCCGTGACGCCCTCGAACCAGTCCGACCGTACAAAGCTTGCGCGATCCGCCACGCCCAGCCGTCCCGCGTTGCGCCCTGCCACGTCCAGCGCCGCTTGGCTGAGGTCAGTCCCCACCCCGCGCGCACTACGCCGCGCCGCAAGGAGCGACAGCAGGATCGCTCCCGATCCGGTGCCCAGGTCCAACACACTGTCAAAAGTGCCTGAAAGCGCCGCGCCCACCAGCGCCTCCGTCTCGGGGCGCGGGTCCAACACGTCGGGCGAGATCTCGAACTCATGCTCGTAGAATGCGCGCCGCCCCAGAATGTGTGAAATGGGTTGCCGCTCCAGCCGCCGCACGGTGTAGTCGCGCAGCAGCGTCGCCGCGGCGGGCGCCAGAGCGTCGCCCTCGTGCAGGCTCAGCCGTCCCGGCGGGATGCCCAGTGCCCCCGCCATCAGCACGCGCGCGTCGCGCGCCGCGCCATCTATGCCGGCCTGCTCCAAGGCGGCGGCCAACTCGCGCACCGCATGCCCGACGCTGCGCGCAGGGCTCATGCCCCCATCTCGGCCAGCATCTGCGCCTGCGCATCGGCGGTCAGCGCGTCGATCAACTCGTCAAGATCGCCCTGCATCACCTGATCAAGCTTGTAGAGCGTCAGGTTGATCCGGTGATCTGTCATGCGGCCCTGCGGGAAGTTATAGGTGCGAATGCGCTCGCTGCGATCGCCCGATCCCACCTGCGCCGCACGGTCGGCGCTACGGGCCGAATCCACCCTCTGGCGTTCGGCATCATACAGCCGGGTTTTCAGCACCTGCATCGCAATTTCGCGGTTGCGGTGCTGGGATTTCTCGCTGCTGGTGACGACAATGCCGCTGGGGATATGTGTGATGCGCACCGCCGAATCGGTGGTGTTCACATGCTGCCCGCCCGCGCCCGAGCTGCGCATCGTGTCGATCCGCAGATCGCCCGCGTCGATCTTGATGTCCACATCCTCGGCCTCGGGCAGCACCGCCACCGTCGCCGCGCTGGTGTGGATGCGCCCGCCGCTCTCGGTTTCGGGCACGCGCTGGACCCGGTGCACGCCGCTTTCAAACTTGAGACGGGCAAAGACGTGGTTGCCCTTCACATGTGCCACCACGTCCTTGATCCCGCCCAGCTCGGTCTGGCTCATCTCGATGATCTCCAGGCTCCAGCCCCTCGCTTCTGCATAGCGCTGATACATGCGCAAAAGGTCACCGGCAAAGAGCGCGGCCTCCTCGCCGCCGGTGCCGGGACGGATCTCGATCATCGCGGGGCGCGCATCGGCCTCATCTTTGGGCAGAAGGCTCAGCTGTAGCGCCGCCTCGACTTCCGGCAGGCGCGCCTCCAGCTCTTTCAGCTCGTCCTCGGCCAGCTCGCGCATCTCGGGATCGTTCAGCATGCCGCGCGCGCCCTCGATATCGGCAAGAAGCGTCTTGTAGTGGCGGATTTCCTCGACCACGGGCCGCAGCTCGGCATATTCGCGGCCCAGCGCGGCAATGTTGCCGCCGCCCGCAGACATCTTGGCCTCGAGAAACTCGAAGCGCTGCACGATCTGCTCTAACCTGTCGAATGGAACCATGGCCCCCATGTCCTTCATTCAATTGTTTTGGTCAAGACGCCGGGGCGTGATATAGTTCGCGCCATGCGCAACGCACTCACCCTCGCCCTTTTCCTGGCCGCCGCCCCGGCGCTGGCCGATGGCACGATGGGCGGCAAGACGATTGATTGCTATTGCACAGACAAGACCGGCGCGCGTGTCGAGTTGGGTGAAATGACCTGCCTCCATGTCGACGGCAAGACCTTTATGGCGCAGTGCCAGATGTCGCTGAACGTGCCCATGTGGCGCAAGATCAGCGATGGTTGCCTTAGCTCATCCCTGCCGCAAAGCAGCCAGCCAACGCTCCACGCGAGCCTTGTTGACGCCCATATCTGACTTGCCATAGCGCAGCCGCGCATGAAGGGCGATCTGATCGCCCTGTTGCTCGATCGTCGTGTAATCGGGAAAGCCGAAGACGCGCGAACGGGTGATATAGGTCACCTTCCCTTCGGCGACCGAGCCGGCCAAGACATGCGTGCGCGGCTCGGCACGGATGATCTTGTCCAGCGCCGCCAGATTGCCGGTGACGCGGCGCATCACGCCGCCTTCCATATCCTTGTTCTCGACCGCGTCCGGCAGTACATGCCAGCGCGCCACATCATCAGGCGCAAGCCTGATCCAGGCCAGCAGGCCAAGCGCGGCCAACAGTAAAAGCAGTCCAATCCACTTCATGCACTCGCACCTTCATCTTGGAGGAAAATGCTCATTCCCCGATCCGCATCAAGCGTCGCCGCCATGATCGTTCCACCCCAGCAGGCAGATGATATTCGTCGCCACATGCGCCCCGGCAATGGCCGTCGCCCCGGTTGTGTCGAACGGCGGCGAGACCTCGACGATATCCCCGCCCTTCAGGTCGATCCCCGCCAGATCGCGCAGCATGATCGCCGCCTGCGCGCTGGTCAGCCCACCCCAGACCGGCGTGCCGGTGCCGGGCGCGAAGGCCGGGTCCAGCGCGTCAATATCGAAGCTGAGATAGACGGGCGCATCGCCAAGAATTCCCTTGATCTTCTTGACCGCCGCTGCCGTGCCGCCCTCATGCACCTCCCGCGCGTCAATGATGTTCATGCCCATCGGATCGGGCACCGTCGTGCGAATGCCCACCTGCACCGACTTGGCCGGATCGATCAGCCCCAGCTTGATCGCCTTGTAGAACATGGTGCCGTGGTCGATCCGCTCGAAATTATCGTCCTGCCACGTGTCCGTATGGGCATCGAAATGCAGCAGGGCCATGGGGCCGAACTTCTCGGCATAGGCCTTGAGGATGGGAAAGCTGATATAGTGATCGCCGCCCAGCACGACGCTGGCCGCGCCCGCATCCAGAATGCCCTTGATATGCTGCGTCAGAAGGCCCGGAAACTCGGGCACCATGGCATAGTCAAAGGCCAGATCGCCGTAATCGACGATATTGAGCGCGCTCATCGGATCATAACCCCAGCCATAGGGCGCATCCGCCGTTTGCAGCGCGCTCGCCTCGCGGATCGCACGCGGGCCAAGGCGCGTGCCGGGCCGGTTTGTTACCGCCTGATCAAAGGGCACGCCCGTCACGGCCACATCGACGCCGGTCAGATCCTTGGTATAGCGCCGCCGCAAGAAGGACGTGGCCCCGCCAAAGGTATTCTCGAAGCTGAGGCCGAGATTATCCGCCCTGGTGAACGCCTCGTCCACCGTGCTGCTTGCGTCTTCCAGTCCCATAATGACCCCTTTCGCTCTTGCGCCGATGCAGCACCCTGTAAGACAAACCCCTCCAGATGCAAGCCCGCCAGCCGAGGAGATGACAGTGACCGATGCCCTGATTCAAGACCCCAAGGGCGGCCTACCCCGCCTTCTGGCGATCATGCGCGCGCTGCGCGATCCTGATAGCGGCTGCCCTTGGGATATCGAACAGGATTTCGCCAGCATTGCCCCCTACACGATCGAGGAGGCCTACGAGGTGGCCGACGCAATCGAGCGCGCCGACTGGACCGATCTTACGGGCGAGCTGGGCGATCTGCTCTTGCAGGTCGTCTTTCACGCGCAGATTGCCGAGGATCGCGGGCTTTTCGATTTCAGCGACGTGGCCAACGGCATCGCGGACAAGATGGTCGCGCGGCACCCGCATGTCTTCGGGGATGAGAGCCGCGACAAGAGCGCCGAGCAGCAGACCCGCGACTGGGAGGCGATCAAGGCCACCGAGCGCGCGGCGCGAGCCGAGACAGGAACGCTCAGCGGCGTCGCCCTGGGCCTGCCCGCCCTGCTGCGCGCGGTCAAGCTGCAGAAACGCGCGGCGCGCATCGGCTTCGACTGGCCGGATATGGAGGGCGTGCTGAACAAGATCAGCGAGGAAGTGGCCGAACTGGCCGAGGCCCATGCCAGCGGCGACGCGGATCATACCGAGGAGGAGTTCGGCGATCTGATGTTCGTGATGGCAAACCTCGCGCGGCACATGAAGATCGACCCCGAGGCGGCGCTAAGACGCGCCAATGCCAAGTTCACGCGGCGGTTCATTCGGATCGAGGCGTTGCTCGACGAGAACGGCAAGACGCCCGATCAAAGCGATCTGGCCGAAATGGACGCACTCTGGAACCGCGCCAAGGCCGAGGAACGGCAGGGCTGAGAGCGCCTCAAACCACCGGCAGCTCTGCCGTAGCAAAGCGGGTCAGCTGCTCGGCGCCGTCCTCGCGGATGACGATATCCTCCTCGGCGACCATGATCGTGCCCGGCCCCGTTGTGACACCGGGCTCCAGCGTGATGACCATGCCCGGCACCAGCTCGGCCCGGTCTTGGGGGATCAGCGACAGCCCCTCGGTCAGTTGCATGCCAAGGCCGTGGCCCAGCCGCCCCGATCCCTCGCCCGCCCCGGTGATCGCGGCCATCGCGGCGTAGACATCGCAGGCGCGCGCGCCGGGGCGCGATGCCTCCAGCCCAGCCTGCACGGCCTCGGCCAGCTGCGCATGCGCCAGCGCCGCGTTGCCGGACGCGGCGCCCACCGCGTAATTCCGGTCGAAATCGCAAAAATACCCATCCCAGACGGCGCCAGTGTCCAGCATCAGCACGTCACCGCGTTTCAGCGGCGCGTCGGACGCGGGCGAAATCACGTTGCCATAACCGTCCGGCCCCGCCCCGCCCGCGATATAGGCCACGAGGTCAGCCCCCTCCTCCAGCAACAGGCGCTGAAAATCGCGAAAGACGGCGCTGAGCGCGCGCCCCTCGCGGGCGATCTCGGGCACCCGGTCAAAGGCGCGATTGCCGATCGCGCAGGCGCGGGCGATCTTGGCGATCTCCGCTTGGGATTTCACCGCGCGCAGGCTTGCGACGATGCCATAATCATGGGTGAACTTCAGCCCGGCTGCCGCCTTGACCGCTGCAAAGCTGGCCATCGGCATCCGGAGATAGCTTTCTGGCCCCGAGGGTACGCCCACCGGCCCGCCCACCTCGCGCAAGGTCGCCGCCAGAAGGCTGATCCCGTCATCTTGTGGGTCCGGCGCGGGCCAGACCCGGATATCGGCCACCCATGTCTGCGCCATCAGCGCGGCACCGATGCTGGGAATGACGGCGATGGGCGCGCCCGACACCGGCAGGACGAGGAACCAGGGGCGGCTGGGGCTTTCCCAGAATCGGGTGAGAAAGCCGGTGAAATAGCGAATTTCCGGCTCGGTCGTCAGCAACAGCGCGCCAAGCCCTGCCGTATCCATGCGCGCCTGCGCGGCGGCCAACCGCGCCGCAAACTCGGCGCGCGCGAAACCGCGCGTCACTCGGCGGGCCCTTCGCTGAGGATGCAAAGCACGCGGGCATCTTCGGGCAGGCCCAGATGCGACAGCGCCGCCAGCCCCGCGCCCCCCGATTCGGAGGTATCGAGCCCCAGCGCCGCCAGTTCTGGCAGCACCGCCGCCGCCTCGTCATCCGTGATCAGTGCAAAGGCATCCGCGTCCCGCGCCAGCCCTTTCAGCGCGATCAGCGACGCCTCCTTGCAATCTAGGCGACCCATATTCGACACTGGCCCCTCGCTGGGTACGAACGCGCCTGCCTCGATGCTGTCATAGAGGGCCGGTGCCGCCTCCGGCTCGACCACGATGATGCGGGGGGCATCGCCCCAGACGCTGCGGAAATAAGCGGCACATGCCCCGGCCATACCGCCAACGCCCGCCTGCAGCAGGATATGCGTCGGCGCCTGCGGCATCTGCTCGGACGCTTCGGCGGCCATGGCCAGATACCCTTCCATGAGGCGATGCGGCAGATCGGTATATCCCGGCCACGAGCTGTCCGAGAGCAGCGTCCAGCCATTCTCGTCCGCGGCCTTTTGCGCGGCCTCCATGCTGGCCTCGTAATTGTCCCCTGCGCGCACCACCTCTGCGCCGCGGGCGCGTAGACGGTCCGCAAAGCTTTCCGGCACCGGCGCCGCCAGGTAGATCACCGCGCGCGCGCCGAAAATCGCCGCCCCGGCGGCGACGGACATGCCGTGATTGCCGGCACTGGCGGTGACGTAGGTGCGCCCATCCAGGATGCGCATCATGTCGCGGTCATCCATCTGGCCGGCCGCCTCCTGCGCCTCATGCGCTATGACATATGCCGCGCCCAAGGCCTTGAAGCTGCCAAGGTTCATGCGGCCCCGCTCGTCCTTGACCCAGACAGCGGGGCCGAATCCCTCGGCTGTCACCAAGGGCGTCGCGCCCGCCGCAGGACAGCGCGCCAGAAGGGCACGGGGAGCTTCGGAATCGGTGCTGGGCCACGGAACATCGGCCAGCGCGCCCTCGGGCAGGCCCTTGCGGCGCCACGGATTATCCTTGATCTGAATGATGCGTCTCCCTTTGCACGCATAGGACGCAGGCAGGGCGCGTCAGTCAAGACCCCGACCTGCCAACCGCGCCCCATCGCCATGCCCCCCTTCCCCCCTCGCGTTCAATCGAATAAAGAGGCGCCAAACGCCCCAGAACCGACAGCCCGAAGGAATATCATCACATGAACGAGCCGGACATCACCCCCGATCTGATCGCCGCTCATGGGCTCAAGCCGGACGAATACGAGCGGATCCTCGAGATTATCGGACGCGAGCCGACATTCACCGAGCTTGGCATCTTCTCGGCCATGTGGAACGAGCATTGCAGCTATAAATCCTCCAAGAAATGGCTGCGCACACTGCCCACCGAGGGGCCTCAGGTGATTTGCGGCCCCGGCGAGAATGCCGGCATCGTCGATATCGGCGACGGGCAATGCGTAGTCTTCAAGATGGAGAGCCACAACCATCCCTCCTATATCGAGCCCTACCAAGGCGCGGCGACGGGCGTGGGCGGTATTTTGCGCGATGTCTTTACCATGGGCGCACGGCCCATCGCGGCGATGAACTCGCTCAGCTTCGGTAGCCCCGACCATCCCAAGACGCGCCAGCTGGTGCATGGTGTGGTCGAGGGGATCGGCGGCTATGGCAACGCGTTCGGCGTGCCCACTGTGGGCGGCGAGCTGCGCTTTGATTCCGCCTATAATGGCAACTGCCTGGTCAACGCCTTTGCCGCGGGCCTCGCAGAGACGGACAAGATCTTTTATTCCGCCGCCTCGGGCGTCGGCCGCCCGGTGGTGTATCTCGGCGCCAAGACGGGCCGCGACGGCGTCGGCGGTGCGACGATGGCAAGCGCGGAATTCGACGACACGATCGAAGAGAAACGGCCCACCGTGCAGGTGGGCGACCCTTTCACCGAAAAGCGTCTGATGGAGGCCACGCTAGAGCTGATGGCCACAGGTGCGGTGATCTCGATCCAGGATATGGGCGCCGCGGGCCTCACCTGCTCGGCGGTCGAAATGGGCGACAAGGGCGGTCTCGGCGTCCGGCTCAACCTCGAGGCCGTGCCGCAGCGCGAGACGAACATGACCGCCTATGAGATGATGCTGAGCGAAAGCCAGGAGCGCATGCTCATGGTGCTGGAGCCATCTCTGGAAGCGGAAGCGCGCGCCGTCTTCGAGAAATGGGACCTCGATTTCGCCATCGTCGGCGAGACGATTGCCGAGGACCGCTTCCTCATCATGCACAATAACGAGGTGAAGGCAGATCTGCCGCTGGCCGCCCTTTCGGGCACCGCGCCGGAATATGACCGCCCTTGGGACGAGCCTGTCCCCGCCGAGGCGCTGGATGCGGCCTCCGTGCCGCAGATCGATCCTATCGACGGGCTGCGCGCGCTGATTGGCTCGCCGAACTATTGCAGCCGCGACTGGGTGTATGAGCAATACGATACGATGGTCATGGCCGATACCGTGCGCGGCCCCGGCCTGGGCGGTGGCCTGATCCGGGTGCATGGCACAGACAAGCTGCTGGCATTCACCTCCGATGTGACGCCCCGCTACGTGCAGGCCAACCCCGAGATGGGCGGCAAGCAGGCGGTGGCCGAAGCCTACCGCAACCTCACCGCGCTGGGGGCCAAACCGCTGGCCAGCACCGACAACCTGAATTTCGGCAACCCCGAAAAGCCGCAGATCATGGGCCAGCTCGTTGGCGCGATCAAAGGCATCGGCGCCGCCGTCGCCGCGCTCGACATGCCCATCGTGTCGGGCAACGTGTCGCTTTATAATGAGACCGACGGTGCGGCGATCCTGCCGACTCCGACTATCGGCGCCGTGGGCCTCATTGCCCATCCCGACCATGCCATTATCGGCCAGGCCCGGGAGGGTCATGCCGCGCTGCTGGTCGGCGAGACCCACGGGCATCTCGGCCAGTCGGCCCTCCTCGCCGAGGTCTTCAACCGCGCCGAGGGCGACGCGCCCCATGTCGACCTTGAGGCCGAGCGCCAGAACGGCGACTTCATCCGTGACAATTACAGCCTGATCACCGCCTGCACCGACCTGTCGGATGGCGGCCTTGCCCTTGCTGCCTTCGAGATGGCCGAGGCGGCCGGCGTGGGCGTGCATCTGGATAGCGACGATACCGGCACCCTCTTCGGCGAGGATCAGGCGCGCTATCTCGTTGCCTGCAACTTCGATCAGGCGGAGGCGCTGATGACGGAGGCCGCCAAAGCCGGCGTGACTGTGACCAGCGTCGGAAAATTCACCGGCGACGCGGTGCGTATGGGCAGTTCCAAGGCACCGCTGGACGAACTGTCACATGTATTCCGCAACACATTTACCGAACGGTTCGCCTGACCTCGGCTGTCGATAGAGTATTTTTGCCAAGATGAAGCAGGGGCGCGCCCCGGATTCATCTTGGTTTCAAATACTCATATCCCCCTCATCCCGCGCTCGACGCTTCCGACGAGACGGACCTGATCCGCTCGATCATGGCCCTCAGCCCGTTCGAGCGTTGCGCCGAGAGGTGGTCCGTCAGACCCAGCCGCGCCAGCTCGCCGCCCGCATCGACGCGCGGGACCTCAGACACGGGCAGATCGTTATAGAGAGCGCGCAGCACCGCGATGAGGCCGCGCACGATCAGCGCATCGCTGTCCCCGTCGAAGCGGAAGGTGCTGCCCGCAATCTGAGGATGCAGCCAAACCTGGCTTGCACACCCCTCGACGCGGGTGGCGGGCACTTTGAGCGCATCGGCCAAAGGCTCCATCGCCTTCCCGGCCTCGATGACATGGCGATAGCGATCTTCCCAATCCTCCAGAAACTCGAAATCCTCGACGATCTCTTCGAATGCCGGCTGGGCCATGCTTCGCTCCTTCTTGCTCTTTGGCTCAGAGGTAGGCGCGCGGGGGGCAAAGGTCCAGCCCCAGCCATGGGCATCCGGGGCGCCGGAACCGGGCCTGTGCGCTTGCGCTTGGGCACCGCGTCCTGCTAGGGTCCGCCGAGTTTCAGACCCTTTGACAAGGACCTTTGCCGATGCGCAGACTGGTGACCCTCGTGACGATTTCCAGCCTGACCCTTGCGGGCTGCTCGGGGTTTCGCGATTCGCGCGCGAACCCGGCCAACTGGTTCGGCAGCAGCCGCACCGCGCCCGCGCCGACCGCCGCCGAGGCAGCGGCCAACCCGCTGATCCCCGAAGAGCGGCGTAACAGTATCTTTCAGCGCAAGTCCGACGCCGAAACCTATGCGGGGACGCCGATCTACGCGATCGAAAACGTTGCGATCGAACGCTCGTCCGGTGGCGCAATTGTCAAGGCGACGGGCCTGTCGCTGCGCCAAGGGGCGTTCGATGTGCGCCTGATGCCCGAGAACAAGGGCGAGTCGGTGAATGGCGTTCTGACCTACACGCTGCGCGCCGTGCAGCGCGCCGACACGCCCCAAGGCCCCGAGCAGACACGGCGCGTCAGCGCGGGCCAGTTCATCTCGACCCAGACTTTGCTGGAGGCGCGTGAAATCCGCGTGCTGGGACAGACCAACAGCGCCGCTTCGCGCCGCTGATCGCGGTGGTCGTTATTGCAAAGCGACCGTCTCAATCGTGCTGCCGTTGACGCGCAAGGCAATCTGGCCAGCGCAAAGGCGCAGCGCCTCGTTGCCAAAGACGTTGCGTCGCCAGCCGCTAAGCGCGGGCACATCGCGCTGCCCGGCGGCGATGGCGTCTAGATCGGCCGCCGTCGCGATCAGCTTTGCCGCCACGCCCTCGCGGTCCGACACGCCTTTCAGAAGGACGCGCAGCAGGTCCGCAATGGCCGGGTTCACTTGCAAACGCTCACGGCTGAGATCAGGCTGAGGCTGCGCACTGGCGGGTGTCGCCAGCCCGTCGACCACGGCCTTGAGGATACCGTCGGCAATCTCGCCCTTGCGCGCCTCGCGCAGCAAAAGGCGAGAGCGACCGAGGTCCTGGATATTGGCCGGCTTGGTTGCCGCCAATTCGACCAGCGCATCGTCCTTGAAGACCCGGCTGCGCGGCACGTCACGCGCCTGCGCGTATTCCTCGCGAAACCGCGCCAATTCGCGCACAATGGCCAAGTATTTGCCGCCATTGTTGCGCGTCTTGATACGCTGCCAGGCATCGTCGGGGCGGGTCACATATGTCTCGGGTGCGTTCAGCACGGCCATTTCCTCGGCCACCCATTTGTCGCGGCCGGACTTCTCCAGCTCGGTGGCGAGAAATTCGTAGATCTTGCGCAGATGCGTGACATCGGCCAGCGCGTATTTCTTCTGCGCATCGCTCAACGGGCGGCGCGACCAATCGGTAAAGCGCGAGGATTTGTCGACCTGCGCCTTGGCGATGCGCTTGACCAGCGTCTCGTATCCCGCCTGCTCGCCAAAACCGCAAACCATCGCAGCCACCTGAGTGTCGAAAAGGGGCGTAGGGATGAGGCCCGCATCGACATAAAAAATCTCCAGATCCTGGCGGGCGGCGTGGAACACCTTGACCGTGCTCTCATCGCGGAAAAGCGCGTAGAGGGGCTCGAGCGACAGGCCCTCGACCAGAGGATCGACCAGCACCGCGTTGTCGTCATCCTCGCCCGGAAACGCCAGTTGCACGAGGCAGAGCTTGGAGTAGTAGGTCCGCTCGCGCAGGAATTCGGTGTCGACAGTTACGTAAGGATAGTCGGCGGCGCGGGCGCAGAATTCGGACAGCTCTTCGGTCGTGGTGAGGGTCTGGATCAAGGGAACGGCTTCTTTCGCTTTGGTTTGTTGCGCCGCTATAGGCCGGATCGGCGCGGATTGAAACGGGGTTGGCGCCGAGCGCGGCGGTTAGGGCAGATGGATCGGCGTGCGGTCCCCGGCAGCAAAGCGGCGCAGGACCGCCGGGTAGAGGCGATGTTCGGCCTCCAGCACGCGGGCGGCGAGGGTCTCGGCGGTGTCGCCCGCTGCGACGGGCACGCGGGCCTGACCCAGAATGGGGCCATCATCCAGCGCCGCCGTCACCTCGTGCACGGTGCAGCCCGCCTCGGCCTCGCCCGCGTCGAGCGCACGCTGATGGGTGTGAAGGCCCCGGTATTTGGGCAAAAGCGACGGATGAATGTTGATCATCCGGCCCTGCCAGCGACTAACAAAGCCTTCGGTCAGCACGCGCATGAAACCGGCAAGGCAGATGATATCCGGCTCATGCGCCATGATCGCGCTATGTAGCGCATCGTCGAAACTGGCGCGATCCTCGCCATGCGGGCGGTGATCGACGACATCGGTCGCGATGCCGCGCGCGGCGGCCTTTTGCAGCCCGCCCGCATCGGCGCGGTTAGACAGAACCAGCGCGGGGCGCGCAGGGTGATCGCCCGTCATGCTATCGACCAGCGCCACCATGTTCGAGCCGCCGCCGGACAAGAGAATGGCGACGCGTTTCGTCACTTGAGCGCGCCGCCATAGCGGATGCCCGCGCCCTTGGTGACATGGCCAAGGCGGTGCACCGTCTCGCCCCGCTCCGCCAGCAGCTCCTGCAGCGCGTCCACTTGCATTGCGTCCACGGCGACGATCATGCCGATGCCGCAGTTGAAGGTCTTGAGCAACTCTGCCTCATCCATGCCGCCGGTCTGGCGCAGCCACCCAAATACGCCCGGCAATTCCCATGCGCCAAGGTCGATATCGGCGCCCAGATCCTCGGGCAGAACGCGCGGCAGGTTTTCGGTCAGGCCGCCGCCAGTGATATGGGCCAATGCGTGTACGCCGCCCGCGCGTATGGCCGCCAGCGCGGGTTTCACGTAAAGGCGCGTCGGCGTCAGCAGAGCCGCGCCCAGCGTGCCCTCGGCCCAAGGGCATTTCGCGTCCCAACCGAGACCCGACATCTCGACCAGCTTGCGAACGAGGCTGTAGCCGTTGGAGTGGACACCATTGCTCGCAAGGCCCAGAAGGATGTCGCCCTCTGCCACACCCGTGGGCAGCGCCGCGCCCCGCTCCATTGCGCCGACGGCGAAGCCCGCGAGGTCGAAATCTCCCGCCGGGTACATGCCGGGCATTTCCGCCGTTTCGCCGCCGATAAGAGCCGTCCCAGACAAGGCGCAACCTTCCGCGATCCCCTCGATGATGCGCGCCGCCTGATCCATCTCCAGCTTACCGGTGGCGAAATAATCGAGGAAGAAGAGCGGCTCGGCCCCTTGGCAGACCAGATCGTTGACGCACATCGCGACGAGATCGATCCCCACACCGTCCACATGACCAGTGTCGATGGCGATGCGCAGCTTGGTGCCGACGCCGTCCGTCGCCGCGACCAAGACCGGATCATCATAGCCCGCCGCCTTGAGGTCGAAAAGCGCGCCGAAGCCGCCCAGACCCGACATCACACCGGGCCGCGCTGTGCGCTTTGCGGCGGGTTTGATGCGCTCGACCAGCGCATTGCCGGCGTCGATATCAACGCCGGCATCGGCATAGCTCACACCATTCTTGGGATAGGTCATTCGGCTCTCCTCGGATTTACGCGGGGACCTAGCCCATAGCGCCATCCAGCGCAATCTCAAAGCCTTGACGCGGGCGCGCGCTCTGCGTAGGAAACACGGCAGGCGGGCCTGTAGCTCAACTGGTTAGAGCAGAGCGCTCATAACGCTTTGGTTGCGGGTTCAAGTCCTGCCGGGCCTACCACACACCGCCTGCCCCAGCCTCAGAGCCACGCCAGCATTTGCAGCGAGATCAGAGCGATGAAGGCGCCTGCGGCGATTTCCATTATCGGCATGGCGCCCCAGATGGCGCTATCCCGCGCGCCTGAGCCGAGCGCGCCTTCGCGCGCGAAGGCGGCCATGAGGGCCACGGCGACGGTCACGGCCCCGGTGCCCAGCGCCATGGCCAGCGTTCCGGCGATTCCCGCAGCGGGGATGCCCATCTGCCACGTCAGCACCAAAAGCAGCAGCGCCCCGGTGCAGGGCCGGATCGCCACCGCGCCGATCAGTGCAAGCGTGCCGCGCAGCCCATGGGCCTGCGCCACCTCCTCCGCCGTCGGACCGTGGCTGTGCCCGCAACCGCACTCGGCACTATGGGTATGTACGGGGCGGCGGCCACGCAGCAGCTTGCGCGCGCCCCGCAGGATCAGCCACAACCCGATCAGCCCGATTGCGGCCGCCGAGACGGTGGCCATCGCCCCTTCGGCAAGGCCAGTCAGCTGCGCGCGGGTATAGCCCAGCAGCAGCATCCCGCCATAGACCAGCGCAATCGCCGTACCCGCCTGTCCCAGCGATGACGCCATGGCGATCAGCGACAGGCGCAGGGCAGACACGCGAGCCGCCATGCCATAGCCGCCGATCAGCAGCTTACCATGACCCGGCCCCGCCGCATGGACGAAACCATAGGCGAAAGACAGCCCCATCAGCCACGCGAACGCGCCCGCATCACCGCTGCGCAGCGCGCGCAAGGCCCCGGCCAGCCCGTTCTGAAACTCGCGCTGCCACGCCGAGGACCACCGCGCAACGGACGCATCCATGCCGGTCCACAAGGCCGCGCCAAGCGCCGCGCCGATCAGCGCGAGGATCAGGAGGGTGCGGCGCATGTCACGATAAACCTGTCTGCAAAGAGAACGCCAATATCCCCCAGATCGACCTCGACATAGGGATCCTCGCCGACATCGACCGAGGCAAGCTTGTCGCCGTATTCCGCGTATGCCTTGTCCGTATCGGCGGCCTGCCGCGTCACGGCGCAGTCCTCGGGCCCCTCGATCGTGGGCAGTGCAGGCACGTCATAAGCCACGAAAAAGCTGGGATCGTAAAGCTGGGCCACCGCGCTGCCCTCGCCCAGATCAACCGGCGCGCTCAGCGGGCGTAGATGGGTGGTGATGATGCGGCCATTCTCAAAATAGGCTCGGTGCTGCGCGGGGCCCTCCAATGCGACCGCCACCCCATCGCGCATCAGCGTGACATCCCCCGGAAACCCTGCGGCCCAGTCCACATCATGACCGGCAAACGCCTCCAGTTGCGCGGGTTCGGGCGTGCCGTCGCCATCGGCATCAAGGCCCTTATCCTCGATCATCACCAGCGAATAGAACTCGTCATAGGACCAGCCGATGCGCAGCGCCGCCAGCCGCCCGTGATCGTCGAAGATCAGCGACAATGCGCCGTCGATGAAAACATGCGGATGCGCCTCGCCTTGCCCCGCAGGCATAGCGAACGCACCCATCAGCGCCAGCGCGCCGATCATGCGGGGGGCTGATCGCCCGGCCCCTGCCCGTCTGGCGCCTAGCTTGCGCATACCGCCAACCGCCGCGCCACGTCGCGGATCAGCTCCGGGTAAAATTGCGGGCCCGGCTTAAGATCAGCCCCCAGCGGGTCAATTACGCCTTTGCGCAGGGCGGCGCCTTCGGTCACCGTATCGACAAAGGCCGAGTTGAACGCCGGCTCGGACAGAACGCAGGTGACGTTCATGTCTTGGATGATATGGCGCACCTCCTGGATCCGGGCGGGACCGGGATCGGAGGCATCGCTTGCGGCGATGGCGCCGACGGCGTGCATGTCGAACCGGTGCTCGAAATAGTGGTAGGCGTCATGAAAGACGACGATACGCGCATCCGAAACCGGCGTCAGTAATGTCCGGGCCTCGACGGCGGCGGCCTCTATCTCGGCGCGCCCCTCGGCGGCGTTGGCGACATAGATATCCGCATTTTCCGGGTCCAGCTGCGACAGCTTGCCCGCGATCACACCCAGCCATGCCTTGCCATTTTCCGGGTCGAGCCATGCATGCGGGTCATCGCCCGAGTGATCGTGCGCGGCATGGCCACCATCGCTACCCTCCGTCTGATAGGCTTCGTGCTCAGGGGGCTCGTGATCATGTGTCCCGCCCTCGTGCTCTGGCCCCTCCTCGGCAAAGCTGACGCCGCTGCGAAAACTCAGAATGAAGGTCTCCGGCGCGTGCAGCAACTCGGTGACATCCGCTTCCGGTGCCAAGGTATCGATCGTGCCATCCAGCCAAGGCGTCAACTCCGGCCCGACCCAGAAGATGGCGTCCGCGCCAGACAGCGCCTCCGCCTCGGAGGGGCGCATGGCGTATCCGTGGGGCGACGCGCCAGGCCGCACGATCTGCTGAGGGGTGCCCAGCCCGTCCATCACGCGGGCGGCCAGAGATGCGACGGGCGCGATATCCGTCACCACGCGAGGCACCTCGGCCGCCGCGGCGCTGGCCGAAACCCATAGCGCCGCCGTAGCCAGAAGAAGAGATCTGTATCTTTGCGTGGACATTCCGGCCTCATGTGATTATGTAACACTTCGCAATGAGGTAAATGGTATAATATAACATATCAACCCCTTTTCGCGCCCAAATCCAGGACCCCGCGCCATGACGATAGATCCTTTTGAAACGCACGACCATGATGGCTGCATCAAGGCCGGCATGCGCGCTGCCGAACGGCAATGTTCCGCGCAGGGCTTGCAATTCACGCCTGTGCGCCGGCGCGTGCTGGAGATTCTGCTGGGCGAGCACAAGGCGCTGGGAGCTTACGACATTCTTGAGGTGCTGCGGGCCGAGGGGCTGGGCGCGCAGCCGCCCGTCGCTTACCGCGCGCTTGATTTTCTGGTCAGTCATGGGCTGGCCCACCGGATCGAGCGGCTGAATGCCTTTACCGCCTGCACCCATTCCGATCAAAGCCACGCCCCCGTTTTCCTGATCTGCCGCGCCTGCCAGCGGGTCGTCGAGGTGGATACCGATCCCGAAGCAGGCGAACTGGCGCGCGCGGCGGGCGATGCGGGGTTCCAGATCGAGCGCACGGTGCGCGAGGCCGTCGGGCTCTGCCCCGGATGCCACGAGAGCGCCACCGCATGACGCCCCCCCTGATCGAAGCCAAGGGCCTGAGCGTGCGGCATGGTCGGAACACCGTGCTGCAAAACGTCGATTTCGCCATCGCCCCCGGCGAAATCGTGACCATTGTCGGGCCCAACGGATCCGGCAAATCCACCCTCTTGCGCGCCCTCTTGGGCGGGGTGCGCCCCAGCGCCGGGCGCATCACGCGCCGCCCCGGCCTTCGGCTGGGCTATGTGCCGCAGCGGCTGGTGCTGGATGCGGCGCTGCCGATCACCGTCTCGCGCTTTCTCAGCCTGCCGCGCCGAGTCAGCCGCGAGGCCGCTCGCGATGCGCTGGAGCGCGCCGGCGTGCCCGATATCGGCGGGCATCCCATGGCGGACCTGTCGGGCGGACAGTTTCAACGCGTCGTGCTGGCGCGCGCCCTGCTGCGGAACCCTCAGCTTTTGATGCTGGACGAGGGCACCGCGGGCCTGGATCAGCCCGGCGCCGCCGCGTTCTATCGCCGGATCGAGGATGTGCGCCGTGAGACGGGCTGCGCCATCTTGATGGTCAGCCATGATCTGCATGTCGTAATGAGCGCGTCTGACCGTGTGATCTGCCTCAACGGGCATGTCTGCTGCGAAGGCACGCCCGAAGTCGTCGCCGAGGCGCCCGTCTATCGCGCCCTTTTTGGCGAAGGCACGCAAGGGGCGCTGGCGCTCTACCGGCACCACCACGACCATTTGCATGGCGAGGAATGCACGCATGACCATGGCACGGCGCAGGCGAAGGCAGGTGACTGATGCTGGATGATTTCATGACCCGGGCGGCGCTGGCCGGGATCGGCACGTCACTGGCCGCGGCGCCCTTGGGGTGTTTCGTCGTCTGGCGGCGCATGGCTTATTTTGGCGACGCGACCGCCCATGCGGCTATTTTGGGCGTCGCCCTGTCGCTGGCGCTGTCCTTGCCGATCTTTGCCGGCGCCCTGGTCGTTGCGCTGGCGATGGCCACATTGGTCACGGCCCTCTCGGGGCGCGGGCGCGGCGTGGATACGGTGCTGGGCGTGCTGGCCCATTCGGCGCTGGCCTTCGGCCTTGTGGGCGTGTCCTTCCTGCAAGGGGTGCGCATCGATGTGATGTCGTTTCTTTTTGGCGATATCCTGTCGGTCTCTCGCGCAGATCTGGCGGTGATCTGGGGCGGCGCGGCGCTGGTTCTGGCGCTGGTCGGCTGGCGCTGGTCAGCACTCCTGACCGCGACGCTGGACCCGGACCTGGCCCGCGCCGACGGGATCGACCCCAAGCGCGAGGAGCTGATCCTGACCCTCGCCCTGGCCATCGTAGTGGCGGTGGCAATCAAGGTCGTCGGCGCGCTGCTGATCACCGCCCTGCTGATCATCCCTGCAGCCACCGCGCGCCCATTCGCCCGCACGCCCGAGGCGATGGCCGTCATCGCCGCCGGGCTGGCGGTAGTAGCGGCATGGGCCGGGCTTCGAACGTCCTACGCGCTGGATACGCCCACCGGGCCGACCATCGTTTGCGCCGCCGCAATCCTTTTCGCCGCCTCAAGCCTCTATGCCGCGATCAAGGATCGCTGGCACGCGCGCTGACGCTCGGCCTAGTGCAAGCGCGCCGCGCGGCCACGCCTTCCGCGGGGTGAGGCGCGCATCGTGGCCTGATTTAGAAACCGGACAAAGGCTTGCGCCGCAGGGCTGCGCGCCTCTGCCGGGGCAGCCTTGAGTGCGGCTCGCGCCGCTTCGGGGGTCGCCGCGCCTGGCAGGGCAAAGGCCCATTCCAGAAAGCCCAGCCGCGCCACCGCGTCCGCATCGGCGCCAACGGCGTCGCTCCGCTCAAGCCCGTTCAGAATCTGCTTCACGCTCATGTCTCATCCACTCCTTGGCCGCACCCCGGGCCGGTTGGGGCGCAGGATGGCGTGCGAGGCTGGCATGCGAGGAACGAGGCCCGGCAGCAGCGTCCACACCGCCCCACGCGGTTTGACGTCACTTCCAAGGCTGGTTTCCGGACTTCGGGGGCCGGGCCGCGATTGGCCCATGATCAGGCGCCCTTCCCGGGCCGTCGTGCCCAGTGGTCTTGCGCCGTCTCGCCCACCCTTACCGTTGCGGGGGCAGTGCCGGATTTGCACCGGCTTCCCAATTCTCCGCGCAGCCGCGCAGCACCTTGGAGATTTCACTGTGACGGATTCGATGCTCCCGCACAACGCCTGATGGCCGGCCGGACGCCAAAAGAGATTTCAGCCTCCGGCGGGGATATTTTTCAGCCAAAAGATGCAGAGCAATGCGCTAGAAAGGCACGTCATCGGGGCTGGTGACAAAGCGCGCCACGACCTTTTTCGTGCCCGCCTTGTCGAATGCGATCTCAAGCTTGTCGCCCTCAAGACCAATGATCTCGCCATAGCCGAATTTCTGGTGGAACACCCGCTCGCCCACCGTGTGGGACGAGGCGGCGGCCATGTCGATCACCGGCGAGGTCGACTCGCGCGGCTGGGCCGTGGGGCGCTGGCCCGCGCGCGCCTGCATCCGTTTCCAGCCGGGGGAATTGTAGACATTCGCCTCGGCCACCTTGGCGTCGATGCTGTTTTGCACGACACCCATGCCCGCCGCGCCATAGCCGCCGCCATAGAGGCCGGGCGGGGTCAGAACATCGACATGATCCTCGGGCAGCTCGTCGATGAAGCGCGACGGCAAGGATGATTGCCACTGGCCAAAGACCCGGCGATTGCCGGCGAAGGAGATCGTGCAGACCTCCTCGGCCCGCGTAATGCCGACATAGGCAAGACGGCGCTCTTCCTCGACGCCCTTGAGTCCGCTTTCATCCATCGAGCGCTGCGACGGGAAGAGACCATCCTCCCAGCCCGGCAGGAAGACGGCGGGAAATTCGAGGCCCTTGGCGGCGTGAAGCGTCATGATGCTGACCTTCTCGCCCTCATTTTCGCTCTCGTTATCCATGATCAGACTGACATGTTCGAGAAACCCTGTCAGATTCTCGAAATTCTCGAGTGCCTTGACCAGCTCCTTGAGGTTCTCGAGCCGTCCCGGCGCCTCGGGCGTTTTGTCGTTCTGCCACATCTCGGTATAGCCGCTCTCATCAAGGATGATCTCGGCCAGCTCGATATGGCTGATCGCCGCATCGCCGGCCATGCGTCCCCAGCGAGCAAGGCCATCCAGTAGCAGCGACAACTCGCGCGCGCCTTTGCCCGTCAGGCCCTTTTCCGCGACCAGAATGCGCGCGCCTTCTATCAAGGGCACACCGTTCTCTCGTGCCGTCACCTGCATCTTTTGCTGCGCCTTGTCGCCGAGGCCACGCTTGGGCGTGTTCACGATCCGCTCGAAGGCCAGATCGTCACTTGGCGACGTTACGCAGCGGAAATAGGCCATCGCATCGCGGATCTCCATCCGCTCGTAGAAGCGTGGACCACCGATGACGCGGTAGGGCAGACCGATGGTCAGGAACCGATCCTCGAAGGCGCGCATCTGGTGCGACGCGCGCACGAGGATGGCCATATCGTCAAGACCGTAAGGACGCTGGCCACGGGTGCCGCGCTGCATCGCCTCGATCTCTTCGCCGATCCAGCGTGCCTCTTCTTCACCATCCCAATGGCCGATGAGGCGCACCTTCTCGCCATCTTGTTCTTGCGTCCACAGCTCCTTGCCCAATCGGCCCTGATTACCCGCGATCACGCCCGAGGCAGCGGCCAGAATATGAGGGGTCGAGCGGTAATTCTGTTCGAGCCGGACCACATGCGCGCCGGGGAAATCCTTTTCGAACCGCAGGATATTGCCCACCTCGGCGCCGCGCCAGCCATAGATCGACTGATCGTCATCGCCGACGCAGCAGATATTCTTGTGCCCGCCGGCAAGGAGGCGCAGCCATAGGTATTGGGCGACATTCGTGTCCTGGTATTCGTCCACGAGGATATATTTGAACCAACGCTGATATTGCTGGAGGATGTCATCATGCTTCTGGAAGATCGTGACGACATGGAGCAGCAGATCGCCAAAATCCACGGCGTTCAGCTCGATCAGGCGGCGCTGGTACTGCTTGTAGAGCAGCACCGCCTTGCCATTGTAGGCGCCCGCCTCGGCGGCGGGCACGCGGTCCGGCGTCCAGGCGCGGTTTTTCCAGTTGTCGATCACCCCGGCCAACTGGCGGGCGGGCCAGCGCTTGTCGTCGATGCCGGCGGCTTGCACCAGCTGCTTGAGCAGGCGCAGTTGATCGTCCGTGTCGAGAATGGTGAAGTTCGACTTCAGCGTGACCTCGCGCGCCGGCGCCTCGATCACGTCATCCGTATATCCACCGCCTTGCACGCCGATCAGCTCGGCATGGCGGCGCAGCAGCTTGACGCAGATCGAGTGGAACGTGCCCAGCCACGGCATCCCCTCGATGGACTGGCCCAAAAGCGCGCCGACGCGGGTCTTCATCTCGCGCGCGGCCTTGTTGGTGAAGGTAACAGCCAGCACCTCGTTGGGGCGTGCGCGGCCGGTATTCAGAAGATGCACGATGCGCGTTGTCAGCGCCTTGGTCTTGCCCGTGCCTGCGCCTGCCAGCATCAGGACGGGGCCGTCCATCGTCTCGACCGCCAGACGCTGCTCGGGGTTCAGGCCATCAAGGTATGGCGCGGGCCGCGCGGCCATTGCGCGCGAAGACAGGGAGGCGCTCTCGAACGCGTCGGATTCGTCAAAACTGCTCATGGGCGGAACCATAGCGCCACCGGCGCGCAAGATAAAGAGATGTTCGGCCTATGTTCTGCACATGAAACACGTCGGGGCGGCATCCCGCCGCCCTGCCCTTTCACACCCCTGGCCATCGGCTTGCGGAGGTGTCAGCCTGCCTTCTTGCCATCCACCGTCTCGGCCAGCGCCTCGGCGCGGGCGGCGATTTCGGCCAGCGTATCGGTGATCGAGCTGGGCACAACCGGAACCTCGACCCTTTCGGGCGTGGGCGGAGGCGCATCGCGCAGGCCTGCCAGCTCAGCTTCGCGCTCGGCCAGCTTGTCGTTCATCTCGGCCAACTTATCCTGCAAACCGGCGGTCTTGTCGGCCAGCATGAGGCCCGCCATCAGCAGCATGCGTGCCTCGGGAATGCGCCCGATCTGCGCAGCCAGAACCGAGGCCTCGTCATCCAGCATCTTGGCGGCGGAATGCAGAAAATGCTCTTCGCCAGTCTGACAGGACACTTGGAACGTGCGGCCACCGATTTCGACATCAACTTCGGGCATCATGCGTCCCCCATTCCATTTCCACTGGTTTTTGCGCCGCTGGTGGCAGTGCTACCGGCCTCATCGAGACTGCCATCGCCTGACCCGCCGATCCGCGCGAGCTCGCCGAGAATGGCATCCATTTCGGCCCGGTCGGCAGCACGGGTGGCACGCAAGCCATCCAGCTCGGCCATCATCGCCTTATTGATCAGATGCGGCTCGGCCACGCCACTGGCATTCGCATCGCGCAGCTTGGCGTTATTGTCGCGCAGTTGCTGATTGGCATGGCGCAGCGATTGCAGATCGCCGTCGATCTTGCGCAGCATCTTGGCACGCGCGTCTTCCTCGGCCTTGGCCTCACCGGCGGCGGCCTTGAGCTCTTCCAAGCTGGCTTCGGCCTCGCGGGCGCGGGCGCTTAGCTGCTTGACGCGCTCTTCCAGCTGGGCATTTGCCAGCCTTTCATCCTCGACCTGCTGGCGCAGGGCCTCTACCTCGCCCGGCTCGTCGGCCTGATCATCCGTCGTTCCCAGCCCGTCCAGTCCCTGCCCGATCCGGTCCAGCGCCGCCATGATACGGCTTTGCATCGCGTCGATATCGCTCATCGCGTCAATGTCCTTTTCAACTGTCTGCCCCAACTCTCTTACAGGGCACGCCGAATCGCAACATGCCCTTGATGGCGCCAAGTCTAGCGAATGGCTTGCAAAAAGGCTTCCCCCCTTGCGGCGGAAGGCGTCGACGTGCCGGGGGGCGGTATGGCGGCGCTTGAACTTCGGGGCCGGGCTGGTATTGAGGCAGGCAGTTAACGCCTCTCCCATAAGGAAACCGCTGCCGTGGATCTCAACGCCCTCGCCAAAGCCAATCCCGATCACTGGTCCAAAGCGACCGCCATTCGCGCCCTGACGCTGGACGCGGTCCACGCCGCCAATTCGGGCCATTCCGGGATGCCTATGGGCATGGCCGATGTCGCCACCGTGCTTTACGAGAAACACCTGAAATTCGATGCGTCCGCGCCCGACTGGCCCGACCGCGACCGCTTCATCCTCAGCGCAGGTCATGGCTCGATGCTGCTTTATTCTCTGCTGCACCTGACGGGCTACGAGGACATGACGCTGGAGCAGATCAAGAATTTCCGCCAATGGGGCGCGATCACGGCGGGCCATCCGGAATATGGCCATGCCAAGGGGATCGAGACAACCACCGGCCCGCTGGGCCAGGGCATCGCCAATTCGGTCGGCTTCGCCATGGCCGAGGAAATCCTGCGCGCGCGCCACGGCCGCAAGCTGGTCGATCACCATACTTACGTCATCGCCGGAGATGGCTGCCTGATGGAGGGGATCAGCCAGGAGGCCATCACGCTGGCCGGGCGTCATTCGCTGGGCAAGCTGATCGTTTTTTGGGACAACAACGACATTACAATCGACGGCAAGGTGTCGCTGTCGGATCGCACCGATCAGGTCAAGCGCTTCCGTGCCGCAGGCTGGCAAGTGATCGAGATCGATGGCCACAACCCGGACGAGATCGACGAGGCAATCGTTAAAGCCAAGAAGTCGAAAAAGCCCAGCATGATCGCTTGCAAGACGCATATTGCGCTGGGGCACGCGGCGCAGGATACGTCCAAGGGCCATGGCGCGCTGACCGACGAGGATCAGATGGCTGCAGCCAAGGCCGCCTATGGCTGGACCACTGGCCCGTTCGAAGTGCCGGGCGATGTGAAAAAGGCATGGAAGGCGATTGGCGCGCGCGGCGCGGACGAACGCAAGGCTTGGGAAGCCCGCTTTGCCGAGGCGTCCGAACGCCGGCAAGGTGAGTTCACGCGGGCCCTAGACCGTGACCCCCCCAAGAAGCTGAGCGCGCGCATCAAGGCGCTGAAGAAACAGATCAGCGAGGAGGCCCCCAAGGTCGCCACGCGCAAATCGAGCGAGATGGTGCTGGAGGTTGTGAATCCGATCATGCGCGAGACCGTCGGCGGCTCGGCGGACCTCACCGGATCGAACAACACAAAGACGGGCGATCTGGGCGTCTTTGACACCGATAATCGCAAGGGTCGATATATCTATTGGGGCATTCGCGAGCATGGCATGGCCGCCGCGATGAACGGCATGGCGCTGCATGGCGGTATCCGCCCCTATGGCGGCACCTTCATGTGCTTCACCGATTATGCCCGGCCCGCGATGCGTCTCGCGGCGCTGATGCGCGTACCCACGGTATTCGTGATGACCCATGACAGCATCGGTCTGGGTGAGGACGGCCCGACGCACCAGCCGGTCGAACATCTGGCGATTTCGCGCGCTACACCCAACACCTGGGTCTTCCGCCCCTGCGACACGGTGGAAACGGCCGAGGCATGGGAACTGGCACTGAGCACCAAGGAGACGCCCTCTGTCCTGTCGCTGACGCGCCAGAACGTGCCCACGCTGCGGACCGAGCATCGCAACAAGAACCTCACCGCGCAGGGCGCCTATGTGCTGGCCGATGCGGAGGGCAAGCGTCAGGCGATCCTCATGGCCACCGGCTCGGAGGTCGAGATCGCAATGAAGGCGCGTGATCTGCTGCAGGCCGAGGGGATCGGGTGCCGCGTTGTCTCGATGCCCTGCATGGAGCTTTTCGAGGCGCAGGACGAGGCGGTGCGCAAGCGCGTGCTGCCCGCAGGTCCGGTGCGCGTCGCCGTTGAGGCCGCCGTGCGGCAGGGCTGGGACAAATGGCTGAGCGGTGAGCGTGGCCGCGCGGCGAAGTCCGGCTTTGTCGGGATGGACAGCTTCGGCGCATCGGCCCCGGCCGATGTTCTCTATGAGAAGTTCGGCATCACCGCCGAGGCGGTCGCCGCCAAGGTGAAATCGCTACTCTGAGGCGAACGGGAAGACTATTATCCAAATAGTCTTCCCGAAACTCTTGGATGAGTTTTTTCCCTAGCAGATGACGTGCACCTGATCATCATTGCAGGCAATCATGATCTTCACGGCATTTTGCGCAATGTGACCTCCGATCCGATCAGATCAAACCACCGGATTGATCTTTCGCACCCGCTGCCAGATCGGCGTGATAACGTTGGTTCCAATAGGGATGAGCACCAGACCCAGCGCCAGCCCCAGAACCCCGTCCATGGCAGCGACCAGCGCCCATTCCGCGGCGGCCCGCCCCTGCTCCAGTCCATGGGCAGCCATTTCGGCCAGGTGATGGATCTGGTCATAGAGCCACGTAAAGCCCAGAGCCGCCAGCCCGTGCAGGATGATGTTGCCGCCCACCCAGAGCATGGCCGCCGTGCCTATGATCACCAGCAGCGCGAGAACCTTGGGCATCGCGGCAACGATCCAGCGGCCCAGACCCCGCGTCGCGCCAAGCTGCCCCTTGGCGGCCATGAACAGCCCCAGATCATCGGCCTTCACGATCAGCGCCACCGCACCATAGACCGCCACCGTGATCATCACCGCAACAGCAGCCAGCGTGCCCGCCTCCATCCAGAAGCTGCTGGGCGGAATCGCGGCCAGCGCGATGGTCATGATCTCGGCCGAGAGGATGAAGTCCGTCTTGATCGCACCCGCGACCTTCTGCTCTTCCAGATGGGCCGGATCGTCGGGCTCCGTCTCCATGTGGCTTTCCTCATGATGCGCCCAGCCCAGTGCGTGAGCCACCTTCTCGGCGCCCTCAAAGCACAGATAGCAGCCCCCCAGCATCAAAAGCGGCGTGACCGCCCAAGGCGCGAACGCGCTCAGGGCCAGCCCGGCGGGCAGAAGAAACACCAGCTTGTTCACCAGCGAGCCGCGCGCGATGCGCCAGATGATCGGCAATTCGCGCGCAGCGTCAAAACCATGCACGTATTTCGGCGTCACCGCGGCGTCGTCGATCGCCGCGCCTGCCGCCTTGGCGCCTGCCTTGGCCGCCTGCCCCACCACGTCATCGACCGAGGCCGCCGCCACTTTGGCGATTGCCGCCACATCGTCGAGTAGCGCCAGAAGTCCGCTCATGCCTGTTCTCCGATCATATTTGCTTCACCGTAGCAAAGCTGATTCCGCGTACAAGGCTGCGACGCGAGATTGCGCTAACAGCCGCGCGCTCTTGCGTTTAGACCTTTCGGTACGGCCCGCTCGCCCGTATATCCCCTGCAAACGCTAAAACCTGCCAAGGAGTTCATCCCCATGACCATCAATGTCGGCATCAACGGATTTGGCCGCATCGGCCGCGCCACCCTCGCCCATATCAGCGAGACAGGTCGCGAGGATATCAATGTGGTCAAGCTGAATGCCACCGGCCCGCTGGAGACGGCGGCGCATCTGATCCGTTTCGACAGTGTGCATGGCCGGTTCCCCGGCACGGTGACCACCGGCGACGGCACGATGGATCTGGGGCGCGGCGATATCCAGATGTTCTCGACCTACGAGATGGATGAGTTGGACTGGGACGGTTGCGACGTCGTGCTGGAATGCACCGGCAACTTTAATGACGGTGAAAAAGCAAAGAAGCATCTCGAGCGCGGCGCGGGCAAGGTCCTGCTCTCGGCCCCCGGCAAGAACGTGGACCGCACCGTGGTGATGGGCGTCAATGACGGCGATCTGCAGGCGGGCGAGCGCATGATCTCGAACGGGTCCTGCACCACCAACTGCCTCGCCCCACTGGCCAAGGTCTTGCATGAGGGCATCGGCATCGAGAGCGGCATCATGACCACGATCCACGCCTACACGGGCGATCAGCCGACGCTGGACCGCCGTCACAAGGATCTCTACCGCGCACGCGCCGCGGCGATGTCGATGATCCCCACCTCCACCGGCGCGGCCAAGGCCCTGTCGGAGGTTCTGCCCGCGATGAAGGGCCGCCTTGATGGATCGGCCATCCGCGTGCCCACGCCCAATGTCTCGGCGGTGGACCTCACATTCGTTGCCTCGAAATCCGTCACCGCCGAAGAGGTCAACGCCGTCGTGGCCGAAGCTGCGGCAGGCGCGATGAAAGGCATTCTTGCCTATGATCCCGCGCCCAAGGTCAGCATCGATTTCAACCACACCGAGGAAAGCAGCATCTTCGCGCCCCAGCAGACCAAGGTCGTCGGCGGCACTCTGGTGCGCGTTCTGGCATGGTATGACAACGAATGGGGCTTTTCCTGCCGCATGGCGGATGTAGCCGCATTGATGGGCCGGCTGGGCTGAGCCGCCGCGATATTGCCAGATGCGGCCCCCGTCTGTACCAAGGCGCGGGGCCGCATGCCATTTGAAAGGGCGCTGACATGACCGACCGCATCGCGCTCTGGCTATTCATACTGATCGTGCTGGCGCTGGTGCTGGATTATTACATCCAAGGCATGGCGGGGCTGATCTTCCTCGGGGCAAAGCTCGGCGAACTCATCGAATGGATGGCCTTCTGGCGGTGACGCCTCGGACCTCGGATTTCAGCGGAACTTGGCGATGAGCGCGGCTTTCACGTCCGGGGTCACGAATGTCGAGACGTCTCCGTCCAGCCGCGCGATTTCCTTGACCAGCTTGGACGCAATGGCCTGGTGACCGGTATCGGCCATCAGAAAAACGGTTTCGATATCCGCATCAAGCGCGCGGTTCATGCCGACCATCTGGAACTCGTATTCAAAATCCGCGACCGCGCGCAGGCCGCGCACGATCACCTGCGCGCCCACATCACGCGCGCAATTTATCAGCAGGTTCTCGAACGGATGCACGACGATCTCGGCCCTGCCCGGCACGGTGATCCGCTCCGCCGCTGATTCCAGCATCGTCACACGCTCGTCCAGGGTAAAAAGCGGGCCCTTGTCGCGGTTTATGGCGACGCCGATCACCAGACGGTCGACCAGTCGCGCGGCGCGGCGGATGATGTCGATATGACCCAGCGTGACAGGATCGAAGGTGCCGGGGTAAAGGCCGATGCGCATGAGGGGTCATCCGTCTGTAGTTTGCGCCAAAAGGCATCACCCGCCCTCAAATTGCAAGGGCGCAGCGGCTCAGTGGCCCATGATCATGCCCTGCATCGACGCGTTTTCCATCGCCAGCTCTTCCAGCCGCGCCTTGACCAAGTCGCCCAGCGTGACGATGCCCACCAATTCGCCATCCTTCAGGACAGGCATGTGGCGGAACCGGCCCTCGGTCATGCGGCTCAGCACCTCTTCGCCCGTGTCGCCCAGACCGGCGCAGAACGGATCGGGCGTCATCAGCGCCTCGACACTGTCCGAAAGGCACCCCGCCCCCCGATCACCAAGCGCGCGCACGATATCGCGCTCGGACAGGATGCCGACAACGCCCTTTTTGCCATCGGTGATGACCAAAGCACCGATGCTTTTCGCGCCCAGCGTGGCCGCCGCGTCCGAGATGAGAGTCTTCCGCGAGATGGTGAAGACGGCATCGCCCTTGGCCTTGAGAATTTGTGAAACCAGCATGATCTAGCGCCCCCTTGTGATCTCCGGCATTGCGTCCGGCCGTGCCCGCGGAATGCCCGCCGGTTGATCCAGCGTAATCGCACCGCAGCATCTGTCAAGCGCGCGTCACCCCTGCCCCTCCAGCCGGGCGACCTCGCGCCGCATCGCCGCCGCCAGCGCCTCGGCAAAACGGTTGAGCCGGTCGAGCCGCCGATCGTCCACATGGCGGATAAGGTAAAAGCTGCGTGTGAGGCTGACCTTATCGGGAAGTACCCGCACCAGTCCGTGACCAAAAGGGATCGAGAAATCATGCACGATGCCGATCCCCGCCCCCTGCCGGATCCAGCTGAACTGCACCGAAACCGAGTTGCTGGCCAGATCCACGCGGGGCAGCCCGGCCTCGGCCATGTAGTCCAGTTCCTTGTCGAAGATCATGTCCTGAATGTAACCGACGATCCGGTGATGGCGCAGATCCTCGACGCTGTTGATCGGCGCGGAATCGCGCAGGTAATCGCGCGACGCCACCAGGCTCAGCCGATAATCGGTGACCTTCTGCACACTCAGGCGCCCCGCCAGGGGCGCGCTGACTGCGATGGCCATGTCCGCCTCGCGACGCGACAGGTTGAAGACGCGTGGCAGCGCGACGATCTGCACCTCCAGATCCGGGTTCTCCTCGACAATCTGCGCGCAGACCTGGGGCAGCAGGAAATTGGCCGACCCATCGGGCGAGCCCAACCGGATCTGTCCACTCAGCTGCGCGCCCTGCCCAGACAGATCTTCGAAGGCGGCGGTCATCTCCTGCTCGGCGCGGGCGGCGTGGCCCATCAGGCGCTGCCCCTCGCCGGTCAGCGCATATCCCTGCGGTGATCTGGCAAACAGCGGCGCGCGCAGCGCCTCTTCCAGCCGCGTGATGCGCCGCCCCACGGTGGCGGGGTCGATCTTGAGTACGCGTCCGGCAGCCGAGAGGCTCTCAAGACGCGCGACGGCCAGAAATATCCTCAGATCGTCCCATTGAGGTTGCACGGCAATCCCTTTGCAAAAACGCAAAATAGCTTTGGTAACATTGTCTCTGTTCTGCGCAATTTTGCAAGACTATGCTGCGCTCAATCGAAATTAGGAGGTTTCCATGACCACTGAACTCACGCATTACATCAACGGCAAGCATGTCAAAGGCACGTCGGGCCGTTTTTCGGACGTCTACAACCCCGCCACGGGCGAAGTGCAGGCCAAGACGCCGCTTGCCTCCGTGGACGAGCTGAACCAGGCCGTCGCTGACGCCGCGAAGGCCCAGATCGAGTGGGAAGCGGTCAACCCGCAAAAGCGCGCCCGCGTCATGATGGAATTCGTGCGTCTCATCAACCGCGACATGGACAAGTTGGCCGAGGCGATCAGCCGCGAGCATGGCAAGACCATCCCCGACGCCAAGGGCGACGTCCAGCGCGGCATGGAAGTGATCGAATTCTGCATCGGCGCGCCGCATTTCCTGAAAGGCGAGTATTCCGGCAACGCCTCGACCGGCATCGACATCTACTCGATGCGCCAGGCGCTGGGTGTCGTTGCGGGCATCACGCCCTTCAACTTCCCCGCCATGATCCCGATGTGGAAGATGGGTCCCGCCATCGCCGCCGGCAACGCCGTCATCATCAAGCCGTCCGAGCGCGATCCTTCCTGCCCGCTCATGCTGGCCGAGCTCTGGACCGAAGCGGGCCTGCCCGACGGCGTCTGCCAGGTCGTCAATGGCGACAAGGAATCGGTCGACGCGATCCTCGACAATGACGATATCAAAGCCGTCGGCTTTGTCGGCTCGACCCCAATCGCGCAGTATATCTATGGCCGGGCCTGCTCGAACGGCAAGCGCGCGCAGTGCTTTGGCGGTGCCAAGAACCACATGATCATCATGCCCGACGCGGACCTCGATCAGGCGGCAGACGCGCTGATCGGTGCCGGTTACGGCGCGGCGGGCGAGCGCTGCATGGCGATCTCGGTCGCGGTGCCGGTGGGCGACGAAACCGCGGACAAGCTGATCGAGAAGCTGGTTCCGCGCATCGAGAAGCTGAAGGTCGGCCCCTACACCTCGGATACCGAGATGGATTACGGCCCGGTCGTGACCGCCGAGGCGAAAAAGCGGATCGAGGGCCTTGTGCAGTCCGGCATTGACCAGGGCGCCGAGCTGGTCGTCGACGGGCGCGGTTTCAGCCTGCAGGGCTATGAGGATGGTTTCTTCCTCGGGCCGCACCTTTTCGACAAGGTGACGCCCGACATGGACATCTACCAGCAGGAGATCTTTGGCCCCGTCCTGACCACGATCCGCGCAGGCAGCTATGAAGAAGCGCTCAAACTGGCCTCGGATCATGAGATGGGCAACGGCACCGCCATCTTCACCCGCGACGGCGATGCGGCGCGCGATTTCGCATCCCGCGTGAATGTGGGCATGGTCGGCATCAACTTCCCCATCCCGGTGCCGCTGGC
This sequence comes from Roseovarius maritimus, assembly GCF_043355895.2. Classification (NCBI taxonomy): domain Bacteria; kingdom Pseudomonadati; phylum Pseudomonadota; class Alphaproteobacteria; order Rhodobacterales; family Roseobacteraceae; genus Roseovarius; species Roseovarius maritimus. The sequence continues at coordinate 488,889 of NZ_JBHFPF020000001.1, forward strand.
GCATTACACCTTCGGCGGGTGGAAGAAATCGGCTTTCGGCGATCTTAACCAATACGGTCCCGACGCGTTCAAGTTCTACACCAAGACCAAGACCGTCACCTCGCGCTGGCCCTCGGGAATAAAGGAAGGCGGCGAGTTCCACTTCAAACTGGCCGACTGATGACATATTGGCGCCCGGCCTATCCGGGCGCCAAAAGCCTTCTGGAAGGCTTTTGCCTAAGAAAATTCGAATTTTCTTGGCACGGCGCGCAACCTGCGCTTTGCTGAGCCTCCGGTACAGGAGGCGTGCATGGCATTGGATGAGCCCGATTTCACCATCGGCATCGAGGAGGAGTACCTCCTTGTCGATAGGGAGACCATGGCGCTGACCGACGCGCCCGAAGCGCTGATGAAGGCCTGCCGCAGCGAGTTGCAGGATCAGGTCAGCCCCGAATTCCTGAACTGCCAGATCGAGATCGGCACCAAGGTCTGCGCCACCGTCGGCGATGCCCGCGAGGATCTGCGCCGCCTGCGCAGCTGTATCGCGCGCGAAGCCTCGAAATTCGGCCTCGCGCCGATTGCTGCCTCCTGCCATCCCTTCTCGCGCTGGCGCGAGCAAAAGCATACTGACAAGGACCGGTACAACGATTTGTCCACCGATCTGGCTGGTGTGGTGCGGCGCATGCTGATCTGCGGCATGCATGTACATGTCGCTGTCGGCGCGCCCGACCGGCGCATCGATATCATGAACCAGCTCAGCTACTTCCTGCCGCATCTTCTGGCGCTCAGCTGCTCCTCACCATTCTGGCAAGGCCACGACACCGGCCTCGACAGCTATCGCCTGACGGTGTTCGACAACCTGCCCCGCACCGGCCTGCCGCCCCGGATGAGCAGCTTTGGCGAGTATGAGCGCGCCACCCATGTCCTCACCGATCTGGGCGTGATCGAGGATGCGTCCAAGATCTGGTGGGATCTGCGCCCCTCGTCCAAATTTCCGACCATCGAGGCGCGGATTTGTGATGTACAGCCCCGGATAGAGGACGCCTTGACGCTTGCCGCGCTGATCCAGGGACTGGCCCGGATGCTATGGCGGCTCTCGATCAAGAACCAGCGCTGGCGCATTTATGAAACATTTCTCATCTCGGAAAACCGTTGGCGTGCGCAGCGCTACGGCGTGCGAGAGGGGCTGATTGACTTCGGGCTTGGTCAGATCGTGCCGATGTCCGTCCTGATGGATGAAATGCTGGAGCTGATCGAAGAGGACGCCGCGCATTTCAACTCGGCCTCCGAGGTGGCACATGCGCGCAGCATGGCGTCGCAAGGCACAAGCGCAGATCGCCAGCGCCGCACCTTCGAGGCCGCTGCGACCGCGGGCAAGGACCGTGAGGCGGCCCTGCGCGAAGTCGTTGCTCATCTCATCGAAGAATTTCACGACGGGCTCTAGGCGGCGCTAACAGGTGCTTTGCGCTTGGTGGTATTCGCTCAAACTCCTCTCTCCTGCGCCATTGTGCCACCCATCCTATCGTTCTAATCTGCGCGAAATTTCAAACGCATGAAAGGGGTTGTCATGGAAATCGGATTTATCGGGCTGGGCAATATGGGCGGGCCCATGGCGGCCAATCTGGCTGCGGCCGGCCATGATGTTACCGGTTTCGACCCGGCGGGCGTGACAGCCGAAGGTGTCGTGATTGCCTCCAGCGCCGAAGAGGCTGCACGCGGGCGGGAGGTGGTTATCACCATGCTGCCAAATGGCGACATCCTGCGCAGCGTCGCCGATCAGATCATCCCCGTCATGGAAAAACGCTCCGTCTTTCTCGACTGTTCGACCGTCGATGTGGCCAGCGCCCACGATGTGGCGGCTCAGGCCCAAAAGGCAGGCCTCTCCGCACTTGATGCGCCGGTTTCGGGCGGCGTCGGCGGCGCGGCGGGCGGGACGCTCACCTTCATGGTCGGCGGCGATGAGGCAGGCTTTGCCATCGCCAGGCCGCTCTTCGACATCATGGGCGCGAAAGCCGTGCATTGCGGCCCCTCGGGCAATGGCCAGGCGGCCAAGATCTGCAACAACATGATCCTCGGCGCCACGATGATCGCCACCTGCGAGGCCTTCGCGCTTGCCGACAAGTTGGGCCTCGACCGGCAGGCGATGTTCGATGTGGTCAGCACATCGTCGGGCTACAGCTGGTCCATGAACGCCTACTGCCCCGCCCCCGGCATCGGCCCAAAAAGCCCCGCCGACAACGACTACAAGCCGGGTTTCGCAGCCGAGCTGATGCTCAAGGACCTCACCCTTGCCCAGCAGGCCGCCGAGGCCGTGGATGCCGACACGCCGATGGGCACCGCCGCTCGTGCGATTTATGCCCGCTTCGTTGAGGAAGAAGACGGCCGGGGCCGCGATTTCAGCGCAATGCTTCCGCGGTTCTCAGACCGCGGGCGCAGCTAGGCCAGGCATCTAACCCGCGAAGGCTTTCCTGCGGAACCAATCCCGCGGCACCGGCGTTCAACTCAGGATGAGCGCGACAAGCGGTCACTTGGGGGGCACTGCCGAAATGAAGGCGCAGAAACGCATTTATGTGCCGCTGATCGGCATTTTCATCGTGGTTCTGGTGGCGGCTCTCGTAGCAGCCGCCAATTTCCTGATACCAGTGACGGCGGCGATCCTGTCTTATTTCGTATTCAGTCGTCCGCGCCGCATGCTGGAACGGCTGGGACTTCCCAGCATGCTGATTGCCGGAATCTTCACTGCTTTTCTCTTCGTCTGCGTTGGCATTGCCATCGCCTGGTTTGCCGAGCCTGTCAGCAATCTCGTTGATGACATGCCGCGCCTCATACAGGAAATGCAGACAAAGCTTGGCGATAGCGACAGCCCTCTGGCGAAGGTGAATGACGCCGCAGAAGCAATCGACAAAGCGGTCGGAAATGACAACAAAAAGCCCGCGATGGAAGTCGAGGTCGTCTCGGAGACTTCGACATCCCTGACCATCCTGACCATGGCGCCAAAGGTGCTGAGCCAGGTCATCTTTGCCATTTTCCTGACCTTTTTCCTGATCGGATCGGGTGACTTCTTTGCCCTGCGCACGGTGGAAAGCCTGCCCAAGCTGCAGGACAAGCGCCGCGCAGTCGAGATCATCAAGACCATCGAAGACCGGCTGGGCCGTTACCTGGGCGGGATTGCCATCATAAACGCGATCCTGGGACTGTCGATCGGGATTGCCATGTATCTTTGGGGCGTCCCGAATGCCATCGCGATCGGTGTAATGGGCTTCGCGCTGAATTTCGTACCTTTCCTGGGCGCCGTTGCAGGTGCCTGCATCGCGGCCCTTGTGGCCTTCGTGTCTCTGTCGACCGGGTGGGAAACGGCCGGCGTTTTCCTGACCTACATGGCTCTCACGTCTATCGAGGGGCAGCTGGTAACGCCCCTCCTGATTTCCCGCCGCATGCAGCTGAACACGCCTATCCTTTTCCTGATCGTCGCGTTCTTCGCCTATATCTGGTCGGTCGTCGGGATGGTAGTCGCGGTGCCCGTTCTGATCGTGGTCAAGATCGTCTGCGACGAGATCGAGGGTTTGCGGCCCTTGGGCCACTTCCTCGGCGACAGCTCTGACCAACGGCTTCGCGCGGCATCCAGAGACTCGGGCGCGCGAGGCAAGGCTGGTCAGGATCGGTAGACTTTTTGCTACCTTCCTGCGGGAAACCTGCGGACGCTAACGGTTTTGTTATAGGTATCGCCGAAGACTGGCGGTTTCTTCCACTGCCAGGTGCCCGGATGCCAACCACGCCGATTACTGCCACGCCCCTTGCGGTTTCCAACATCGCCAACATGATCCCGAACGCCATGGAGCTTGCCTGCGGCAGCGGGGATGAGACGATCGATGCCGCCCTTGCATTCGTGCGTGTGCACCTGGGCATGGAAGTCGCTTATCTGTCCGAATTTATCGGCGACAATCTGCTGTTTCGCGCGGTCAGCGCGCCGGGCTTGGAAAATTTGGCGCATGTTGGCGCCACGATGCCGCTTGATCAGGTCTATTGCCGTCATATTCTGGCGGGCCGCCTGCCGGAACTCATCCCCGACACTGCGGACCAGCCGATGTGCCAGGGCCTCGCGCTGACCCATGCGATACCGATCAAGAGTCATGTCAGTGTGCCGATCCGACGCCGCGACGGCAGCGTCTATGGCATGTTCTGCTGTCTCAGCCGCATGGCCAAGCCTGACCTTACACAGCGTGATCTGGAGGTCATGCGCGCCTTCGCCGCTCTTTCGGCCGAGCAGATCAATGACAAGATCGCGGCGCGTGTCACCCATGACACCGTGCATGGCACCATCAGCGATGTTCTGGCGGCGCGCGATTTTGACATCATGTATCAGCCCATCATGGATGCCGCCGCGCGGCGGCCGAAAGGGTTCGAGGCACTCTGCCGATTTCATGCGCAGCCCTATCGCCCGCCGAACCTTTGGTTTGAAGATGCGGCAGCTGTCGGTCTGCAGGTGGACTTGGAAATCTGCGTGATCGAAGAGGCTCTGACGGCGTTGGCAGAGCTGCCCGCCCACGTCTATGTCTCGGTCAATGCGTCGCCCGGCACTGTCGCCTCCGGGCGGCTGGGCGCTGTATTCGCCAACTGGCCGGCCGAGCGGATCGTGCTGGAAGTGACCGAACATGCGATGGTCGAAAACTACGACCGCCTGCTGCAAGAACTCGATGCGCTGCGCTTTCGGGGCGTGCGCCTCGCCATCGACGACGCTGGCGCGGGCTACTCGGGCCTGCAGCACATCGTGCGCCTACATCCCGACATCATCAAGCTGGACATGTCCCTGACAAGCGGTATCGATGCGGATATCGTGCGCCGCTCTCTTGGCGCGGCACTAGTGCAGTTCGCGATTGAAATCGATGCCGCCATTGTCGCCGAGGGGATCGAAACAGAAGCCGAATTCGACACCCTGCACAGGTTGGGTGTTCCGCTGACCCAAGGGTATTTCCTGGGCAAGCCGGCGGATCTAAAAACGGCTCGGGCCTGGTTCGCAAAACCCGAAGCGCAGCAACGCCCCGCCCGGCGCGACTGACGCCGGGCGGCACTCAGCTCATTCCGCGGCAACCTTTCGGGGGCGCAGCATGGGTCCAAGGTAATGGCCGGTATGGCTGCGCGGCTCGGCCGCGACAGCCTCTGGCGTGCCGACCGCAACAACCTCACCGCCGCCATCGCCGCCTTCGGGGCCGATATCGATGATCCAGTCAGCCGTCTTGATGACGTCGAGGTTGTGCTCGATCACGACCACGGTGTTTCCGCTGTCGACCAGCTCGTGCAGCACCTCCAGCAGCTTTTTCACATCCTCAAAATGCAGGCCCGTTGTCGGCTCATCGAGGATATAAAGCGTGCGGCCTGTGCTGCGCTTGGCGAGCTCCTTCGAAAGCTTCACGCGCTGCGCCTCGCCGCCGGAAAGCGTCGTCGCCTGCTGGCCGACCTTGATATAGCCAAGGCCGACGCGCACCAATGCATCCATCTTCTCGCGGATGCTCGGCACCGCCTTGAAGAAGTCCTGCGCATCTTCAACCGTCATATCAAGAACATCGGCTATGCTCTTGCCCTTGAAGCGAATTTCCAGAGTTTCGCGATTGTAGCGCGCGCCTTGGCAGGTCTCGCAGGTGACATAGACATCGGGTAGAAAATGCATCTCGATCTTGATAACACCATCTCCCTGACACGCCTCGCAGCGCCCGCCCTTCACGTTGAAACTGAAGCGTCCGGGTTTATAGCCACGCGCCTTGGCCTCGGGCAGATTGGCAAACCAGTCACGGATCGGCGTGAAGGCGCCGGTATAGGTGGCGGGGTTCGAGCGGGGTGTGCGCCCGATGGGGCGCTGGTCGATGTCGATAACCTTGTCGAGATGCTCGAGCCCCTTGATCGTCTCGCAGGGCGCGGGCGTCTGGCGTGCGCCATTCAGTTGCATCGAGGCGGTCTTGAACAGCGTCTCGATGGTCAGGGTGGACTTGCCCCCGCCCGATACGCCCGAAACACAGACGAATTTGCCAAGGGGAAACTCGGCCGTCACGTCCTTGAGGTTGTTGCCGGTCGCCTTGACGACCTTCAGCTTCTTGCCGTTGCCCTTGCGCCTCTTGGCCGGAACCGAAATCTCGCGCGCGCCAGAAAGGTATTGCCCGGTGATGGAATTGGGGTCGGCCGCCACCGCCGAAGGCACACCATGGCTAACCACCTGCCCGCCATGCACGCCCGCGCCGGGGCCGATATCGAAAACGTAATCCGCCTCGCGGATCGCCTCTTCGTCATGTTCGACCACGATCACGGTATTGCCCTGATCCCGCAGGTTTTTCAGTGTCCCGAGCAGGCGGTCATTGTCGCGCTGGTGCAGGCCAATGGACGGCTCGTCCAGCACGTAGAGCACACCGGTCAACCCGCTGCCGATCTGACTGGCTAGGCGGATACGCTGCGACTCGCCACCCGACAGAGTGCCGGCGTTGCGGCTGAGCGTCAGGTATTCGAGGCCCACGTTATTCAGGAACCCCAGCCTTTCGCGGATCTCCTTGAATATCGCGCGGGCGATCTCCTGCTTCTGGTTGCTGAGGCGCGCGGGCGCCTTGGTCACCCAGTCGAGAGCCTCGCGGATCGACATCTGCACGACCTGGCCAATGTGCAGGTCCGCGATCTTGACCGCCAGCGCCTCTTCGCGCAGGCGATAGCCCTCGCAGGCGCCGCAGGGGCGGTTGTTCTGGTAGCGCTCGAATTCCTCGCGCACCCAGGCGCTATCCGTCTCGCGATAGCGGCGCTCCATATTGGGAATCACGCCCTCGAACACGCGGCTGACATTGTAGACGCGCCCGCCCTCGTCATAGCGGAACGCGATCTCATCCTCGCCCGAGCCATGCAGAAAGACTTGCTGCACATGGGCAGGCAGATCCTTCCACTTGGTCTTCATGTCGAATTCGTAGTGGCGCGCGATGGCCTCGATCGTCTGCAGGAAATAGGGGCTCTTGCCCTTGCGCCACGGGGCCAGCGCACCGTCGTAGATTTTCAGGTTCTGATCGGGCACGACCAGCCGCTCGTCAAAAAACAGCTCCACCCCAAGGCCGTCGCAGACCGGGCAAGCGCCGAAAGGCGCGTTGAAAGAAAAGAGGCGCGGCTCGATTTCGGGGATGGTAAAACCTGACACGGGGCACGCAAATTTTTCGGAGAAGGTCACGCGCTCCGGCTCGCCCTCGCTGGGCGCGGTTTCCAAAACGGCGATGCCATCGGCAAGGTCCAAGGCGGTGCGCAGGCTGTCGGCCAGCCGCGTCTCAAGGCCCTCTTTCACCACAAGCCGATCAACCACCACGTCAATGTCGTGGCGGAACTTCTTGTCCAGCGTCGGCGGCTCGTCCAGCTCGTAGAACTCGCCATTCACCTTGACGCGCTGGAATCCGTTCTTGCGCAGCTCGATGAATTCCTTGCGGTATTCACCCTTGCGGTCGCGCACGATGGGGGCCAGCAGATAGGCGCGCGTACCCTCTTCCATCGCCATGATGCGGTCTACCATGTCCTGCACCTGCTGCGCCTCGATTGGCTTGCCGGTGGCGGGCGAATAGGGCGTGCCCGCGCGGGCGAAGAGAAGGCGCAGGTAATCGTAGATTTCGGTCACGGTGCCGACAGTCGAGCGGGGATTCTTAGACGTCGTCTTCTGCTCGATACTGATCGCGGGGCTAAGGCCGCTGATGTGATCGACATCGGGCTTCTGCATCATGTCGAGAAATTGCCGCGCATAGGCGCTGAGCGATTCTACATAGCGACGCTGGCCCTCGGCATAGATGGTGTCGAAGGCGAGGCTGGACTTGCCCGAACCGGAAAGACCCGTGATCACAACCAGTTGGTCGCGGGGGATATCGACGTCGATATTCTTCAGGTTATGCTCGCGCGCGCCGCGCACTTCGATGTTTTTCAGCTCGGCCATGGTGCCCCCAAGTTTGAGGCTACACAGATAGTGTAGCGCGCCCGCCGTTCCAACCCGTATTAACGAACATAAGTGGAACGTGAAGACCTGAAACTTTGCCAGCCCCTCCGCGTTCTCACAGAAAGGAGACATATCATGGATATACGCACACGACGCGCCTATGACGACATGGCGGAAAACGATGGATATCGCGTGCTGGTCGACAGGATCTGGCCACGCGGCGTCTCCAAGGATGATCTGGATCTCGACGATTGGTGCAAGGAGGTCGCGCCCAGCGATGAGTTGCGCGAATGGTTCGACCACGATGCGGACAAGTGGGAGGAATTCCGGCGCCGCTATCACTCGGAATTGAGCGACTGCAGCGCCGCCGCTGATCTGGCAAAGCGGGCGAAGAAGGGTCGTGTGACGCTGATCTACGGCGCCAAGGACGAGACGCATAACAACGCCGAGGCGTTGCGCGACTGGCTGAAGACCAAGGCCGGCTAGATTTTCTGCGCCAGCGCCCAGGCACAGATGGGGTAATCCGGATCGTTGGTCAGATCATCGGTCGCGGGGTCATAAACCGGCGGCCATTTGTCCTCCAGATTGCGGGCCGCTGCCTGCCGATTGCCCCACTGTCCCGCCTTGATATGCGCCGCGTCAAAACCGGCCTCAATCAGCAGGTTGGTCAGGCCGCGCGCTGTCCAGCGCGTGCAGTCATGGGGCGCGCCGTGATAGCGCACGAAGAAGGGCACGGCGAGCCAGAAATAGCCCCCCATCCGCAACATCCGCAGCACGTTGCGCGTGGCGGCATAAGGGCGATCCAGATGCTCCCACACCTGATTGGCCAGCACGATGTCGAATTTCTGCACCAGTCCGTCCTGCGACAGGAATGGACCCTCGCAGATATCATGTTCGGGATAGCGAAAGCGCGTGTAGCTACCGAACGTGTAGCGCCGCCCGTTCTTGCCTGAAATCTCGGCCGCATCCATGGCAAGCAAAGGAAGCGCCTCCAGCCATTCCCGCGACGTCTGCTGCATGACGATCCGATTGAGCGATGGCATTGCCGCCTACATGTGGATGACGCGGTCGTAGGCGTCGAGGACGCTTTCGTGCATCATCTCGCTCAGCGTGGGGTGCGGGAAAACGGCGTTCATCAGGTCTTCCTCGGTCGTCTCCAACTGGCGTCCAACGACATATCCCTGGATAAGTTCGGTGACTTCCGCTCCGATCATATGCGCACCCAGCAGCTCGCCGGTCTTGGCGTCGAAGATGGTCTTGACCATGCCCTCGGCCTCGCCCAACGCGATGGCCTTACCGTTGCCGATGAAGGGGAAGCGGCCCACCTTGATGTCATGGCCGAGTTCCTTGGCCTTGGCTTCGGTATAGCCGACGGACGCGATCTGCGGGTTGGAATATGTGCAGCCCGCGATACTGGCAGGCTTGACGGGGTGAGGATCTTTGCCCGCGATCAGCTCGGCCACCATGACGCCCTCATGACTGGCCTTGTGCGCGAGCCAGGGCGCGCCGGCGATGTCGCCGATGGCATAGAGTCCATCGACGCCGGTGCGGCAGTATTCATCGGTCAGCACATGGGTGCGGTCAATCTTGACGCCCAGCTCTTCCAGCCCAAGACCTTCGATATTGCCGACGATGCCGACAGCGGAGATCACCGTATCGAACTCGTGTTTCTCGGTCTTGCCATTCGCTTCGATATGCGCGGTCACCTTGCCCTTGGCGCGGTCCAGCTTCTTGACGGCGGTTTTCTGCAGGATCTTCATCCCCTGCTTCTCGAACTGCTTTTTCGCGAATTTCGAGATCTCGGCATCCTCGACGGGCAGGATACGGTCCATCACCTCGACCACGGTCGTTTCGGCGCCCAGCGTGTTGTAGAAGCTGGCGAATTCGATCCCAATGGCGCCCGACCCGATGACCAGCAGCTTTTTGGGCATACGCACCGGCTGCAGCGCGTGGCGATAGGTCCAGACCAGATCGCCATCCGCCTCCAGCCCCGGCAACTCGCGCGCGCGCGCGCCGGTGGCCAGAACGATGTTCTTGGCCGTCAGCTCCTCATCATCGCCCTTGTCCATCTTGATGGCGACCTTGCCCTTGGCGGGCATCGTCGCCTCGCCGCGGAAGACGTTGATCTTGTTCTTCTTCATCAGATGGCCAATGCCATCCGATAGCTGCTTGGCCACCCCGCGCGAGCGTTTGACGACGGCGTCCAGATCGTAATCGACCTTCTCGACCTTGAGGCCGAATTCCTTGGCCCGGTGCATCAGGTGAAACACTTCCGAGCTGCGCAGCATCGCCTTGGTCGGGATACAGCCCCAGTTCAGGCAGATGCCACCCATGTTCTCACGCTCGACGATGGCGACAGACATACCCAACTGCGCGCCACGAATGGCGGCAACATAGCCGCCGGGGCCGGCGCCGATCACGATCAGGTCAAAGGATTTGGGGGCCATCTGCGTCTCCGGGATGCTGAACTGGGATGCTATTTAGTTCAATGTTAAACCACCTTGCGCAAAGGCACAACGCAAACGCCGCGCCCGACCTGGTCGGGTGCGCCGTGATGTGATCTGTTGGATTGAAACAGATCTACGCGCGGTCAGGCGGCGTCTTTCTGCTGAAGCTGGCGCAGCGTATGTCCGTAGGCCCCCGCCTTGAGATACGCCGTTTCGGCTGGCGTGGATTTGCGGCCCAGCGCCTCGTTGCGATAGGGGAAGCGGCCAAATTGCCGGATTACCTCGCGATGCGCCCGCGCGTGCAGCAACTGACTGTCGCCGGTTTCGGGCATACGCTCGCAAATCAGGCGGATGCAGCGCTCCTGATCGCAAAGATTTTCGGAGTGCATGAGCGGCAGGTAGAAGAACTGGCGCGCAGGCTCGTCGATCATCATGTCCCATTTGCGCCCGATCGCGGACTTGGCGGCAGCGACGGCATGGCGGTCAGTTGCAAAGGCCGTGCCCGCGCCTCGAAACATGTTGCGCGGCAACTGGTCCATCAGAATGATATAGGCCAGCGTCCCGGTGGGATAGGTCAGCCAGAGGCCATGGGCGCCTTTGCGGGCGCTTTCCCAAGCAGGTTCGAACCGGTCCTTGATCTGCGCATCCAGCGCGTCGGTCGGGTCATACCAGCGCTTGGGTCCGACATCATCAAGCCAGAACGCGAGGATTTCCTCTGGTGCCGTCACGGGTCTCACTCCTCAAATGCCACGCCGCCGTATCTATCAGGTTACCGTCATGAAGGTGGTGATGGACAGTAACGTATTGCTACAAACGCGAAATTCCGCTCACGCCACGCTTTCGCGGGCGGCTTCCACAGCCTCTTCCTCCTGCGCGACATCGACGGCGTATTCTTGTGCATAGGTCACGGCCATCGGCGAGGAGGAGGGCATGACCGGCGTGTATCCCTCGACCGGATCCACGATCTGCGTCGGGCGCTGCGTCATGCGGTAGGCGGCATAGATGGCCATGGCCGCGCCAAGGATCGCGATATAGAGGAAAAAGCCCCCCGGCCCCATCACCGACATCATCCAGCCCGTCGTGACTGGGCCCGCGATGGCGCCGAGGCCATTGATGAAGACGAGGCCACTGGCCGCCGCTGGCATATCCTCATGCTGCAGGAAGTCGTTGGTATAAGCAATAAGCAGAGAATACAAAGGGTTGGAGAGGCCACCCACGATGAAGGCCGCGGCCAGAAGCATCGTGAAATTCGCGCCGAAAATCATCGCGATGACCGCCCCGGCAGCCAACATCGCGCTGGAGATCAGGATCAGCAGACGCCGGTCCATCCAGTCCGAAAGCCAGCCCAGCGGGTATTGCACCAACATCGCACCGATATAGAAGGCCGAGACGAAGGCCGAGATTTCACCTACGCTCAGACCTGCCTTACCGCCATAGACCGCGCCCATTCCGAATTGCGCCGAAAAGATCCCGCCCAGCAGGAACATCCCCACGCAGCCCAGTGGCGACGTGTGATATATCTGCAGCAGCGTCATCGGCTTGGTCGCCTCGAAGGCGGGGGTCGGACTGATCGAGAGCAATACCGGCGCGAAAGAAATCGAAATCAGAACCGACGGGATGATGAACAGAATGAACCCGCCCGGATCCGCGACGATCATCAAACCCTGCGCCGAGACAATACCGATCATCTGAACGATCATGTAAAGCGACAGCGCCTTGCCGCGGTTCTCGTTACTGGCCGAATTGTTCAGCCAGGATTCGGCGGTGACATAGACGCCCGAGAAGCAAAATCCGATCAGCACGCGCGCAAGGCCCCAGGCCCAAGGGTCCGTCCAGGTGGGGTAAAGCAGCATTACCGACGAGATGAGCGAGCCGAGCGCCGCATAGACGCGCACATGACCCACCCGGCGGATCATCTCGGGCGCAAGGCGCGAGCCGAAGAGGAAGCCGACAAAATAGCCCGACATGACCAGCGACATCGCGAAGGTCGAGAAGCCCTCGATCTCGCCGCGAATACCCAAGAGCGTGCCCTGCATGCCGTTGCCGACCTGCAGCAGCATCATGCCGAAGAGCAGTGCCCATGCGCCTGATAGAACCTTGAACATGTTTTCTCTCCCGGAGCCGGTCTCCGGGCCATCTGGCCCGGGCATGCGCGGTGTGTCTGCCTTGAATGCGACTCAAGAACATGCGTGTCGCACTCGCCCTTGGCAGCGTTTCAGCGCGGGATCAACAAGGATGCATCGCCATAAGAGAAAAACCTGTATCGCTGCTCAACCGCATGAGCGTATATCCGGCGCAACTCGGCCCGGCCCATCAGCGCCGAGACCAGCATCATCAGCGTCGATTTTGGCAGGTGGAAATTGGTCATCAGCGCGTCTGTGACTTTGAAATCGAAGCCGGGATAGATGAAGATATCCGTCTCACCCGTCCATGGCGCAATGGTGCCACTGGCCCGCGCCGCGCTTTCGATCAGGCGCAGGGCGGTGGTCCCCACCGGGATGACGCGCCCGCCTCCGGCCTTGGTTGCCGCGATCTCGGCGGCGGCGGATTCGGTGACCTCGCCCCACTCGGCATGCATCTTGTGGGTGGTCACGTCCTCGACCTTGACGGGCAGAAAAGTACCCGCGCCCACATGCAGCGTCACATGGGTCATGGAAACGCCGCGCGCCGCCAGCGCCTCCAGCAACGGCGCGTCGAAATGCAGCGATGCGGTTGGCGCCGCCACGGCGCCCGAATGCCGCGCCCAGACGGTCTGGTAGTCGTCCTTATCAGAAGCGTCAGCGGCACGGCGCGCAGCGATGTAGGGCGGCAGCGGCATCGCGCCCGCCTCGGCCAGCGCCGCGTCGAAATCATCACCGGTCAAGTTGAATTCCAGGGCGCCCTGCCCGTCTTCCTTGGCGATCAGCGTGGCGCTCAGCCGGTCCGAGAAAACCACCACCTCACCCTCGCGCAGCTTCTTAAGCGGCTTTATCAGCGCGCTCCACCCGCCATCGGGACGCGGCTGCAGCAAGGTCACCTCGATGCGCGCCTCGGTGCGGCCCTGAGCGCCGTTGCGGGTGCGCAGCCCCGAGAGGCGCGCAGGAATGACGCGGGTGTCGTTCAGGACCAGCCTATCACCGGGGCGAAGCCAGTCCGGCAGATCGCCTACATGCGCGTCGGTCAGATGGGTGCCTTCGGCCACCAGCAGGCGGGCGGCACTGCGCGGGCGGATGGGACGCACGGCGATCAGATCGTCGGGAAGGTCATAGTCGAAATCACTCAGCTGCATCGCGCGGCCTTTGTCTGAATGCGGCAGGGTCTACCGGCTGTTGATGCCGCCTTGGCCGCCCAATTCCTGTCGGCGCGGGGACGATGGCGCCGGCGCGCTGGCCTCCGGCTGGGTTCGGGCGGTGCCGGGCGGGCTGCTGGCAGGCGGGCTGGCGGCGGGGCGCGTGGGCGCTTGGCGGCGGAAAATCTCGCGGAACATGCCGGGTGTCAACAGCGACAAGGGGTTGACCGACACCCTCGGAGCAGCTGCCCCGCCCTTCAGCGTGTAATTGACGCCCACCAGCCCCTCGCCCTGCCGGGTGAACATGCCCCCGATCGCGTTCACGATATAAAGGGGCGACACCACGCCCTGCATATCCATCTGCTTGTTTGCGAGGTAGTAATAGCCGTCCATCGAAATGCCCATCGACGCGCCCACCGCGCTGCTGGAGTAGAGCGTGAGTCGCTCAGGCCCCAGACGGAAGCGCGCATCGACATCGCTGAAATGGATGCCGCTCCCCGCCATTTGTTCCAGCAGGCCGACCACGCTGATCGCGCTGAGCAGCTCAGCCAGCGCGGGCGCCTCGGTCAGCCAGATGTCGCCGCCGGTCAGCTGTCCCTCATAGGTGCCCGGCGCGCCCGCGGGCGTCAGGATCAGCTCCATCTCGCCGCCGCGCGCCTGCTTGAGCACACCGGCCGAGCCCAGAACGCCGCCCGCGTCGTCAGTGACGATGCGAAAGGCGCTGCGCCCGTTCTGCGGCACGATCCGCCCACGGATCGGCGCACCGCCATTGAGGCGACCCGTAAAGGTGCCGTCCGCGCCATTGGCCGTGTCCAGCTGTGCGCGGAAATCGCTGAGCTGAATGCCGTCCGAGACGATCAGGCGGCTCAGCGCCAGCGAGACAGGCCCGCCCTGCCCCGAGCCGCCGCCCGATCCGGCCAAATCGGCGCGGCGCAAATCCACCTCGCCGCCCGTCACCTCGACGCCGGGCGCCGCGCCCTTGCCCCGCCCGACCAGCGTGACCGGCGACTCCAGCCAACCGCCGACGGAGACGCGCGAGAAGGTCGCGCGATCCAGCTGCCCCGCGCCCGTCAGGCTGACGCTCCCCGCCGCACTGAGGCCCGGCGCGTCCAGCGACAGCGCCTCGATCCGAAGCGGCGCACCCAGACGGCCCCGCACCTCCAGCGCGCCGCGCGCTGCGCGCGGCAGGCTCCAGTTCAGCTGCGACAGGGACAGGCCCAGCCCCGCCAGATCGGAGGTCAGCACGAAGCTGCCCGTGCCGTCCTTGGCCAGATCCACCGTCACTTCACCCCTGGCGCTGCCCCCCAGGCTGCCCGGCGGCAGGCCGATCCCGAACTCATCCGCAAAGGCCTGATCAAGCGTGACTGTCCCCTTGACTTGGCTGCCGGTCGAGTCCGGTCCCAGCGCGGCGGTATAGGCACCGGTGAAAGGCACCTCGCCCAGGCGGCCATCGCCGGCTACGCGCAAGCCGTCCTCATTGACGCTGAGGTTCAGCGCCTCGGCGCTCAGCATCCGGTTCGGGACCAGGACATCACTGCTGACATCGCTCAGCCGGCCCTTCACATCAAAGCTAACCTCGTGCGTCTTGAGCCCTTTCTTCAAAGGAAAGCCCAGTTGCGCCTCGATTTGCGCCATGCCCTCGGCCAGTGCGACAGGCCTGCCCTGCTTGCTCAGAAACTCGAACGGCTTGTTGTCCATCAGCGATAGCGCGGCGGTGACGCTGCTGTTGGTGCGCACCTGCACCTCGGCGGGCGCTTCGTGCACTTCGACATCGGGAACGGCGAAACTGGTGCCGGATATGTCGATGCGCCCGCCCTCGTCCGGCTGTATCCAGCCGCTATCGGCAGTAATGGCAAAGCGCCCATCCATCAGCCGCGCCGTGCCGGACAGCTCCTGAATCGGCGGCATCTCCTTCATGAAGCGGGTAGAGAGCCCTTCGAAATCGAACCCAAGAAACACATCCACCCGGTTTTTGGGCGGCGAGCGGACGGCCAGTTGAACGTTGCTCAGCTCTGCCTCCGAGACATTCTGCGACACCCATTTGCGCGTCTTGGGAACTGCCGCCTCGGGCCAGAGCTCCATCAGGCGGTCGCGGTCGATCTGGTCCATCCGCCCGTCCAGCGCCAGATCCCAGCCCGCCTCACCGCCGCGCAGGTCTCCCTCCAACACCAGGTGCCGCCCCTGATCCGACAGGCTCAACTGGCCGACCGTCAGATGAAACGGCGCCAGCCGCAGCCGCATGTCCAGTGTCGCGCCATCCAGCGCGACGGGCGCGTCATAAAGGTCGGCCGGATCGGCAGTGATGTCGGTGACCCGCAGCTGCGCCAGAAATTCATCGGGCCAGTCGCTTTGCCCGCCGATCATGTGGGCGATGCCCTCGGCCCGCGCCGAGACCCATTTGCTCTCGATCGAGACGGCCTCGAAGGTGATCGTCTGCGCCTTGGGATCATAGGTGAAATAACTACCCGCCGCATCGAAGGCGATGGGTGTGGTGCCTGCGGTCGGGCGTAGCGCACCCTTGCCGATCTGCAGGCTGGCATTGAGCGGGCCAAGCTGCCCTTCGGCATCCAGCCGGGCGCGCAGGGCGCCCGAAATGGGCGCATCCAGCGCATCGAGCCATGTCAGTGCCGGCGATTGCATCGCCAAGTCGCCCGCTGGCAGGTCCGAGAAGTTCAGCCCCAGCTGCGCCGCGCTACTTCCGATCCGGCTGGAGAAACTCATTTCAAGTGTGCTTGGATAGGCGCGCGCGCCCAGCACGGTAAAATCCCCGCGCATGCGCAGCGTACCGCCCTCGCGCGTCGCGGCCAGCTTGCCCCCGTCGATCGTCCAGGCCCGGCCGGTGCGCGCATCCTCGTAGCGCAGGGTCATGTTGTCGGCATGCACCCCGCGCAACGACGCCATGGCGGGACGCGTCAGCGCCTGATCCACCTGCGCGATGAGGCCACTGACGTCCCGCGGCGCGGCCGGGCCGACCGCCCCGTTCGCCGGCGCGGCGCCGCCCAGCTTGAGACCGACATCGCCCGCATCATTGCGCCGCAGATTGACCTGAAGCCCCGACAGCCGGATCTGCGACGGCTGGACCTGACCCTGCAGCAACGGACGCAGCGCCACGGTGCCGCCCAGTTCGGCCAAGGTCGCGATGACGCGGCGGTCCGGGCCGCGCAGCGTCACGTCCCGCAAGGCAAGGCGCGGGGTCCAACCCTCGTCGACCACCACGACCATCTCGCGCAGATCCACGTTCAGCCCACCTGCCTCGGCGTTTATACGGTCTACGATACGGCCACGCAGCCAGTCGGGCACCACCACCGGAGCGCCGATATAGGATAGCGCAAAGACCGCAACTGCCGCCGCCAGCGCGGCCATGCTCAGCAGCGACCACAGCCCGGCCTTGCGCCGCCGCTTGCGGCGCGCGTGACGCGTCTTGTGCGCGGCGTGCGTACCCGGAACGCGCGTATCGTCCGGAGGCTGATAGGGAGGATGCTTGCTCATTTGCTCCTTCGGGGGCCACGGCGATGATTGCGGAGCGCCTGATATCTTATGCGCATGGCCTTTTGCATTCGGCCCGCACCACTCTAATATATCACGAACATAACTGGACCCAAGGATCACAGATGCCCGATATTTCAGACATGGCGCCCGATTTCACGCTTCCTTTGGGTGGCGGCGGCGAAATTCAGCTTACGGATCTTTCAGGATCTCCCGTTGTCCTCTTTTTCTACCCGCGCGACGACACGCCCGGCTGCACCAACGAGGCACGCGATTTCTCGGCGCTCTTGCCGGAATTCGAGGCGTCGGGCGCACGGGTGATCGGCATTTCCAAGGATACCGTGGCCAAGCACGAAAAATTCGCAACCAAGCATGACCTGGCTGTGCCACTGGCTTCGGATGCCGAGGGCTCGGTCTGCGAGGATTATGGCGTCTGGAAGGAAAAGCAGATGTACGGCAAGACCTTTCTGGGCATCGAGCGCAGCACATTTCTGATTGGCGCGGACGGCCGCATCGCGCGCATCTGGCCAAAGGTGAAAGTGCCCGGCCATGCGGACGAGGTGCTGGACGCAGTACGCGCGCTCTGATCCGCGCGGCACCTGCATGCAAGACAGATGAACTCAAGACAGAGGGCCTGCAGGCAACTCTGCCCGCCCATGTTTTTTCTTGGTGAAAATACCCTTCCCCCTTTGCCGGAGGAGCTGCCGACCCGCCCCGTGTCGCTGCCCGTCCCGTACAGGGGTGCGCTGCGCTCTGTTGCGTTGAAGCGCCTTCCAAACCTGCAAATCCTCGCTCAAGCCGTTGCGGATCGGCAATATTCTGCCATTTATCGCCCCCTCGCCCCCGTTTGCCCGCGATTGGCTGTAAAAGAGTTGCCCATCTGCCGTGTGCTGTCTAAGCAAATGCCCAAGGTGCTGCGCAGCCTTCAACGACGCGCGCCAGCGACGGGACGTAACGGAACAATCGGGGACGGACATTTGCGTACACGTATCGCAATCGCAACTCATGCATTTCTAGAGCGCCACTTTCCGGAACGCCGGATCTTCTTGCGCTCGGACACCGACACGCGCTTCCTGCGGCTGCGGCCTGCGACACAGCTGATCGCCTTCACCGGTGTCTCGCTGATCGTCGGCTGGGCCATCATCGCCACCGCCATCCTGCTGATGGACAGCATCGGATCGGGCAATTTCCGCGAGCAGGCCAAGCGTGATCAGCGCACCTACGAGCGCCGCCTCAACGATCTGAGCGCCGAGCGCGACAAGCGCGCCGCCGAGGCCCGCGATGCGCAGGAACGGTTCAACTCTGCGCTCGAGCAGATTTCGGTGATGCAATCCGAACTTCTGGCCTCCGAAACGCGCCGCCGCGAGATGGAGACCGGCATCGGCGTCATCCAGGCCACCCTGCGCCGCACCATGCAGGAGCGGGACACCGCGCGCAACAAGACCGAGACGCTGACCGCGCAGCTTGAGACTTCCGGCGCCGACAGCCCGCTGGCGCAGGATAGCGAGACGGGCTCCAGCCCCGTCGATTTTCTGACGGCCGCGCTGGCCGATACAGCCGCCGAGCGGGACCAGATCACCGCCGACGCGCAGGACGCCCTTCTGCAGGCCGACGAGATGCAGGCCCAGATCCGTCTCATGCAGGATCAGAACGATCAGATCTTCCGCCAGCTCGAAGATGCCATGACCATCTCGGTCGAGCCGCTGGACAAGATGTTCCGCGCCGCAGGAATGAACACCGATACGATGCTCGATACCGTGCGCAAAGGTTATTCCGGTCAGGGCGGCCCGCTCATGCCACTCAGCTTTTCGACCCGCAGCGAAGAGCCCTCGCCCGACGCCGCGCGCGCCAATGGCATCCTCAATCAGATGGATCGCCTGAACCTCTACCGAATCGCCGCCGAGAAGGCACCCTTCGCCCTGCCCCTGAAAAGTGCGTTCCGCTACACCTCGGGTTTCGGCAAGCGGTGGGGCCGGATGCATGCGGGCACTGATATGGCCGGCCCCACCGGCACCCCCATCTATGCAACCGCCGACGGCGTCGTAACCCATGCAGGCTGGCTTTCGGGCTATGGACGGCTAGTCAAGATCAAGCACGACTTCGGCATCGAGACGCGCTATGCGCACCAATCCAAAATCCGCGTAACGAAGGGACAAAGAGTCTCGCGTGGGGACCATATCGGTGATATGGGAAACTCTGGACGGTCGACCGGCACCCATCTACACTATGAGGTTCGCGTCAACGGCAACGCCGTCAACCCAATGACATATATCAAGGCTGCGAGAGATGTTTTCTAAAAGCAAAATCAACGACCCGAGCCCGCAAAAGGCCGATGCGCCCAAGCCGGCAGGCCATGACAAGCCGCAGGACGCTCCGAAGCCCGCAGCGCCCCAAGGCGATTACAAGGCCTCGGCCCCCAAGGCCAAGCCGCCCGCCTCGGTCTTGTCGGCGGACCTTCATGTCACCGGCAACATGAAGACGACCGGCGACATCCAGGTCGAAGGCACTGTCGAGGGCGACATCCGCGCGCATCTTTTGACCATCGGCGAGACCGCGACGATCAAGGGCGAAGTCATTGCCGATGACGTTGTGATCAACGGCCGTATCGTGGGCCGCGTGCGTGGCCTCAAGGTCCGTCTGACGTCGACTGCCCGCGTCGAAGGCGACATCATTCACAAGACGATCGCCATCGAATCCGGCGCCCATTTCGAGGGTTCGGTTCAGCGTCAGGACGATCCGCTCAATCCGAAGGCCAAAATCGCCGAGCCTGGCGCACCCAAGCCCGCCGAGGCAAAACAGCAAGGCTGATCTGTCATCGTGCCGACGGCGCCCTACGGGAACCCGCCGCCCCCGCGCCATTCGGTTCGGGGGCGGTTTGCGTTCAAGGATTAGCGCCGTCCCGGAATAATGAAAAAAGGCGCGCCCATTGGCGCGCCCTGTCCATCTATCCCGGCAACAGCTATCCTTCAGAAGCAGCCCTTTTCGCCCTCACGGCAGTTAGGGCTTGCACTGTATCGGGCTGGCGTGTGACGCGCTCGCGTGACGGGATGCGCTTTCACTTGCTGATAGGTCTGGTGTTGGTTCGGCACGCCGCAGCAGATCACGCCCGAGAGTGTGATCGGCTGCAAACCCGCCGGGCAGTAATTCTCTTTCGAGTGGTAGGGATAAATCTTGGCTTCGACCGCCAAGGCCGGCGCCACCGCGCCGATCGTCAATGCAATCCC
Organism: Roseovarius maritimus; assembly: GCF_043355895.2. Classification (NCBI taxonomy): domain Bacteria; kingdom Pseudomonadati; phylum Pseudomonadota; class Alphaproteobacteria; order Rhodobacterales; family Roseobacteraceae; genus Roseovarius; species Roseovarius maritimus. Next base: position 509,226 of record NZ_JBHFPF020000001.1, read on the forward strand.
AACCGCAAAGCCAAGTCCGAAATTGGTCAGGTTGCGCATTTTGTCCCTCATGTGTTGCATGCCGCGATTTTGTGATGCGGCGCTTAAAATATGGAGGTCATGGTATAGAAGGACGCGGACCTGTCAAATTTTTTGGCCTTTACGCAAATGCGTGATCTGCCGCGCAACATACCATGTGACGGGAAGGCTGATGACAAAGCCGATCACGGCGGCAACGACCACGCCCTGCATGTCATCATAGCCTGCGACCAGCGCGACAATGATGGCGATCCCTGCCAGGCTGGTGCCGATGATAATATTCAGAAAACTGGCGAGCATCCACATGACAAGGCTCCTTCATGGACGGTGTTCAGATGGGCGCACCCTAGCGCGCAGGACAGGATGCCGCTTTGATCCATGTCATGTTCTCGGCCCGGAACCCTCGGCTGTGCAGTCGCGTTGTCGCCTTGATACCGCAGAAGGAGAAATGACATGCCGAAATTCGTACTCGCACTGATCGCCGTTGCCGGCCTCGCCGCGTGCAACACTGTCGAAGGCTTTGGCCAAGACGTTGAAAATACCGGTGAAGCGATCGAAGCCGAAGCGGATTGATCACTGCAGCGTGGATCGATCAAAGGGGCAGTCGCTTGGGCTGCCCTTTTTTTGTGCGCGGTGCCCGGATGTTCGATGCGGCTCAACAATACCTTAAGACATGGGCGGCAGATTGGCCGCATGAGTTATACAACCCTCGATTCGACCTACAGCTATTGCCTGAACGCCCCGCTTCCCTACGGGATGACTGGAATGGAGGTCGCTCAGGCGACATTGCGCTCGGTCATCACGGCCATGACCGGGGATGGGGCGCCTCGGATTGATGCGATGGTCTGTATCGGAAACCGCATTCATGCGGTTGTCACCACCAGCACCCCTTGGGCGACGCGACCCTGGCCGCGCACGATCCTGCGGTGTTGGACCAGTAGCGCCAACCGGCGAGATTCGGATTGCACGCTCAATGGGATCTTGCCGGACCACGTAAGCGCGCGCCCATTGCGCGGAGCATCCGGCATCAGGAAGCAGATTGACCTCTGCCACTTCACTCCGGTTTCGCACGGATTGGTGCACCACCCCGAAGATTGGCCGATGTCGACGATTCGCGCGCGGCCAGCGTCCCAGATGCTGGTCGCCTGACGGCGTCAGTTATCCATCTTGAGCGCCGAGATGAACGCCTCTTGCGGGATGTCCACCTTGCCGAACTGGCGCATCTTCTTCTTGCCGGCCTTCTGCTTTTCCAGCAGCTTCTTCTTTCGGCTGGCATCGCCACCATAGCATTTGGCCGTCACGTCCTTGCGCATGGCAGACAGCGTCTCGCGCGCGATGACCTTGCCGCCGATGGCCGCCTGGATCGGGATCTTGAACATGTGGCGCGGAATCAGGTCCTTCAGCTTTTCGACCATCGCGCGCCCGCGCATCTCGGCGCGATCGCGGTGGACCATCATGCTCAGCGCATCGACAGGCTCGTCGTTCACGAGGATCGACATCTTGACCAGGTTATCCGTACGGTAGCCGGTCATCTGGTAGTCGAAGCTGGCATAGCCCTTGGTCACGGATTTCAACCGATCGTAGAAGTCGAAGACAACCTCGTTCAGCGGCAAATCATAGACCACCATCGCGCGTGCGCCGGCATAGGTCAGATCCTCCTGAATGCCGCGCCGGTCCTGGCAGAGCTTCAGCACATCGCCCAGATACTCGTCCGGCACGAGGATGGTCGCCTTGATGCGCGGCTCCTCGACATGATCGACGGTGCTCAGATCCGGCATGTCCGCCGGGTTGTGCAGCGGCAAAAGCGTGCCGTCCTTCATATAGACATTGTAGATGACCGACGGCGCGGTCGTGATCAGCTCGATGTTGTACTCGCGTTCAACCCGGTCGCGAATGACCTCAAGATGCAAAAGCCCCAGGAACCCGCAGCGAAAGCCGAAGCCGAGCGCCGCGGAGGTTTCCATCTCGTAGCTGAAGGAGGCATCGTTCAGCGCCAGCTTCTCGATGGCGTCGCGCAGATCTTCGAATTCGGCGGAATCGACCGGAAAGAGGCCGCAGAAGACCACCGGCACCGACGGCTTGAAGCCCGGCAGCGGCGTGGCGCAAGGCGCCTTGTCATGGGTGATCGTATCGCCGACCTTGGTATCGCGCACCTGCTTGATCGACGCGGTGATAAAGCCGATCTCGCCCGGCTCCAGCTTGTCCACCACGGTCATCGCGGGGCGAAAGACGCCGATACGCTCGACTTGGTGGACACTGCCGTTTTGCATCATGCGCACCCGGTCGCCCTTTTTCAGGACGCCATCCATGATGCGCACCAGCACGACAACGCCCAGGTAGAGGTCATACCAGCTATCGACCAGCATCGCCTTGAGCGGTGCGTTGACGTCCCCGGTCGGCGGCGGCAGATGCTCGATGATCGCCTCCAGCGTCTCGATGATGCCCTCCCCGGTCTTGGCACTGACCCGGATCGCGCCCGAGGCGTCGATGCCGATCACGTCCTCGATCTGCTCGGCCACACGCTCGCAATCGGTGGCGGGCAGGTCGATCTTGTTGAGGACCGGCACGATCTCGTGATTGGCGTCGATGGCGTGATAGACATTGGCCAGCGTCTGCGCCTCGACACCTTGCGTCGAGTCTACCACCAGAAGCGATCCTTCGACCGCGCGCATCGAGCGGCTGACCTCATAGGCGAAATCGACATGGCCGGGCGTGTCGATCAGGTTGAGGATATATTCCTCGCCGTTCTGGGCGGTATAGTTGATCCGGACGGTCTGCGCCTTGATGGTGATACCGCGCTCGCGCTCGATATCCATGCTGTCCAGCATCTGTTCCTTCATGTCCCGTTCCGCGACCGTATTGGTCTGCTGAATCAGGCGATCGGCCAGCGTGGATTTACCGTGGTCGATATGCGCCACGATGGAAAAATTGCGGATATGTGCAAGGTCTGTCATGCAACGGGATATGTATGGGATTGCATGTCTGGTCAAGGTGGATCGGCGGCGCGCGTGCCGCCTAAAGGCGCGCCTGTGCACATGATGAGGTCTGGCGTATCTTGCGAATTGAAAACCGGGCGCGGATCGGGCAAACAGGCGCGGGCAGGCCCGCCCTGAGACGGGCAGAAAAACAGCATGAATTGAGGCACGCAGATGAGAAATACCGTGATTGTCGGACTGATGCTGAGCCTTGCAGCCTGTGGCGGCGTGAACCGTTTTGAACAGGCTGGCAACGCACGCGCACCCGCCCCCATCTATGCCCCGACTGCAAGCGGCCCGATCCGGTCGGCCTGCCTTGCCTCGGATCGCAAGGCGCGCTCGAACCAGCTTTGCGGCTGCATTCAGGCGGTGGCGGACCAGAGCCTGAGCCGCTCGGACCAGCTGCGCGCAGTGAAATTCTATGGCGACCCGCAGGCGGCGCAGGATATTCGCCAGTCCGATCGCGCCAGCGACGAGCGGTTCTGGGATGCTTATTCCGAATACGGCAAGCGCGCGACGCGCATCTGTAGCTGACCGCAGGATGCGGGACGCAGACCCCTAGCGTCCTTCGACCGGGAAATGACAGGTATAGCTGTGATTGCCGTCCACCCGCGTGCGGCCGGGCGCTTCGCTGTGGCAAAGGTCCTGCGCCTTGGGGCACCTACCATGAAATTCGCATCCCGTGGGCCGCTGCCTTGGACTGGGCATTTCGCCGGTCAGGGTGATGCGCGCATGGGCGGCATCGGGATCAGGCTCGGGATTGGCGGAGAGTAGCGCCTCGGTATAGGGGTGGCGCGGCGCGCCGAATATCTCGCCGGTCGGTCCCTGTTCGACAAAGCGGCCCAGATACATGATCGCCATGCGGTCGGTGATATGGCGCACGACGTTCAGGTTATGGGTGATTACCAGGATCGCGATGCCCAGCCGCTCCTGCATCTCGGCCAAGAGGTTCAGCACCTCGGCCTGCACCGACATGTCGAGCCCGGCCGTCGGCTCATCCGCGATGACAAGGCGCGGGTCCAGCGCCAGCGCACGCGCCACGCCCACGCGCCGCGCCTGCCCGCCCGAAAGCTGATGCGGGAACCGCCCTGCGAAATGCGCGGGCAGCCCCACCATCTCCAGAAGGCGCGCGGCCTCGCGGCCCATGTCGGCGGATTTACCGTGGATCTTGAGTGGTTCTGTCACAAGGCTGCCCACCGTCAGCCGGGGCGAGAGGGAGCCGACAGGATCCTGCCACATCATCGCAATCTCGCGCCTGAGGCCTGCGTATTCTGCGGCGCCCGCGGCGGTGATGTCGCGCCCGTCAAAGCGCACGGTGCCTGAATGCGCCCGCTTGAGGCCCATGAGGCTGCGCGCGATGGTGGATTTGCCCGATCCGCTTTCGCCGACAAGGCCCAGTGTCTCGCCCTTGCCAAGGGTGAACGAGACACCGGCGACGGCGTCGAACTCGGCCTCCGCGCCGGTAAGGGCGGCGCGGACCCGGCCCATTGCGGGGTAACGGATGACAAGGTCCTCGACCTCCAGAAGCGCGCTCATGCCGGGCCCTCCCTGTCCAGAAGATGGCATTTCGCGCGGTGCTCTGCGCTGTCGGCGGTGTAGGGTCGGGGATGCTCGGACCGGCACCGGTCCCATGCATGTGTGCAACGCCCGGCAAAGATGCAGCCCGGCGGCACGTCCACCAGATCGGGCAGCGTGCCGGCAATCGTCGGCAGATGCCGCGTCGCCACCTTGATCCGGGCCGGATCGCACTCCAGAAGCGCCTGCGTATAGGGATGCGCGGCGCGGTGGAATACATCGCTGACGCTGCCCTGCTCTACCACCTCGCCTGCATACATGACGGTCACATCGTCGCAAAGCTCGGCGACGGTGCCAAGGTGGTGCGAGACGAAGACGATGGCGCAGCCGATCTCCTGCTGCAGCTCTTTCAGCAGCTCGATGATCTGCACCTCGAGCGTGGCATCCAGCGCCGTCGTCGGCTCATCGGCGATCAGCAGGTCAGGCTTGGTCAGAAGGGCCATCGCGATACAGACCCGCTGGCGCATCCCGCCCGAGAACTGGTGCGGATAGGCGCTCAGCTGCGCGGCCGCATCCGGGATGCCGACCCGGTCCAGCATATCGGCGGCGCGCTGACGCTTTTGCGATTTGGAGCCAGCGTCGCGGTATTGGATATCCAGCATCTGCCGACCGATGGTGATCACCGGGTTGAGCGCCGTCATCGGATCTTGAAAGATCATCGACACACGCTGCCCGCGAATGTCGCGCAGCTGCCTCTCGGACATCTCAGTGACGTCCTCGCCGTTCAACAGAATCTGCCCGCCGGTTACCTCGCCATTGGCCGAAAGGAGCCCTGCAAGGCTGAAAGCCAGCGTGGACTTGCCGCAGCCGCTTTCGCCCACGAGGCCCATGATACGGCCCTTGGGCACGGTCAGGTCGATGCCGCGCAGAGCCCGCAGGCGCCCGCGCGGCGTGCCGAACTCGATCGAGAGGTCGCGCACGTCCAGAAGGGTCGCTTCGCTCATGGATCACGCCTCAACTTGGGGTCAAAGATGTCGCGAAGCGCCTCGCCCAAAAAGGTAAAGCCCAGCGTGACGAGGATGATCGGCACCGATCCGGCGATCACCGGCCAGGGTGAATTGCGGATGAAGTTGTAGCCGTCGTTCAGGATCGTCCCCCAGCTGGGCGCAGGCGGGCGCACCCCCATCCCGAGAAAGCTGAGCCCCGCCTCCGTCGCGATGACCATGGGCACGTCCATCGAGGCCAGGATCAAGAGCGGGCCAAGGACGTTCGGCAGCACATGGAGGCTCAGGATGCGCAAGGTGCTGGCCCCCATCGCCTTCTCGGCAAGGATGAACTCGGCATTGCGAAGGGTCTGCGTCTGGGTGCGCACGATGCGCGCGTAGATGGGGATCGACGTGATCGCGACAACGAGGATCACCGTATAGAGCGACGGGCCGATCAGTGTGACGACCGCAAGGCCGAAGACGATCACCGGAAAGGACCGGATCGCGTCGAAAACCAGCAAGAGGATGTTGTCCAGCCATTTCGGCCCATATCCGGCGATGAGTCCAAGGGCCAGCCCCACGCTCATCGCCGCGCCCAGCGTGGCAATGGCGACGAGCATGGCGATGCGCCCGCCCGCGATCACGCGGCTCAGAAGATCGCGCCCCAGATGATCCGTCCCCAGCCAATGCGCCCATGAGGGCGGGCCCATGCGCGGACCGAGCATGATCTGATTAGGATCGTATGGCGCCAGCCAGGGCGCGAAGATGGCGGTGCCGACGACGATCAGCACAAGGATCAGCCCCATCAAACCCATCGGATTCTGCGCCAGCTGGCCCAGATAGATGCGCAGCGCCGAGGGCTGGGTGTAGGATGCGGTCTCGCTCATGTCACAGCCCTTCGCGCTGGCGCGGATCGAGCCACGCGATGATGAGATCCGAGATCAGCGTCGCCAGCACAATGATCGCCGTGGTAATCAGGACCGCGCCCAGAACGATGGGATAGTTCCGCTCGTTCACGGCCGACACGATCAGCGCGCCGATGCCGGGACGCGCAAAGATGACCTCGACAAAGACCGCCGCCGAGAAGAGATGCGCCACCCCTGCCCCGATCAGAGTGACCGCAGGCAGAACGGCGATGCGCAGCACATAGGCGCGGGTGATGCGCCGCTCGGTCAGTCCGAAGGCGCGGGCCATCCGCACATGGTTCTCGCCCATCACCTCCAACATCGAGGCGCGCACGATACGCGCGATGTAACCCACCCAGCTGACGCCGACGGCGAAGGCCGGCAGGATGAGGTGGATGATCTGATCGCCAAGCCCCTCGCCCGCGCCAATGGCCGGCAGCCAGCCCAACCAGACCGCGAAGATAAGCACGCCATAGAGCGCCATGACGAAGGACGGAATCGAGATCGTGCCAACGGACAGAACACCCGTGATGCGGTCGATCCAGGTATTGCGCCGGATCGACGAATAGGCCCCCAGCGGGATACCGATGGCCGCGGCCCAGAGGATCGACAAGCTGATCAGGGCCAGCGTGTAGGGCAACGCCTCCATCACAATGGTTGTGACCGAGCGCCCGGTAAACACGTCGACGCCCAGATCGCCGCGCATGAGATTTCCGAAAAACATCGTCATCTGGATGGCAAAAGGCCGGTCGAGGCCCATTGCAGCGCGCGTCTGCTCGATCAGCTCGGGCGTGGCGCGCGGCCCGAGGACCATCACCGCCGGATCGCCAGGTACGAGGTGCAGCATCACGTTGAGCAGCGTCACCGCGATCGCGATGATCAATGCCGAGAGCAGAACCCTCTGGAATGCGTAAAACGCCATGAAATTCGCGGCCTCTCTTCTGCACCGCGCGGGGGCGCGGCAAGGGGGTCATCGCCATCGCGCAATCCGGCCCCTGTCATGCCGTCAGGGGCCGTATTACGAAGTCAGTCGCGGCTCAGGCGGGCTTGAAGCCCAGATAGAGCGGACGCGCATCGGGGCGCAGTGCAGGCTCCACGTCGTCGCGGAACATCACCGGGCTGCCCTCATGGGTGAGGAAGCGATAGGCGCCGCTTTCTTCCATCATGTCCTGCATCTGGCGATACATTTCAGCGCGCTTTGCCGTGTCCTGCTCGCTCAGTGCGGCCTCGTGCAGCTTGTCGAATTCCGGGTTCGAGAAGCGCTCCCAGTTCCAGATGCCGACCTGCTCGGTCGTGAACCAGGATGTCGCGTAGAACGGGTCGGGCATCATCGAGAAACGGTTGATGACCAGCTGCATGTCCTTCCAGCGGTCGCCCTCGCTCTCCATCCCCAGCGTCCAGAACGAACCCGAATCCTGCACGTTTACCTGCACCTGGATGCCGATCTGGCCCAGCTGCGCCTGGATGACCTCGGCGATGGTTTTCCATGTCGTCGCATTGAGCGTGTCGATGGTGATGGGCTGTGACGGGGCGCCGCCCGCCTTTTCCAGATACTCGCGCGCCTTGTCGAGATTTCCCTCGGGCGGCACGATGGACTGCTCGCGGTGGCCTGTTAGCCCCGGTGCAATGAGGCCGGTCGAGGGCGCGGCCTCGCCGAAATAGGCGGCGTCCATGATCTGCGGCACGTTGATCGCATATTGGATCGCCTTGCGCAGGTTCTCGTCCTTCAGAACGTCGTTCTCGAGGTTCATGCCGACCCAGACATAGTAGAGCGACGGATATTCCTCGATCGTGGTGTCCTTGGGCGGGTTGGCCTTGTAGTTCGCCAGCGAGGACAGCGTGAGTGCGGTATAGTCCAGATCGCCCGCCTCATAGGCGCGTTCGGCCACCTTCTCGTCGTCCATCGGGATGATGCGGATCTCATCATAGCCGGGCTTCAGATCGCCCGAGTAGTCGGGGTTACGCACCATCTTGACGTATTGGTTCGGCTTCCATTCCTCGAGAATGTAGGGGCCAGAGAAGGCAGGCGGCTCCATGCCGAAATCGCTGCCATCGCCAGTGGCCTCGATGACGGCCTTTTTCGACACGATATGACCGACGCCGTAAGGGATGGTGATGGTCCAAAGCGGCTGGAACGGCTTTTCCAGCACGATGGTGCCAGCGTATTTGTCGTCCGCGTCCAGCTCGACCGATTGCAGCGGGCCCCAGTCGCCCTTCACGGGGCTATCATGCTCCAGCACACGCTCGAACGAGAATTTGACATCCTCGGCCGTCATCTCGCCATAGCCGCCCGAGAACATGATGCCGGGTTTCAGCTTGAAGCGGATATGCGTGTCGTCGATCTGCTCCAGCTCCTCGGCGGCCTCCAGCTCGATCTCCCATTCGCGGCCGGGCTTGTAGCGGGCCAGCTTGGAATAGATGCAGTTCATGACATCGACGTTATAGCCGTTCTGGTAGAAACCGGGGTCCAGCTTGTCGATATCGGCATAGGAAAACGCGCGCAGCACGCTGCCCGACTGCGCATAAAGCGCATTCGCCAGCGGCATGGTGCCCGCGGCAAGGCCCGCCGCGGCAGCGCCCTGCAAGAAGCCGCGCCGGCCCAACGTGATCGTGTGGATTGTCTTGGACATTTCAGTATCCTCCTTGGGGTTCTGCGGTACGCCTCACCGTGCGCCCGTCATTCATTTGCGGTAAGCGCGGTCTAGACGTGGTCGCGCGCAATGCTCTCGTTCCATTCCTCTTCATGGGCGAGCGTCTCGCCCTCCCATGCGCGCAGCGTGGCGCGGATCAGCCAGTGGGTGCGCGTCGTGGTCACGCGGGTTTCGGTCTCGGACCGGGTGACCCACTCGCCGCGCCGCGCGCCGTGCTCCCAGATGATATGCGCGGTCGGGGCGTGATCGTCCGCACTGGCAAGCTCGTAAGTCTCGACGCATTTCGTGCTGACGGTCAGGTCATTATCCACGATACGGTACGTCCCGTCATCATCTGTGACCGTGACTCGCGCGCCGCCGCCCTCCAGATGCTCGACCTTCCAGTCAAAACCGCCCTTGTCCAGCGTCTCGGTCCGGAGGGGGGGCGCCGCGACCGGCGTGCCCAGATCGCGCAGCTCGCCGTCAGGGCCGCTCCGCTCGGGCAGGGTCAGCATGCAATTCGCCAGATCGAGCGTCAGCACGGCGGGTTCAGGCGTGGGCCATGCCATGGGGAAATAGGTATTGGACAGCGCAAGGCGCAGCTTGTGGCCCTTGCGCAGCGTCTGAGCCACATGTTTTAGGGGCACATGCGCGGTGTGGGTCTGGCCCGGCACCAAATCCTCGGGGTGCTCGTGGCTATCGCGGTGCGTGAGGTTCAGCATGCCGTAACTGATGCGTGTAGCGCTGCCATCCGGCGCCACGTCCACCAGCCGCGCGGCGATCAGCGCCACGGGCTTGTCGCAGGTGAAACTGATGTCGAGCGTGGCGTCGCCAGCAATCTCGAAATTCTGCTCCAGCGGCGCGGTCTCGAAGGTGACACTCGCCTCGTCATCCGGCCCCTGATCCACTGGCTGATCGCCGTGATTGGCGTAGGAGCACCACTTGCCCGCCTGCAGGCCCACCGTCGCAGGCGTCGAGATATGCGCCGTGCCCTGCACCGCGCCGCCGCGCGCCAGCGTGCCATCCTCGGCCAGCGACCACGCGACGCGGCTGACATTGGGCGAGGGCCAGCACGGCTCGCTGACCCAGCGGCCCTCGCGCGCCTCGTAGCTGCCTTGGGGCGCGGCATGATCCTGCATGAAAAGCCTCACCTGAGGCTCATCCATGATCCCGGTCTCAACGCCCTTCAGCCATTGATCCCACCAGCGCAATTCCTCCCCCAGCCAGTCGATGGCCGGACCCGGCGCGCCGATATGGGGATATTTATGCGCCCAGGGGCCGACCAGCGCCTTTTTCGGGCAGGTAAGATTCTCCATCAGGCGGAACACCGTGCGCGGATAGCCATCGGCCCAGCCCGAGGCGGCATAGACGGGCACCTGAACGGCGGAATAATCCTCACAGATCGAGCCGTGTTTCCAGAACGCATCGCGCGTCTGATGCTCCAGCCAGTTTTTCAGCCAAAGGCCGCTGCCGCGCAAACGGTCGATCCACATCTCGCGCCAGCGCTCGCCGACATGGCGCGGATCGGGGGCGACGGTGTTGTAGCAGAACATCGTCGCGGCCCAGCTGATCTGCTCGCAGAGCATCGTGCCGCCCATGTAATGGATGTCATCCGCATAACGATCATCGGTCGAGCAGAGCGTGACCACCGCCTTCAGCGCCGGGGGCTGCAGCGCCGCGATCTGAAGCCCGTTGAAGCCGCCCCATGAAATGCCGACGATCCCGACACCGCCGTCGCACCACGCCTGATCGGCCATCCAGGCAATGATGTCGCAGCCGTCCTGCAGTTCGGACGCGGTGTATTCATCCTTCATCACCCCTTCTGATTCGCCGCAGCCGCGGATATCGACCCGCACATAGGCATAGCCATGCCCCGCAATGTAGGGCGCGCGCGCGATGTCACGCGCGAGCGTGCCGTCATTCTTGCGATAGGGCAGATATTCGAGGATCGCGGGCACCGGCGCGCCCTCTGCCCCCTCGGGCATCCAGATGCGCGCGGCCAGCCTCGTGCCGTCCGGCATCGTGATTTCAGTATGCTCTATCTCGCGCACCGGGTGGGGAAATTCAGTGACTGTCTGCATGGGGCCGACCGTTTTCTGGAGGTGTGATTTGGCACCAAGTAAACGCCTCCGGCGCCTCTGCCGCAATTTCGCAAACGCGCGGCACTTGACACTCTTTGTGCGTCACTATGCGATAGGGGTATGACCAATGATCCTTTCGCCAGCAACCTCGCGTATGCCTGCAGCCTGCTGCCCTCGATTGCCGAGGTTTGCAGGCGGCTGGGCATCAACCGGCAGCAATTCAACAAGTATCTGGCCGGCACCGTGCGCCCGTCGCGGCATAACATGCAGCGGATCTGCGACTTCTTCGGTGTAACCGAATCGGAATTGCTGATGGACCCGCCCCGTTTCGCCAGCCTGATCTCGCTGCGCAAACCCACGCCGCGCGGCCCCACCGCACCGCATTACTACGATGCGCTGGAGCGGCTGCATCGCCTGTCGGGCGAAATGGCCCGCTATACCGGCTGGTATTTCCGCTATTTCTACACCTTCGGCTATCCCGGCAGGATCACCCGCTCGCTTGCCGTCATATCGGAAAAGGACGGGCGTTATCTGTGGAAGAATATCGAGACCGGGATGGACCCTGACCGCGAACATGAAAGGTTCATCGGCAAATACGAAGGGCTTGCCTTCCATCTTGGCCATCGGATCCACATCATCGAGCATGATGTGCTGGCGGCCAGTTCGATCACCCAGCTGATGCTCTACCCGTCCTACACGCCGCGTCCCGGCCATCTGCGCGGCGTCCAGACCGGCGGCTCGATGCGCCGGGGGCGCAAGCCCGCGGCCTCTGCGGTGATGCTGGAATATCTTGGCGACTCGATAGACCACCGCCGCGCCCTGTCGCGATGCGGCCTTTTCGCGCCCGAGGAGATCGACGACTGGATCAAGCGCCAGATCGAGAACCGCATCACGCCCGAGGAATGGGTATTCGAGATCGACGAGATCTGAGACAGCGCGCCGTTTCGCCTGTTCGAACGGCGCGAAACGACCCAAGATGGCGCCAATCACAGGAGCACCGATCATGAGCGGGAACCCCGCGCTTGAACCGCATTGCCCAGAGGCAGGCGCGCTTGACGCAACAGAAACGGTCATCATTCCCCGCGCACGCGATATCGGAGAATTCGTGGTGCGCCGCGCCCTGCTCTCCCCGACGCGCAAGATGGTCGGGCCGTTCGTGTTCTTCGGCCAGATGATCCATCATGGCGCGGTCAACTGGATGATCGCCGGAAACGGCGTCACGCATTCCGAGAGCGCCAGCGCCGCGAAGCGCCGTGGTCCCAGCAGCCTTTTCGGCGTTCAGACATGGGTCGCCCTGCCCGAAGAGCACGAGAGCATCATGGCGACGAGGCCCTGCCCATGCCCGAAGGCGAAGGCAAGACAGTGCGCCTGATCCTTGGCACCGCATGGGGCGCCCGGGCGCCTGCGGAGACGTTTTCGCAGATGTTTTCCGCTAATGCCCTGCTAGCGCCCGGCGCGATGCTGCCCCTGCCGGACGATCACGAGGATCGCGGACTTTATGTGACCTCGGGCAGCAGCATCATCGCGGGTAAAATATTCGAGGCGGGGCGCATGATGATCTTTCGCCCCGGCGACGCCATCACCGTCCGGGCGGGCGATCAGGGCGCAATCCTCCTGGTGCTGGGCGGCGAGACGCTGAATGGCCCGCGCCATATCTGGTGGAATTTCGTCGCCTCCTCGCGCGAGCGGATCGAGGCTGCCAGGATGGCCTGGGCGACGGGCGACTGGGCGCATGGCCGCTTTCAACTGCCGCCGGGCGACGGGGATGAGTTCATCTCGCTGCCCTGAGCCTTTCTGAATGGGTTCGGGATCTTGCCGCGCCGTGCAAGGCGTGCCAAGTCAACCACACCATGACCCGCGCAAAGGCCAATGACATGCAAACAGACGTGGCGATCATCGGCGGCGGCCTCTCGGGGCTGGCGCTGGCACGAGAGCTGCATCGCGCCGGCGTCGATTTTCAGCTCTTCGAGGCGCGTGACCGCTTTGGCGGGCGCATTGACGCGCTGAGGCTGCCCGGCGGAGCCATCGACTTGGGGCCGTCATGGCTCTGGCCCGGCCAGCCCCGCATGGCCGCGCTGCTGAACGATCTGGGTCTGCGCAGCTTTGCCCAGCACTCCCAGGGGCTGTCCCTGGTCGAGGACCCGGCGGGCCGGGTTCACAAGGGGCCGGGCTATGCCTCGATGGCGGGCGCGCTGCGGATCGAGGGCGGCGCGGCGCGCCTGATCGACACGTTGGCCCACACCCTGCCGCAGGAGCGGCTTCACCTCTCGACGCGCGTGCAGGCGCTCTCCGAGGCGGGCCGGGTCACGCTGGCCGATGGCCGGGTCTGCCGTGCCAATACGATCGTGCTGGCCCTGCCACCCCGCATCGCCGCACGGCTTGTCACGTCGCCCGCCCTGCCCGACGCGGCGTTGCGCGCCCTCGCCGCGATCCCCACATGGATGGCCGGCCATGCCAAGTTCGTCGCCGCCTATGACGCGCCCTACTGGCGCGACGCGGCCCTTTCGGGCGACGCGGTCAGCGCCATCGGACCGCTGGCCGAAATCCACGACGCGTCAGGCCCAAATGGTGCGCCCGCCGCGCTCTTTGGCTTTGTCGGTGTGCCGGCAGATCAGCGCAGGGATCATGCCGAAGCCTTCAAAGTTGCCGCAATCGACCAACTAGCGCGCCTGTTTGGCCCGGCCGCACGCACACCCACCGCCACGGCGTTGATGGACTGGGCCACCGTCCCCGAGACGGCGACCGAAGCCGACCGACATCCTCCGCGCATGCATCCGGCTTATGGCCTGCCCGGTGCAGTGAGGGACCTCTGGGATGGCAGGCTGCTCTTTGCCGGGGCCGAAATGGCGGATGACATGGGCGGCCTGATGGAAGGCGCGTTGGCCTCCGCCGCTGCTGTCGCGGCCCGGATCGGCGCGGCCTAACGCGCTGCCAGAAGCGGCGCCAATAGCGGGTTGGGAAATTGCCGCCGGACCGTCACCGCGTGGAACTTCTCGGACAGGCCGATATCATGCGCCGCCTCGCGCAAGAGCCCCGAGGCCAGTTCGTTCTTGACCACGATGGGCGGCAGCACGGCCAGGCCGATATCCTCGCGCGCCAGAAGGCGCATCATCGCCATGTCATCGACTTCAGCGGCCAGCACCGGCTCGACCCCAAGCCGCGCGCAAAGCGTATCAAAACCTGCGCGCAGCGGACTTTCAGCCGTGGGCACAATCACCGGATGCGCTGCCAGCAGCGTGCTGAGATCGCCGGTGTCGCCCACTCGCGCGGGTGTGCCGACCACGCTCACCGGCTGTTCGGACAGGGTATGCGCGACAAAGCGGCTCATCACGTCGGGCGCGGGCACACGGCTGGTCAGGACGATATCAAGGCTGAGCGTTTCGAGGCCCTGCAAAAGCTCGGCCAGAGTGCCAGAGCGTAGCACCAACTCGATTTCGGGCTGGCCCAGCAGAGGCTTCAGGAACTCGATCTGGAAATTGCGCGAGAGTGTGGCCAGCGCGCCGACGCGCAGCACCTGCCGGGGCGTGCCTGTCTGCGACAGCGTTGCCAGCAGATCCTGCCCTGCGCCGAAGATCGTGTCAGCATGGTCCAGCGCAATTCGTCCTGCCTCGGTCAGATGCAGTTGTCGACCCCGCCGCTCGAACAGGGCGTGGCCCAGCCGCTCCTCCAGCTTGCGGATCTGCACTGACACCGCCGATTGCGACAGGTTCAGTCTCTGAGCCGTGCGCGTCAGGTTGCCGTCATGGGCGACCTGCCAGAAATAGCGCAGATGGTTATAGTTTATATCTCGCATGTCGTTCGCATTAAGCGAACGGTATGATGCAATCAATGAATTTTCTTTTGATCTGCGACAAAGGCTAAGACGCTCCGAACCCTTCACCGAACCGGAGCGCCCATGCCGATGCATACCCTGCCCCTTCTGGCCCCTGCCATACTGATCGCCGCTGCGATCGTCCTGCATCTGCGCCGTAGCATCGCCCCAAGCCGCGCCGCTGCGATTGCCGAAGGCACGGCAGGGGGTGCGCTGGCCTTGGCCCTCGCGACGGCTGCCGTCCTGCTGATCCGCGGCGCAGGCGACAGCGTGCTGTTGGGGCTGGGCAACATTGGCATTTCCGCGCGGCTCGATGCGGTGAGCGCGACAATGCTGGTTCTGGTCAGCTTCATCGGCTGGATCGTGGTGCGCTATGCGCGCGTTTATCTGGATGGCGAGGCGCGCCAAACGCATTTCACCATATGGCTGCTGTGCACGCTGGCGGCTGTGCTGCTGCTCGTGCAGTCGGGCAACCTCGTGCAGTTTGTCCTTGCCTGGATCGCGACCAGCCTCTGTCTGCACAAGCTGCTGCTGTTCTACCCCGAGCGGGTGGCCGCGCAGCGGGCGGCGCGCAAGAAGTTCATTACCGCGCGCACCGGCGATGCGGCGCTTCTGATCGCCGCGATCCTGCTGATCGCCGCCTATGGCACGCCGCGCATCTCGGCCATCCTCGAGGCCGCGCGGCTGGGAGAGGGCGGCACGCCCGCCGTGCTGGCCGCCGCCTTCCTCGCGCTGGCCGCGATCCTCAAATCCGCGCAATTCCCGACCCATGGCTGGCTGACCGAGGTGATGGAGGCCCCCACCCCCGTCTCGGCCCTGCTGCATGCGGGCGTGGTCAATGCGGGCGGCTTTCTTCTGATCCGTTTCGCGGACGTGATGCTGCTCTCGCCGCTGACGCTGGCCGGGCTGGTGCTGATCGGTGGGTTTACCGCCCTCTTCGGCGGTCTGGTGATGCTGACGCAACCGACGGTCAAAGCCTCGCTCGCCTGGTCCACCGTGGCGCAGATGGGCTTCATGATCTTGCAATGCGGCCTCGCGCTCTTCCCGCTGGCGCTGCTGCATATCGTGGCGCACTCTCTCTACAAGGCGCATGCGTTCCTGTCCTCGGGCGGCGCGGTCACGCTCGTGGCCTCGATCCGGCGGCCCGGCCCGGTCGCGGTGCCGAGCCTTGCAAATGTCGGGCGCGCCTTCGCGCTGGCGATCGCTATCTATGCCTGCGTCTACCTCGCCTCGGGTGTGCTGCTGGGCTTTGGTGCGAAATCGCCCCAGGCGGTGGCGCTGGGCGCGATCCTCATCTTCGGCGTTGCCTACCTTCTGGCGCAGGGCCTTGCCGATGCCGCCCCCCGCGCACTGACGCAGCGCACGGCGCTTCTGTCGGGCATCGCCGCCGTAAGCTATGTCGCGCTGCAAAGACTGGCCGAATGGGCCACATCGGGCACGCTCCCGCTGACGCCGGCGCCGGGCGATCTGGAATGGGCGCTCATCCTGCTCGCGCTTCTCAGCTTCGGCCTCGTGGCGCTGGCGCAGGCGACATTGCCGCTCTGGTCGCAACACCCGGCGGCGCAGGGCCTGCGCATCCACCTCTCGAACGGGCTCTATATCAATGCGGTCGAGGACCGGCTGCTGCGCGGATGGGCGTGGCGCGGCAAGACCCGGGCCACCGACACGACCGGCGAAGGAGCCAAAGCATGAAGGCCGATATCTATGCCGGTTTTTCCGGCCCGCATCTCGAACTGATCGCCGTCTCGGAGAACGCGGCCCGCGCGATCCCGCCCCTCTGGCCCCTCTCGGCGTCCGTCGCGGTCAATCCTTATCTGGGGCAGACGGGCATGGCACTCGCGGATGTCTCGGCGCTGCTGACCCGCACCACCGGCGCGCGCGCGACGATGCCGCCCGAATGGTATGCCGCGCGGATCGACGACGGCACCGTAACCGACGAGGATCTTGCCGCCGCGCTCGCCATCGCACCGGAAGGCGCGCCCAAGGATGTGGCCGCGCTGAAGGCCGCCGCCAAGACCGAGGACGCCGCGCGCGCCGCCCTGCCCACCGTGGCCGAGCTGGCCGCCGAAGCCTCGGGCACCGACTGGCCCGCCCTCATCAAGGAGCGCATCGGCGCCTGGGCCGCCGGGTATTTCGATCAGGGCCAGGCGCTCTGGCAACTGACGGACGGGCGCGGCGCCTTCGTGAGCTGGCAGATCTTTGCCAGCCGCGACCTCACCGCCGAAATCGCGGGCCTCAGCGGTTTTGCAGGCGACGTCGCGCGCGCACCCGAAAGCGCGCGGGGCGCGCTGGCCTATGCGTCGGACGTGCTGGGCCTCGGCGCGAACGCCGCACAGACCTATTTCCACCAGCTTCTGCTGGGCCTTGGCGGCTGGGCGCAGCTGGCGCGGCAGCGCCTCTGGCAGGCCGAGCTTGCGGGCGAGGTCGATCCCATCACGACCGACATGCTGAGCATTCGTCTCATGTGGGAGCAGGCGCTTCTATCGCGCTACGATGACGCCATCGGCGCGAAATGGGCCGACGTGCGCGCCGCACATGCCCAGCCTGCGCGCGCCGACGACACGCAGATCGCCCTCGCAATTATGCAAGAGGCCGCCGAGCGGGCGGCGCAGCGCAGCCTGGCCGTAACACTCGGCGAGACGGGCAGCAATGCCGCCGAGGCGCGTCCCGCCCTGCAGGCCGCGTTCTGCATCGACGTGCGCTCCGAGGTGTTCCGCCGCGCGCTGGAAAGCGTCGATCCCGATATCCAGACGCTTGGCTTTGCGGGCTTCTTCGGCCTCACCACCGCGCATCGCGGCTTTGCCTCCGATGTCTCCGAGGCGCGGCTGCCGGTGCTTTTGACCCATGGCGTGACCAGTGCGACCGGCGGGCCCAAGGATGCCAAGGCCGATCTCGCCGCGCGTCTTGCCGCGCGTGCCGCACGCGCCTGGGGGCGCTTCAAGCTGGCGGCGGTTTCCTCCTTCGCCTTTGTCGAGGCGACGGGGCCGATCTATATCGGCAAACTCGCGCGCGATGCGCTGGGATATCAGCACGCCAGGGGGGCAGACAGCCTGCCCCCGCGCCTGACCACCGTGATGACGCTGGAGCAGCGCGTCGATGCTGCCGAGAAGATTCTGCGCGCCATGTCCCTCACCCGCAATTTCGCGCCTCTGGTTCTGATCGCGGGCCATGGCGCGAGCGTCGTCAACAACCCGCATGTCAGCGCGCTGCAATGCGGCGCCTGTGGCGGCTATTCGGGCGAAGTGAACGCGCGGCTTCTGGCCGGCCTTCTGAACATGGAGGACGTGCGCAGCGGTTTGGCCGCACTCGGGATCGAGCTGCCCGCCGACACCGTCTTTGCAGGTGCGCTCCACGATACCACGACCGACGAGGTGACGATCTTCGCGCAGGACCACACCCTGCCGCCCGGCCCGCTAAAAAAGGCGCTGAGCGCGCTCGAGACCGCCGGCACGCTGGCGCGGACCGAACGTGCACAGCGCCTCCCGCGCGCGGCCTCGGGCAAGGATGTCGCCGCTCGGTCGCGCGACTGGTCCGAGACGCGGCCTGAATGGGCGCTGGCGGGTTGCAGCGCCTTCATCGCCGCGCCCCGTGACCGAACGCGGGGCAAAGATCTGAAAGGCCGCGCCTTTTTGCATGATTACGACTGGAAGGCCGACGCGGGCTTTGGCGTCCTGGAGTTGATCCTGACCGCACCTGTCGTGGTCGCAAGCTGGATCAGCCTCCAATATTACGGCTCTGTCACCGCGCCGCATGTCTTCGGCGCGGGCAACAAGCTCTTGCATAACGTGACCGGCGGCGTCGGCGTGGTCGAAGGCAATGGCGGCATGCTCCGCGCCGGGCTGCCGTGGCAATCGGTGCATGACGGGCGCGCGCTGGCACATGATCCCTTGCGCCTTTCGGTCTGCATCGAAGCTCCGCAACAGGCGATCACCGATATCCTGAAGCGCCACGCGGGCGTGCGTGCGCTTTTCGACAACCGCTGGCTGCACCTGATTGCGCTGGGTGAAGAAGGCCGGCCAAGTGCCCGTTACAAAAAAGATCTTGAGTGGGAAGCCTTCTAGTCCACGTCAGATCGCGGTCCGGTCGCCGCCCTTGAGACCCAGCATCTGCCGCGCCTCCTCGGGCGCGGCAATCGTGCGGCCCAGATCCTCGACGATGCGCCGGATCTTGGCCACCTGCTCGGCATTGGTCTTGGCCAGCGTCCCGCGCGAGATCATCAGCGAATCCTCGAGCCCCACGCGCACATGGCCGCCGAGAATGGCCGACATGGTAATCAGCGGCATCTGGTGGCGGCCCGCCGCCAGCACCGAAAAGGTGTAGTCGTCGCCGAAGAGCTTGTCGGCAATCGCCTTCATATGCGTCAGGTTCTCGGGGTCCGGCCCGATTCCGCCCAGCACGCCGAAAACGAACTGGATGAAGAGTGGCCCCTTGACCAGCCCGCGATCCACGAAATGCTTGAGCATATAGAGGTGCCCCATCTCGTAGCACTCGAACTCGAACCGCGCGCCCCGCTTTTCGCCCATCTCGGTCATGATATGGGCCATGTCGCGCGGCGTGTTCTTGAAGATCAGATCGTCGGAGTTTTCGAGAAAGGGCTTTTCCCAGTCATATTTCCACTCGGTGATTTTCGCGGCCGCAGGGTAGAGCGCGAAATTCATCGAGCCCATGTTGAGGCTGCACATCTCGGGCTCCGCCTCGAGCGGGGCGGCGAGGCGCTCTTCCAGCGTCATGATCGCGCTGCCACCGGTGGTGAGGTTCAGCACCGCGTCGCAGTTTTGCTTGATCCGGGGCAGGAAGGCGCGGAAATGCTCAGGCGCGGCCGAGGGACGGCCGTCTTCGGGGTGCCGCGCGTGCAGATGCAGGATCGCCGCGCCGGCCTCGGCCGCGCCGATGGAATGCTCGGTGATCTCGTCCGGCGTGATCGGCAGATGCGGCGACATGGAGGGCGTGTGGATCGAGCCGGTGATGGCGCAGGTGATAATGATCTTCGACATTATTCCACCGCCATTTTCGGCATTTCAGACATGAACTGCGCCAGTGAGCGGTCGAGCATGTCTGTCATTTCGTCGAGCTGCCCCTCGGTCACGATCATCGGCGGGCAGACGAGGAAATGATCGCCCGAAGTGCCGCCCCGCGTGCGGCGCGAATAGATGATGAGGCCGTTGTCATAGGCGATATCGACGAGGCGCGAATGCGCGTTGAGGCCTTTCGGAAGCGGCTCTTTGGTGGCGCGATCCGCCATCAGCTCGAACGCCGTCAGAAGGCCCTTGCCGCGCACATCCCCTATCAAGGGGTATCGCTGCATCAGGCCCCGCAGCCGCTCGGCCAGCTTGTCGCCCATCGCGGCGGCATTGGCCACGAGGCCCTCCGTGTCGATCACATCGAGCACGGCAGAGCCTGCCGCGCAAGCGAGCGGGTTGCCCGCATAGGTGAAGCCGTGGATGAAGCCGCCCGACTCCATCACCGCATCCACCATATCGCCCCGTGCGATCATTGCACCCAGCGGCGCATAGCCCGCGCCAAAGCCCTTGGAAAGGCAGATGAGGTCGGGCGCGGTGTTCCAATGCTCGGCCCCGAAGAAGGTGCCGGTGCGCCCGCCGCCGGTCATCACCTCGTCATGGATCAGCAGAATGCCATACTGGTCGCAAATCTCGCGGATGCGCTGCATGTAGCCCGCAGGTGGCACCAGCGCGCCGGTCGAGGCGCCGCCGACAGGCTCGACAATGAAGGCCATGACGGTGTCGGGACCCTCGTCGAGGATCTTCTGCTCAAGCATGTCAGCATAATACCACCCGGTCGCCTCATCATCGGCATCCAGCCCGTCTAGATAGGCGCGCGGTGCCGGGATCTTGGGCATGCGGGCCATCATGGGATCGAAGGGCGACGTCATGGTTGACATGCCGGTGATGGCAAGCGCGCCCAAGGTGCAGCCGTGATAGCTGGGATAGCGCGAGATCACCTTGTAGCGCGTGCCCTGGCCCTGCGTCAGCACGTATTGCCGCGCGAGTTTCAGGCAGCTTTCCACCGCCTCCGATCCGCCCGAGACAAAAAACACCTTGTCGAGGCCCGCAGGCGCGCGCGCGACGATCTTCTCGGCCAGTTCCTCGGAAGCCTCGGTCTGGAAATGCAGGCGATAGCCGAAGGTGGATTTCTCCATCTGGGCGCGCATCGCGTCCAGCACGGCGGGGTTGGAATGGCCGATATTCGAGACCATCGCGCCGGACGAGCCATCGATATAGCGCTTGCCGTCCTCGGCATACATGTAGATCCCCTCGGCGCGGTCCAGCACCGGGCGGGGTGATTTCGTCTGGTAGAAGAGATGTGACATTTGAGTGCCCTAGCGGCTGAGATGCTTGCGCAGGAAGTTCTTCGTGCGCTCTTCCTTGGGGTTCTTGAAGATGACGTCGGGCGGGCCCTCCTCGACCACGACGCCCTGATCCATGAAGAGCACGCGGTCGCAGACGCTGGCGGCGAAATCCATTTCGTGAGTGACAATGATCATCGTCATGTGCTCCTCGGCGAGCTGCTTCATCACCTGGTTCACCTCCTCGACCAGTTCGGGGTCGAGCGCGGATGTCGCCTCGTCAAAAAGCATGACCTTGGGCTTCATCGCCAGCGCGCGGGCAATGGCGACCCGCTGTTTCTGACCGCCCGAGAGGCGCGAGGGATAGACGTCGATCTTCTCCGAGAGGCCCACATGCGCCAGTTGCTCCTCGGCCAGCTTGTTGGCATCCGCAGTCGACATCCCCTTCAGCATCTTGGGCGCCAGCGTGATGTTGTCGCGCACGTTCAGATGCGGAAACAGGTTGAAGTGCTGAAACACCATGCCGATGTCCTGCCGGACCTGGTTGACGTGTTTTTCGTACTGGCGATGCGGCAGCTTCTTGTTGATCTGCACATCCTCCAGCCAGACCTCGCCAGAGGTGAGAGGATCAAGCTCGTTGATCGCCCTCAAAAGCGTCGATTTGCCCGAGCCGGAAGGGCCGATAATGGCCACGATCTGGCCGCGCTCAACGGTCAGGTTGATGTCCTTGAGAACCTCCAGCGACCCGAAACTCTTGGCGGCGTGTCGTATCTGGATGAAGGGGGTATCGGCTTTGGGGGTGTCGGTGTGAGCGGTATCGGTCATATGGAAGGCTCCTTAGCGCGAGGCCGCGATGCGGCGCTCGAGGCGACGCAATCCGGCCTCGAGGCACAGGTTGACGACGTAATAGCAGGCGGCGGCGGCGATGTAGAATTCAAACGGGCGGTAGGTGCGGCTGATTGCCTGCTGCGCGGCGAGGGTCAGCTCCATCACGCCGATTACCGAGACCAGCGCAGAGTCCTTGAGCAGAGCGATCATGTTGTTGCCCATGGGCGGGATCACCGCATGCACCGCCTGCGGGATGACGATCCGGCGCAGCGTCTGCCCGCGCGAGAGGCCCAACGTGCGCGCGCCCTCGTATTGCCCCTTGTCCACGGCCAGGATCGACGCCTGTATCAGTTCGGAATTGTAGACCGCGAAATGCAGGCCAAGGCCGATCACACCGGCAACAAAGGCAGGCAGGTCGATCCCGATCTCGATCAAGCCGAAATAGATAAGAAACAGCTGCAACAGCAGCGGTGTACCCATGAAGAGCCAGGCAAAGAGGCGAAACGGCAGCCGGATCACCCAATGGCCATAAAGCGCGATCACGGCAAAGATGATGCCACCAAAGAAGCTGAGCAGACCCGCGCCGATGGTGATGGCCACGGTCCACGCCATGCCCAGCAAGAGCGTGTCGAAGTAGCTGGGGATAACAGTGAAATCAAGACCCATGGCGGCCTCCTGTCATGGATACGGTGAGGTATGGCGGGACGGCGCGGCTCATGAGATCTGTGCCCGGCGGTCCAGCCATTTGATACCGTGGCCAACCACATAGATGATCGCCATGTAGAGAAGGCCTGCCAGCAGGAACATCTCGAACGGCTTGTAGGTCGAACCGATGAAACGCTGCGCGGTGTAGGTCAATTCGACCACCGAAATGGGCGCGACGAGGGCCGTGCCCTTGATCAGCGCGTTGATGTTGACGCCAAGGGGCCGGATCATCATGCGGGCGGCCTGCGGCAGTACCACCTTGCGCATGGTCTCTGACCTACTCATGCCCAGCGTGCGCGCCGCTTCGGTCTGGCCGCGATCGACCGACAGGATGGCGCCGCGGATCGTCTCGGTCATGTAGGCGCCGATATTGACGCCCAGCGCGATGGTCCCCGCCGAGAAACTGTCCAGTTGGATCCCGATCTGTGGGCCGCCGAAATAAAGGATGAAAACCTGGATCAGCGCGGGCGTGCCACGAAATATGCTGACATACGTGGCCGCGATCCATCGCAGAGGTGCAAGGCGCGATAGGCGCATTGACGCGCCCAGCGCACCGCAGGCAAGGCCGAGCAGGCATGTCAGCACCGACAGCTCGATCGTGACGAGCGCGGCCTCCAGAAAGAACGGGTAGACCCGCAGGATAAGATCGAGATCCAAGGGCTGTCTCCGGGTATGAGAAATGAGCAGCATACCGCCCCACCCTGCGACAGGTGGGCAGAACGCCGACAAATGGGCCCGCCCGGCGCGCGGGCAGGCCCATGGGATTTAACGGATGTCGCCGCCGACCCACTCGTTGGCAAATTCCAGGTAGGTGCCGTCCTCCATCATCGCGTCCAGCGCCTCTTGCATGGCGGCTGCCAGCTCGGGGTTGTTCTCGCGGATGGCGATGCCCGCCGGGAAGGCCTGCGCGTCGGGTGCCGGAATCTCGGCAAGGTCGTACTGACCGGCCTTCATTGCCAGAAGGACCGGGATCGAATCGTTGATCACCACGTCGATGCGGCCATTGGTCAGCTCCAGCAGAAGTTCGGGCAGACCCTTGTAGGTCTTGACGTTGTATCCCTGATCCCGCGCCCATTCGTCATGGGTCTCGCCCAGCGTGACACCAACGGTCACGTCGTCATTGTTCAACTGATCCAGCGACGTGATGTTTGAGCCTGCGACCGTAAAGAACGCGCGCTTTGTGTTGTAATAGGGACCAACGAAATCGATGACCTTGTCGCGCTCCTCCGTAATCGACATCGAGCCGACGACAGCGTCGTATTTGCCCGCGATCAGACCGCCGATGATGCCGTCCCACGCGGTGGTGACGATCTCTGTCTCAAGCCCCATACGCTTGGCGATCTCGGTGCCGATAGCCGGATCGAAGCCGACAACTTCGTTGGCTTCGTTGACGAAGTTGAAGGGCGGGTATTGGCCCGTCATCGCGATGCGCAATACGCCGCGCTCCTTGATGCCTTCAAGGTCGTCAGCGGCAGCGGGGCCTGCGATGAGGGCCGCGGCGGCCAGGGCGGTTGTCGCCAGGAAGGTGCGGCGGATCATGGATGTGGTCATATGTCGGTGTCTCCCTTTGGGTTTTCTTTTTTGGCAGGCACAGATCACTGGGACAAGAGCCGCGCATCGCACAGCGCCCGCCCCGGCGGTCTGGTCTGACAAGATGTTTGCACAGGCGCCAAACATCGTGCAAATAAATAAAAGAAATGCGCTGGATTGATAAAACCGATGACCCCACTCTTTGAGCATCGCTTTGCCTGGAATCTGGACTGGAACCTGCTGCGCACCTTCATGGTGCTGGTCGACGAGGGCGGCATCACGCCCGCGGCCACGTTTCTCGGTCTCAAACAGCCCACGATTTCTTCGGCGCTCAAGCGGCTCGAGGATCAGGTGGGGCGTCGCCTGATCAACCGCTCATCCACGCATTTCAGCGTGACTCCGGCAGGCGAAACGCTCTATCGCGAGGCCTGCACCATGTTCGGCGCGGTCACGCAACTGCCCACCCTTCTGGGCGCCGCCGAGGACAAGGTAACCGGCCATGTCTCGATCGCGCTGGCCAGCCACGTTATCAGCCCGCATCTGGACGCCGTGCTGGAGCGGTTCAACGCCGCGCATCCCGATGTGACCTATACATTGTCGATTGCCGAGAGCGAGGAGGTCATCGCGCGCGTCCTGCAAAACCGCGTCGCCTTCGGCCTCTGCCTCGTGTCGCATCCAGCGCATGGGCTGGACTACCGCGTGCTCTACCGCGAGTATTTTGGGCATTACTGCGGACCGGGCCATCGCCTATTCGGCAAGACCGGCCTCAAGCTGCGCGATCTGCGCGGCGAGCAAGCCGTGTCATTTCAGACCGATTCCGCCGCCGGCCCCCTCTTCGAGCTGGCACGCCTGCGCCAGCAGGCCGAGATGCGGCCCGATCTCAAGGGCGTGTCGTCCAGCCTGTCCGAGGTCCGACGCATGATCATGACGAATGTCGGCATCGGCGCCCTGCCCGTCCACGTTGCCGCGCGCGATGTGGCGGCGGGCCGGCTCTGGCAACTGCCGCCGGAAACGAACCTGCCCGCCATCGACATTCACATGGTCAGCAATCCGGGGCGCACCCTCAACCGCGCCGAGGATGTGTTGACTGGTATGCTGATCCGCGCGATTTCGGATGTACCTCTCAGCGAGCGGTCCTATATCTAGGCGCGCGCGCCGCCGCACGCGGGTCAGCCGTTGACATGAGACGCATCGGGTCTACTACTCCTGCGCGGGCCGCCTGATGCGGGCCATGATCCGGGGGATCCCTCATGAGCACGAAAACCCTGCTGCTGACAGGCGCAAGCCGCGGTATCGGCCACGCGACCGTCAAGTCGTTCCAGGCCGCCGGGTGGCGGGTGATGACCGTCTCGCGCACCGCCTTCGACAATCGTTGCCCTTGGCACGCGGGCGCCACCGATCATTTTCAGGGAGATCTCTCGGACGCCGAGGCGCGCGCCGACCTGGTCGCCCGCGTCCGCGAGACGCTGGGCCCCGAGGGCCTTGGCGCCATCGTCAATAATGCGGGCATCTCGCCCAAAGGGGGCGGCGGCGCGCGGCTGGGCATCGCGGGCACCGATGATGCAACATGGCATCACGTGATGAACGTCAACCTGATCGGTCCCGCCGCGCTGATGCGCGATCTTCTACCCGAGCTTGAGGCCGCGCAGGGCTGCGTCGTCAATGTCGGCTCCATCGTGGGCAGCCGCGTGCACCCGTTCGCCGGCGCGGCCTATGCCTGCTCCAAGGCGGCCCTGGCTGCGTTGACCCGCGAGGCCGCGGCCGAGTTCGGGCCCCGCGGCATCCGCACCAACATGGTCACCCCCGGCGAGATCGAGACCGAGATTCTGTCGCCCGGCACCGAAGAGATCACGCGCACCATCCCCCTGCGCCGCCTTGGCCAGTCCGAAGAAGTGGCGCGCGTCGTGCTCTTTCTCTGCTCGGGGCAGTCCTCTTATATCAATGGAGCGTCCATCGACGTGAATGGCGGCCAGCACGTCTAGGGCTTAAGCGCGGCCAGCATGTCATCGAGATCCTTGCAGGGATGCGCTCCGGTGGCGCGGATCTGCGCGGTGACATCCACTGGCAGGCTGGAATTGCTGTCCTGCGGGATCTCGTTCAGCTTGCCCCCCATCAGCACCGGCATATCGGCGCCCCGCGCCTTCAGCTCTTCACTCAGGCGGCGCGCATAATGCAGCCCGATGCCGTTATAGGTGCTGACCGCGATGGCATCGGCCCCCGCCTCGATGGCACGCGACACCATCACCTCGGCATCGATGGCAACGCCCGCCTCGATCACCTCGGCCCCGAGGCCGATCAACGCCCGGCGCACCAGATAGGCGCCATGTTCGTGCACATCGGTCGTGCCCAGCGCGATGCGGCGCCGCGCCAGCGCCGCGCCCTGCTGCCGCCGCACCCATGCGCCGGCCATCTCGTCCAACTCCTCCGCCCAGTCGGCGGAGACCAAGGGGACGCGTGCGGTCCCCTCCAGTGGACCCGCGCCGAACATCGCCTCCATCCGCCGCGCACCCAGCCGCCGGATCGCCAGCATCAGCGCCGCCGGGTCGGCGGTATCGACGCCGCGCTCGGCCAGCCCCCTCAGCGCGTTCTCGGCAAAGACGCGCCCGCCCGCGATCAGCCGCTCGACCATCGCGTCGATCAGCGCACTATCTCGCAGCGCCGCATGACCCGGCGCATGGTCCGCCAGCCGAGCCGCGAAAAGCTGCGCATCCAAAATCTCGTCCACATCGGGAATGCGCAGGTTTTCCGTGACCGGCACAGGGTTGATCGCATGGCCCGAATGATGCTCATGCATCGCACAAAGATCGGCCAGCAAATAGCTGGCAAGGCTGGCATAATTCTGCGAAGTGCCGCCCTGATAGGCCACCGTATTGCCGAAAATCATCGTGCCGGGCGTGGCTGTCTCGTGCGCCAGCGCCGCCTGAAACGCCGCCCGCGTCAGCGGCGCCGAAAAGTGATGCCCAAAGCAGAAGGACAGCGGCGCGCCGATCAGATCCTCGACGATATGCTTCTCGATCAACGCCATCCCGAAGGCCGATGTCATGTCGATGAAAAGACCAGCGAACCCATCGTCGAGGTTGGAATGCACGAGGATCTCGGCCTCCTGCGCCGCGATCAGGCCCAGCGCGCGCAACGTCGCCTCGGTCGTCGCCACGTCATCATCCCAATAGGGCAGCCGAAATGTGAAATATTGCCCCAGATTGCCGATGGCCGTCGCCCCCGCCGCGATCGCCGCGCAGGTATTGTCCAGCGCGCCGGGCAGGCCCAGCATGAAATCTCCGAAATGCGCTGCCGCCGGGCTGGCCTGCGTGATGCGGGCGAAATCCTCGGGGCCGGTCAGGACGATGCCGGTGCCGCGCGCCCGATCCGCGCGGTTGTTCTGCGGATAGCCCATCGTCCAGTCCAGCGTGACGCCGAACCGGTCGATGCGCACCCCTTGCGCGGCGGCGCGCCGGTGCAACTCGCCCATCGCATCCACCGTGCGGTCGATGCTGCGAAACCCGATATGAGCATGCTGCATCATGCGCCCGTCCTGCATCGCGCGGCGCTTGTAGTCTGCCTCGGACGCTACGCCCTCGACCTCCATGAAGGCCGAGCGGCCCAACTGCCAATACCGGGCCATCGCGCGCCCTTCGGCCAGCAATGCGCGCCCCGGCGTCAAGGCCGGATCGGTCAGATCAAGCATTGGCAAGGGAGTCTCTCCAAACTTCGGTGCCGTCATTCCGCTTTCCTTTGACAGTCTGCGCAAGTGCCCGTGCAGGGTCTGGCCGCGGCGGCCTTGTCATCCGGAGCCTCTGTGACAGTATGCCCGGCATTGGCACAGGAGCGGGGCGGATTGGAATGAAACTGGGTGTTATCGGAGTGGGTCATCTGGCGGCCTCCATGCTGGACGGGCTGCTGCGTGCGGGCCATGCGCCCGCAGGCATCATGCTCTCGCCGCGGGGGCGCGGGGTTGATCTGGCGAGAGAGCAGGGCTTTGCGCTGGCCCGGGGCAATGACCAGATCGTGGCCGAGTGCGACGTGGTGTTGCTGGCGGTACGTCCGGCGGACGCGCCCGGCGCGGTGCGCGGGCTGGCCTGGCGCGAGGGCCAGACCCTGCTCAGCGCCTGCGCAGGCGTAACGCGGGGCGCGCTGGACGCGGGGCCTGCCGATGTGATGCGCATCATGCCCATCACCGCCTCCAAGCTGGGGGCCAGCCCCACCCTCGCCTATCCCGACCTGCCTGCCGCGCGCCCGCTGCTGGACGCGATCGGCAGCATCATCGCGCTGCGCAGCGAGGACGAGTTCGAGGCGGCCACCGTCTCGGCTGCGATGTATGGCTGGGCGCAGGCGCTGATCCGCACCGGCGCCGACTGGACGGCGGCGCAGGGTATGGACCCGGCCAACGCGCGCCAACTGGTCGCGCGCACCTTCACGGCGGCGGGCCGCATGATCGCCGAAGAGGACGCTCCCATGCAAGACATTCTCGCCAGCCTCTGCACCCCCGGCGGGATCACCCGGCAAGGCCTCGACCATCTGGAGGAAAAGGGTGTGCCGGAGGCGTGGGAAGGCGCCTGCGACGCGATCCTCGCCCGCCTGCGCGGATAGGCCATCAGGCCGGTGCAGTCGCGCCATGCCCGATCTCGAAATTGTTGCCAGCCCGGTCCTGCCCGCTGACCAGATGCAGGGGCCGTGTGCCGTAGCCTTGACTGGGATGCTTCTTGCCGATCTCGGCGCCCCATTCGTGATCATAGAAGGACGTCGCGGGCATCAGCCGCACGATGAAGGCCGCGCGCCGATGATCCGTATGGTTCGCCTTTGAGCCGTGGATCATATAGACATCGTGAAAGCTGACCTGCCCCGCCTTCAGGATCAGAGGCTCGGCCTCGGCCTCGTCGAAATGCTCGGAATCGCAGACGAGGTTGATCGTCTTGTTATCCCCTTCCTGCCATGAATGGCTGTAAAGCTCATGCGCCTTGTGCGAGCCGGGGATGAAGGTCATTGGGCCATTCTCGGGCGTGACATCATCCAGTGGAATCCACATGGTCAGCGTCTCGAGCGGTTTGATCGGGTAATAGCCGCCATCCTGATGCCAGGGCGTTTCCTTGCCGTTCCTGGGCGGTTTGCCGAAGAGGGTCGTGCCCCAAAGGATGATGTCATCGCCGATGAGTTGACGCGCTGTCTCCATAAGCCTCGGGTGCGTGGCGAATTCCAGCCATTTACGGCTGCCCTTCACCCCCATCGAGCCACCCTCCTCCTGATGCGGCGCAAGGATGATGTCAGACCCGATATCGGGATTACGCGCCAAAAGCGCTTCATACTCGGCGCGCATCTCGGCAATCAACTCGGGCGGCAACTGCCAATCGGGGATGACCCAGCCCCGCTCGTGATATTCGGCCACCTGCGCATCACTCAAAGGTTTGTCCGGGACGTCCGCCATATGATCTCTCCGTGTCACAGATCCATGCCGACAGGATTGTCGACAATCTTGTCGGCAGTGTTGACACACCCGCCGAACCTGTCAAGCTTGCCGGCGGAAAATCCAGGAAAGGCGCTGCCACCCATGCCCGCGTTGCGCGAAAATGCCGTCGATCTGGCCTATGAGGCCCTACGCGGGCGACTGATTGCTTTTCGCATGAAACCCGGCGCACGCCTGAATGAAAGCGCGCTTGCTGCTGATCTGGGCCTCAGCCGCGCGCCCGTGCGCGAGGCGCTCAACCGGCTGATCTCAGACGGGCTTGTCTGGTTCGAACCAGGGCGCGGATTTTTCTGCCGCAAGCTCAGCGCGCGCGAAATCACCGAGCTTTACGCCGTGCGCTTCGATCTCGAGGCGGGGGCGCTGAAATTCGCGATGCGCCATACGCCCGATCCGGCCCTTGCGACCTTCGCCGCCGAGTGGCAGCAGAGCTGCGCCCCCGGCGGCACGGATGCCCAAGGGATGATCGCGGCGGACGAGGCCTTTCACCTCGCCCTTGCCCGAATGGGGGAGAACGCTGCACGGCTGGGATTTTTGCAGAACATCAATGACCGCATCCGCTTTGTCCGGCGGATTAATCTGGAGCATGAGGCCCGGCGCAGTAGTGCACACCGGGAACATCAGAAACTGGTCGCCGCCGTTGCCGCGCGCGACGAGAGGGGGGCGCTCAAGATACTCGCTGGCCATCTGGAAAGGTCGGCCGCCGAGGTTCAGGCCCAGGTGCGGACCGCTCTCGCACAGATATACGAGGGCGATATCGCCTGATCCAAGGCGATCGGCCCAGGGGCCCCTAACCTCGCGGATAGGAGGGCCGAGTCAGCACATAAGCCGCCCCCACGCCCATGCAAACCGCCTGTATCGCGATCAGCCGCAAATCCAGACCGCCCAGCAGAGAGGCGACCAGAACGGCCCCCATCGCACCGCAAGCCATCGCCTTGTAGCGCGGCGCAATCACCCCATACGCCTCCCAGTCCGAAATGATCGGGCCGAAGACCGAGCTTCGTGCCAGCCATGCCCGCAGGCGCGGTGCACTCCGCGCGAAAGCAAAGGCCGCCAGCAGCACGAAAGGCGTGGTCGGCAGCAGCGGAAGGATCACCCCGACAGCGCCCAGCGCCAGCGACACGGACCCGATGCAGATCCAGATCGTGCGCATCACCGCGCCCACGGGAGGGTGCTCATCGCCGGGCGGCGAAGGTTTCAGATCCGGCTGCTCCACGATGATCCCAGTTCCTTCTTAAGAACGCCGCTCCGCCGCGACTGGCCACAACCTGTATATCGGCGCACAGCGCGTCGCTTTTTCTTGGTTGAAAATACCCAAATCCCCCCGGATGCAACAGCCGCTGCCGCCGATGGTACTCCGGTCAGGCCGATTTCAGCGCAGGCGCAGGCCCGTGCCCTGCTGCCCAATGGGAGGCTGCCGCGCCAAAGGCTTCGAAAAGGGGCCGCGAAACCGGGTCCTCGATCGCTCTCCACTCGGGATGCCACTGAACGCCAAGGGCAAAGCCGCGCGCGCCGCCGACATGGATCGCCTCGGCGGTCCCATCGGGCGCATGGCCCTCGATCACGATACGCGGGCCGGCTGTCTTGATCCCCTGCCCGTGCAGCGTATTCGTCATCACCTCGCGCGCCCCCATCAGGCGATGAAAAATCCCACCTTCGGTAAAGCTTACCACATGGCGCAGGGCGAATTGCTCGTCCAGCGTACCATCGGGAGGCATGCGGTGATTATCGCGGCCCGGCAGATCGCGGATCTCCGGATGAAGCGTGCCGCCCATCGCCACGTTGATCTCCTGAAATCCCCGGCAAAGGCCGAGCAGCGGCATCCCGGCCTCGACGCAAGCCCGCACCAGCGGCAGTGTGATCGCATCACGCGCCGGATCGAAGGCGCCGTGCGCTTCGGTCTCATCCTCGCCGTAATGGCCGGGATGCACATTCGCGCGCCCGCCCGTCAGGAGGAAGCCGTCGCAGACATGCATCAGCTCTTCCACGCTGACCAGCAGCGGGTCGGCGGCAATGATGTAGGGCATCCCGCCGGCCACTTGCGCCACAGCCTCAAGGTTCATCCGTCCCGCCCCATGAAGCGGATAGCGATCGTCGATCACATGCTGGTTGCCGATGATACCGATGACGGGACGTTTCATGTATGGCCTGTGCTGTGATTGCATCCAGCCAATCTTGCCGCATGGCAGCAAA
Organism: Roseovarius maritimus; assembly: GCF_043355895.2. Classification (NCBI taxonomy): domain Bacteria; kingdom Pseudomonadati; phylum Pseudomonadota; class Alphaproteobacteria; order Rhodobacterales; family Roseobacteraceae; genus Roseovarius; species Roseovarius maritimus. Next base: position 541,162 of record NZ_JBHFPF020000001.1, read on the forward strand.
ACTTCAACCCCCACGGTGCGGCTCAGACGCCTCGGGCGCTGGAGGCGGCCGATTTCGCCTACATTTGTCGCTGCAATGCCGCAGCTCGTCCCAATTCCGGGCCCATTTCTTGCGCCATGCAAAGGGCAGACCGCATGTGGCGCAGATCTTGCGGGGCAGATCGCCCTTCTTGCGATGTTTCATCTTGCGCCTCCGGCACGAAAAGGCCCGCCCGGCAGCACCGGCGGGCCTCTTGATGGATAGCGTACCAAAACGATTTACGACAATAATATCACTCGGTTGCTGCGCCCTCAACGGCCGTGCCCTCGACGGCCGCACCATCGGCGGCAACGCCATCCGTCATCTGCGTGTTGACGCCAGTGTCAACCCCGGCCTCATCTCCGGGATCGTTACCGGCAAAGCTGAGCCATACGACCAACCCAAGTAGCAGGACCACGGCAAAGATCACGACGCCGACCATTCCGGAAATCGGTGTCTTGTGAGCGGGTTTGGTTTTTTCGGTGTTGGTGTCGGGTGCCGACATGGCGCGTCCTCACTTTCATTGATGTTGCGGCGCTGCACGCCACATAAGGGCATTGAAGGGACCCTCTTATCCCTCTAACTCTGGCCGCAACCAAATGGTTCCGACCGAAAGGACGCGACATGCAGGACGCCGCCCCCCAGACTATACACCTAGCCGACTACACCCCGCCCAATTGGCTGGTCATGGGGGTACACCTGACCTTTCGTCTGGATCCGACGCGCACGCGCGTTCTGAGCAGGATAGACTTTGCCCCCAATCCCGAGGCGGCGTCGTGGGACTTTGCCCTCGACGGCGAAAACATGAAGCTGATCAGCGCGCGCATCGACGGAAAAGAGGTGTCGCCACGGGTCACCGACACGGGTTTGACCTGCAACGTGCCGGACGGTGCCTTCACTTGGGAGGCTGAGGTCGAAATCAATCCTTCGGCGAATACCGCGCTCGAAGGGCTCTACATGTCGAGCGGTATGTACTGCACCCAGTGCGAGGCTGAGGGCTTTCGCAAGATCACCTACTATCCTGACCGCCCAGACGTGATGGCCGTCTTCGACGTGCGCATCGAGGGCGCCGAGCCGGTCATGCTCTCCAACGGCAACCCCGGCAAGACGGGCGATGGCTTTGCCGAATGGCATGACCCCTGGCCGAAACCGGCCTATCTCTTTGCACTGGTAGCGGGCCGACTGGTCAACCATCCGGGCCGCTTCACCACCATGTCGGGTCGCGAGGTGGACCTGAACATCTGGGTGCGCCCCGGAGACGAGGGCAAATGCGCCTTCGGAATGGATGCGCTGAAGGCGTCGATGCGCTGGGATGAAAAGGTCTACGGGCGCGAATACGATCTGGACCTTTTCAACATCGTCGCGGTCGATGATTTCAACATGGGCGCGATGGAGAACAAAGGGCTGAACATCTTCAACTCCTCCTGCGTTCTGGCCAGCCCCGAGACCAGCACCGACGCCAATTTCGAGCGGATCGAGGCGATCATCGCGCATGAGTATTTTCATAACTGGACCGGCAACCGCATCACCTGCCGCGACTGGTTTCAGCTCTGCCTAAAGGAGGGGCTGACGGTTTTCCGCGACGCGCAATTCACCTCGGATCTGCGCAGTGCGCCGGTCAAGCGGATCGAGGATGTGATCGCGCTCCGCGCACGCCAGTTCCGCGAGGATAACGGCCCGCTGGCGCATCCCGTGCGTCCGGAAAGCTTTGTCGAGATCAACAATTTCTACACCGCGACCGTTTATGAAAAGGGCGCCGAGCTGATCGGGATGCTGAAGACGCTCGTCGGGAACGAGGCATGGTCCAAGGCACTGACCCTCTATTTTCAGCGGCATGACGGGCAGGCCTGCACGATCGAGGATTGGCTGCGCGTCTTCGAAGATGTGACGGGTCGCGATCTGGCGCAGTTCAAACGCTGGTACGAGGATGCGGGCACGCCGCGCCTGTCGGTGACGGACGAGTTTAAGGACGGCACCTACACCCTTCATTTCAAACAGGAAACGCCGCCCACACCGGGGCAGGAGGACAAGCCGCCGCGCGTCATCCCGATCAAGGTCGGCCTGCTGGGCCAGAATGGCGGCGAGGTGGCGGCAACACGCACGCTCGAGATGACAAAGGCCGAGCAAAGCTTTGAATTCACCGGCCTTTCGGCGCATCCCATCCCGTCAATCCTGCGCGAATTCTCGGCCCCCGTGATCCTGCGGCGCGAGACGAACAATGCCGAGCGCGCCTTCCTTCTGGCCCATGACACCGACCCGTTCAACAAGTGGGAGGCGGGCCGCGCGCTGGCGCGCGAGGGTCTGCTGGCAATGATCCGGCACGGCGCCGCGCCCGATGCGGCCTATCTGGAGGCAGCGCGGACGATGGCGCGGGACGATACGCTCGATCCGGCTTTCCGCGCACTGGCGCTTGGTCTGCCCAGTCAGGATGATCTGGCGCAGGCCATCCATGACGCGGGCGGCACGCCTGATCCGCAAGCCATCTGGGACGCACTCGAGGCGCTGAAAGATGCGCGCGCAGAGGCGATGGAAGACACAGCCCGCGCGCTCTACGAGGCCCATCAGGTCGCGGACCCTTACCGCCCCGATGCCGCGCAGTCGGGCGCTCGCTCATTGGGCAATGCCGCGCTGGCGATGATCACGCGGCGCGATGCCGGCAAGGCGGCTCAAGCGCAGTACGACGCGGCCGATAACATGACCCAGCAGCTGGCGGCGCTGGGATGCCTCCTGCAGGCAGGCAAGGGCAATGACGCTGTCGCGGCCTTCTATGAGCAGTGGAAAAAGGACCGGCTTGTCATCGACAAATGGTTCAGTCTGCAAGTTGCCTATGCCGAACCAGGCAAGACGGCAGAGGTTGCCGACAAGCTGACGCAGCATCCCGATTTCACGATGAAAAACCCCAACCGGTTCCGCGCCACGCTGGGCGCGCTGGCCGGGTCGCCCGCAGGCTTTCACCACGCCTCGGGCAAGGGGTACAAGCTGCTTGCCGATTGGCTGATCCAACTCGATCCGATCAATCCGCAGACGACGGCGCGCATGTGCTCGGCCTTCGAGACTTGGAGACGATATGATGCGGATCGGCAGACGATGATCGAGACTCAGCTGGAGCGGATCGCCGCGCGGCCCGGCCTCAGTCGCGATACCGCCGAAATGGTAGGCCGCATCCTGAAAAGCTGACGCGGCTCAGCGCGCTTGGCGTGCGCTGCGCGCAGTCTTGATGGTTTCGGGGCGCAGCAAGGGACGGGGCGAGCGTTTGAGCGCGCAATATTCCTGCCCGCGCAGCCATGAGGCCATGTCCGTGCGCTTGGCCGTGCTGCGCATCGGCCCCCAATCGGCGGCCACCCCGCGCCAGCGCCCATCCCGCACTGCGATGGCATTATCGCGTGGCACGGTGCGCGCCATGATGCGGATCGCGCAGCTCAGATTGTCGCCACCATCCACCAGTTCGCCGCCCGAGGTGGCCCGGCAGCCATAGCTGCGCGCTGTACCCGGCAGGATCTGCAAGAGGCCATACCATTTCCCGCCCCCGCCTACAGCCTTGGCACGATAGGTGCTTTCATGCTTGGCCAAAGCGGACAGAAAGCCGACCCAGAAGGCCCGCCTTTGTGCCTCGTCACCAGAGGCATAGCCGGGGCACCAAGTCGAAACATCGCGCGGCACCGACTGCACCAGCGGCGTGCCATGCCGGGCCAGCGCCGTCAGGGCGCTGCGGGTCCAGGCCGCGCCGCCGGGGCGATGATCCCAGCGCGCCTTCGGTATTTCGATGCTGCGCGACTGCGGACGGATCGCGTTCGCCGCCGCTCCTGTCTCCGACGCATGCAGATACGCAGGGACGATGGCAAGGCAGAACAACACGCAAAGACTGAGGCCGATCCGTTTCATGCGCCATGATCGCCCAAAACACCCGGCCCTGCAATGGCCCCGCCCGCCGCGCACAACTCCGGGGCAGCGCGAGGGCGTATTTCCGCGCAAGGCAATCTTCCATTCTCCCAAGTGGCGACATGATTTGGCCTGAATGCACCGCCATCGTGACGGCTTAATGACATGCAGCAGAAGGCTTCGCTGACGTGACCCATCACGTGCCCATTTCCAAGACCCGGCTTCTGGCCCAGGTCACCCGTCTTTTCTCACGCCAGCGATCCGGCACGGCCCCCGCCAAGCGGCGGCCCCAGCCAAGTCTCGACAAGCTCAGCCGCCGGATCATCCTGCCCTCGATCCCTGTCACGGAAGAGGAAATGACCCGCGTCGCGTTTCAGGATCTGGGGCAGAAATTGGCCCGGCAAGAAATGTGGAGCAAGTTGTCGGACCGCATTATCGAAGCCGACCGGACGCGTAGCGGCACACCTGGCGGCGAATCGGCAGCGATGCTGATGGGATTTGGCGCCCGCAACGATGTCGTGGCGATGGCCGAGGATTCGCTGCATGACGGCGTCATTCCCGACCACCACGGCATCGACGCACTGGACCGCCTGGCCGAAGATCATCCTGACGACTACCCCGTGCATGCCATCGTGGCGCTGGCGCATGTCGACATGGCCCGCGCGTGGAGGTCCGTCCCCGGCGCCGCCGCGCTAAGTGGCGCGGATGACCGCGCCGCGCATCACACGGCCCGGGCGCAGAGCCTTCTGGCCTCGTATTCTGCCAGTGACCTCGACGCGCCGTCGCTGGCTGCCGCGCAATGCGCGCTCTTGCGCGCGGCGCCGGACGCGACTGCGCTGCAGGTGGCGGACGAATACGAGCAACTGATCGACCTTGATCCCGCCAGTCCGCCCAATATGCGCGCGCTTGGCGCGACCGTTCTGGCGGTGGAGCCGGGTAATTTTCCGCAACTGGAGCTGGAGGCCCGCCGCATCGCCGTGCGCACCGCGAGCCTATGGGGCGCGGGCGGATACACATGGGTCTATCTCGACGCGCTGGCACTGGATTCCAAGGCGCTGGCGCTGCTGGATCCGGCGTTCTTCATCGACGGGTTGCGCGATATTCTGCGCCGCTGCCCTGATCAGAACACCGCCAATCTGATGGCCGCGTTCTGCGCCGTCACCATGCGCGCAGGCGATGACCCGGGCGCCGCGCATGAAGCGGTACGCACAGCCCTGCACGATTGTCTGACCTGGATCCTGCGCGACCACCTCCATGAGCTCCATCCGCTGATCTGGACGCAGGCGCTGCATTGCCCCGGCGCCGGCCACCTGCCGCCCCGCCGCGCATTGATCAGCGAGGGGCGCAGCACCGCCTTGAGTGCCATCGCAGCGCAATTTGCGGATGATATCGCGCGCGGACAATCCATCGCTTTCTCACCTGCCGGGATGTACATGCTACCCTCGCTCTAACCGCGCTGCCTGCCCCTTGCCCAGCCGCGCCGCCTGTCCTAGAAGCCTTGGCATCTGACCAAAGGACGCCGCCATGCTGGACCTGACATACGAAGCCCCGAAACCTCGCGTCATCGCCGGCGCCCAGCACGACTGGGAACTGGTCATCGGCATGGAAGTGCATGCGCAGGTCGCCTCGAACGCCAAGCTGTTTTCCGGTGCCTCGACGCGCTTTGGCGCCGAGCCGAATTCCAACGTCGCCTTCGTCGATGCCGCCATGCCCGGCATGCTGCCCGTCATCAACGAGTATTGCGTCGAGCAGGCGGTGCGCACGGGCCTCGGCCTCAAGGCGCAGATCAACCTGAAATCAGCCTTCGACCGCAAGAATTACTTCTATCCCGACCTGCCGCAAGGCTACCAGATCAGCCAGCTTTACCATCCCATCGTCGGCGAGGGCGAGATCCTGGTGGATATGGAGCCGGGCATCGCCCGCCTCGTGCGCATCGAACGCATCCATATGGAACAGGACGCGGGCAAGTCGATCCATGACATGGATCCGAACATGAGCTTCGTGGACCTGAACCGCACGGGCGTCTGCCTGATGGAAATCGTGAGCCGCCCCGACATTCGCGGCCCCGAAGAGGCCGCCGCCTATGTGCTGAAAATGCGCCAGATCCTGCGTTACCTCGGCACCTGCGACGGCAACATGCAGAACGGCAACCTGCGGGCGGATGTGAACGTCAGCATCTGCCGTCCCGGCGCCTATGAGAAGTATCAGGAAACGCAGGATTTCTCGCACCTTGGCACCCGCTGCGAGATCAAGAACATGAACTCGATGCGCTTTATCCAGGCCGCGATCGAGGTCGAGGCGCGCCGCCAGATCGCCATTGTCGAGGCGGGCGGCGAGGTGGTGCAGGAAACGCGCCTCTACGATCCCGACAAGAACGAGACGCGCTCGATGCGCTCGAAGGAAGAGGCGCATGATTACCGCTACTTCCCCGACCCCGACCTTCTGCCGCTGGAGATCGAGCAGGACTGGGTCGACGGCATCAAAGCCTCCCTGCCCGAACTGCCCGACGCCAAGAAAGCGCGCTTTGTCCTCGATTTCGGCCTGTCGGAATATGACGCAAGCGTCCTCACCGCCGAAGTCGCCAACGCCGCCTATTTCGAGGAGGCCGCCTCCAACCGTGATGGCAAGCTGGTCGCCAACTGGGTCATCAACGAGCTGTTCGGCCGCCTGAAAAAGGAAGGCGCTGACATCACCGAAAGCCCGGTCAGCCCCGCGCAGCTGGGCGGGATCGTGGACCTGATCGCATCGGATGCCATCTCGGGCAAGATCGCCAAGGACCTTTTCGAGATCGTCTATACGACTGGCGGCGATCCGGCAAAGATCGTCGAAGAGCGCGGCATGAAGCAGGTGACGGATACCGGCGCCATCGAGGAGGCCGTGGACCGCATCATCGCCGACAACCCCGCACAGGTCGAAAAAGCCAAGCAGAACCCCAAGCTGGCAGGCTGGTTCGTTGGCCAGACGATGAAGGCGACCGGCGGAAAGGCCAATCCAAAGGCCGTGAACGAAATCGTCTCGGCCAAGCTGGGGCTGTGATGCCGGACCTGCCCAATAATATCGCCGATGGCCCCGCCCTCTCGGACTGGATGACGGTCAAGCCCGAGTGGATCGACTTCAACGGCCATCTCAACATGGCCTATTACAACGTCCTCTTCGACGAGGGAATTGACGATGTCTATCGCCTGATGGGCTTTGGCGCCGACTACGCCAAGACGCGCGGCATGACGACTTACGTGGCCGATTTCCGCGTGCGCTACCTGCGCGAGCTGCATCTGGGCGATCGTGTGCAATGCTCGGTCCAGCTTCTGGCGCATGACGAGAAACGCTTTCACAGCTTTCAGCAACTGCATCACGAGGATGGCTGGTTGGCCGCGACCGGCGAGGCGCTGACGCTGCATGTGGACATGAGCGGGCCGCGCGTGGCCCCCATGCCTCCGGATATCTTGGAGCGTGTCGCGGCCCTGCAGGCGGCGCATGACAAGCTGCCCCGCCCCTACGGCGTAGGCCTGCCGATGGGCATTCCCTCCAAGGCATAGCTGCTTTTCACTGCTGCGCCGGACCGCTAAGCTGGCGCGAACACTCATGTTTCACGGAGGGGCGAGAGCACCATGACGCGTTATGACTACAAGGTGATCCCGGCCCCCACCAAAGGCGCCAAGGCGCCGGGCGTCAAGACCGCCGAGGCGCGATTTGCCGGAACGGTGGAGGCTGCGCTGAATGCCCAGGCCGCCGAGGGGTGGGAGTATCTGCGCACTGACATCTTGCCCTCGGACGAGCGGCAGGGCCTGACCGGATCGCAGACCGTCTATCGCACGCTCATGGTCTTTCGCCGCGCCAAAAATGACACGGAGGATGCCGCCGACGACGTGATCCAGACCGCGCAGGACATGGCCGAGGCGGTCACGCCCGAGACGTCGGAAACGAGCGCGTCCAGCCCGAAAGGCGTGCAGCGACGTGAGCCGTACCTGACGCCTATCAAGCCGTCGCGCGCGGATCCCGCGCCGTCGCCGGACGCGCCACTTCCAGACAATCCCAAGACGCCGAACAAGGAATAGCTGCGCCGCGCCCGGTTTTCGCGCTCACGCATCGACTTCTATGGCAAGCGCATGGATCTGCCCGATCAGCTCGGGCCCGATGGCGGCATGGATCGCGCGGTGCCGCGCAAGTCGCGGCATCGCAGCCAGCTCCTTGGCGCGAATACGCACCCGAAAATGCGACTGGCCGCCCTCCGGATAGCCCGCATGCCCGCGATGCGCCTCGCTTTCATCAATCACTTCAAGGAATTGAACCTCCAGGTTCCGCTCCAGCGCCGCGCGAATTTCTGCCGCCTTGTGCATAATTCTGGTCCTAGCCCCCTTCAACTTGCGTTCAATTAGACTAGAGTATCGGCTTCGACTCGCAAAGAGGTGCCCGATGAGCAAATCCGATCCATTTGGCTTCGACATGTCCGTATCATCGGCCAAGAAGAAAAATCCGCGCGGCCGCCGCGGGATGTCCGGCGCATCCGAGACATCCAAGCGGCAATGCGAGCATGAAGGCTGCGAAAAGCCCGGCCTCTACCGCGCGCCCAAGGCGCCCGACGTGCTGGACGAGTTCTACTGGTTCTGCCAGGAGCATGTGCGCGAATATAACCTCAAATGGAATTTCTTCGACGGCACGACCGAGGCCGAGATGAACGCGCAGATGTCCAAGGACAAGGTGTGGGAACGCACGACCAAGGCCTTCACCGACCCCGAGGCCCGCGCCTGGGCACGGCTGGGGATCGAGGACCCGCACCAGGTGCTGGGCGTCAATGCCACGCGCAACCCCGGCAAGGACAAGGCCGGTGGTGGCAAACGCCTGCCCCCGACCGAGCGCCAGGCCATCGAGATCCTTGACGCCAAGGACACCATGACCAAGGCCGAGTTGCGCAGCAGTTACCGGGCCCTGATCAAGGTGCTGCACCCCGATATGAACGGGGGTGACCGCAGCCAGGAAGAGCAGCTGCAGCAGGTCATGTGGGCGTGGGAACAGCTAAAGAACAGCCGCAATTTCAAATAGCCCCGCGCTCACCGGATGGTGATTTGCGCGCGCGGTGGCCGGGCGGCACAAAGGTGCACATGCGGTATCTGCTGATCCTCTTTCTGACCTGCGCGGCGACACTCGGCCATGCGCAAGCCATGCTGGCGCATCCCGCGCCCGCCGCGATGATCCATGCGGGCGAGGGCGCGATGCCGTGCTGCGATGCGGCCAGCAGCACCCACGCCACCCCCGCCTGCGCCGCTTTCGCGATTTTCGATACTGCGCCGATGATGCAGCCTGCCTGCTCGGCCCTGACCCTTACATTTCCGGGCACGCTTGAGCATTGGGCCGGGCGCAGCCCCTGCCCGCCCACCGGACCTCCGCGCCCTGTGTGAAACCTGCCCCTTTCACACCCAGAACAAACGGAGCGATCCCATGAAATTTCCTATCCTCTTCGCCGCGCTGACGGCGTCCCTGCCCCTCATGACCCCCATGCTCGCCCATGCGGAAGAACCCGCGATGTCAGTGCCCGCCGGCCTTTCGATGACAGTGACCAAGACGCCCAATTGCGGCTGCTGCAGCGCCTGGGCCGATCTTGCCGCCAAAGACGGCTATGACGTCGAGATCCTTGAGAACATGGATTATGCGGGCACCAAGCGCGCGCATGACGTGCCAGCGAACCTGACCTCGTGCCATTCGACGCGCGTTGGCGGCTATGTCGTCGAAGGGCATGTGCCTCTTGCCGCGGTCGAAAAGCTGCTGACCGAAAAACCGGACATCACCGGCATATCGGTGCCCGGCATGCCCGCCGGATCGCCCGGCATGGGCGACGATCCGAACGCGCAGTTCGACGTGATCGCCTTTGGCGGCACGGCGGGCGATGGCGAAATCTTCTACCGCGCCGGGCAGTAAGGGCATGAAAAGGGCTTGTCGGGCATCTTCGGCAAGCCCTTATGATCCTCGAGCACCGCGACACGATCCGGTTCATTGTTGCGCATGATCCAGCAGTTGGCCAATTGCACACCGGGTCTTCTGTTCAGCCGATTGAAAGCACAGACCGAGCCATTCTCTGATCATCGGCGAGCGCCCAAGCGCAACTTGGCGTCTATACCCACCCACACGAGACCGCGTGAAATCGACTTGAGAAGATCGGTTGTATGAAGCAGATCGCCAAGCCGGAGGTAGGCCGACGCACGAATAATGTGACGAAATGACCACATCCTATCCGGAAGGCTGCGGCGACTGATACTTTCCCCACACTGAGGTTGACCCCTGCGGGTCTCGCCCGCAATACCCCCCTCGTGCTGTCGGCGCGGCAGCGATCACGAGCCTGAAAAGTCGGAGAAGCAGATGAACTTTATCAAAATGGCCGCGGTTGCGCTTTCATCTGCCGCCCTTGTGGGCTGCGCCGCTGGAACCGGCACATCGGGCATGCAGGACGTAGCGGTCGCCTTCAACAGCGACAGCGCGCCCTCGGGTCTTGTCGGTTACCATGCTACCGAGATCCGGGTCGTCAAACCCAGCCTCAAAGGGCACACGAACAATCATTTCGCGGAAATCACAGCCGATTGCTCAATGAAGGGCGATGGTTTCACCGCCGCTTTCAAAACCCCCAGCACCGTGAAACTGCCGGTTTTCGGAAGCGCCAGCAAAGCCGTCGAGTTGTCTTGCGCGAACGGCTCTACCGCCTCGGCGAGAACGCTCAAACCGGTGAATGTCTCGCAACGGGCGCGTGATGGAAAAGCATCGAATACGATAACTGGCATCATATTGCTGAGCCCCATCATGATCGCCGGTGCTGCCGCCGCAAAGGTACCTCTCGCGGCGGATGGCAAGGACATCTACGGGTACGACAACGTGACCATCAACGTGAAGTGAAGCGAAATAGTGTTTTTCCAACAGCGCGTAAAAGCCCCCGGCCCGGTGCCGAGGGCTTTTTCTTTCGTGTTCTTTCGCGCTGGCGCCTCAGACCAGTTTGGCGTCCAGCGTGATCTCGGCGGTCAACAGCTTGGAGATCGGGCAGTTCTTCTTGGTCGCTTCGGCGACGTCCTGAAAATCCTCTTCGCTGATGCCTGGGATGTCGGCGCTGACGTCGAGATGGACCTTGGTCACGGCAAAGCCGCCATCGACCTCAGAGAGAGTCACCTTGGCTGCTACGTCAACTTTATCTGCCTTCAAGCCCTTTTCGCCCAAACCTAGCGACATTGCCATCGCGTAGCAGCTTGCATGGGCCGCGCCGACCAACTCTTCGGGGTTGGTGCCCGGCTCGTCCTCGAAGCGGGTATTGAAGCCATAGGGCAAATTCTTGAGCGCGCCGCTTTCGGTGCTGACCTGCCCCTTGCCGGATTTCAGATCGCCGCTCCAGACTGCAGAACCTTTGCGTTGCATGTGAATCTCCTTTCATCATGTGTGTCGGGTGATGCGCGTCGCGCGCAGAAAAGCCGCCTTTGCGGCTTGTCATAATGACAACGCAAAGACGGCCTTCATGGTTGCACCTGAGATGTGCGCGCGGCCGGATCAGGCGGCAACGAAGGTCAGGCTGACGCCGTTGATGCAATGCCGCTTTCCGGTGGGTGCGGGGCCATCGTCAAAGATATGGCCCAGATGGCTGCCGCAGCGGCTGCAATGGCATTCGGTGCGCACGCCAAAAAGCGAACGGTCAGCCTTGGTCCCGATCGCGCCCTCCTTGGCCTGCCAGAAACTGGGCCAGCCGGTGCCACTGTCATACTTGACGTCAGAAGCATACAGCGGCAGATCGCAGCCCCGGCAAACATAGGTGCCATCGTCATAATTCTTGTCCAAGGGCGAGGTGAAGGCGCGCTCGGTCGCCTCCTCGCGCATGACGGCATATTCAAGCTCGGTCAGCATGGCGCGCCACTCGGCTTCGGTGCGCGTGATCTCGAAATTCCCTTCGGGCGCCGCGGCGCCGCCGAAGCGGGCAAAGGCGGCGGCTGATCCCGCGGCAAGCGCGGCGGTGATGAAATGGCGTCTGTCCATGATCTTGCTCCTGTCGCTATGCGCAAGGGCCGTCAGGCCGCGCTGTTGGTGTCAATCTGAAAGCATCGGGCCCGGCAGGCAAGTGCCGGGCCCGCGTTCTCACCTGATCGTGTAGCGCCCGTGTGCGCCTTACTTGGTGGCGGGCAGGATGACCGTGTCGACCACGTGGATCACGCCGTTAGATTGGTCGACATCCGCGATGGTCACGTTGATCGTCTGGCCCTGCTCGTCCTCGAGCATGATGTTGCCTCCGTCATAGGTGGCGTTCAACTTGCAACCGCCCAGCGTGGGGACGATATGCGCGCCACCGTCATCGTCGATCATGCCCATGATCGCATCCGACATCGCATCGGCGCCAACAACGTGGCAGGTCAGGATCTGCGTCAGCTGCTCCTTGTTCTCGGGCTTGAGCAGGGCCTCGACGGTTCCATCGGCCAGCTTGCCAAAGGCGTCATCGGTGGGTGCGAAGACGGTAAAGGGACCCTCGCCAGACAGTGTCTCGACCAGACCGGCTGCCTTGACGGCGGCGACCAGGGTCTCGTGATCGGCCGAATTCACGGCGTTCTCGATGATGTTCTTGTCCGCGTACATCGCGGCGCCGCCGACCATCGGGTTTTCGGCATAGGCGCCCGTGGCCAAAACGGCGGCGGTGGCGGTAGCGGTCATCATGGTCTTGAAAGTCATGGAAATCTCCTCGGGTTGGTCAGGCAATATCGCCTGTTGACCCTCGCAGACACGGCGCCGGGGCACAGATAGTTTCAAACTTTTTTTGAGGTGCCTAGACGGGCGCGACGGCGCCGGTGGCCAGAACGCTGCCTGTCGGCGCACCAGTGGGCGAACCGCCCGGCGGCTCGTCCGAGATGGCCAGAACGCCGCCAGGCAGACGGGCGGCGAGCGCAGGGTCCATATCCAGCCGCAGACCCTCGCCATCGGGCAGAACGCCCAGGGAAACGGGCGCGTCCTCGCCCGCGATCAACCACAGCTCCAGCACGCGGCCCACCGGAGCGGTGCCAGTTTGCCGCTTAACGGTCAGCGCACCCGCATCCGCGTCATAGCTGGCCAGAATGACCAGCGAGCCATCCTCGGCGGCAACCTCGGCAATGAATTCGGGCGCGCCCTCCGGCGCCGGACCCTGCCCCAACAGCCCGGTCTCCAGCACCACGAAAAGCGCCAGTGCCGCTGCCACCGCGCCGCCCACCAGCCAAGCCAGCCCGCGCAGCCCGGCAAAGGGCCGACGCGGCGACATGTCACCAAAAGCCTGCGCCTCGATCCGATCCTTCATCGAGGCGGGTGGCGACACCGGGTCGATATCATCCGTCAACCCGGCCAGATCCTCGGCCCAGGCAGCATAAAGCGCGCGCAAGTCAGGCTCGCGCGCCAAACGCGTCTCGAACGCCGCCGCCGCATCATGGCCCAACAGGCCAAGCGCGTACTCGCCCGCAAGGACGCGGTCGTCCTCGTCATATGGCGGCGGGGTGGTCATCGCGTCAGACACTCCTTCAATTTCAGCAAACTGCGGCGCAGCCACGTTCGCATCGTATTGAGCGGCACGCCAAAGCGCGTGGCAAGCTCGTCATATGTCTCACCGTCCAGATAGGCGCGGCGCACAGCGTCTGAATGCCCGGCATCCAGCTCGCCCAGGCACCGGTCCAGCTGCGCGCGCGCGCCCGATGCAATGGCTTGCGCCTCGGGGCCGGGCGCGGCATCGGCCACCATGTCGGCGGCGTCCAGCCCCGGCTGCGTCTCGCGGCGCTTGCGCGCCCGGTCGATCGCGGTATTGCGCGCGATGGTAATGAGCCATGTCATGGGGCTGAGCCCATTGGCACGATACCGGTCCGCATGGCGCCAGATCTTGACGAAGGCCTCTTGCAGCGCCTCCTCGGCCTCGGCGCGGTCATGTAACACACGCAGGCAGATTCCGAATAGTTTCGCGGAGGTATGCGTATAAAGATCGGAGAAAGCGACACGCTCGCCCATGGCGGCACGGGCAATCAGCAATTCAATCTCGTCGCGCGTCACGGGTATAGTCGTCCCAAACTGGTGAAGGGCGCCGCGCGCCTTTCGGGGAAGGTATAGGATGAACACGCCCGGGGACCAGCATTTCTTTCCCTTTCCCTTGCCCTTCTGCACAATATGTTGCACCACACGAGGCAACTCTCAGATGCGACTTAAGGACGTAATGCAATGGCTGATGGCATGATCGACGCGCAAGCGAAACCGACCGAAGAGATTTCCGTGCGCGATGTGTTCGGGATCGAATCCGACATGAAGATCAAGGGCTTTGCCGAGCGGACCGACCGCGTCCCCGACAATGACAGCACCTACAAGTTTGACCGCGACACGACACTGGCGATCCTCGCGGGCTTTGCCCATAACCGCCGCGTGATGATCCAGGGCTATCACGGCACCGGCAAATCCACCCATATCGAGCAGGTCGCGTCGCGCCTCAACTGGCCTTGCGTCCGCGTAAACCTCGACAGCCATATCAGCCGGATCGACCTGATCGGCAAGGACGCGATCAAGCTGAAGGACGGCGTGCAGGTGACTGAATTCCATGAGGGAATCCTGCCCTGGGCGCTGCGCAATCCGACCGCCATCGTGTTCGATGAATATGACGCGGGCCGCGCCGACGTGATGTTCGTGATCCAGCGCGTGCTGGAGGCGGATGGCAAGCTGACCCTCTTGGACCAGAACCAGGTCATCACGCCCAACCCCTATTTCCGCCTCTTCGCCACCGCCAACACCGTCGGCCTTGGCGACACCACGGGCCTCTACCACGGCACCCAGCAGATCAACCAGGGCCAGATGGACCGCTGGAGCCTAGTCGCCACGCTCAACTACCTCAGCCACGATGCCGAGGTGGCGATCGTCCTGTCGAAGAACCCCAATTACAACACCGCCGAGGGCCGCAAGACGGTCAGCCAGATGGTGACCGTGGCCGATCTTAGCCGCACGGCCTTTATGAATGGTGAGCTCAGTACCGTGATGTCGCCGCGCACCGTGATCACCTGGGCGCAGAACGCCAGCATCTTCCGCGATGTCGGCTATGCCTTCCGCCTGACATTCCTGAACAAGTGTGACGAGCTGGAGCGCCAGACCGTCGCCGAATTCTACCAGCGGTGTTTCGACGAGGAACTGCCGGAAAGCGCGGCGAGCGTGAGCTTGGGGTGACGCTCAAGCATTGCCTCGTCGCATGTGTTTTGCTGCCGTGTATTGCGGCGGCAAGCGCCGCGCTACCGGCAGAGGAATCGCGTTACGAAGGCCGTTTGGAGGCAATGACACCACTCATGGATGATGCACAACGACGCGTCAGATGTTACGCTTTCTTTACCGCAGTTCGGGTCCTTCACTCGATTGCACGCGGAGTCGATCACTTGCCAAATGGCAAGACTAGGGTGGCAATGTTTAGCTTTGGCAATGACGTGGACTTGGAAGCGGTCGCTTCGAATGCAGAGCAAGCCAAGGTTCACGAGCGGGGGCTTGTGCAGAAGTATTTGAACACATTCGGTGGCTTTGATCCCGATAATATAGCTACCAATCCCGTATTCGTTGCCGACAAGGGTATTTGCATGGAAGCGATAGGAGCGGCACAATGAAAAAACCATCCGACAACCCAGCCGATCCGTTCAAGAAGGCGCTTGCCGAGGCGACCAAGGTCATGTCCGGCGACCGCGAGCTGAATGTCAGCTATTCGGTCGACCCATCAGGCATCTCGGGCGATTCCATGCGCCTGCCCCAGATCAGCCGCCGGATGTCCCGCGAGGAGGTGCTGCACGCCCGCGGCACTGCCGATGCGCTGGCGCTGCGCCACAAGTATCACAACGCCAAGACCCACGCGAAATACGTGCCCCCCGGCGCCATGGCGCGCGACATCTACGAGGCGATGGAGACGGCCCGCTGCGAGGCCGTGGGCGCGCGCACCATGCCAGGCACAGCGAGCAATATCGACAGCAAGATCGCAGCCGAGGCCGCGCGCGCGGGCTATGCGCAGATCACCGATCCCGCCGATGCGCCGCTGCACAAGGCCGCCGAATACCTCATTCGCCACCTCGCCACGGGCCGTGAGCTGCCCGAAGGCGCGCGCAACGTGATGGAACTCTGGCGCGGCTTCATCGAGGGCGAGGCCGGCGAGACGCTGGAGAACCTGCAAGATACCCTCGCCGATCAGGCCGAATTTGCCAAATTCGCGCGCAAGGTGATCGAGGATCTGGGCTATGGCGACCAGCTGGGCGACGATCCCGATGCCGAGGACGACGAGCAGGAGGACGAGGCCCAGCAGGATCAGAACGAGGACGAGCCCGACAGCAGCGGCCAGGACGACAGTGACACCGAGGAGGCCGACGCCGAGGCCGAGCAGTCCCAGGACGAGCAGCAGGATGCCTCCCAGGCGCAAGTCAGCATGGACGAGAGCGCCAATGAGGATGCGGGCGAGGATGCCGACATGCCCGATGGCGACGCGCCCATGGAGCCGCCCGCGCCGCAGCCTGTCTCGGATGCCGACCCCAATTACCAAGTCTACTCCACTCTCTTCGACGAGGAAATCCACGCCGAAGACTTGGCCGAGCCGGTCGAGCTGGAGCGCCTGCGGGCCTATCTCGACCAGCAGCTCGAGCCGCTGAAAGGCGCGGTCAGCCGCCTTGCCAACAAGCTGCAGCGCCGCCTGCAGGCGCAGCAGAGCCGCAGCTGGGAATTCGACCGCGAAGAGGGAATTCTGGACGCGGGCCGCCTCGCGCGCATCGTGGCCAGCCCCACGACACCGCTCAGCTTCAAGGTCGAAAAGGATACCGAGTTTCGCGATACCGTCGTGACCTTGCTTCTGGACAATAGTGGCTCCATGCGCGGCCGCCCGATCAGCATTGCGGCGATCTGCGCAGATGTGCTTGCCCGCACGCTCGAGCGTTGCAACGTCAAGGTCGAAATCCTCGGCTTTACCACCCGCGCGTGGAAAGGCGGGCAAAGCCGCGAGACATGGCTGGGCGAAGGCCGCCCGCAACTGCCCGGCCGCCTCAATGATCTGCGCCACATCATCTACAAATCCGCCGATAGCCCGATGCGCCGGACGCGCCAGAACCTTGGCCTGATGATGAAAGAGGGCCTGCTGAAAGAGAATATCGACGGCGAGGCGCTGGAATGGGCGCATCGCCGCATGGTGGCCCGCCGCGAGGCACGCAAGATCCTGATGGTGATTTCGGACGGCGCGCCGGTGGATGATAGCACCCTGTCGGTCAACCCCGCCAACTACCTTGAAAAGCACCTGCGCGACGTCATCGCCATGGTCGAAAAGCGCAAGGCGGTCGAGCTTCTGGCCATCGGGATCGGCCATGACGTGACGCGCTATTATGACCGCGCGGTCACCATCACCGATGTCGACCAGCTGGCCGGCGCGATGACCGAGCAATTGGCCGCGCTGTTCGATTCCGACCCCCGCGCCCGCGCCCGCGTGATGGGCATGGCAAAAGGCATGAAAAGGGTCTCGTGATGTTTCAATCCTTTACCGAGAAATCCACCCCGGAACAGGGGCCTCCCCGACTTGCCGCGCTGCGGGGTGCGATGAAATCCGCCCGGCTCGATGGTTGGCTGGTCCCGCGCGCCGACGTGCATCAGGGCGAATACGTGGCCCCGGGAGATGAGCGTCTGGCCTGGCTCACCGGATTTACCGGCTCTGCCGGGTTCGCCGCGATCACCGCGCAGCAGGCCGGCGTTTTCGTCGATGGCCGCTACCGCACGCAGGTGCGCGGCCAGACTGACAGCTCGGCGTTCCAACCCGTCGACTGGCCCGAGACCAAGCTGGCCGACTGGCTGAAAGACGCCCTGCCCGATGGCAGCAAGGTCGGGTTTGACCCGTGGCTGCACACCGTCAAAGAGATGGAGGAACTCGCTCATGCGCTGGAGGGCTCGAACATCCAATGCGCGCCCGAGACCAACCTGATCGATACCATCTGGCCGGACCGCCCCGCGCCCCCGAATGGCGCCATCACCGCCTACCCCGACGATCTGGCCGGCAAAACCAGCGCCGAAAAGCGCGCAGAGCTGGCCGAGACCTTGCGCAAGGCCGGCCACCGCGCCGCCATCCTCACCCTGCCCGACAGCATCGCGTGGCTGCTGAACATCCGCGGCACGGACATTCCGCGCAACCCTATCCCGCATGCCTTCGCCATCCTCCATGACGACGCGCGCGTCGAGCTGTACGTGAACCCGGCCAAGCTGGACAGCCTGCCTGCGAATTGCATCTCGGACGGCGTCTCTGCCCATCCCGATACCGGCTTCTCCGCCGCGCTCACGCTGCTGCTGACGCCCGTGCGCATCGATCCCGCCTCGATTCCTGTGGCCGTCGCGCAAGCGCTGGACGAGGCCGGCATAAAGGCCGCCCATGCGCCCGATCCTTGCATCCTGCCCAAGGCCTGCAAGACCGAGGCCGAGATCGCGGCGACGCGTCACGCGCATCTGCGCGATGGCGCGGCGGTTTGCCAAACCCTCGCATGGCTGGAGGCGCAGACGCCCGGAACGATCACCGAAATAGACGTGGTGAAACAGCTGGAAGAGGCCCGCCGCGCCACAGGAAAGCTTCTCGACATCAGCTTCGACACCATCGCAGGCGGCGGCCCCAATGGCGCGCTGGCGCATTACCGCGTCTCCGAGGCGTCGAACCGCACGCTTCAGGATGGCGATCTGCTGGTCCTCGACGGCGGTGGGCAGTATCTGGATGGCACAACCGACATCACGCGCACCCTGCCCATCGGGGTCCCGACCGATGACGCGCGCGCGGCCTTCACTCGGGTGCTGCAGGGCATGATCGCCATCAGCCGCCTGCGCTTCCCCAAGGGCCTCGCCGGCCGCGATATCGACGCGATAGCGCGCTACCCTCTCTGGCTGGCCGATCAGGATTATGCCCACGGCACCGGCCACGGGGTCGGCGTCTATCTCTGCGTCCACGAGGGGCCCCAGCGCATCAGCCGCGCCAGCGAGACGGCGCTGGGGTCCGGCATGATCCTCTCGAACGAGCCAGGCTATTACCGCGAGGGACATTTCGGCATCCGCATCGAGAATCTGCTGGTGGTGCAACCCGCCACCCCCCTGCCCGGCAGCGACAAGGCGGACAGCGCCACGAACCGCCTTGCCTTCGAGACGCTAAATTTCGTGCCCATAGATCGCCGCCTGATCGACCGCGACGCGCTGTCCCAACCCGAAATCGACTGGCTCGATTCCTACCACGCCCAATGCCGGGACAAGATCGCGCCGCGCCTGACCGGTGCCGCCGCGGAATGGCTGGAAAAGGCGACCGCCCCTCTTTGAAGCGAGCGCCCGCTCACAGCACTGGCATTGCCGCGGCAAAGGCGGCATGGTGCCGCCAAGCGCAGCAGCACGAAAGGCATATGTCCATGACCAAGATCACGATCGAGCCCGCGTTCGGCACCTGGTGCGTCCGCGCAGGCGGCGCCGTTATCGGTGAAAGCGGTGACGCCCTCGAACTCACCGAAGAGGGCCACGCGCCGGTCATCTACTTCCCACGCGATGATATCGCCACCGCCTTTCTCGACCCCAGCGCGCACAACACCGATTGCCCGAGCAAGGGTTTGGCCAGCTACTACTCGATCGTCACGAAAAGCCGCACGATCGAAAATGCGGCCTGGAGCTATGAGGCGCCTTTGGCTGAGGTCTCGCAAATCAAGGGGCACCTCGCCTTCCATACCGGCGATCTCGTCACGGTCGAGCGGGTCTGATACCCGGTTCGTCTTGCTGAAAATAACCTGGGGAGCGCGGAAAAATTCCCCGGATTTTCCGGCGTGGAGGCAAAGCCCCCTTCTTCGGCAGCGGCAACGCCCCTACCCGTGTTCCTCACGCGACAGCGACGCCAGCGCCAGATTGAATTCCTTCAGCGCATCGACGTGGTAGAGCACGCCCTTGTAGATGCTGGGCGCCTCGCCCGTCCCTTGCGCGATGACCGGCACGTAGTTGACCTCATGCGCCTCGAATAGCGGCATGGCAGTTTCCAGCGTTGCGCCGATATCCACATGAATACCCTTGTCGATCATCGCGCGGCACACCTCCTCGGAGGGGGCGCTGTCATCACCAGCCGGACGCATAAGCCCGGCCACCGGCGTCATCGACAGCAGATAGGCCTGCGGCCCCTCGGCCAGGTGGATGCCGCGCCGCTTGAGTTGCGTCAGGAAAAATGACCGCGTCACCAGCCGCGTGCCCAGCGCCGTCGACATCGACACGGCCACCATAACGGCAAGGCCCGTCTGCCAGTCTCCGGTCAGCTCGAAAACGATCATCGTGGTCGAAATCGGTGCGCCCAGCACCGCCGCCGCGACCGCCCCCATCCCTGCCAGCGCATAGAGCGACAGTGAGCCCGAGACATCGGGAAAGATCGGCGTCGCGATCAACCCGAAGGCAAGACCCGTCAACGCGCCCAGCATGAGCGAAGGCGAGAATATTCCACCCCCCATGCGTCCACCCAGCGTGATGGCGACCGCCACGACCTTGAGCACGGCGAAGACGATGGCCTCGTGCAGCACCAGCTGACCGGTGAGCGCGGCGTTCGTGGTCTCGTACCCGACACCGATGATATGCGGGAACCAGATGGCCATTCCTCCCAGCATCGCCCCTGCAATGGCAGGACGCATCCAGTCGGGGATTGACAGGCGGGCGCAGACGGCCGTGACCACATCCTCGGCGAAGAAGGTGCTGCGCATCAGCGCAGCCGCCACGACGCCGCAGACGAGGCCCAGAAGCAGGAAGGCGGGGAGTTCGACATAGAATTCCAGCGCCGAGGAGGTCGGCAGCACGAACTCTGTCAGTCCACCGAATTCCAGTCGGTTGATGATCGTTCCTGCGACACTCGCGATCACGATCGGCGCAAAGGCGTGGATGGCGAAATGGCGCAGAACCACTTCCAGCGCGAAAAGCGCCCCCGCAATCGGCGCGTTGAACGAGGCCGAGACCGCCGCCGCCACGGCGCAGCCCAGAAGATCGCGCCCATGCAGGCCGTTCGCGTTTATGCGGTCAGCCGCCCAGCTGGAAATGACGCCCGCCAGATGCACCACAGGTCCTTCGCGCCCGGACGAGCCGCCAGCCCCCAGCGTGATCAGCGACGCTGCTGCCGAGGCAAGGCCGGCCCGCTTTTCGACGCGGCCGTTGTTCAGCGCCGCGCCCTCGATGACATCTGCCACCGCCCGCACGCGTCCGTCACCGGTGAACCGGGTCAGAATCAGACCCACGGCAAGACCGCCCAAAATCGGAATTATCAGGATCCAGTACCACGCCATGCCGCCTGCGAAGGTATAGAGGTTGCGCGGGTCATCGACGCCGTAGAGCAGGACCTGCAGCCATGTGATACCCTTGCGAAAGAACAGCGCGCCAAAGCCTGCCGCAATCCCGATCAGGAGCGCGATGATCCAGAACTGAAACTGGCTCGGACCCCGCGTCACCATGACATGCCACGCCCGAAAAAGTCCGGCGCGGGCCTCTGCGAGGGTTCGTGCCGCAAAAGAGGGGTCTGGCGTGCTCATGTCGGTCCCTCGGGATCATCTCGGGGCGTGGGTTCGGATCTGCGCGTCGGGCCGGATCGGCCGCGCGCGCAGGCTACCCGGATGCTTAGCGCAGATCGCCGCGGTGCGGAACGCCTCTTCTGATCTCCAGCCCCTCGCCGGTGGTCAGGGCCGTCCCCGTCCCGTGCGCAGCTGCGCGAGCGAGTTGATGGCCCGGCGCAACCATTCCGCCGCGCCAGCCCGCCCCCTGCCCGCGCCGCGGCTGCGGGATTGGAGACGCATCGCCTGGTCTCCAGCGCGCTCGGCTCCCGTCGCATCATGCTCGGCAGCCTGCATGACCGCCGACACGATCTGCTCGTCCAGCACCCAGCGGCCATTCGTTCCCTCGGTCCGGTCAGCCTGCTGCGCTTCGATCCAGCGAATCAAGCGCGCCTTGTCAGCGCCCGCAACCGGCGCGGTGGGCAGATAGAAGCCCGAGTTGATCCGCAGGCAGATATTGTCGAGAAGCCGCGCCGCGGGCTGGTGCGCTTCGGCCACATCGCGTTTGGGCATGTAGTTGAAGCGCTCAGGCTCACCTCGCAGGAACACCGCCAGCGCCGTCCCCAGATCGATCCGCCGCTGCGCCATGATCCAGCCCAGCACCGCTTCGGGGTGGGCTGTCCAATCATAACTGCGCGCCAACCGGATCAGATCACCACGCCGCGCGCGGCGCATGATCTCAAGGTGCGCCGCTGCGCTGCCTTGGGTCCAGTCCTGACGGATCGGCATATGCATATTGGGGGTCCCTTCGAAATATTCTGGTGCATACCACTGGAATGCCCCTCGATTCGGGTGCGACCGCGGTCTGCATGTGGCACCATTCGGGCAATTCGAAAAACTTTGCAGCATCGACGTCGGCCGCTCGTCTGGGCGGCCAAATGTAAAGGCTGCCGAGGTGACAATGAAAACGCTTGCCCTGCTGCGCAGACGCGGTAAACGTCAGGATATGCTGACCCGTATTCTCAACCTCTTCAAGGGGCATCAATCCGACCCCCTCCCAGAGCCAGATGCTCGCCTTGCCCTCGGCGCGCTGATGGTGCGCGTCGCCAAATCCGACGACGATTACCAGTTTGCCGAGATCAGCCGCATTGACAAACTTCTTGCCCGTCTCAACGGACTTGGCCCGGTCGATGCCGCCAAGATGCGCGCCACTTGCGAAAAGATCGAAGCCGAGGCGCCCAGCACGCGAAAATTCGCGCTTCTGATCCGTGAAACGGTCAGCTTCGAGGCCCGGATCGAGGCGCATGAGGCGCTTTGGCAGGTCATGCTGGCCGATGGCGTGCCCAGCGACGCCGAAATGGGCATCGTTTTGCAGGTGCGCGAGGCGCTTGGCCTTTCCAAGGCCGATTGCGATGGCGCAAAACTGCGTGCCGCGCCACTTTGATCCCTGGCGCCGGAGCGCACCATTTCTCCTCGCTGAAACCACCTCCGCCCTTAACGCATCCAGCTGCCCTGAATGCGGGCCTTCAGAGCTCAGATTCATCTTCGCTCGAAGGTGCGATATCGGATTCCGGTATTCGGTGGGCGCATTCTTTGGTTGATCAATGTCGCTCTGGGACGCAAGGTTTACGTAAGGGAAATCATAGCGGGAATTTAAGTTCTGTTGTTATGTGGGGCTTGCAATAACGCGTGCGATGACAGTGCGAGGTTCTGTGACCAGTGCGGGAACAGGCTACCCACAGTCGCGGCATGCAGCGCATGCGGCATTCAACTCCAGCCCAACCTTCGATTCTGTCCGGAATGCGGAACTCGTACCGAAAATCCTGCGGCGGAGCCTGAACACCCTTTTGCCGCACCGGACCATGCAGAAGCTGTCGGCACTGACTTCATCAAATACTCAGCCCCAGAGCCTGCTGCCGCGCGGCAGCCCCGTGACGCCATGTTCGGGGCGGCAGAACGCCGCCAGCTGACAGTTCTTTTTTGTGACCTCGTCGGCTCCACTCGTCTTGCCGAAGATCTCGACCTCGAAGACCTCCGCAGCATACTTGCCACTTATCGCTCGACCTGCAGCGAGATCGTTGCGCGCCACGACGGAACGGTGATGCAGTTTTTGGGGGACGGCATCAATGTCATGTTTGGCTATCCCGTTGCCTACGAGCATTCCACGGGCAACGCGGTCCGCGCGGCAATCGCCATGCTGGCGGCGATCAACGGCGGCAATTCGGAGCTGTCCTCGCTGAACGTGACACTGAACCTTCGCATCGAAATCAATACGGGCCAGGTCGTGGTGGGCAGTGACGGTGCGGGCGCGTTGGGCGAGCAACTCTCCGTGATCGGCGAAGTGCCCAACCTTGCCGCTCGCCTGCAGGGCGTTGCACAGCCCGGCCAGATCGTCGTCAGCAAGTCCACCTACCAACTCACCAGGGAGCTTTTCGATTACACCGAACTTGGTGCCCGTTCGCTCAGAGGATTTTCGAAGCCGGTAAGCTGCTTTGCAGCTTACTGGTGATATGTTCGATGGCACGACCGTTTCCACCACCCAGCGGGACAAGGCCAGCCGTCCGATAGGGCGAAAGGCCGAGCTTGGACTGATCTGCCAGCACTGGTCGTCCGCCGAAAACGGTGACGGTCAGGTACTCATGCTCAGCGGAGAGGCGGGGATCGGGAAGTCATGCATTCTTCACAGCTTCAATCGGCAGCTTGCCGATCAGGATGTGAACATCGTCCGATTTTTCGGCTCGGCCTTTCACCTCCATTCGACAATGCATCCCATCGTGGAAGAATTGCAGGGGAGGCTTGGCCTGCACAAGGATGCATTGGCCGCAGACAAGCTGGCTAAACTCAAGGAGACACTGTCGCAGGATCAGCAGGTACACGTCGCCGCGCTGTGTTACCTGCTCGGTATCGATACGCCTGCGACGGCCGAACTGCTCGGCTTTGCGCCGGAGGACCTCAAGAAAGCGACCTTTGCCGCCGTGCTCGACTTCTACGCATCCATGGCAGAGGAAAAGCCGCTGCTGATGGAGGTCGAGGATGTTCACTGGTGCGATCCGACAACGCTGGAAGTCATCGCGCAATTCATTGAGCAGCTCAAGAACAAGCGGTGGTTGATGCTGCTGTCCTTCCGGCCCAACTACAAGGCGCCCTTCCGAAACCTTTCCTATGTCACGTCGCTTTCACTCAATCGCTTCAGCAAGTCCGACGTCGTCTCTTTGATCAATGCCATGACCGGCGGCAAGCAATTGCCGAAGCGTCTGATGGATCAGATCGTCGAGCGGGCGGACGGCATTCCCCTTTATGCCGAGGAACTCACCCAAATGGTTCTCGAGTCGGGGTGGGTCCAGGATCTTGATGGCCACTACCAGATGAGCGGCTCGGATGTGGAGCACGCCATTCCCGCCTCACTACAAGATTCGCTGACAGCGCGTCTCGACAGGTCTCCCTCTGCAAAGGAAATCGCACAGATCGCAGCCACGATAGGCCGGCGGTTCTCGCGCGAATTGCTGCGCCTCGTGTCAGGCTACCGCGATCAACAGTTGCGCGGCGCATTATAGCAACTGCTCGACGCGGAACTCATCTATCGCCACGGGAGCGCAACCCAGGTCAGCTACGAGTTCAAACACGCGCTTGTCCAGGACGCAGCCTATCAACCGCTCCTCAAGACCGCACGGCGCGAGTGCCATCGACGCATCGCCGTTGCGCTGGAAGATCATATGCCCAAGCTTTGCAATAACGAGCCGGAAACTCTGGGGTACCACCTTGCAGCCGGCGGCGAGCACCAGAAAGCGCTGGCATATTTCGTGACCGCGGCCGAGCGCGCAATGGCGTCTTCGGCAAGCCTCGAGGCAATCAACCATCTGGAAAACGCTCTGGCGGCACTTGCCAGGACTACGCAAAGCGATGAGCGAGATGCCCAGGAAGTTGAACTTCTTGTCATGCTGGCCGTCCCCCAGGCCGCAGCGCTGGGATACTCCCATGAGAACGTCAACCGGTCTTATGAGCGCGCTCGTGAACTGGCGCGCAACCAGAAGGACAGTTTCGCCATATTCCCTGTGACCTACGGGCTGATGCGGTATCACCTGCTCGGCGCGCGCTACGCCAAGGCTTTCGAGCATGGCGAGACCCTGTGGGAAATGGCCAAGGAGGCTGGCGATCGCCTGATGATGGCAGCGGGCCATCGCGCCATGGGATCGGCCAGTTTCTATTGCGGAAACTCGCACAGAAGCTGGATCAGATGGCGGGCAAGTGACGGATCGCGCGCCAGCACCTCCTCCATCGCCTTGCAGGGCAACATCAGACAGTCCGAACGCTCGATCGCCGTTGCATTGGCTGTGCGCGGCAGGCCGTCAAGAAGCGCAATTTCCCCAAAGGGATCGCCCGGTTCCATCAAGGCCAACGTCAATTCGTGCCCTTCGCCATCCGCGATCCAGATCCGGACAAGCCCCGAAAGCACGATCCGCAACCCGTCCGCAGCGTCTCCGGTCTGGAACAGCGTTTCACCCGCAGAACTCTTCAAGACACGGCTGGCGTCGGCCAACGCTTCGATGCTTTGCCGCTCCGCGCCGGAAAACAGATAGCAACTCTTCACGGCGCTCGACCAGTTTGCTCTGTGCATCCGCCCCTCCTGGACAAAGCTATTCGGGAAGAACCTCAATTACTGCATTTCTGGAAACGCGCGGATCATAAGAACATTGCTTGCGCTTCGCCTTGCGCAAGTGTTTCAACTGTACAGTGAATTGCTTTGATCGCCAGCATTTCCTCCTTGAGCCGAAATGTTCATCAGCGTCCAAGTGATGCCATTCTTCACAGCTAGCGTACGCCTGAACTATCCCATACGACTTCTGGAATGATGATGGTGGGGAAGAGCACGGCTTCAGATACACAGCTTTTATCTCACGCGCGCATCCGCCTCGGCCATACAAAGAAGGAGAATAGCGTCCTCGACCTCGTCGCCGAGGATTGGAGACGCCGCCAATTATCTGTTTCATGCCGTGACCGCAGGATGACAGTATCGGCACCAAAGTCACCGTCCGGTCAGTGCCTGCGAAGCCACCCTGATATTTCCCATTGGCCGCGGCACGCCGCCGCATTATATCCTCACGCATGATTGCAGATTTCTTCAAACGTCTCACTGCGGCGCAGGACCAGCCGCTGACCGACACCGATGCCCGCCTTGCGGTGGCAGCCCTTCTGGTCCGCGCCGCGCGCACCGATGGCCATTACGCCCCAAGCGAAATCGAGCACATAGATCGCATCCTGTCGGCGCGCTATGCCATGACGCCCGAGGAAGCCAAGGCGCTCCGCAAGGAGGCCGAAGCGGCCGAAGCCGAGGCGCCGGACACCGTCCGCTTTACCCGCCAGATCAAGGACGCCGTGCCCTATGAGGACCGCACCGCCGTGATCGAGGCGCTATGGCAGGTCGTTTTGGCCGATGGCGACCGCGCCGATCAGGAAAACGCGCTTCTGCGCATGGCGGCCAGCCTGCTCGGCGTCAGCGATGTCGACAGCGCTGCGGCGCGCCAGCGCGTGGCAGCATCCCTCTGAGCGCTGGCGGCGGAACGACAAAAAACGCTGAACCTTTTCGGTATCGTTCAGGCGCCCGAAGCCACTTATCTGGCCGTATCCGTGCCTCGGCCACCCATGGACCCGAACAGGACCGAGTTATATCCCGGTACGAACCCGTCCCGCCGGCGCCGCAGAATTGCACATTGCATCATTGCCGGTTTTCGGCCCTACTGCTCTGCACGCCCGCCGCAACCGCATCAGGACCCCATCTTGCCCCAAGACCCGCCCGTTATCGAGATTTCGAACCTTCACAAGGCCTATGGCACGCTCGAAGTCATCAAAGGCGTTGACCTGACCGCCCGTCGCGGCGACGTCGTCTCGCTGATCGGCTCATCGGGCTCGGGAAAATCCACCATCCTGCGCTGTGCCAATCTGCTGGAGGACAGCCAGCAGGGCGATATCCTTTTCAAGGGCGAGCCTGTCAGGTGGAAGGGCACCGGCGCGCATCGCCATCCCGCCGATCCGGGCCAGGTGCTGCGCATCCGCACGAACCTTGCCATGGTGTTCCAACAGTTCAACCTCTGGGCGCACATGACGATCCTGCAGAACGTGATGGAAGCGCCCGTGACCGTGCTGCGCCGCCCCCGCGCAGAGGTTGAGAAATCTGCGCGCCAGTATCTGGAAAAAGTCGGCATCGGCGACAAGGCCGATGCCTTTCCCGCGCAGCTTTCGGGCGGCCAGCAGCAGCGCGCCGCCATCGCCCGTGCGCTCGCGATGGAGCCGGAGGCGCTTCTCTTCGACGAGCCTACATCGGCCCTCGACCCCGAGCTGGAGCAGGAAGTCATCCGCGTGATCAAGGAATTGGCAGCCGAGGGTCGCACCATGATGATCGTGACCCATGACATGAAGATGGCGAATGATGTCAGCGATCATGTCGTCTTTTTGCACCGGGGTCTGGTCGAGGAAGAGGGCGATCCCGAAACGCTCTTCACCGCGCCGAAATCCGAGCGCCTTCAGCAGTTTCTCAGCTCGACCATGGCCACCTGAACCATGTTCGTGCATCACACTCAACCAACCACCACCATAGGGAGATACCATATGAAAACCCTCATCACCGCCGCCATTCTGGCCAGCCTTGCCGCCGGCTCCGCCGCCGCGCAGGACACCGTCCGCCTCGGCACCGAAGGCGCCTACCCTCCGTTCAACTTCGTCAATGACGCCGGCGAGGTTGACGGCTTTGAGCGCGAGCTGGGCGACGAGCTGTGCAAGCGCGCCGATCTGACCTGCACCTGGGTCACCAATGACTGGGACAGCATCATCCCCAACCTCGTCTCGGGCAATTACGACGCAATCATCGCCGGCATGTCCATCACGGACGAGCGCAAGAAGGACATCGACTTTACCTCGAACTACACTCAGCCCGACCCCTCCTCTTATGTTGTCATGCAAGAGGGCGTCGACCTGACCGCCGAGGGCACCGTGGTCGCGGCGCAGGCCAGCACCATTCAGGCCAGCCACATCGCGTCCTCCGGCGCGACCTTGCTGGAATTCCCGACCCCCGAGGAAACCATCGCCGCCGTACGCAACGGCGAGGCGGACGCGGCCTTCTCGGACAAGGCCTATGCCGTGCCGGTCGTCGAAGAGGATGACGGCCTGATGATCGTCGGGGACGACGTGCTTCTGGGCGACGGCATGGCGCTTGGCATCCGCAAGAGCGATACCGAGCTGAACCAGAAATTCTCGGACGCGATCGACTCGATGAAAGAGGACGGCTCGCTGAACGCGCTGATCGAGAAGTGGCTCGACGGCGCCGCGACGTTCTAAGACACCGGATCGAGGGGGGCGCAGGTCCCCCTCTTTCACTGGTCCCCAAATACTCAAAATCCACGGCCGCCGCGCGCGCAAGGTTCGGAAGGGAGGTCCATGTTCAGTTTCTGCACCGACCCCGACACGCTCGGCACCGTTCGCTGGTTCGCGTGCTACCTGACCACCGGCAAGCAGATGGGCTTCTATCTCAGCTTCGGCACGGTCCTTCTGCTCTTGGCCATTACCGCCCCTGCGGCGCTGGCCTTCGGCTTTGGCGGCGCGGTGGCGGCGCGCTCGCGCATCCTGCCGCTGCGCTGGCTGGGCCAGGGCTATATCGCGCTGGTACGCGGCGTGCCCGATATCGTATATTTCCTCTTCTTCGTGATCGCCCTCGATCAGGGGCTTGAATGGGTCCGGCACAAGATCCTCTGCCCCGGCTGGGATGAGCCCATCCGGCAAGGCGCCGATTTCATCGTCTGCGCCGAGGCCAAGCTGCCCCTCGGCAATGCCGCGCAATGGGTGCATGAGGTCTATGGCTTCGGCCTCGCCGTACTGACCTTTGCCATCGTATTCGGCGCCTTCGCCGCCAACGTCATCTTCGGCGCGATGCGCGCCGTTCCGCGCGCACAGCTTGAGACGGCGGCGGCCTATGGCCTGAACCGCCACCAGACTTTTCGCCGCATTCTCGTGCCGCAGATGTGGGTCTATGCCCTGCCCGGCCTTGGCAATCTCTGGATGGTGCTGGTCAAGGCGACGCCGCTTCTGTTCCTACTGGGGGTCGAGGATATCGTCTATTGGGCGCGCGAGCTGGGGGGCACCGCCAATCCGCGCTACACGGCCTATCCGCATGGCGATTGGCGCGTCTGGTATTTCCTCGCGCTCCTTGTCTTCTACCTGATCCTCACGCGCATTTCCGAGATCTGGCTGGAGCGTTTGATGACCCGCCTCACCCATGGCCAGGCCACCTCGGGCGGCGAAGCGCAGCGCAGGGCGGCGGCATGAGCGCCTGCCTCCAGACCATCCAGGATTATGCCTTTCGCAGCCTCGGCTATGGCGAGCGGCTATTGCCGCGCGGAGATTTCACGCTTTGCCAGCAGGTGACGCTGATCGGCTCGGGCATGATCTGGAACATCTATTTCGGCGTCATCGCAGTGCTGATCGGCTTTTGCATCGCAATCGCCGTAGCGCTTGGCAAGGGCGCGCGCTCGGCTTGGCTGCGCAAGCCCAGCGAGTGGTTCATCTTCGTCTTGCGCGGCTCGCCACTCTTCATCCAGTTCTTTTTCGCCTATTTCCTTTTCCTCAGCCTCAAGGGCGTCAGCGCCATCTTCGATCCCTTCACCTCGGCCGCGCTTGGCGCGCTGGTGGTGCTGATCCTGAACACCGCCGCCTATTCGGGCGAGATTTTCTACGGCGCTTTGCGCTCCATCCCCAAGGGCGATGTCGAGGCGGCAGATGCTTATGGGTTCTCGGGCTGGCCCCGCTTTCGCAAGATCATCTGGCCGACCATGCTGCGCCTCGCCTGGCCCGCCTACACGAACGAGGCGATCTTTCTCTTTCACGCCACGACGCTGGTTTTCCTCAGTGGATTTCCCGCATGGCAGCAGCGGGGCGATGCGCTCTACTACGCCAATTATTTTGCCGACAAGACGTTCAATCCTTTCATCCCCTACCCCATTCTCGCGGGTTTTTTCATCCTGCTGACGCTCAGCGTGATCACGGTGATGGGTGCCATCGGGCGGCGGCTGAACCGGCACCTGCCGCAGGAGGCGCGCCGCAGAATGAGGTTGCGCCCAAACCTTATCCGGTGAATCAATCCTTCCAAAGGGAAGGAATACCTCATGAGCATCGACAATTTCGCCACGTTTCGCGTGGCCGCCTGTGATCTGAACGGGCAGATGCGCGGCAAGCGTATGCCGGCCAGCTACTTTGCCAGTCTTGAAAATGACGGCGTGCGGATGCCGCTCTCGGTGCTGAATGTCGACATCAAGGGCGCCGATATCGAGGACAGCCCGCTGCTGTTCGAGACGGGCGACGCCGACGGCATCATGCGCCCTACCTCGCGTGGGCCGGTGCCTCTGCCATGGCTGGACAGCGAGCAGCCCCTGGTTCCGATGCAGATGTATTTCGAGGACGGCACGCCCTTTTACGGCGATGCGCGCCATGCCCTCGCCCGCGTGCTGGACCGCTATGCCGAGCGCGGCTGGACGGTGATGGCCGCGACCGAGCTGGAATTCACCCTTGTCGATGACAGCGGCAAGCGCCTGCGCCATGTGCGCGATCCGCGCAACCGACGGCGCATCGACGCCTCCGAAATCCTGTCGCTCAGCCAGATGGACGCGTTCGATCCGTTCCTGTCGGCCCTCTACGACGCCTGCGCGGCGATGGGGATCGAAGCGCAGACTACCACCTCCGAGGCGGGTGTGGGCCAGTTCGAGATCACGCTGAACCATCAGGATGCGATGCGCGCGGCGGATGACACCTGGCTTTTCAAATCACTCATTCGCGGCCTCGCCTACCGCTTTGACAGCGCGGCGACCTTCATGGCCAAGCCTTTCGCGCTGGATTCGGGCAACGGGATGCATATGCATTTCTCGGTGCTGGATCAGGACGGGAACAACGTCTTTGACGATGGCGGCCCCAAGGGCACCGATACACTCCGCCATGCCATCGGCGGCTGCCTGGCCGCGATGCAGGGCTCGACCCTGATCTTTGCGCCCCATGCCAACAGCTATGCGCGCATGACCCCGGGCGCGCACGCGCCCACCGCCATCTGCTGGGCGTATGAGAACCGCACGGCGGCCATCCGCGTGCCCGGCGGCAGCCCCAAGGCCCGCCGGATAGAGCACCGTGTTGCGGGCGGCGACATCAATCCCTATCTCAGCTTTGCCGCCATTCTTGGGGCGGCGCTGGTCGGCATCGAGGACGAGATGGACCCCGGCCCGCCCTTGACGGGCAGCGCCTATGGTCAGGATCTGCCGCAACTGGCGACCGATTGGACCCATGCGGTGGACCTCTTCGAGGCCGATCCGCTGATGCCGCGCATTTTCGAGCCGCGCCTTATCCGCAACTTCGTGCAGACCAAGCGGCAGGAGATCGCGGTGATGGGCGAGATCGACGAGGCCGACCACTGGAAGACATATCTGGACAAGGTGTAAGCGCCCGCAAAACACCTTGCCCGAAACACCTTGCCCGGCGCAATTTGCTGCGCTACCCTGAATTTGATCAAATTATGAGGCCCCCGTGACTGTCCCCCACCCTTCGCTGACTCCCGAGGAAGGCGCGACCACCATCGGCATCCTTCTTTGCGGCCACTCGCCCGAAGACATCAAGGTTGATCTGGGCGACTACGATTCGATGTTCGAGGATCTGTTCCAAGGCCACGGTCTGCACTTCCGGACCTATGCCGTGGTCGATGGCGAATTTCCTGCCAGTGTGGACGAATGCGACGGCTGGCTGATAACCGGATCGAAACATGGCGCCTACGAGCCGCATGACTGGATCCCCCCGCTGGAACAGTTCATCCGCGAGGTCTATGCCGATGGGCGGCCCATGGTCGGCATTTGCTTTGGTCACCAGATCATAGCGCAGGCGCTGGGGGGCATGGTCGAGAAATATTCCAAGGGCTGGGCCGTGGGCCGGCATGAATACATCATCGACGGGCAGCCCATGGCGCTGAATGCCTGGCACCAGGACCAGGTCACGCGCCTGCCCGAAGGGGCCACGGTGATCGGACAGAACGAGTTTTGCGACAATGCCGCGCTGGTCTATGACAACCGCATCCTGACGGTGCAGCCCCATCCCGAACATACCGCCGAGTTCGTCGGCCGCCTGGCCGAAAGCCGCGGACGCGGTCTGGTCCCGGACGATCTGCTGGACGCCGCCATCGCACAGCTGGACCGACCGACACATCACGAGACCATCGCAGGCCGCCTGGCGGCCTTTCTGAAAAGAGGTGCCTGAATGGCCGACTGGACTGAAAACCTGCCCCAAGCGGCGCGCGAATACCTTGAGGGTAAGCGCCTCGACGAGGTGGAGTGCATCATCTCGGACCTGCCCGGCATCGCGCGCGGCAAGGCCCTGCCAGCTTCGAAATTCGCCAAGCAGAGCCATTTCCACCTGCCGGACTCGATTTTTTACCAGACGATCACCGGTGATTGGGGCGAGGCCGCGGGCGAGACAGGGTTCATCGAACAGGACATGATCCTGAAGCCGGATATGAGCACCGCCAGCGCCGCACCCTGGACGGGCGACTGGACGCTGCAGGTGATCCACGACGCTTACGACCGCGAGATGAACCCGATCCCCTTCTCGCCGCGCAATGTGCTGAAGCGCGTCGTCGCGGCGTATGAAGAGCGCGGATTGACACCAGTGGTCGCGCCGGAAATGGAATTTTATCTGGTCGCGCGAAACACCGATCCGGGACAGACGATCCAGCCGATGATGGGCCGCTCAGGCCGCCCCGCCGCCGCGCGGCAGGCCTACTCGATGACCGCCGTGGACGAATTTGGCCCCGTGATCGACGACATCTACGACTTCGCCGAGGCACAGGGCTTCGAGATCGACGGCATCACGCAGGAAGGTGGCGCAGGCCAGCTTGAGATCAACCTCGCCCATGGTGATCCGGTGCGGCTGGCCGACGAGGTGTTCTACTTCAAGCGGCTCATCCGAGAGGCCGCGATGCGGCACAACTGCTTTGCCACCTTCATGGCCAAGCCGATCGCCGAAGAGCCCGGTTCGGCCATGCATATCCATCATTCGATCCTAGACAAGAAGACCGGCAAGAACGTCTTTACCGACGAGGATGGCAAGGAAACGGATGCCTTCTACCACTTCATCGGCGGGATGCAGCGGCACTTGCCCAGCTCCATCGCGGTGCTGGCGCCCTACGTCAATTCCTACCGCCGCTATGTCAAAGACCACGCGGCGCCCATCAACTTGGACTGGGGGCGCGACAACCGCACCACCGGCATCCGCGTGCCGCTGGCCAGCCCCGAGGCGCGGCGCGTCGAGAACCGCCTCGCGGGCATGGACTGCAATCCGTATCTGGGGATTGCGGCCAGCCTTGCCTGCGGTCTTCTGGGCCTCGAGGAACAGCAGATGCCCGAGCCCGAGTGCAAGACCGACAGCTATCAAAGCGAAAGCGATATCCCCCAGGTTCTCGGCGACGCGCTGGACCTTTTCGAGGATGCGCCCAAGCTGCACGAAATGCTGGGGCCGGAATTTGCCCGCGTCTATGCCATCGTGAAGCGCGCCGAGTACGAAGAATTCCTGCAGGTGATTTCCCCTTGGGAGCGCGAGCATCTGCTGCTGAACGTGTGACCCATGGCGCTGAATCTTCTGCACGCGAATGATGCGCCGGGCGCCTACCCGGCCAGCTGGTATGCCGCCACGTCGGACATGCTGCCCGACTGCCCCCCGCTGCGCGGCGAGGCGCGGGCCGATGTCGTCGTGGTCGGCGCGGGTTACACCGGCCTCTCGGCCGCCCTGCACTTGGCCGAGGCCGGCATGGACGTGGCCCTGATCGAGGCGCAGCGCGTTGGATTCGGCGCATCCGGGCGCAACGGCGGCCAGCTGGGCAGCGGGCAGCGCATGGATCAGGAAGGGCTCGAGCGGCTGATGGGCGATGGCGATGCCACCAAGCTGTGGGAGCTAGCCGAAGAGGCCAAGGCGCTCACCAAGTCCCTGATCGCCAGGCACGACATCGAGTGCTACCTCCAGCCCGGCGTCGCCCACGCCACCATGTCCGCCAAGGAAATGGCGCACGAGCATGCCTATGCCGATCATCTGGCGGCGCGCTATGGCTATGAGCACATCGAGAAGCTGGACCGCGATGCGATGCACGCGCTCTGCCCCTCGCCCGCCTATCACGGCGGCACGCTCGACATGGGCGCGGCGCATCTGCACCCGCTGCGCTATGCGCTGGGTCTGGCCCGTGCGGCCAAGGCGGCCGGCGTGCGGATCTACGAGCAAAGCGAAGTCACGCAAATCAACGAGGGCGCGCGCGTAACGCTTCATACCAAGGACGGCCGGATCAGCGCGGATCACGTCATCCTCGCCTGCAATGGCTACTTGGGCGGACTGAACGGCAAAGTGGCCCGCCGCGTCATGCCGATCAACAATTTCATCGCCGCGACCAAGCCCTTGGGCGACGAGGCCGCGCGCGTTCTAACCCGCGATGTGGCCGTTGCGGATACGAAATTCGTAGTGAACTACTTTCGCCTCAGCCATGACAAGCGCCTGCTTTTCGGCGGCGGCGAGAGCTATGGCTACAAGTTTCCCGCTGATATCGAGGCGCTGGTGCGCAAACCGATGACCGAGATCTTCCCGCATCTGGCAGATGTTCAGATCGACTACGCTTGGGGAGGTACGCTGGCCATCACGATCAAGCGTATGCCCTACCTCGCCCGCCTCAGCCCCAATATGCTGAGCGCCTCGGGCTATTCCGGCCACGGCGTCGGCAGTGCCACCCACGCGGGCAAGCTGATGGCCGATGCCGTCCGGGGCGAGGCACAAGGCTTTGACACGATGGCGCGCGTGCCGGCGACGCCCTTTCCGGGCGGGGCCGCGCTACGCTCGCCCCTCCTGATGCTGGCGATGACGTGGTACTCGCTGCGCGACCGGCTGGGGGTCTAGTCCGCTTGCGGGGGCTCGAATGTTGCGGCCACGTCATACATCACGGGCTCAAAGCTTTTGCACAGGGCGCTGATCTCGCGGTTGCGGCGGCGCATTTCGGGAGTGCGCAGCATCGCCTGAAAATCCTCGCGCCGGGCCCATTGCGAGTAATTGGCGATCCGCGTCTGGGCGTCGTTTACATGCAGCCCTGCCGCGATAAAGCCGGGCTGGTGCGAGATGAACGCATCATAGGCGTCGATCAGCGCGTCCATGAGATCCTGGCAGGTGCCGGGCGTCATCTCGAAGGTGGTGACAACGCTCTGATGCGGGCTGGGATAGGTGATGCTGGGCATGGCGGACTCTCCTTTTGGGGGCAGTCTAGCACCCGAAGTTGGCATCACAAAGCGCACTGCGCTTAACCGTTCCTTTACCAAGTTTAATCAACTTGAGCGGATGCATCGCAGCGCGCTTCTGATCCTCACCCTCCTCCTTGCTCTCGCGCCTGCGCGCGGTATGGCGGGCGCGTGGCTGCGCGATGTCGGGGACGGGTTCCTGTCCTGGACGATCAAGATACAGGACGGCGCGGAGACCACCGGCTATAGCACCATCTACGCCGAATACGGCATCAATCCCGACCTGACCATCGGCCTCGATCTGGGCAGTGACGAGTTTGGCGATCACAAGGCGCTGGCCTTTGTTCTGATGCCACTGGCGCGCGATGGTTTGCATATAGCGTTCGAGCTGGGCGCCGGCACGCTGGAACATGGGCCTGCCCTGCGGCCGGGACTTTCGGTGGGCAAGGGGCTGAGTTGGGGCGAGTTGGGCGGTTGGTGGAACGTCGACACACGGATGCGTATCATTCCGAATGACACTGACATTGCCATCGACGCGACGCTGGGCCTGAATCTCTGGGAGGAGACCAAATTGATCACGCAGCTACAGCAGGGCGGACCGCTGGTCGATCCTGATTTCCTGCGCCTCGTCAGTTCGGTCGTCTGGCAGGTGGCGCCGGGGCACCACATGGAAGTCGGGCTCACCACCGCCCTGATAGACGCTGAGGATTTCGGCGTGAAACTGGGGATGTGGCGCAGTTTCTAGACGAACTGACGCGGGCTTGGCGCAGATAAGGCTTTCGGTCTCGCGGACAAAGATTTATGTTTCCCGAAAATACATTTCGGAAAAGGTGAAATCATGTCCGACAGCGCCCTGCCGCCCAACACCTACGACGCCGAGCCGATCCCTGAGGCCGCTCGCGCGGCCATCGACGCCATGTTGGCGTCGGGCGATCTCTTTCGCTACACCGCGCCGCAGGACTCGCCCGTAGCTTTGCTTGAGACAGAATTCGCCGCGCTCATGGGTTCGCGCTATGCACTTGCAATCAGCAGTTGCTCGGCCGCGCTCTTCCTGTCGCTGAAGGCGTTGGACCTGCCCAAGGGCGCGCGCGTGCTGATCCCCGCCTTCACCTTCGCCGCCGTGCCGTCTTCGGTCATTCATGCCGATTGCGTGCCGGTCCTGTGTGAGGTGGGCGAGAATTATCGCATCGACATGGCCGATTTCGAGGCGCGTCTGGACGGCGATATCAGCGCGGTCATCATCAGCCACATGCGCGGACACACGTCCGACATGGACGCGATCATGGCGCTGTGCGATGCGCGGGCCATCCCCGTGGTCGAGGACGCCGCGCATTCGCTGGGCACCACATGGCACGGGCGCAATATCGGCACGATCGGGCGCATCGGCTGCTTTTCGTTTCAGTCCTACAAGCTGCTGAACGCGGGCGAAGGCGGCATCCTGATCACCGACGACGCCGATCTCGTGGCGCGCGCGATCATAATGTCCGGCGCGTACGAGCACAACTGGTCCAAGCATCTGGCCCATGGCGACAACGCGCTGAAAGCAGCGTTCGGGCGCTGGCAGAACAAACTGCCGCTCTACAACTTGCGCCTGAGCAACCTGAGCGCCGCGATCATCCGGCCCCAGCTGGACGAGATCCCGCGCCGCGTGCGCGATGGCCGCGCGGGGCACGACTACGTCGCCTCCCTGCTGGACCAGAGCCCGTGGCTGAGCGTGCCCGCCCCGCTGGCGCCGGAAGAGCGTGCGCCCGACTCGATCCAGTTCAACCTTGTCGGCATGGGTGACGATGCCGCCCATGCGTTTGCCGAGGCGGCGGCGGCGCGGGGCGTCAAGGTGCAGATCTTTGGCCATAGCCAGGACAATGCGCGCGCCTTCTGGAACTGGCAGTTCATCGAAGGACCCACGCCCGAGTTGCCCCAGACCCGCGCCATGCTGGGCCGCGCCTGCGACACCCGCCTGCCCGCGCGCCTGACGCGCGCGCAGCATGATGCCATCGCCTCGGCCATCCTGGGCGCGGTGGATGACGTGATGGGCAGCGCGCGCGCCTATGGCACCTGAGCCGCGCGCGGCAGCGGTGGATTTGGGTATTTTCACCAAGAAAAAGCCTGGGGCGCGGCCCTAGAGCAGGGTCAGCGCCCCGGCCATGAACGGGTAGCGCGCGAGCGCGGGCGCGACGATCGCCTCCTGCAGGATCGGCTTGAGAATGGACGCGACATCGCTGGGCATCGTGCCCAGCACACCTTGGCGCGCGGTCAGGGCGATGGTGCGGGTCAGCGGT
This sequence comes from Roseovarius maritimus, assembly GCF_043355895.2. NCBI lineage: Bacteria > Pseudomonadati > Pseudomonadota > Alphaproteobacteria > Rhodobacterales > Roseobacteraceae > Roseovarius > Roseovarius maritimus. Next base: position 579,082 of record NZ_JBHFPF020000001.1, read on the forward strand.
GCGAATGGCAGCGGCATGACGTCCAGCTGATCGGCAAAGCGGCGCGCGCGCATCAGCGCGAGGGGCGGAAGGATGGTCCAGCCGCTGCCCTGCGCCACAAGGGCGAGGATGGCGTGGTAGCTGTCCAGCTCGAACCGGTGGGGGATGGGCGCGGCGCTGCGCGCCAGATGCGCGGTGATGAGGCGGCCCATGTAGTGCCGGGTGGTGTATTGCACCAGAGGCGTGCGCCTGAGCTGTTCGAGCAGGTCCGCGGCGGGGTCCATGCGGCCCTTGGGCGCCGCCACGACGAAACCCTCGCGCATCAGTGGATGCGTCTCGGCCCAATCGGCGCCCTCGCCCAGCCGCGCGGCAACCACGATATCAAGGCGCTGCGCGTCCAACTGGTCATGCAGCATATGGCTCGCCCCGGTCTCCAGCAGGAATTGGCACTGGGTCAGCTCGCCCGCCATGTGGGACAAAAGGCGGGGCGTGACGTCGGCCTCGAAATCCTCGATCATTCCAAGGCGCACGCGGGTCAGACGCGCCAGATCGGCCATCGCCAACTCGGCCTTGGCCTGCGCTGCCTCGGCCAGGATGGTCTGGGCGCGGCGATGCATGATCTCGCCCGCGCGGGTCAGGCGCAGCGGCCGCGCGCTGCGCTCCAAGAGGGGCGCACCGACGGCGGCTTCAAGATTGCTGAGTTGCTGGCTGACGGTCGAGGCGCTGGCGCCGAGGCGGCGCGCAGCGGCTGAAATCGACCGCTCGTCCGCCGCCGCCATGAACACTTCGATCCCCCAGAGCGTGATGCGGCCGGGGCTGCCTGCCATGACGGCCTACTTGCCCATCCGCGAAAGCTGGCGCTGCAATTCGGCCAGCTGCGCCTTGATATCGTCAAGATCGCTGTCCTTGCGCTCGCTCTCCTCGGGCTCGCGCCCCGACATGCCGCCAAGACCGCCCATGCCGCCGGTCATCGCCTTGACGAAGGCCTCCTGCTGGGCGCGCATGGCCTCCATGCCGGGCATCCTCGCCATGGGGTTGGCCTGCGTCATGTTGGTCAGCATCTTGGACTGACCGTCGCGCAGCATCTCGAAGCTGGCGGCGAGAAATTCCGGAACGACGCTGGTTGCTTGGGTGGTATAGCTGCGCACCAGATCGTTCAGCACGTTGATCGGCAGGACATTCTCGCCGCGGCTTTCGTGATCGGCGATGATCTGCAGCAGGTATTGCCGGGTCAGGTCATCGCCGGATTTGAGGTCGATGATCTGCACGTCGCGCCCGTCGCGGATGAACTGGCTGATATCCTCGAGGGTGACGTAGTCGGACGTCTCGGTGTTGTAGAGGCGCCGGCTGGCGTAGCGTTTGATCAAAAGGGGTTTGCCGTTCTCAGCCACTTTGCGAGCCTCCCGAGGTTATGCAGCAGTGCAGCACAGCCTAGGCGCTGCGCGCGCAAAAAGAAAGGGCGAGCCGCATGGCGGCCCGCCCTATCGTCACCACACCCCCTGATCGGGAGGAGGAGGGATGTGTGTAGGTGACGTGTTCTTACTGCTTGACGCCTGCTTTTTTGGCAGCAGCGGACATGTCGTCGGTCGCCTTCTTGACGGCCTTGGACGCGTCTTCCTGCATGTCGCGGCCTGCGTTCATCATCAGCTCGACGGTGTCCATCTGGACTTTCTTGGCGACTTCAGCGAAGGCAGCCATGTTCTCGGCTGCGACTTCGGCGTTGGCGGAAGCGAAATCGCTCATTGCCTTGGCGTAGTCAGCGGGCTCGGCCTTTGCCTTGGTCATTTCCTGCATTTTGGCCAGTGTCGACTGGGTCCATGCGCTGGAAATCTCGGCCGACTTCTCGGCTGCGTTCAGGGCAACGCCGGACAGCTTCTCGCTGAGGGCAGCCTGGTTCTTGAACGCGTCTTCCATCGACTTGGTGTCGACGGGGAATGCGCCCATCATGTCTTTCATCATCGAATTCATGTCTTGTGCTTTGGCCATGGTGTAGCTCCTTGGATTAGGGGCGATACCGTTCGCCCTGTTCTGCGTCTGACATGAATATGGATGCTGCGGCGCGGCATTTCAAGGGTTTTTTCTGCGTCGCAGCATTTTTCAACCAAGACGTTGACGTAGCGTGATTTTCAGCGCGGCGCGCGGCGTCGCACATAGTCGCCGGGGGCATCTCCAAGGGCCGGATGCTTCGAATCGCCAGGCTCTCGCGCGGGGACCAGCTTGCCCGAGCGGGGCTTCAGCCATGCCTCCCAACGGGGCCACCAGCTGCCCTCGTGGAACTCGGCGGCTTCCATCCATTCATCCGCATTACCCGTCCAGTCGCCATTGGTGTAATGGCCGTATTTCTTCTTGGAGGGCGGATTGACGATGCCCGCGATATGCCCCGATTGCGAGACGATGAAGGTGCGGTCCTTGGACGAAGTCTCACCCATCCCGCGAAAGCAGTCCTTCCATGGGGCGATGTGATCCGTCTCGCAGGTGACGGCCATGAGCGGCACGTCGATATCGCTCAGCTTCAGGGTATGGCCGAGCAACTCGAACCCGTCCCGGGCGAACTGGTTCTTCTGGCACAGGCCCCGCAGATACTGGCGTGTCATGCGGCCCGGCAGGTTGGCCCCGTCCCCGTTCCAGTAGAGCAGATCGAAGGCGGGCGGCGCCTCGCCCAGCATGTAGCTGCGGATGGCGGGCGTATAGATCAGATCGTTCGAGCGCAGAAAGCTCATTGTGCGGCCCAGGATGAACGAGCGCAGGATACCCTGCGCGTCGATTTCGGCCTCGATGCCGTTGACGAAATCATCCTGCAGGAAAGGCGTGAATTCCCCCTGATTGTCGAAATCCGTCAGCGTGGTGAAAAACGTGGCCGAGTTGACCGACTTGTCGCCGCGCTGCTTCATCAGGGACAGCGTCAGTGCCAGTGTCGTACCGGCGATGCAATATCCGATCGTGTTGACCTTCTTGGCCCCGGTGATGCTGCGCACCTCGCGAAACGCGGTCAGGTAGCCGTCCTCGATATATTGCTCCAGCCCGATATCGGCGAGGCTGGCATCGGGGTTGATCCAGCTGACGACAAATAGGGTATAGCCCTGCTCGGTGATCCACTTGATCAGACTGTTCTGTTCCTTGAGATCGAGGATGTAAAACTTGTTGATCCAGGGCGGAAAGATGATCAGCGGAATTTCATGCACCTCTTCCGTCGCGGGCGCATACTGGATCAATTCCATGAGGTCATTGCGGTAGACCACCTTGCCGGGTGTGGTCGCGATGTTCTCGCCCAGGGCAAAAGCGTTTTCATCCGCAAGGCGCACCACCATCTCACCGCCATTGGCCTCGAGATCGGCCACGAGGTTTTCCAGACCTTTCACCAGGCTCTCGCCCTCCGTGGCGACGGCGCGTTCCAGCGCGTCGGGATTGGTGCCAAGAAAATTGGTGGGGGCCATCATGTCGATGATCTGCTTCGAGAAGTACTCGAGACGCTTTTTCTCGACCGGGTCCAGATCGCTCGCCTCGGCCACGGCATCGGCAACGGCCTTGGCATTCAGCTCGTATTGCTCACGGATGTAGCGGAAATAGGGATGCGTGCTCCAGAGCGGGTTGGCAAAGCGCTTGTCGCGGGGGGCGTCCTCGGCCGGGGCGGTTGCGCCGGTCATCATCAGGCGCTGCGCGTCCATGAATTGGCGGACAGATTCGCTCCAGTAAGCAACCTGATTCTCATAGAGCTTGGCAGGATTCTCCATCGCCTCGGTCCAGTAGGAGGCGGCGGCTTTGGCAAACATTTCCTGACTTGGCGCATGCAGCGTCGCATTCGGCGGATTTCGCTGCGCAAGTGCAGCTATCAAACGCTGTGACAGGTCCTCGACCCTCGCCAGATTGGCTGCCATCCGCTCCCGGGTCTCGCCCTGGTCCTTGGCATTTTCACCGTCATTTTCCGCCTTGCTGCGCTGATCCGTTGCCATATCGCTTTTTACACCTTAAGTTTCTGCCTTGCAGCATTGCCGCGCGGCGCCCTCGGGATGCGCGCTGCACCACTTAGATTGATGGGCCCAGCCCTGAAGGAGACCGAATGCGCTACATGGCCACCTATGACATGATGGAATCCTTTCGCAACGCCAATCAGTGGCTCGGGGCAACGGCCCTCTCCCTCGCATCCTATCCCATCTTCAGCATGACGCCAAACCCTGCCTTCGAATGGCTTTCGGCCTGGGGCGAGGTCACCGAGCGCACATTTGACCGCATGGTGACCAAGCCTGATTGGGGCATCCGCACCTTTACCTGCGAGGACGGCAAGGATCATCTGGTCAGCATCGACACCGTGGTTGAAAAGCCGTTCGGCAATCTGATCCATTTCTCGGTCCCGGGCCGGCGCAAGATGGCGCGCAAGATCCTGCTGGTCGCGCCCATGTCGGGCCATTACGCGACGCTGCTGCGCTCGACCGTCAAGAGCCTTCTGGTCGATTGCGAGGTCTATATCACTGATTGGCACAATGCCCGCGACATTCCGGTCAGCGCCGGCAAGTTCGACGTAGAGGATTACACCCTCTACCTCGCCGATTTCATTCGCGAGATGGGGCCGGACACTCATGTCGTCGCCGTCTGTCAGCCCGTGCCGCTGGCGCTGGCCGCCACCGCCTATCTCGCCGAGGAGGACCCCAAGGCGCAGCCCCGTTCGCTGGTCCTGATCGGCGGCCCGGTCGATCCGGACGCCTCCCCTACCGAAGTCACCGATTTTGGCCGCCGCGTGACAATGGGCCAGCTTGAGCAGACAATGCTGCAGCGCGTGGGGTTCAAATATTCCGGCGTCGGGCGCATGGTCTATCCCGGCCTTTTGCAGCTGGCGTCGTTCATCTCGATGAACAGCGAAAAGCACGCCACCGCCTTCAGGGATCAGATCACCGCAGTTGCCCGCGGTGAGGCGGGCGATTACGACCGGCATAACCGGTTCTACGACGAATATCTGGCCGTCATGGACATGCCGGCCGAATTCTACCTCTCGACGGTCGAGCGCATCTTCAAGGCGCGTGAAATCGCGCAAAACGAGTTCATGATCGAGGACCAACACGTCGATATCGGCAAGATCGACAGTGTGGCGGTGATGACGGTTGAAGGCGGCTATGACGACATCTCGGCTCCCGGCCAGTGCATCGCCGCGCTGGATCTGCTGACCGGCTTGCCGGACAGCAAGAAAAACAGCCATGTTGAGCCGGAGGCCGGCCATTACGGTATCTTTGCGGGCAGCAGCTGGCGGAACAACATTCGCCCCCTGGTGCTGGAATTCATCGATTCGAATGATGGCAAGTCAAAGAGCGCCGCGAATAAAAACGCTGCGGCGTGAGGCGCTTGGGCTGCACTCTTAAGGCAACGCCTTAACGCAGCACCAGCGGCTGTTTCATCCAGTGCATCAGCGCGTCGGTCGTGGCGTCCGGCTGTTCCAGCGTGGGCAAGCGGCCCGCCGCTTCGATCACCGCCAGCTCCGCATAGGGAATGAGGTCGGACAGGAATTGATGCCGCTTGATCGGCGATGTCGCGTCCTGCGCGCCGCACAGCACCAGGGTCGGCATCTTGATCTTGCGCATCACCGCCTGATAGTCGCGGCGGCGCTGGATCGCGCGGGCCTGCCGGATCACCGTGTCCTGCCCAAGATGGTCGGCCATGTCATGCACCAGGGCCAGCACCTCGCCGCGCATCGGGCCGGGGGCCAGCGCATTGGCGGGCATGACCCCTTCGGCAAAGCCCTTCAGGTTCCCGGCGCGCGCCTTGGTGATCACAGGCTCGAAATCCGCGGCCGATTGCGGCGTCTCGGCAAAGGCGCTGGCATTCATCAGCGCCAGCCGCGTCACGCGGTCGGGGGCGCGGCGCACGATCTCCATCGCGACGCTGGCCCCCAGCGCCAGCCCTGCCAGCGCAAAGCGGCGCGGCAAGACATCCAGCAGGTTCGACGCCATTTCCTCGATTCGGTCGCCCCCCGTTACCGGAGCAACCGTGATCGCATGCGCCTTGCTGAACGCAGCCAGTTGCGGACCGAAGAGCCGTGCATCACACATGATATCGGGCAAAAGAACGAGAGCCTCGTTCATGCGGGGGAACTCCTTTCGGCCGGCAGGGGGGGGGGCAGGCGCTGCGGCGCACATTGGCAGAGCGCGCGCGGGCGTCAACCGGCCCCGTGCTGGTCAGGGCGTGCGAATGGCGCGAAAGGACGGGAAATCTGCATATCGCGCCTGACGCTGGGCCGCATCCTCGACCGGCTCCGCCCCAGCCCGCAGCAGTAGACCCTTGGGCGCGATATAGCTGGAAATGGTCCGCAGAGGGCGTGTGCGCCAGCTTAGGTTCATCGCGCAAAGCTTTGGGAAGAAGAAGATTTCCGAGTAATCAAGATGATCATGCAACCACCATGCCAGATCGCGCCAGTCGCGCCCCTTCGCATAGCGATCGGCAAACCACGGGATCACCAGAGAGGTGCACGCACCGCGCTGATCGCCCTCACCCGCGTCCCAGATATGCGAGCCGATATTGGCATCATTCCGCGCACAGTTCAGCCCGTTGTCATTGCCAAAGCGATTGAGTGCAGCACTGCGGTAGCCCGAGCGGATCGCGATGCGCCCGAATGTCTCCTCCAGCGGATCCAGCAGCGTCTCGCACAGAGCGCGGCCCATCTCGATGGCGCGGTCCGGATCGTCCGGGATGTTGGGTATGCCGTGGATATTTCCGATCTCGGAATATAGAAAATCGCGCATGTAGAAATGCGGGCTCAGCCGCACGCGGCCCAGATCCTCGAGCCCACGCATGGATCGAGGGCGGCGCATCAACGCGCCGCGCGCGCAGTCACGTCGGCGACCGACGCGTCAATCAATGCAAGGCAGTCGGTATCGGAGAACCTATGATCCGCCCCATCCACCAGCGTCAGGCGCATGTCCGGGCCCCTGGCATGTGTCAACAGCGCCAGCGCGACGCTCATATCGACATCCGCATCAGCCGTCCCTTGCAGGAAACGGACGGGAAACGGAAGATCGAGCGTATCCCGCAGGACAAGGTTTTGCCGCCCATCCTCGATCAGCTTGCGTGTGATCGTGTAGGGTGCGTCATAGTCGCTGGGGCGAAAGATCTGCCCCTCGCGCATCAGCTTGGCGCGCTCGATCTCGTTCATGCCCGCCCACATGCTGTCCTCGGTGAAATCCGGCGCGGCGGCGATGGTGACAAGGCCGGCAATCCGCTCGGGCATGGCGCGCGCCAGCAAGAGCGCGATCCAGCCGCCCATGGACGAGCCGACAAGGATCTGAGGCTCGGTGGTCCGCGCTGAGATCACCGTTGCCGCATCGGCGGCCCAATCGGAAATGCAGCCATCGGTAAACTCGCCCGAGGAGCCGCCATGTCCGGAATAATCGAAGCGCAGGAACGCGCGCCCCTCGGCCTGGGCGGCCGCCTCCAGATGAACGGCCTTCGAGCCCTCCATGTCCGACATGAAGCCGCCAAGAAACACTATGCCCGGTCCTGCCCCATCGGACTGGCGATAGGCGATGCGCCGCCCTTCGGACGTTTCCAGAAAATTAGCTCCGCTCATGGCTCAACCGCTGACATAGGGCGTCTTGCTGGGGCGGAAGAACACCTTCTGATTATGCAGGCGGCCCAGCAACTCGTCGATCTCGCGCACGGTTCGGCCCGCGATTGGCGCATCGGCATCGGCGCCGCCCGGCATCGACAGTCGGCGCTTGGCATGGCGCAGCGCATCCTCGATCAAATCCATATCCTCGATGCCCAGCTCGATATTGGGATTATATTGGGTCATGTCCCGCTCCTTGTGAAAACTGCCGGGGTCAGTCTATCCGGCCTCGCCGGGGCGCGCCAACCGGATTTCAGAACGCAGGTGTGCTTGACACCCGCAAGGGGCAGCGGCACAAGGGCATCTCACCCGCAACCGGGCGCACGTGTAGGCGCCAAACCGACGAGGAGCGCCCCAGATGGCCCAAATCTCCCTGACATTCCCTGATGGCAACGCCCGCGAATACGCCCCCGGCGTCACCCCCGGCGAGGTCGCTGCCGATATATCCAAATCCCTGGGGAAGAAGGCCATCTCGGCCACTGTGGACGGCCGGCACTGGGACTTGCAATGGCCGATCGACACCGATGCCAGCATCGCGATCCACACCATGCAGGATGAGGATCAGGCCAATGAGCTGCTGCGCCATGATCTGGCCCATGTCATGGCCCGCGCGGTGCAGGAGATCTGGCCCGATGTGAAAGTCACCATCGGCCCCGTGATCGAGAACGGCTGGTACTATGATTTCGACCGCGAAGAACCCTTTACCCCCGAGGATCTGGGCCTGATCGAAAAGAAGATGCGCGACATCATCAACGCGCGCGATCCGGTCCGCACCGAGGTCTGGGACCGCCCCCGCGCGATCCAGCACTACAAGGACGCAGGCGAGCCCTTCAAGATCGAGCTGATCGAGGCGATCCCCGGCGACGAGCCCTTGCGCATGTATTGGCATGGCGACTGGCAGGACCTCTGCCGTGGTCCGCATCTTCAGCATACAGGCCAGCTTCCCGCCGATGCGTTCAAGCTGATGAGTGTCGCGGGCGCTTATTGGCGCGGCGACTCCAAGCGCGAGATGCTGCAGCGCATCTACGGTGTCGCCTTCAGCTCCAAGGAAAAGCTGAAGGCCCATCTGAACATGCTTGAGGAAGCCGCCAAGCGCGACCACCGCAAGCTGGGCCGCGAGATGGATCTCTACCACATGCAGGAAGAGGCGCCGGGCCAAGTCTTTTGGCACCCGAACGGCTGGACGATCTACACGCAGCTGCAGGATTACATGCGCCGCAAGCAGCGCGCCGGCGGCTATCAGGAGATCAACACGCCGCAGGTCGTGGACCGCAAGCTGTGGGAAGCATCGGGACACTGGGACAAGTACCAGGACCACATGTTCATCGTCGAGGTCGAGGAAGAGCACGCCAAGGAAAAGGCCGTGAACGCCCTGAAACCGATGAACTGCCCCTGCCATGTGCAGGTTTTCAATCAGGGTCTGAAATCCTACCGCGACCTGCCCCTGCGGCTTGCTGAATTCGGTTCGTGCTCGCGATACGAGCCGTCGGGCGCGCTGCATGGCATCATGCGTGTGCGCGGCTTTACGCAGGACGATGCGCATATCTTCTGCACCGAGGATCAGATCGAAGAGGAATGCGCGAAGTTCATCAATTTCCTTGCCGATATCTACGCCGATCTTGGCTTTGCCGAATTCGAGATCAAATTCGCCACCCGCCCCGAAAAGCGCGTCGGCACTGACGAGTCGTGGGATCATGTCGAGGGCGCACTGGAAGGCGCGATCAAGGCGACCGGCCGTGATTTCACGCTGGAGCCGGGCGATGGCGCGTTCTATGGGCCGAAATTGGACTTCTACCTGACCGACGCGATTGGCCGGACATGGCAATGTGGCACCTTCCAGGTCGATCCTAACTTGCCCGAGCGTCTGGGCGCCACCTATATCGCCGCCGATGGCTCCAAGCAGCGGCCCTATATGCTGCACCGGGCCACCTTGGGCAGTTTCGAGCGGTTCATCGGCATCCTGATCGAGGAACATGCGGGCAAGCTGCCCTTCTGGTTGGCGCCGCGCCAGGTTGTCGTCGCTTCCATCGTCTCGGAGGCGGACGAGTATGTGAACGAGGTGGTCGCCGCATTGCAGGCGCGCGGCGTGCGTGCCGAGGCCGATATCCGCAACGAGAAGATCAACTACAAGGTCCGCGAACACTCCGTCGGGAAAGTGCCCGTCATCCTCGCCTGCGGCCACCGCGAGGTCGAGGATCGCACCGTGTCCCTGCGGCGTCTGGGCGAGAAAGAGACACGCGTCGAGACGCTGGATGACGTGATCGAGAGCCTCGGGCGGGAGGCGAAGGCGCCCGATTTGTTGTAACAATCGCCTGAGAATGGCGGCGCGGCGCCGAAAAAGAACGCCGTGCCGCGCCGTGCGACCCAAATTTATCGTGTAAAAACAACTGCGGCATTCTGACGCGGTTCTAACGCCTGCGTGTCTGACGCATCCGTGACTAGCGCGCTACGCATCACCTTCCCTATGGTAAACCTGTCGCAATACTCAGCGATGCATATAGTCCACAGGGAGACCACCAGATGTCCAACATGATGAAAACCGCTGCAATCGCAGGCGCCTTCACCGCAGCGCTGACCGCCCAGACGGGCACCGCCTCGGCCGAAGCTCAGGTCAAATGCTACGGCGTGGCGCTGGCCGGCGAGAATGATTGCAAGGCCGGCGCCGGCACTACCTGCGCAGGCACCTCCAAGGTCGACTACCAAGGCAACGCCTGGACGCTGGTCGACGAGGGCACCTGCACCACCATGGAACTGCCCGCGATGGAGGACGGCACCGCGCGGCAGGGCTCGCTGGAAGAGCTGCCGCGCGATCTGCCTGCCTAACCCTTTGCCAATCGGGGCGTGCGGCCGAGCCTGAGGCCGCCGCCCCAAAATGGCTTTCCTCGACGCCGCAAATATCCTCAAGGAGCCGTGCCATGCTGGACGACACCACTTCTCCACCAGAACCGCAGGGCGCGCTGCCAAACGGCGTCGGCGTCGGCTACAAGGCGCAACACTTCAACGAATTGATGCAGGATCCTGCACCTGTCGAATGGCTCGAGATCCATGCCGAGAACTACATGGGGGATGGCGGGCGGCCCCTCGCGCAGTTGCGCGCTCTCTCCGAGCGGTTTGCCATCTCGGTGCATGGCGTCGGCCTCAGCATCGGGGGCGAGGGCCCGCTGGACCCCGATCACCTGGCGCGGCTGCGGCACCTGATCGGATGGCTGAAGCCCGCCAGTTTTTCCGAGCATCTGGCCTGGTCCACGCATGACGGCGCGTATTTGAACGATCTGCTGCCCCTGCCCTACACAGCTCAGACGCTGACCCGCGTTTGCGATCATATCGACCAGCTGCAAGAGGCCATCGCGCGGCCCATGCTGCTGGAAAACCCGTCCAGTTATCTCAGCTTTGACGCCAGCACGATGAGCGAGACCGAATTTCTGTCCGAAATTTCCGCGTGCACCGGATGCGGCCTGCTGCTGGACGTGAACAACGTCTTCATATCGGCGCATAACCTCGGACTGGACGCGCGCGCCTATATCGACGCCTTTCCCGTAGAGCATGTGGGCGAATTGCATCTGGGCGGCCATGATGAGGATGCTGGCGGCGATGCCCCCCTGCTGATCGACAGCCATGGCTGCGAGGTGGCCGATCCGGTCTGGGCGCTGCTGGATCACACCCTTGCGCGCACCGGACCGCGCCCCTTGCTGATCGAATGGGATGCAGATGTGCCCGATTGGCCAGTGCTGCGCGAAGAGGCCCGCCGCGCCGCGGGTGCGCTGGCCAAGGCCACCGCCGCCGTGCCCGCATGAGCGCGACCCAATCCCGATTCCGGGCCGCCCTGCTGGACCCGGCGCTGCCTCCACCCGAAGGGCTGGGCGACGGCCAAGGCGGGCCTGTGGGACGGCGTTTTGACATATATCGCAACAATGTCGCCTCCAGCCTGATCGACGCGCTCGAAGTCGGCTTTCCGGCCGTGCGAAAGCTGATCGGACCCAGAAATTTCCGGGCGATCACGGGTGAATTCCTGCGCCGGCATCCGCCCGACAAACCGATGATCGCCATCTATGGCGCAACGCTGCCAAAATTTCTCGAAGAATTTCCACCGCTTGCGCATCTGAGATATCTGGGCGATGTCGCACGGCTGGAGCAAACATTGCGCGAATCCTATCACGCGGCGGATGCTACCCCACTGGACCCCGCAGTTTTGCAGGGCCTGGCGCCCGAGCAGTTGCTGGCCTCCCGGCTCCAGCTGGCGCCTGCACTACGCCTGCTGCGCTCCTCTTGGCCGGTGCACGGCATTTGGGCCTACAACATGCAAAATGGCGCACCGACACCTGCGGCCATAGCCGAGGATGTGATCGTCACCCGCCCCGAGTACCACCCAATAGCGGCGGTCGCTGGTCCCGGCGGCGCCGATTTCGTAGCGGCCCTCGCCGCCGGTCAGACCATTGGTGCGTCGCATGACACTGCGATGCGCGGTGCACCGGATTTCGACCTGGCCGGCGTTCTTGCCATTCTCACAAGCGGCGGCGCCCTCCACCGCCTTATCCCCGGAGAGACCCGATGATGCCGCTTCTGCACCGCTACATCGCGCTGGACGCCGCCCAAAGCAGGGCTGACGCCGCGCTCAGCCTGATCGCCCGCCTCCTCTTTGCCGCCATCCTCGCGGTCTATTTCTGGGCCTCGGGCCTGACCAAGCTCGGAGACGGCCTGCTTGGCATCTTTTCCCCCTCCACCGGCGCCTATGCCCAGATATTCCCGAGGGCGATGGAGGCCGCAGGCTATGACGTCAGCCAGCTTGGCCTTTTCCACACGCTCGTGGTTCTGGCGGGCACCTGGGCCGAATTCATCCTGCCCATGCTGATCGTGATCGGTTTTGCCACCCGCCTCGCCGCGCTGGGGATGATCGGCTTTGTCATAATCCAATCGCTGACCGACGTCGTCGGTCACGGCCTCGCGTCGGAGCCTGATGCGGTCGGCGCCTGGTTTGACCGGGTGCCCGATTCGATAATTCTGGATCAGCGCGCTCTTTGGGTCTTCTTGCTGCTCACGCTGGTGCTGAAGGGCGCGGGCCCCCTGTCTCTCGATCGTCTGGCCGCACGGCGCCTCAGTGCCGGTCCGGCACACTAGCCTCAGATCAGGGCGCCCTGCACGCCTTGGCTCCAGCCCAGATAAAGCGTGTCGCCATCGTCGATCAACGGACGTTTCATAAGCGCAGGATGCGACCGGATCAGATCCAGCGCATCGCACTGTCTCTCTGTTTCGCTCAGACCGCGCCACGTGGTAGAGCGCGTGTTCAGCAGCGCCGCGCCGAACATATCATGCGCCCGCTCCAACAAATCGTCTGGCAAGGGGTGCTCGCGGATATCGACCAGTTCGGCCTGCGGCAGCGCCTTGGCTGCCTTGCGGCAGGTATCACAATTTTTCAGACCGAAAATCTTCATTCGCTTGCATCCTCGTTTCTGGCATAGAAACAGCGCGGGTTTTCGCCGTCCCGCCCCGGTCTAGCGCCGATTTGCCAAAGCTTTATTCTCTTTTGCTTGATTTTTGAAATACCCGTGCAAAGATCGATATGCGACCGGGGCCATATGGCTGCACCCACGCGGTCATGTCGCTCCGGCTGAATGTCCCGGCACCCGCCCGGGGAGACAGACTGGAAGGAGAGGCGGAATGCCGACAGGCACCGTAAAATGGTTCAACACCACCAAAGGCTATGGCTTCATCGCGCCGGATGGCGGCGGCAAGGACGTATTCGTCCACATATCGGCAGTCGAACGGTCCGGGCTGACCGGGCTGGCCGATGATCAGAAAGTAAGTTTCGAATTGCAGGAAGGCCGGGACGGGCGCCAGATGGCCGCCGATATCTCGCTTTTGTAATCTGAGCCACCCGCACAGATGAGCCGCGTCGAAGAAAGGCGGCCCCGACACACGGGGCCACCTTGGGCCTTATCAATCGCTTTTCTTCTCGCCGTGGTCCATGTCGTGCCCTTCCGAGTGCGACATGCCCTGCTCCATGCTGTCGCCGGGCATGCGTTCTAGATCGACAGGGACATCGACGGTCATCTCGCCGGCTTTCTCGAAGGTCAGCGTAACTGGCACTGTCGCGCCCTGAGCCAGCGGCGCGGTCAGACCCATCATCATGACGTGCTTGCCGCCGCGCTGCATCGAGATCATGCCATCTGCGGGCAGCTCGAAGCCCTCTTCGACATGGACCATTTTCATTACACCGTCGCCGCTTTCGATATGCGTGTGCAGTTGGACGATGTCCGCCGCGGGCGATGATGCGCCGATCAGGCGGTCTTGGGCGCCGTGATTGACGATCTGCATGAAGGCCGCGCCGGTCTTGGACGTGGGTGACGCACTGCGCGCATAGGCGTCCTCGACAGTGATGTCGGCGGCAAAGGCGGGCATGGCCGCGAAAAGCGCCGCGCTGGCGACGATAGAGCGAAGGGTGATAGACATGATGTCTCTCCTTGGATTCTGTCTGTGTTAGAGGGTGTCTAAAACTGGCACTACCGAGACTGGCGGCGCCCGCGCTCGGGCCTGCATCGGATTCACGAGAGCCGCGCCACCGGGCAAGGGGGCGGCGCGCGCGGCACGCCTGCTCGTCATCGGGACAGGATTATCGGGCAGACCGGGCAATATGGCACCCAGCGCGGCCAGCGCGCAGTCGGGGCAGATATGCGGCGGGCCCACGGGCTGCCCCTCGGCATTCACCGCGATGCTGAGCGGACCGGTGCCGCTGCAAATCGTCAGAACTGTACTGGCACCCGGCACACTGCGCGCGAGGGCCAAGGATGGGGCCGTCAACACCAGCACCAATGCCACAATGGTGGCCAGTATTTGCCTTGGACGCTGTGTCACGGTCTGAAGTCGACTCCCTGCCCCACCAGAGCAAGATACTGCGCACCCAAGCACTTACAAGGGCCGGGATCCAATTTTAGGGCCCCCGGCATGCGCCTGCCTATACGCAAAAAGCCCCGCCGTTCCCGGCGGAGCCTTTTCGATAGGGTCAGAGCCTTGGCAGAGTTCAGGCCGACGCGGCCAGCGCCTTGGCGATCTCTTTCTTGACCTTAAGAACCGACGGCGACAATTCGACATCCTTGGCCTTGGCCAGAAATGCATCCAGACCGCCACGGTGATCGACACTGCGCAGGGCATGCGCCGAAATGCGCATCTTGATCCCGCGGTTCAGCGCCTCGGACTGAAGCGTGACATCGTTCAGGTTCGGCAGGTACCGGCGCTTGGTCTTGTTGTTGGCGTGGCTGGAGTTGTTGCCAACCATCGGGCCTTTTCCGGTCAATTCGCAGCGGCGCGACATGGTGTCATCCTCGTCTTACTAGGTGAAGGCCAGTCGGCCCTTGTCAATTCGGTATCAGTGTGGCCGCAAAGGCCACAGGACGCCGCAAAAGCCGCGCCCGAAATTCCGTTGGCGGTGGATAGGCGGAATCGCCCGGCCCGTCAAGGGGCGCCAGGGCCATTAAAGTGCTCGCCAAAAGAGATTCCTGCCTTCGGCGAGGATATTTTTCGCCAGAAGATAGCCCGCCCATTTTTCTTGCCTAAAATACCTAAGGGAGGAGCCGCATCACGGCGGAGGGAAAGCGCCCCTCAGTCTTGCTGGGCCTGCATCTCGCCGATCCGGTCCAGCAGCGCGCGCGCGGCGATGGCAGGCGTGGTGCGACCTTCGGCCACGTCTGCACCAAGCTCTTTCATCGCGCGGCGCGCCTCCGGAGTGTCCAGCTGCGACAAGAGGCCCTGCCGGACCTCTTCGCCAAACCAGTAGCGCGCCTGATCGGCGCGGCGCGCATCCCAGTGGCCATTCTCGCGCCGCCAGTCGGCCAGCGCCTGCATCTCGGACCAAGCCGCCTGCAGGCCGGTATCCTCAAGCGCCGAGACCATCATCGCCTTGGGAAACCCTTCGGGATCCTGTGGGCGCTTGCGCAAGAGGCGCAGAGCGCCGGAATAATCGGCGCATGTGCGATTGGCGGCGGATTTCAGATCGCCATCCGCCTTGTTGATCAGGATGATATCCGCAATCTCCATGATGCCCCGCTTGACCCCCTGCAACTCGTCCCCGCCCGCAGGGGCCAGTAGCAGCACGAAGAGATCGGACATCTCGGCCACGACGGTTTCGGATTGTCCAACGCCCACCGTCTCGATCAGCACCACGTCGAACCCCGCCGCCTCGCAGAGCGCCACCGCCTCGCGCGAACGGCGCCCGACGCCGCCCAGATGGGTCTGGCTGGGAGACGGGCGGATAAACGCATTTGGATCGCGGCTGAGCCGGTCCATCCGCGTCTTGTCACCGAGGATCGAGCCCCCCGAGCGGGCCGAGCTGGGATCAACCGCAAGCACCGCGACGCGCAGTCCTTGCGCAGTCAGCATCCGGCCAAATCCCTCGATGAAGGTCGATTTACCCACGCCCGGTGTGCCCGACAGGCCGATGCGCAGTGCCTGGTGGTCCACACCGTCCGCACCCTTGAGCGCTTCGACAAGTTCTGCGGCAAGGGCGCGATGATCGCTGCGGCTGCTTTCGACCAATGTGATCGCGCGCGACAGGGCCCGCCGATCCCCTTTGACAATTCCGCGCTCAAGCTGTGCAATGTCGATGGTCATGGCCGCCCTGATCCTTTTGTCCGTCCGCACGCCTTCATGCCGCGACGGGCCGGGACTTGTCCAGTGCGGCCCTGGGATATGCCCGATCGGAGACTGCTCTATGCGCCTTGCCGCCCCCTTAGCCTTGATACTTGCCCTGCTGTTTGGCGTGCCCGGCCCGTCCCAGGCCGAGGAAGTCCGCACGAGTTTTAATGTGCGTCTTCTCGGACTGCCCGTCGGCAAGATCCGCTTCGCCGCGCGCGAGGAGGCCGGCGCATACGCCGTCACTGGCGTCTTCGATACCAGCGGCATCGGCCGCATCGTCGAGGCCGGATTTCGCCTGTCCGCCCAAGGCCGGGACAAGCAAGGCCGCCTGTCACCGCAGGCCTATGACGAGCGGATCAACACGGGCAGCCGCCGGTCCACAGCCTCGCTTCGCTACAAGGGCGGTGTGCCGCGCATCACCGGGGGCAGCGTCGCCGCCGAGGTCGCTCAGGATCCCGATGCGCTGAACCCCGCAACGCAGGGCGGCACGGTCGATCCGATGACGGCACTTTGGGGCGTGCTGCGCGACCAGCCCTTGCCGGGACTTTGCAACTACGACGTCACCATTTTCGACGGCCAACGCCGCGCGCGCCTGGCCATGACGGAACGGCGCGATGGCGCCGGGCAGATCACTTGCGCCGGTGCCTATACGCGCCTTGCAGGGTTCTCGGCCTCCGAGATGAAGCGCCAGAGCGTCTATCCCTTCGCCGTCACCTACACGCCGGCTGGCACGGTGATGCGCGCAAAGGCGCTGACGGTTAAATCCGCCTATGGCACGGCCGAGATGACGCGCGACTAGATGCAAGGCGATCTGCCCATAGACGAGGCGATCCCGCGCCTCCTGGACGCCATGCGCGGCCGGGGCCGCGCCGTGCTGCAGGCGCCGCCCGGCGCGGGCAAGACGACCCGCGTACCGCTCGCGCTGATGGAGGCAGGCCTCACTCCGGGCCGCATTGTCATGCTGGAGCCGCGCCGCCTTGCCGCGCGCGCCGCCGCCGAGCGGATGGCGCAGACATTGGGCGAGGATGTGGGCGACACCGTGGGCTACCGGGTGCGCGGCGAGGGGCGCGTGTCAGCGGCCACCCGAATCGAGGTGGTGACGACCGGCATCCTGACCCGGCGCATCCAGTCCGACCCCGAGTTGAAGGGCATCGGCGCCGTCATCTTCGATGAATTCCACGAACGCAGCCTTGATGGCGATCTGGGTCTTGCGCTCTGCCTCGAAATCGCGGGCGCGCTGCGCCCTGATCTGCATTTGCTGGCCATGTCGGCCACTCTGGACGCAGCGCCCGTGGCCGAGCTGATGGGCAATGCGCCCCTCATCACCAGCGAAGGCCGCGCCTTTCCGGTCGAGACCCGCTGGTTGGAGCGCCCCCGGCCCAAGGCGCAGCGGCTGGAGGCCGCCTTGGCCGATCTGACCTGCGAGGCGCTGGCCGAGACGGAGGGCGGCGTGCTGATTTTCCTGCCCGGCGAGGGCGAGATCCGCAGGCTGGAGGCGCTGCTGGCGCCGCGCATCGGCGCGGGCTGCATCTTGCGCCCCCTTTTCGGCGCGATGGATTTTGCCGCTCAGCGCGCGGCCATCGCTCCTGCCAAGGGCGCGCGCAAGATCGTGCTTGCCACCTCGATCGCCGAGACCTCGCTGACCATCGAGGATGTACGCGTTGTCATTGACGGTGGCCGCGCCCGGCGGATGCGGTTCGATCCCGGAGCCGGGATGGCCCGCCTTGTGACCGAGCCTGTCAGCCGCGCCGAGGCGGTCCAGCGGCGGGGCCGCGCCGGCCGCGTCGCGCCCGGCATCTGCTACCGCCTCTGGACCCGCGGCGAAGAGGGCGCCCTGCCCGCCTTCCCTCCGGCCGAGATCGAGGCGGCGGACCTTGCCCCTCTCGCGCTGGAACTGGCTCTTTGGGGCGCGGCGCCGGATCAGATGCCCCTGCTGACACAGCCCAACCCGGGCAGTTATGCCGAGGCGCGGGCACTCTTGCGAATGCTGGGCGCACTGGATAACGCCGGGCACATTACCGATCACGGGCGCGGCTTGGCTGCGCTGCCGCTGCACCCGCGCCTTGCGCATATGCTGGCGCTGGCAGGTCCCGACGCCGCCCCCCTCGCCGCGCTCCTGTCCGAGCGCGACCCCCTGCCGCGTGGCGCGCCCGCCGATCTGGCCCTGCGCCTGGCGGCCATCCGCAGGCCCAAGGGGCCGCACCCGCACGCCCCCAGCCGCGCAGTGCTCCAGCGCATCACGCAAGAAGCGCGCCGTCTTGCCGACGCGGCCAAGCCTGCGCAGCACCACGACCTCAGCGATGCCGAAATGGCCGCCCTCGCCTATCCCGACCGGATCGGCATGCGCCGAGCGGGTGACGCGCCGCGCTATCTAATGTCCGGCGGAAAGGGTGCGGTTTTCGGCGCCGAGGACCCGCTGGGCAATCAGCGCCTGATCGTGGTGACCGATACAGATGGCAATCCGCGCGAGGCGCGCATCCGGCAGGCGATCCCGCTGGCCGAGGCGCAACTGCGCAGCCTCTACGCCGAGCAGATCGCTTGGTATGATACCTGCGTCTGGTCGCGCCGCGAGGGACGCGTGAGCGCGCGTCAGCAAGAGCGTTATGGCGCGCTCGTCCTCGATGACCGCCAGTGGAAGGACGCGCCACAGGACGCCATCGCGCGCGCCATGCTGGACGGCGTCCGCGAGATGGGCCTTGTCTGGACGGATGCTGCGCGCCGCTTTGCTGCGCGCGTGGCGCTGGGGCGCGCCAGCGGGATGGACCTGCCGGATATGAGCGAGGCCGCCCTGATGGACCGGCTGGAGGACTGGCTGCTGCCATTCCTCCAAGGCACACGCAGCGCGGCGGAGTGGCGCCGCTTCGATATCCTGAACGCTCTGCGCGCGCAGCTGGACTATGCGCAGATGCAAGCTCTGGATGCGCTGGCGCCTGCGCATTTCACCACGCCGCTTGGCCGCCATATCCCCATCGACTACGACACTGACCCGCCCGAGATCCAACTGCGCTTGCAGGAGATGTTCGGCCAGACCACGCATCCGATGGTGGGCAAGACACCGCTGCGCGTGACGCTTCTGTCGCCCGCGCACCGCCCAGTGCAGACGACGATGGATATCCCCGGCTTCTGGGCCAGCTCCTATGCCGATGTGCGGCGCGACATGCGGGGGCGCTACCCGCGTCACCCCTGGCCCGAAGATCCAAGTCAGGCCAACCCGACCTTGCGCGCGAAGCCCCGCAAATAGGACGAACACCCCCCTTCATCTTGGCAAAAAACACCAAGATACGAACGGCGGACCTAGTCCCACCATGGCCCATGATACACCCCCGGCAGATCCAGCCGCGCATAGCCATGATGGCCAAAGAAATCCCGCTGGGCTTGGATAATATCAGCGGTCCCGTGCCCTTGCCGCATCGTGTCGAACCAGCCGATCGCGGCGCCCAGCGCCGGGGCAGGATGCCCGCCCGCCACCGCCGCTGCGGCCACGCGGCGCAGCGCGGGAATCGTCCGGGTCAGCTCGGCCGCCATGGCGGGAGCGAGGATCAGTTGACCGCCCGGCATATCGGCGCGGAATGCCTCCGCGATGTCATTCAGAAGGGCCGAGCGGATGATGCAGCCCGCGCGCCAGATCTCGGCGATGCGGGCGAAATCGAGCGCCCAGTCATACTCAACGCTGGCTGCCTCGAGGATGCGAAATCCTTGCGCATAACTCAGGATGCGCGCGGCCATGAATGCATCCGCGAGCACATCCTCGCCTAGGTCGAGCGTGCCGCGCTCCCCGCCAAGGATGCCTTCGGCGGCCACGCGCGTGTCCTTCTCCGACGACCAGCTGCGCGCCGCGACAGCGGCATCGATCATGCTGGCCGATTGGCCCAGCTTGACCGCCTCGATGACGGTCCAGCGCCCGGTGCCCTTCTGCCCCGCGGCATCCTTGATTACGTCGATCGCCGGGTGGCCAGTGACCGGATCGGCATAGCCCAGCGCCTTGGCGGTGATCTCGGTGAGGTAGGATTGCAGCGGCCCGTCGTTCCAGCGCGCGAAGGCCGCGCCGATCTCGGAGGGGCTGCGCGCAAGTCCGTAACGCATGAGGCCGTAGATCTCGGCGATCACCTGCATATCCGCGTATTCGATACCATTATGCACCGTCTTGACGAAATGCCCGGCGCCGTCCGAACCCAGATGCGCGACGCAAGGATCGCCTTCATAGCGGGCGGCGATGGCGGTCAGGATCGGTTCCAGCTGCGTCCAGCTGTGCTCCGTGCCGCCCACCATCATCGAGGGGCCGTGCCGCGCGCCCGCTTCGCCGCCCGAGACACCCATGCCGACGAAATGAATGTCCAGTGCGGCCAGCTCGGCGCTGCGGCGGCGTGTGGCGTGAAAATCGGCATTGCCGCCGTCGATGATCGTGTCGCCCGGCGCCAGCAGGGGCAGGATTGCCGCGATCATTGCATCCATCGGCGCGCCCGAGGGGATCATGAAAAGGATGATGCGCGGCGCGGCAAGGCCGGCGACGAAGGCCTCAAGCGTCTCGTGGGAATGAATGCGGGCCGCCAGGTTGCCAGCCTCGGACATGAAGCCGGGCAGCCAGTCGACCTCGCGATTGGCCACGGCGACATCGATGCCTTGCCCGGCCATGTTTAGCGCCAGCGCACTGCCCATCGTGCCGAGGCCATAGATGCCGATCCGTGCTTTGGTCATGCTGCCTCCCCAGGCGGTTCGGCGCAGATTAAGCCCCGTCGCAATGGGTTTGCAAGGCGCCGGCTCAGACGCCGAGACACCAGCGCATGATCGCCTTTTGCGCGTGCAGGCGGTTCTCCGCCTCGTCGAAGACGACGGAATTGGCGCCGTCCATGACGGCGCTCGTCGCCTCTTCCTCGCGGTGGGCGGGCAGGCAATGCATGAAGAGCGCATCGGGTTTGGCAGACGCCATCAGCGCCTCGTTCACCTGATAGGGACGCAGCATGTTATGCCGCCGCTCCTTGGTCGACTGGCTGTCATGCATGCTGACCCATGTATCGGTAACGACCAGATCGGCGCCCTCTACCGCCTTGTGCGGATCACGCTCGACGATGATCCGTGCGCCGGCCTTTCGCGCGAGACCGATGAATTCCTGCTCGGGTTCCAATTGAACGGGGCCGGTGAAGGTCATGTCGAAGCCGAACTGCCCTGCCGCGTGCAGGAAGGAGGCGCAGACATTGTTGCCGTCGCCGGACCAGACCACCTTCTTGCCCTTGATCGGTCCGCGATGCTCCTCGTAGGTGAGGATATCGGCCATGATCTGGCAGGGATGCGTGCGGTCGGTGAGGCCGTTGATGACCGGGACATCGGCATAATCGGCCATCTCGATCAGCACCGACTCATCAAAGGTACGGATCATGATGAGATCGACATAGCGGCTGAGCACGCGGGCGGTATCGGCGATCGTCTCGCCATGGCCCAGTTGCATTTCCGAGCCCGACAGAAGCATGGTCTGCCCGCCCATCTGGCGCACCCCGACATCGAAGCTGACCCGCGTGCGCGTCGAGGGTTTTTCGAAGATCAACGCGACCATCTGGCCCGCCAACGGTTGGTCGTCATCCGCCGCGCCGCGCGTGCGGCCCGCGCGGACGGTTTTCATTTGCGCGGCATTGTCGATGATGCTGCGCAGGGCGGCAGGATCGGTTTTGTGGATGTCGAGAAAATGGTTCATGGAATGTCCTGGTTGCGGATGGCGGCGGGGGCTGTCTGCCCCCGCACCCCCGAGGATATTTTCAGCCAGAAGAGGCAAGCGAGGTGGCAGCCTTGTCGAGGCGGGTGAGCGCTTCGGCGATCTCGGCATCGGTGATGTTGAGCGGGGGCAGAAGGCGCAGAACGTTGTCGGCGGCAGGCACGGTGCAGACAAGCTGATCGTAGCAGGCATTCAGCACATCGGTATTGGGAACCTTGCATTTGAGCCCCAGCATCAGGCCGGAGCCGCGCACCGCCTCGAAGACGTCCGGATGGGCCGCGACCAGCGCCTCAAGTCGCTGGCGCATGAAGCCCGCGCGAGCGCGCACGCCTTGCAGGAACTCTTCGGTGGCGATTTCCGCCATGACGGCATTGCCGACAGCGCAGGCCAGCGGGTTGCCGCCATAGGTCGAGCCATGGGTGCCCGCGACCATCGCGCTGGCCGCATGCTCGGTAGCCAGCACCGCGCCAAGGGGGAAGCCGCCGCCGATGCCCTTGGCGACCATCATGATGTCGGGATCTACGCCCGCCCATTCATGGGCAAACAGGCGGCCGGTGCGGCCCATGCCGCATTGCACCTCGTCGAGGATCAGAAGGATACCGTGCGCGTCGCAGAGGTCGCGCAGGCCCTTGAGGCATTGATCGGGCAGCGGGCGGATGCCACCTTCGCCCTGAACGGGCTCGATCAGGATGGCGGCTGTTTTATCGGTGATGGCGGCGTGGAGCGCGTCGTGATCGCCCCAGGGCAGATGGGTGAAGCCAGGCAGAAGCGGGCCGAAGCCGTGGGTCATCTTGTCCGATCCGGCGGCCGCGATGCCCGCAGCTGAGCGGCCATGGAATGACCCCTCGAAGGCGATGATGTCGGTGCGGTCCGGCTGGTCCGCGTCGTGGAAATGGCGGCGCGCCATCTTGACTGCCAACTCGCACGCCTCGGTCCCGGAATTGGTGAAGAAGACGGTATCGGCGAAGGTGGTGGCGACGAGGCGATCCGCCAGCTCTTCCTGCCCAGGAATGCGGTAGAGGTTGGACGTGTGCCAGAGCGCCTGCGCCTGGCTTGTCAGGGCCTCGACGAGGGCGGGATGTGCATGGCCCAGAGCATTCACCGCGATGCCCGCCCCCAGATCGAGGAAACGACGGCCATCTGCCTCGATCAGCCAGGCGCCCTCGCCCTTGACGAAGCTGAGGGGCGCGCGGTTATAGGTGGGCAGAACAGAGGGGATCATGGCAGTGCTTCCTTTGGGTCAGGCGCCAAGGAGTGCCGCAGCGGGCCTGCCCTGTCAACTCGGGCTAGGCCTTGAGCCGGTAGCCGCGCGCGAACATCCAATGCGCCGCGCCCGCGACGGCGAGGGTTGAGCCCGTCGCCACCACCGCGCCCAGTGCCGGGCTGCTGTCGGAAACCCCCAGCATGGCAAAGCGTGCGCCGTCGATCAGGTAGAAGATCGGATTGAAATGCGTGATCTCGTTCAGCACCGGGGGCAACGCCTCGACCGAGTAGAAGGTGCCCGAGAGGAACGCGAGGGGCGTGACGATGAAATTCGTGATCGCCGCCATCTGATCGAACTTGTTGGCGAAAATGCCTGCAACGATGCCCACGGCGCCAATGAAGGCCGAGCCGAGGATGACGTAGCCCAGCAACATTACCGGGTGTTGCGGCACGATCCCCTCGAAGAGCATCAGGCCCAGCGCGATGGCGATGGCCACGCAAAGACCGCGCCCCATAGCGCCGACGAGATAGCCCAGAACCAGCTCGGCCGGGCTGAGCGGCGGCATGAGCGTGTCGACGATATTGCCCTGCACCTTGCCGATGACGATCGAGGAGGAGGTGTTGGCAAAAGCATTCTGGATCACCGTCATCATCAGGATGCCCGGCGCAATAAAATGCGTGAAGGGCACGCCCATGACATCTCCGCGCGTCGGGCCGATGGCGATGGTAAAGATCACCAGGAAGAGCGCTGCCGTCGCCAGTGGGGCCAGCAGGGTTTGCGTCCAGACGGCGACGAAGCGCATGATCTCGCGCCAGCAGAGCGTGGCAAGGCCCAGCCAGTTCACCGCGCCGAAGCGCCGCGTGCCCATATCGGTGAAATCCTGCATCATCTGCCTCCTGCATGTCGGCCCAGGTCGGCGCCGCATCGCGGCATTCCGGCCCGCTTGGCCTGATTCGACGTCTTGTAACTCACTCACGAGTGATTAGAATAGGGAACTCGGGAAATTTGCGGGTCTCCGCGCCAGTTGGCGTGCGTCCCAAGGTTAAGGAACGGGCCATCATGTCCTGGAGCGATGAACGCGTCGAGCTGCTGAAGAAAATGTGGGGCGAGGGCCAATCGGCCAGCCAGATCGCCAAGGAATTGGGTGGTGTGACGCGCAATGCCGTGATCGGCAAGGTGCACAGGCTGGGTCTGTCGAACCGCAATGGCGGGGCCGGCAGTGCCGGCGCGTCCGGTGCGGGCGCCTCAGAGGCAGAGCCCGCCAAGGCAGCGCCCAAGGTTACGGCCAAGCCATCATCGCCCAAGGCAGCCGCCAAGCCAGCGGCGGCCAAGCCCGCCGCCAAGGCGGAGCCGCCCTCCGAGCCGGAAGAGGATGAGGCGCCTGCCGCCCCCGTCACCCGGATCAAGCCGATCATCCCGGCGGGCCAGCCCCTGCCGCCGCAGCCCTCGACGAACGAGATCGATCCCAAGGCGCTGGCCAAGGTCAGCGAGGTCGAGAAGAAGGCCAAGAAACTGTCGCTGATGGAATTGACATCGCGCACCTGCAAATGGCCTGTCGGGGATCCGGCGACCGATGATTTCTGGTTCTGCGGCCTGCCGGTACAGGCTGGCAAGCCCTATTGCGAGGCGCATGTGGGTGTCGCGTTCCAGCCGATGAGTTCGCGCCGCGACCGCCGCCGCTGAAGGCCGCGCGCCCTTGGGTTAAAACAGCCCCGTCCGGTCAGGCGGGGCTATTTCTTGGACTACAGGATGTCTGCGGCGTGTGTATTTTTGCCAAGATGAAGCCGGGCGCCTAGTCGAAGAGCTTGAAGAGTTCCTTGACCGCCTGCTCCTTGACGTTTTCTTTCAGCGCGTCCTCGACGGACTGGCCCTCCTGAACGGTCACGCCCAGCTCTTTCTCGACGAATTTGTCGATCTCCTTTTCAACCTCTTCGCGGGCCTTCTTCTCAAGCTGTTTGCGCTCATCCTTGAAATTGAGGTCGATGGCCTTTTCCAGATCGGGGCGGATGCGCGGATCGGACCAAGGGCCCGTGATGCTGACCGGGATGGCAAGGCCGCGGCTGTTTTCGCCCTGCAGGAGCACGGGGGTGAAAAGATAGTCGATGTCACGCGCCCCAAGGCCGATGCGGCCCTTGCCCGTTGCGCTTGCCAGCGGCATGGACATTTTCAGATCATCCCCGCGCATGTTGCCGCCCTCGATGGCAAAACTGGCGCCCATCTCATCAAAGACCGTGGTGCCGCCGCTGCCGTCACCGGTGCGCATCAGCCGGTCAAGATCGAAACCGGAGATGACCCCACGCCCGGTCGCAAAGCTGAGATTGCCGCTGAGGCTGTTCATGATCTCGTGAACCGATTGGCCGACGCCGAGGAAATCGAGGCTGGCCGTGCCGGTGGTGGCAAAGCGGGTGATGTCTGCCGCATCTGTCAGCAGCCGCTCCATGTCGATGCCGCGCGCGGTCAGATCACCCCCGACCGACAGGCCCGAGCGGTTGTTGGCCACCACCTGCCCCGTGACGCTACCCCCATACCCCTCGAGCTGATTCAGTCGCGCCACGGCGCGGGCGGCATCGATGGTCAGCTGGATATCCGCGCTTCCGAAGGTGAACTGGCCAAGATCGAGGCTGCTGGCCGTCAAGGCGATATCCGCATCAGCAAGGCCAAGCGCGCTGGCATCTATGGGCGCGCGGGACCAGCCTTCGTCCACGGCTGGTCCGGGGGCGGGCGTGCCCGTGGCGGTGCCGCCGCTGTCGTCGCCAGAGAGCGCGCTGAGATTCAGCGCACCCGCATTCAGCCGCGCCGTGATGCGCGGACGCGCGCCGCTGGTCACCAGGTCCAACGCGCCGGTCAGGGTATTGCCGCCAAGGCCCAACGTCATGTCGCGCAGCAAGACGCGCAGGTCTTCGGTCACGTTCAGTTGCGCCTTGGCGGTCACCTCGCGGCCCAGCCCCCGGGGCAGATCGGCGGGCGGCAGGCCCAGCGCGGTCATGAAGCGCGCCGTGCTGCCGATATCCGCCGTAAGCCCCGCGTCCAGTTGCGGCGCCGCGCTGGCCCGGCCATCGAGGGTGAGCGTGCCGCCATCGGTCGAAACCGTCATCCTGAGCGGCGAGACACCACCTTCGAGCAGCGGGCCAAGCTGATCGATTTGGCCCGCGATCTGCACATCCTGCTGGGCCGGGCGCAGCACCAGATCGAATGTCGCCTCACCGCTATAATTCGGCCAGCGCAGGTCCAGATCGACGCCGGACATCTCCTTCCGGGTGCCGGAGCGCGCATCGATATAGGTCACCGAGGCGTCGGTGATCAGCGCGCGGTCCAATGTCAGCGCCAAGGCGCGCGACTGCGCGTCTTGGGTGGTGGCCCCTTCGCCCTGCAGAGCTTCGCCCTGCCCGGTCGAAGCGACACCGTCGATGCCGATCTCCCAGTTACCACGTCCGTTCTTGTCCCGCTCTATCACGATGCGCGGGCGGGCCACTTCGAGGCCGGTGATGCGCACCTCGCCGCCGATCAGGGCGACGGGATCGACGCCCACCTTGAGGCTGTCCGCCGTCAGCATCGGCCCGCCAGAGGCCCAGTCGGCCGTGGCAATGGTCGTCTTGCCGGTGCTGATGCCGAGGACGGGATAGAAGCTGATCGAGGTATCGCCCGTCATTGTGACCTCGCGGCCCGTCATGGTGCTGATCCGCTCGGCGGCGATGCGCGCGATCCGCTCACCCGGCAGAAAGAAGAGCGCGCCGAGCGCAAGGACCGCCGCGATCAGGACAAAGCCGAGAACCTTTACCAGAAATTTCATGTGCTGCCTCATTATCGTGGCGTCCTTGCCGCCCTTTTACCTTCCAGCTTAGGCGCGGCGCCGCCCACCGGCAATAGTTTGCCCCTTTTGCGGCGTCGCCGCCTCGTCTATATGCCGCCCATGAGCACCAATCCCCCAGATCTGCGCCCCGACCTTGCCCGTGCCCGCCTGACCCCGGCCCCCCGGCGCGAGGGGCAGCCGCATATAGGCATGGTGTCGCTGGGCTGTCCCAAGGCGTTGGTCGACAGC
Source organism: Roseovarius maritimus (assembly GCF_043355895.2). Lineage (NCBI taxonomy): Bacteria > Pseudomonadati > Pseudomonadota > Alphaproteobacteria > Rhodobacterales > Roseobacteraceae > Roseovarius > Roseovarius maritimus. The sequence continues at coordinate 606,221 of NZ_JBHFPF020000001.1, forward strand.
GAGCGCATCCTGACGCGCCTGCGCGCCGAGGGCTATGGCATCTCGCCCGATTATTCCGGTGCGGATGCCGTGATCGTGAACACCTGCGGGTTTCTGGACAGCGCCAAAGCCGAAAGCCTTGCCGCCATCGGCGAGGCGCTGGCCGAGAATGGCCGCGTCATCGTCACCGGCTGCCTCGGCGCCGAGCCGGAATACATCACCGGCGCGCATCCCAGCGTCATGGCCGTGACCGGCCCGCATCAGTATGAACAGGTGTTGGACGCGGTGCATGCCGCCGTGCCGCCACGGCCCGATCCCTATATCGATCTGCTGCCCGCATCGGGCGTCAGCCTGACACCGAGGCACTATTCTTATTTAAAGGTTTCCGAGGGGTGCAATCACAAGTGCAAGTTTTGCATCATTCCCGACATGCGCGGCCGCCTTGCCTCGCGCCCCGCGCATGCGGTGCTGCGCGAGGCGGAAAAGCTGGTCGATAACGGGGTCAAGGAACTGCTGGTCATCAGTCAGGACACCTCGGCCTATGGCGTTGATATCAAGCATGCCGATGAGCGCGGGCACCGCGCGCATATTACTGACCTTGCCCGCGATCTGGGCAGTCTGGGCGCGTGGGTGCGGCTGCATTACGTCTATCCCTATCCGCATGTGCGCAATCTGATCCCGCTGATGGCAGACGGCCTCGTGCTGCCTTACCTCGATATCCCGTTTCAGCATGCCCATCCCGATGTGCTGCGCCGCATGGCCCGACCTGCGGCGGCGGCGAAAACGCTGGACGAGATCGCGGAGTGGCGCGACATCTGCCCCGATATCACTCTGCGCAGCACCTTCATCGTCGGCTATCCCGGCGAGACCGAAGCGGAGTTCCAGACGCTTCTCGATTGGTTGGACGAGGCGCAACTGGATCGCGTAGGCTGTTTTCAATATGAAAACGTGGCTGGCGCGCGATCGAACGATCTGCCGGACCATGTATCGGATGAGGTCAAGCAAGAGCGCTGGGATCGGTTTATGGAAAAAGCGCAGGCTATTTCTGTTGAGAAATTGGCTGCTAAGGTTGGATCTGTGCAAGAGGTTATCATCGATGATATTGACGGGGACGGCGTTGCCACGTGCCGCACCAAGGCAGATGCGCCCGAAATCGACGGCAACCTCTTTATCGACGAAGGCACCGGGGGCCTCAGCGTCGGCGATATCGTGCGCATTGAAGTGGACGAGGCGGGGGAGTATGATCTCTGGGGCGCGCTGGCCCGCTGACTGGCTTGAAACCTTCTGGCATCCGATCACGTTGATGTCCGCGCGCTTGCACTCGAGCGCCTTCAGGTTTTCTTAAGTTCAATGCCCTAGCGTGAAAGGCATGAATGCAATGTCTTACCCTTCCTACACACGTAATGAGCGGTTGGCGGATGGCGCTGTTCACATCGTCGGCTTCGCGCTCGCACTCGGGGCGGTTGTCTGGCTTCTGAGCCGGATGCCGCAAGAGGTGGGTATGGGCCAGTGGACAGCGCTGGCCGTCTACTCTGCAGCACTTCTGATCATGCTGGGAGCCTCGGGAGCCTACCACATTCTTGCGGACACGATTGCGCGCCCGATCTTGCGGCGCCTCGATCACGCAGCCATTTACGTCAAGATCGCCGGCACGTTCACGCCGCTTGCGGTGCTTCTGGGCACCGGATTTGGCTATGTCACGCTGGGCATCGTCTGGGTATTGGCCCTTGTCGGCGCAGCGCTGAAACTGATGACGGGCCGCGGGCGCATGCACACGGCGTTCTGGCCCTATCTTGCACTTGGCTGGATGGGCGTCATTCTGTTCGTGCCGCTCATCGGCCTTTTGCCGCGGTTCAGCCTTGGACTGATCTTGGCGGGCGGGCTTCTTTATAGTGCGGGCATAGCCTTTTACGCCTGGGAGAAGCTGCGCTATTCCAATGCGATCTGGCATGGCTTCGTGCTGGTCGCCTCCGGCTGCTTCTTTGGCGGCATCGCGACGGGAATTCAGCTAGTGCCGTAAGGCCGCGCGCATTCCCTAAAGCGTTTCGCCTTTAATCTGAGACACCAGATAAAGGCGAAACGCGCGCAACATCGAAGCGTGGGACGCGCTTCGCGAAGATCAGTGATTCGGGTTTTTCGCGAAACGCTTTAGCGCGCATAAGCGGCCAGCCACTCATCCACACAGGTCTGCACATGGCGAAACCGGTCTCCGCCCAGATGCTTGCCGCCATACCAGCGCGTCACCACCAATATATACCCTGTCAGCGCTTCGCGCTTCAGCATGCGCACGATCACCATGCCCGCGCCCGCTTCGCCATCGTCACCCTTCAAGGGCGTGCCATCCGGCAGGATGACAGCCCATGTATTGTGGGTCGCCTTGGCAAACTTCTTGTCACGCTTGAGATCTTTCAGAAACGCATCGGCCTCCTCGCGTGAGGCGGCGGGGCCGCCGGAGACCGCGTATTTCGATCCCCGGTCGCTCACCACGCCCGTCAGTTGCCACATGCGTCTTGAGGGCACGCCCTAGCTCACAGCCCGGCGTTGACGCGCCTCACCGTGTCGATCCGCTGCGCATTGGGCGGATGTGTCCCCAGAAAGCGGTCGCCCGGATCGGCAATCTGCGTAAAGAAGGCGGCGCCGCGCACCGGATCATACCCGGCCCGCTTGGTGATGACGGTGCCCAACGCATCGGCCTCCAGCTCGTAATCCTTGGAATAGGTGCGCGCGCCCAGACCCGCGCCCAGATCGGTCGCGTTCTGCACAGTGCTCTGGCCCGCGCCGGTGATAGCCGCGAGACCACCCAGCAAGATCGCGCCCGTCATCGCATTGCTCCGCTGCCGATCAAGATGCCCCGCAATGTGGTGCGCAGCCTCGTGTCCCATGACGAAAGCCAGCTCGTCACGATTGCGCACCTCGGCAATCAGCGCGAGGTTGAACGCCAGGATAGGCCGCCCCTGCTTGTCCACGGTCTGAAAGGCATTGGCCGGCTGGCCAGGGCGATCGTCGACAACGATGCGGAAATCGCAATTTATATTGCTGGTGCGCGCGTTGCACTCTTGCTCGGCCACAGGTTCGACCGCGGCAACGACCGATTTGAACTGTGACAACTTGGCGGATGTCGGCGTCGAGGGCGGCTTTGGCGCCACTGCTGCGGTGGTTTGGCCTGACGGTGCACTGGTCAAGGGTGGCGGTGCATCGCACGCGGCCAGTGCCAGCACACAGAGCAAGGTTAACTTTCGCATAAGAGCCTCCGGGCAGTGTCGTTTTCGCCAGCTTATCGGCGCGCACCGGCAAGGGCCAGTGCCATTGCACATCGCTTGCAACGCGCCGCCGATCCCGCCAGTTTGGGTGCGGAAATTGCTGTAGGAGGCCGGCCAGATGTTTTCCATCGAACATGAATTTGACGCCACCGTCGTGACCCTCGTGGATGAGGGCGCAGCGCCCCTGCAGGAGGATGTGGTGATCGAAGCCTTCGAAGAATGCATCGTGATCCGTCAGTTCGATCCTCGCCTGAACGAGATCCGCGACATAACCCTGTCGATGACGCAGCTGCGGGATTTGGCAGCGGCGCTGAACCTGCCCGAAGGCGTCTATACCCAAGCGCCCTTGACCCCGCCGGGTGGCCGACCGACATAGGGGCATATCCCCAAGGCCGGAGCCACAACATGCTGACACCCCGCCCCGACGTGCTGGATTTTCTTGCGACCCGCCGCTCGCGTCCGGCCAAGACGCTGGGCCTGCCAGTGCCGGACCGCGCTGCGCTGACGCCAATTCTGGAAATGGCCGCGCGCACGCCCGACCATGGCAAGCTCGAGCCGTGGCGCTTTGCCGTGCTGGAACGCGCGGCACTCTTGCGCCTGGCCAAGGCTATTCCAACGCTGCCAGCGGCGCTTGACTCCGAAGCCATAGAGAAGGCGCAAAAACAGTTCACGGACGCACATCTGGTGGTCGCCGTGATCGAGGTTCAGCGCTCCTCTCCAAAGATCCCCGCCATCGAGCAGACCTATTCCGCCGGGGCCGTTTGCCTCGCGCTGCTGAACGCCGCCCTCGCCTCGGGCTGGGGCGCAAACTGGCTCAGTGGCTGGGCCAGCCATGACCGGGACTTCGTCGAAGCCCATCTGGGCCTCGCCCCGCATGAGCGGATTGCCGGTCTGATCCATATCGGCACCGAGACGAGCGTCCCGCCCGAGCGGCCCCGGCCCGATATGACCGCCATCACCACATGGATTTCTGAATGATTTTCACCTGTTTTTCCAAGGCTCTGTCGCAGATGGGCGATCCGCGCTTTCGCCGGGTGCTGATCCTCGGCGTGGCGCTGACAGTGGCACTGCTCTTTGCCGTCTATGCGCTGGTGCTGATCCTCATCTCATGGCTCACCGGCGATGTCGTCACCTTGCCGCTCATCGGCGAGGTGCGCTGGGTCGATGACCTTCTCGGCTGGAGCAGCCTTCTGGCCATGATAGTAATGTCGATCTTCCTGATGGTTCCCGTCGCCTCGGCCATTACGTCGTTTTTCCTCGATGACGTCGCAGCAGCGGTCGAGGCGCGGCACTATCCCGCCCTGCCTGAGGTAAAACCGATGGGATGGATGGACGCCCTGCGCGACACGGCAGGATTTCTGGGGGTGCTGATCGTGGCCAACATCCTGGCGCTGATCCTCTACATCGCGCTGCCCTTCGGCGCCTTTGCGATCTTCTGGGGGCTGAACGGCTATCTGCTGGGGCGCGAGTATTTTCAGCTCGCCGCGATGCGCCGACTGGGACGCGCGGGGGCGCAGGATTTGCGCCGCCGCCATTGGCTGCGGATCTGGGGTGCGGGTGTGCTGATGGCGATTCCGCTATCGGTGCCGCTGGTCAATCTGCTGATCCCGATCCTCGGGGCCGCAACCTTTACCCACCTAGTCCACGCCCTTCGACCGGACCCGGTCCGAACCGATTGAAAAGGTCGATATCCTCCAGCGAGATCGTGCCCGACAGGATGAGATAGGCGAGAACCGCCCAGATGACGAAGGCCACGCCGGTGGTGATCAACGCCTTTTTCTTCAGGTCATGCCGTTCGGGCGAGCCGTGATGCGTGCCGGGCACCGTCTTGCCCGCCTCGCCTTGGGTTTGCAGACGGATCGGGATCGCGACGAAAAACGTCATGAACCAGATCACCGCGTAGAGAACCAGACCGGAGACGGGGCCCATCAGACTTCCTCCAATTCGATAAGGCAGCCGTTGAAATCCTTGGGATGCAAGAAAAGGACCGGCTTGCCATGGGCGCCGATCTTGGGCTTGCCATCGCCCAGTATCCGCGCACCCGAGGCGGTCAATTGCTGCTGCGCGGCGGCGATATCCTCGACCTCGTAGCAGATGTGATGGATGCCGCCGGCCGGGTTCTTGTCCAGAAAGCCGCGAATCGGGCTGGCGTCGCCAAGAGGATAGAGAAGTTCGATCTTGGTATTGGGCAATTCGATAAAGACGACCGTTACGCCGTGATCCGGCTCGTCCTGCGGCGCGCCCACACTCGCGCCCAGCGCACCGCTGTATTGCGCGATGGCAGCATCAAGGTCGGGCACGGCGATGGCCACGTGATTGAGACGTCCGATCATGTCTGGTCCTTTAATTCATGGCTCTGGCGCGGTGGTTGCCTCACGTTATGGGGTCTCCTCGCGCCAAGGGCAAGCGGCGCGGCGTCGCATGTATGCGGCCGGCCCGCACGGCGCGGAAGTTTAGCGACCCCCGTTAACCCCGCGTTAGCCAAGTCTGCGTAACGCTGATGTCATGGATGCTGCCAACATAGGATGAAAACCGATGGATGATCTGCCCGCACTGACCCCGATTCCCTGCCCCACCGCCGCGCGCCCCCTGCTGGGCATGACGGTGCTCGTGGTTGAAGACAGCCTTTATGCCTGCGATGCGCTGCGCCTGATGTGCCTGCATTCGGGCGCTCGGATCCGTCGGGCCGATTGCCTGCGCTCGGCGCGGCGGCACCTGCAGGTCTATCGCCCCTCGGCGGTGATCATCGACCTGGGCCTGCCGGACGGGTCCGGCCTCGACCTCATCTCGGAGCTTTCGCGCGCCGCCCCGCGCGTGACCTCGATCATCGCCACCAGCGGCAATGACGGCGGTGAGGATGCCGCGATGGCCGCAGGTGCGGACGGGTTCCTGGCCAAGCCGCTCAGCAATCTGGGTATTTTCCAGCAGACCATCCTCGCCACCCTGCCCGGCGATCGCCAGCCGAGCGGACCGCGCATTCTGCGCGACGAGCTGGTGCATCCCGATCCACTGGCCTACCGAGACGACATGCTTCACGTCTCGAACCTTCTGGACGAGCATTCCGAGGGACCGGTGCTGGACTATATCGCGCAGTTTCTGGGCGGCGTTGCGAAGGCAGCCGATGACGGACAGCTGGCGCACGCGGCGCTCGAGCTTGCCACGCAGCGGCGCGGCGGCGCGGCGCTTCACGCTCGGGTGGCGCAAGTTGCCGGGCTGGTGCAGGAACGTCTAAGCCAGCGGGTGGCGATGTAGCGCCGAGCAGCAATCCGCCGCGTGCCAAGCGCGCGGCACCGCGCTATCATCCAAGCGATGCGGGCCGCATTGGCCCGGCCATCCTGGGGAGCGCGACATGCCATTCGACCCCGAAATGGCTGACATCCGGTTCGGATGCGGGCTTGGCCCCGGCCTCGCCCCGCCTTCCTCGGTGAGCGAGATAATGGACCGCCTGCGCGGACCCGACCACGCCAAGGCCGCCTTCCCCATTCCCGACACGTCCGCCTATATGGATTGGATGCGCCAGGTGCGGGCTGCGCGAAAGGCGCGCCGCAAAGCCAAGGGCGATGAGGCCCAGCGCAAGGCGAAACGCGCCTACCGCAAGATGAAGCGTCGCAGCCGGGCCGATGCCGCAGGCTGGACCGGCCAGATGCTGCTGCGGCGCGCCCGCACCGAGGACGGTCTGCGCGAGCGGTTGACCGCCTTCTGGGCCGATCATTTCACGGCCCGGGGTGTCGGATTTGTCTGGCCCCAGGCCCATTTACCCTATGTCGAGACGGCGATTCGCCCGCATGTCGCCGGCCGCTTTGGCGATATGCTACGCGCCGTCTGCCAAGAGCCGTTGATGCTGACCTATCTCGATCAGGCCGTCTCGGTCGGGCCGAACAGCGCCGTGGCGCTGGAAAAGGGGCGCGGCGGGGTAAACGAAAATCTGGCGCGCGAGATGCTGGAGCTGCACACGCTTGGCACGGGCGGCCCCTACGACCAAAGCGATGTCGCGGCGCTTGCGCGCTTGCTGACGGGCCTCAACTTCAAGCTGCGGGACGGTTTTTCTTATCGGCCGGACTTTGCCGAGGCGGGGCCACATGTCCTCATGGGCCAGAGTTTTGGCGGCGGCGCTCCCGAGGCAGCACATTTGCACACGGCGCTGGATATGCTGTCGACCCATCCCGCCACGGCGCAGCACTTGGCGCGCAAGATGGCGGTGCATTTCGTGTGCGATGCCCCCGATGCGGCGCTCGTCGACGAAATGGCGGCCGCTTTTCTTGAGACCGGCGGGGATCTTGCCGCCATGACCCGCGCCATGCTGGAGCATTCCGCCGCATGGGCCGCGCCCCGGCAGAACGTCAAGCCACCGGTCGATTTCATCGGCTCGGCCTTGCGCGCGCTGGATCTGGTGCCGGCTCATATTCCCACGGGCGACTACAAGCTGATGAACCAGCTGTTTCTCGCCCCTTTGCAGCTGATGGGGCAACCCGAAGGGGCGCCGCCCGGTCCCGATGGATGGCCCGAAGCGGATGCCGACTGGATCACGCCGCAGCGCCTTGCTGCGCGGCTAAACTGGGCGATGAGCGTGCCCTTCCAGCTGCGCCGCACGTTGCCGGACCCGCAAGAATTCGCGCGCGCCGCCCTCGGCAGAAAACTGCCCAGCGCCGTTCAGGATGCCGCTGCCCGCGCCGAAACCCGCGCCGAGGGGATCGGGCTTGTCCTTGCCTCTCCCGCCTTTCAGAGGGTTTGACCCAATGTCCCGTCTCACCCGCCGCCAATTCCTCAGCCGCTCTGCCGCGATCGGATGCTCGCTCGCCGCCTCGCCGCTTGTCACACCAGTGACGCTGGCCAGCGCGCCGGGCGATGCCCGCCTCGTCGTTATCATCCTGCGCGGCGCGATGGACGGGCTGGACGTGCTGCCTCCCTTGGGCGATCCCGAGTTCGCGGCACTGAGACCAGATCACGCGGCGACGCCCCTCGATGGATTCTACGGCCTCCACCCCGCGCTGGACCCGCTGAGGCCCCTTTGGGACAAGGGCGCACTCGCCTTCGCCCATGCGGTCTCGACGCCCTATCGCGACGCGCGCAGCCATTTCGATGGGCAGGATCTGCTGGAGGCGGGTACCGCGATGGATGCGCTGGGGCGACTGCGCGATGGCTGGCTCAACCGCCTTCTGGCGCAGATGCCGGGCGCGGTCGCCCGGACTGCTTATTCCGTCGGACTCGGTGACATGCTGCTGATGCGCGGCGACGCGCCGGTCGCCAATTGGTCGCCCGATGCCGCCCTCCTCCTCAGCCCGCAGGCCGAGCGGTTGCTGGAGGGTGTCCTGCACGACGACCCGCTCTTTCGTGAAGCGGCTGCCGAGGCGATTGACCTCTCGCGCGACGACGCGATGGCAGCCACCGCCACCGCCGCCGATATGATGAGCGCCAGCGCGGCCCCTGCCGCGCGCTCCGACGCCATTGCCGAATTTGCCGCCGCGCGCCTGCGCGAGGACGCGCGGATCGCGGCCTTCTCGCTGACCGGCTTTGACACCCACGCAAACCAGCATCGCACCCTGCCCCGCGCCTTGACACGGCTGGCCAGCGCCATCACGGCGCTGGAGACCGGTCTCGGCCCGGCGGTGTGGCAGCGCACGGCGGTTGTCGCCATCACCGAGTTCGGGCGCACCGCGCGGCTCAACGGATCGGGCGGCACAGATCACGGCACGGCGGGGGCGATGATCATGGCGGGGGGCGCACTGCGAGGCGGCCGCGTTGAGGCGGACTGGCCCGGCCTGTCCGAAGCGGCGCTGTACCAAAGGCGGGATCTGCGCCCCACCCGCGATCTGCGCGCGCATCTGGCTTGGATCATCCGCGGCCTCTATGGCAGCGACATCGCAGCGCTCGAGCGGGATCTCTTTCCCGGGCTCGACATGGGCACCGATCCAAGGCTAATCGTCTAAATTTCGCTTTCTTCGCGCGGCTTTGCTCCTATGATCGCCCCGTCATAGGAGCGAGGCAAAGCATGAACGAGGAACGCCCGCGCGGCGCAGAGGTGACGGGTTGGACCGTGCCGCCCCGCCCCGGAAACATGACCCTCACCGGCACCCATGTCCGGCTGGAGCCGCTGAATGCCGAGGCGCACGCCGCCCTCCTCTTTGCGGCCTATGACGGCCATGACGAGGTGTGGGACTACATGCCCGCCGGTCCGTTCGCCTCTTCGGCGCAGTTCCACCGCTGGATGCGTGATATCACGGCCTCGCCGGATTTCGTGTTCTTCGCAATCTACGACATCGCACGCGAGGCTTATGGCGGCATCGCATCCTTCCTTCGGATCAAGCCCGAGGCGGGCTCGATCGAGGTGGGCTATATCGCGATGGCACCGCAATTGCAGCGCACGATCGCCGCGACCGAGGCGATGTATCTGATGATGCAATGGGCGTTTGAGGCGGGATATCGGCGCTATGAATGGAAATGCGACGCGCTGAACATGCCCTCGCGGCGCGCGGCGCAGCGGCTCGGCCTCAGCTATGAAGGGGTCTTTCGGCAAGCGACCGTGGTCAAAGGCCGCAACCGCGACACCGCCTGGTTCGCCGGCATAGACGCCGAATGGCCCGCGCTGAACGAGGCGTTTCGCCTTTGGCTGGATGCGTCGAATTTCGACTCCCGCGGCCGGCAACGCTCGTCGCTCAGCGAGTTGACGCGACTGGTGCGCGTAACCAGCGATCCGGCGCTGCCACGCTAGCATCGGAACCACACGGGCCCCGCGACGTTCTTACATCAGATTACTGTAGGGAGTTCTGCCATGACCGATATTTATTCCGCCATCAAAGCCGACCACGACCATCACCGCGAGCTTCTGGAGAAGATCGCCGATACGTCGGGCGCGTCGGAGGACCGAAAGAAGGCATGGGAAGAATTCTATTCCGACGTGAAAAGTCATGGCGCCGCCGAGGAAGAGACGTTCTATTCCAAGCTGATTTCCAAGACATGGGGCCAGGATTCGGCCCGCCACTCGGTGCATGAGCATCAGCAGATCGACGATCTGCTGGAAGAGCTGCGCGAGATGGACATGTCCGAAGGCGCGTGGATGCAGAAATTCAAGAAGCTGCGCCACGATTACGAGCATCACATCGACGAGGAAGAGGAAGAGGTCTTTGCCCGCGCCCGCGAGGTCATCGCCGAAGACGAGATCAAGGGATATGGCGAGCGCTTCCAGGACCGCAAGGAGGAAGAGCGCAAGCTGATCGCGAAAAAGCGCGAGGACAGTCTGGAGGACTGACCCCGCGCGGATGCGCTACTTGTCCTGCGGGATCACCCGCAGGCCAAGTTCCATCAACTGATCGGAGGTGGGCGCGCTGGGGGCGTTCATCATCAGATCCTCGGCACGCTGGTTCATCGGGAACATGATGACCTCGCGAATGTTCGCTTCATCCGCCAGCAGCATCACGATGCGGTCGATGCCGGCCGCGCAGCCCCCGTGGGGCGGCGCGCCATACTGGAACGCCTGCACCAGCCCGCCAAAGCGGCTATGCACCTCGGCCTCGTCATAGCCCGCCTTCTCGAACGCGGCGATCATCACGTCGAGGCGGTGATTTCGGATCGCGCCTGAAACCAGCTCGTATCCGTTGCACGCCAGATCATACTGATATCCCAGAACTTTCAGAGGATCGCCCTGCAGCGCCTCCAGCCCGCCCTGCGGCATCGAGAACGGATTGTGCGAGAAGTCGATCTTGCCCGTCTCCTCGTCGGCCTCGTACATCGGGAAATCGACGATCCAGGCAAAGGCGAAGCGGTTCTCGTCCGTGAGGCCGAGCTCATTCCCGATCTCGACCCGCGCCTTGCCCGCGACACGCTCGAAACTTGACGGCTTGCCGCCGAGGAAGAAGGCCGCGTCGCCCTCGCCCAGACCCAGTTGCTGGCGGATGGCTTCGGTCCGCTCTGGACCGATATTCTTGGCGAGCGGGCCTGCGGCCTCCATCCCGTCATCGCCCTTGCGCCAGAAGATATAGCCCATGCCCGGCAGGCCCTCTTTCTGCGCAAACGCGTTCATGCGGTCGCAGAACTTGCGGCTGCCGCCACCGGGCGCGGGGATGGCGCGGATCTCGGTGCCTTCCTGCTCCAGCAGCTTGGCGAAGATGGCAAAGCCGGACCCGCGGAAATGCTCGCTGACCACCTGCATCTTGATCGGATTGCGCAGGTCGGGCTTGTCGGTGCCATACCAGAGCGCGGCATCGGCGTAGCTGATCTGCGGCCAGACGGTATCGACCGCGCGGCCGCCGCCGAACTCCTCGAAAATGCCCTGAATGACGGGCTGGATCGTATCGAAGACATCCTGCTGCTCGACAAAGCTCATCTCGAGGTCGAGCTGGTAGAAATCGGTCGGCGAGCGGTCGGCGCGCGGATCCTCGTCGCGGAAGCAGGGCGCGATCTGGAAATACTTGTCAAAGCCCGACACCATGATCAGCTGCTTGAACAGCTGCGGCGCCTGCGGCAAAGCGTAGAACTTGCCCGGATGCAGGCGCGAGGGCACCAAAAAATCGCGTGCGCCTTCGGGGGAAGAGGCGGTGATGATCGGCGTCTGATACTCGCGGAAGCTCGCGTCCCACATGCGGCGGCGCATCGAGGCCACGACATCGCTGCGCAGGGTCATGTTGCGCTGCATCGCCTCGCGGCGCAGGTCCAGATAGCGATGCTTCAGCCGCGTCTCCTCGGGATACTCCTGATCGCCAAAGACCATCAGCGGCAGTTCTTTGGACGCGCCCAGCACCTCGATATCGCGGATGAATACCTCGATCTCGCCGGTCGGCAGCTTGGGGTTCACCAACGCCTCGTCGCGGGCCTTGACCGTCCCGTCTATGCGGATGCACCACTCGGCGCGCACCGCCTCGACCGCCGAGAACGCGGGGCTGTCGGGATCGCAGATCAGCTGCGTCATGCCGTAGTGATCGCGCAGATCGACAAAGAGAACGCCGCCGTGATCGCGGATGCGGTGGACCCAACCCGAAAGGCGCACGGTGTCGCCGACATTGCTTTTGGTCAATTCGGCGCAGGTGTGGCTGCGGTAAGCGTGCATTGAGATCATCCTCTTTGGCGGTTCTGACGCGCGGCGCGGCAGGCTTGTCTGGCGTTGGGCCGATACACATGGCCCGGACACCAAAGTCAAGAGGTGCGGCCTGTTGCGCGCTCCTGTGCTGGTTTCGCAGCCACGGTATTTACAAGAAGCAAGGTTCGGGCAAACATGGATGACGCAGGGGAAACCTTGCAGGATGCCAGCGCGTTACCGGCATGTGCGCCGCGCGTATGATAGCTGCGCCGGATCCCGGCCCGCAGTCAAAAGGGGAGAGATATGTGGAGCAAAGCCCTTCACCGTTTCCTGACACGGCTGGTCCGACAGGGCCGGCTTACCGTGACCTACCCTTCCGGCCGTGTGCAGATATATCAAGGCGTCAGCCCCGGACCTGAAATTGCCTTGACGCTGCACGATCCCGCCCTGCCCCGCCGCATTCTGCTGTCGCCTGAAATGGCCGTTGGCGAGGCTTATGTCGATCAACGCCTCACCATCGACGGGGATGATCTGGAGGGATTCCTGCGCCTTGCCATCGGCAACATGGCCGAGCTGGGCGGGACATGTGCCCAAAAACCGATGCAGGCGCTGCGCTATCTGGGCCGGCGGGCCGCGCAGTTCAATCCTGTGGGACGTGCGCAAGCGAATGTCGCACATCATTATGACCTGTCCGGCGCGCTTTACGATCTCTTTCTTGATGACGATCGGCAATATTCCTGCGCCTATTTCCCACGCCCGGACATGACGCTGGAAGAAGCGCAGGAGGCCAAGAAGGCCCATATCGCCCGCAAGCTGCTGCTGGAGCCGGGGATGCGGGTGCTGGATATCGGCTGTGGCTGGGGCGGGATGGGCCTGACGCTGGCACAGGATTTCGACGCGGAGGTGGTGGGCGTGACCCTCAGCCAGGAACAGCACAGCGTTGCCCGGCGGCGCGCCATCGATGCGGGGCTGGAGGGCCAGGTGGATTTCCGGCTGGTGGACTACCGCGATGTCGAGGGCGAGTTCGACCGCATCGTCTCGGTGGGCATGTTCGAGCATGTGGGCGTGCCGCATTACCGCGAATATTTCAGCAAGATCCGCTCGCTTCTGCCGCAGGATGGTGTGGCGCTGGTGCATACGATCGGCCGGGCCAAGCCGCCGGGCACCACCAGCCCCTGGATCGACAAGTACATCTTTCCCGGCGGCTATGTTCCGGCCCTGTCGGAAATGGCGCGCGCGGTGGAGGATGCGGGCCTGATCCCTGCAGATGTCGAAATCTGGCGCCTGCATTACGCCGAGACACTGCGCCATTGGTATGACCGCTTCATGCGCAATCTGGACAAGGCGCGCGCCCTCTATGACGAGCGGTTCTGCCGGATGTGGCGCTTTTACCTGCTGGCCAGCGAGCTGACGTTTCGACTGAACCGGCAGGTTGTGTTCCAGATGCAGCTTGCGCGCGCGCAAGAGGCCGTTCCGCTGAGCCGAGATTACCTTTACGGCCATAACTAAGGCACCGCCGAAGTGGATCGGAGTCTGCCAAAGTTAGCGTGTGCTCTTGCGCAATCTCCAGACGCGCAGATCAGTCAGAGTTTTGGCCGTGGCGATGATGACCAAAGCACAGAGCGCGGTTTTGCTGATCACCTCCATCGTGCCGTCGATCAGCATCGCATGAACCACGCTGCCCAAGACAATGACGACGGCCAGCGCGCCATGCGCCCCGCGCCATATGCGCCAGCGCAGACCTAGACGCTTGCGAAGGGCTGCCAGAACTGCGGTTGCAAAGAGGGCCCACATGGCGATCACGTCCCAATCCGAAAAAGGCGTCGGCGAGGTGAAAAGAAGCGCGTCAATCACATCCGGCGGGCTGGTGATCCAAAGGCCGATGACATGAACGAGGACGGCGGCCAGCAGTGACACTCCGATCCAGCGGTGGATGCGCCTTTCGCGGAACACGGTCAGTCCCGGCAGATAGCCGCCCGCCAGAAGCGGCTGAAGCAGCAGCAAGGCGAGCGCAATAACGCCGGCAAAGCCTGCCGCGATATAGATCGGCTGGCGCCATGCAAGTAGCGGGCTGATAGCGGCCAAAGCCAAAGGTGCAGCAATAGCAATGCACAGCGCGCCCCACACCAAGGCCTTTCGCGGTCCGATATCGCACAATCGGCGCACCCTGCGCAGCCTGCAGTCAGGCCGAGCGGAGCACGAAATGCGCCTCGAGGCTGGTCGCCGAGGGATCAGGCATCACCGGGCGCAGAAACGCCGTCTGGAACGCGGCGTCATCATAGGCCAAGTGGCCGTGCGCCTGTCCGAAGGCGGGCACGATCTGCGGCATTTCCAGACGAAACACGCCGTTCTCATCCGTGAGCGTGGCGCCATGGCTGTGCGGATCGCGCTCGTACCCTTCGGTCGTATGCGCCCAGATCTGGATGCGCTGCCCGGCCAGCGGAGCGCCGTCCCCCTCGCGGCGCACCGTGCCTGTCATCCAGACCCCCCCGCCGCCAATACGCTCGACGATCGGGGCACCGGCGCGGTAATTGTTCGACCCGCCCTGCATGGTGGGGGTTGCCGCCACGGCCCCGGCCCGGACGGGCGACACAAGGCCCGAAAGCCCGGCCACGGCCATCGCGCTGCCAGTGGTGATCAGGGTGCGGCGGGTGAGCGGTATTGTGGTCATCGAAGAGCCTCCTTGCCCGAACGCGGCCCGCCTAACAGACGAGACCACCGCCCCGGTGCTGGACCCGGGGCGAGGCAGGACGAAAACCGGCTATCTGTGGGCGCTGCGCCGGATTGCCGAGCTCTACAAGGTCGAGGCAGACATCCGCGGCGCGGCTCCGGGACAGCGCCTCCCGGCCCGCCAGGTGCGCACCGCACCCCTCGTGGCTGAGTTCGGTGAATGGCTGCAACAACAGCGCCTGCGCATCTCCGCCAAGTCGCGTTTGAGAGAGAAGCTCGCCTATATCCATTGCCAGTGGCACGAATTGCAAACCTTCCTGCAGGACGGGCGGGTCGAACTCGACTCGAATAGCGTCGAGAACCTGATCCGGCCGATCGCTCTGAACAGGAAGAACGCATTGTTCGCCGGACATGACGAAGGCGGGCGGGCCTGGGGCCGCATCGCATCGCTCATCGAGACCGCGAAGATCAACGGTGTCGAGCCCTTCGCCTATCTCAAGGCCGCCATCGAGGCCATCGCCGCCGGCCATCCGCAAAGCAGGATCGACGATCCTCTTGCCATGGACCTTCACGCGGTCAAGATGATCCCGAGCGGGCCGCAGACGACGCTTACGGTGAACCGAACGCGAAACGGCGTTTTGCCCACGCCGGAGCGGCGCGACTTCTTTGTCAAATGCAAGGCGCAGTTGGAAAAATTCGAAGATGCCGAGGCGCATATCCAGAGCCTTGACGGCTACCCGCGCGGCAGGCTGAAGATCGCGTCCAGCGTGGCCTTTGGCAAATCGCAGCTGATCCCCGTTCCGCAAAAGGTTTCTGGATGCGTATCCTGACATTGTGGTCTCACTCGACCTGACAGACCGCGACATCGACTTTGAGGCCGTGAGTTTCGACGCCGCTATCTGCTTTGCCGAGCAACACAACATGCCTGATATCGTCCTGCGCAAACTGATGCAGAGCCGCCGGAACCTCTGCGCCTCGCCGGGCTATCCGCCCCGCGCGGGCCCTCGCGCGAGCTTCGGGGATCTGGCCGGGCATAGCCGCCTGCAGATTGCCGGCAGTCACGAACGGAACGAATGGATTACCGAGGGGGCGCCAAGGGCGCGGACTTTGAGGCCTAGGGGAATTTCGAGGGCAACAGCACCAATGTCGTCTTTAGCGCGACGCTGGCCGGGCTGAGCATCGCCTCCGGCCAGGATATTTTTAGCACGAAGAATGGAGGATCGCGGGAATGAGGCCGCGCAAAGAGTTACCGACATAGACTGCGCGGGCATTCTCCAAGTCCGTTAGGGTCAACCGGGCGGGGCGCGCGCGGCGCTCAGCGATCAGCACCTCTCGTCCGATGCCGGGCAGGCAGCCGCAGGCGCGCGGCGGCGTCAGAAGGATGCCGTCGCCGGTGTCGACATAGACATTCGTTATTGTGCCCTCGGCAAGCGCGCCGCCGTGATTCAGAAAAAGGTATTCATCAATGCCCTCCGGCAGCGCCGCTCGCGCGGTGTCGTAGAGAGCGCGGCGCGTTGTCTTGTGCGCCAGCCATGGGTCGCTGGCGTCCAGGCGCTCGGGATAGATGGCGAGGCGCCAGCGTGTGCCCGGTGGCATCGGCGGGAAGGGGGCCGCAGCGAGCGTGGCCCGCCCCCCGACATCCACCGTGAGGCGCAGGCGCAGGGGGGCCTGTCCGGGCACCGCATCCAACGCCGCCTCGACGCCGACCGGCGTAATGCCGAAATGCCGGGCCGAGCGTCCGAGCCGCGCCATATGGCGCGCGCGGTGCCGAATATAGCCCCCGGGCATCCAGAGCATCGTTTCGATCAGCGCAAAATCCGGCCCTAAAGCCGGGCGAAGCGGGTTTTCCAAAGTGCCTCCTCGTATTCGGCCTCGGCGGTGCTGTCATATACGACCCCGCCGCCCACATTGAGCTTGGCGCGGCCATTCTCAACCATGAGGGTGCGGATCGCCACGTTGAACTCGGCGCGCCCGTCGGGCGCCGCCCAGCCGATGGTGCCGCAGTAGATCTCGCGCGGGGCCTCTTCAAGCACGGCCAGAACCTCCATCGCGCGCAGCTTGGGCGCGCCGGTGATCGATCCGCAGGGGAAAAGCGCCCGGAAGATATCGGCAAGGCCGGTGCCCGTCGCCATCTGCCCGGCGATCAGCGAGGTCATCTGGTGGACGGTGTTGTAGCTCTCGACGGTGAAAAGCTCGGGGACGGTGACCGAGCCCGGCGTGCAAACGCGGCTGAGATCATTACGCAAAAGATCGACGATCATCAGGTTCTCGGCGCGGTTCTTCTCGTCTGTGGACAGAAACAGGCGGTGGCGGGCATCCTCGGCCGCGTCCAAGCTGCGCGGCTGCGTGCCCTTCATCGGGCGCGTCTCGATCCGGCCCGCAGCGTCGGTGCGGAAGAAAAGTTCGGGCGAGCGCGAAAGGATCGCCGGGCCATCCGCTTGCGTGACAAGCGCCCCGAAGCGCACAGGCTGGACTGCCGCCAGCGCGGCATAGAGCGCCTCGGGATCGCCTTTGCTGCGCGCGCTGAGCGGGAAGGTCAGATTGGCCTGGTAGATGTCGCCCGCGCCGATGAAGTCATGCACGGTGCGGAACGCCTTGCCATAGCGCGCGGCGTCCCATGCGGGCGAGAGACCCGACAAGCTGGCAGGCCCGGCGGCAAGCTCGGGCGCTGCCTCCGGCGCGTCATAGACGCCCATTCGCAGCAGAGGCAGGCGGCGGCGCGGCGGCATCAGCGGCGTCAGCCGAGGCTCGAGCGCATAGCCCAGCTCGTAGCTGGCATATCCGGCAAGCCACGCGCCGCCTGCGCGCGCCGCATCGAGCGCGGCCAGAGCCTCCGGCACATCGGCGGGGTCACGCGCCTCGATGATCCGATCCGGCGCGAGAAAGATAGCGGCGTCCATGCCCGACGGGCCGTGATCAAAGCGAATCTCCACCGGCACTTCCCCTGTTGCGCACCCTCCCGCGCTACCTAGAGCGGCAGCCCCGCGAAAAACAGGGGAAATCGGCTATTCCCTCGGGCCATGCGCCCCTATCCCCTTGCGCCGGACGGGCGCATGGATATAACCGCCAACAATTTGCGCGCCCGCCGCATGCGCCACAAGCGGATGCACCCGGCGGGCCTCGCGCACTCACAGCTGCCAAACGGGGACCGCCATGCCGAAGCGCGACGATATCAAATCCATAATGATCATCGGGGCCGGTCCCATCATCATCGGGCAGGCCTGCGAGTTCGACTATTCCGGTGCACAGGCCTGCAAGGCGCTGCGCGAGGAAGGCTACCGCGTCATCCTGGTCAACTCAAATCCCGCAACAATCATGACCGATCCGGGCCTGGCCGATGCCACCTATATCGAGCCCATTACCCCCGAGATCGTCGCCAAGATCATCGAGAAGGAGCGGCCCGACGCGCTGCTGCCCACGATGGGCGGGCAAACCGGCCTCAACACCGCGCTGGCTGTCGCGGATATGGGCGTGCTGGAGAAGTTCGGCGTCGAGCTGATTGGCGCCAACCGCGAAGCCATCGAGATGGCCGAGGACCGTAAATTGTTCCGCGAGGCGATGGACCGGCTTGGCATCGAGAACCCCAAGGCGACCATCGCCAACACCATGCAGGAATGCATGGATGCCATTGATTACGTTGGCCTTCCGGCAATCATTCGCCCTGCCTTTACGCTTGGCGGCACGGGCGGCGGCGTCGCCTATAACCGCGACGATTACGAGCATTACTGCAAGACCGGCCTCGATGCGTCGCCCGTCGGGCAGATCCTGATCGACGAGAGCCTGCTGGGCTGGAAGGAATTCGAGATGGAGGTCGTGCGCGACCGCGCCGACAATGCCATCATCGTCTGTGCCATCGAGAACGTCGATCCGATGGGCGTACATACCGGCGACAGCATCACCGTGGCCCCTGCCCTGACCCTGACGGACAAGGAATATCAGGTGATGCGCAATCACAGCATCGCCGTGCTGCGCGAGATCGGGGTCGAGACGGGCGGATCGAACGTGCAATGGGCGATCAACCCCGTCGATGGCCGCATGGTGGTGATCGAGATGAATCCGCGCGTCAGCCGCTCGTCGGCGCTGGCGTCCAAGGCAACGGGTTTCCCCATTGCCAAGATCGCGGCCAAGCTGGCCGTTGGCTATACGCTGGATGAGCTTGACAACGACATCACGCAGGTGACACCCGCCAGCTTCGAGCCGACGATCGACTATGTCGTGACCAAGATCCCGCGCTTTGCCTTTGAGAAATTCGCCGGCAGCGAGCCGCACCTGACCACCGCCATGAAATCCGTGGGCGAGGCGATGGCAATCGGCCGCACCATCCACGAGTCGCTGCAAAAGGCGCTCGCCTCGATGGAGACGGGCCTGACCGGCTTTGACGAGATCGAGATCGAGGGCGCCCCCGAGGTTCCGGCGATCACCCGTGCGCTGGCCAAGCAGACGCCCGACCGCATCCGCGTGATCGCGCAGGCGATGCGCCACGGCCTGAGCGACGACGATATCCACGCGGTCACCATGTATGATCCGTGGTTCCTGGCCCGCATCCGCGAGATCGTCGAGGCCGAGGAAGAGGTGCGCGCCAGTGGCCTGCCCAGCGGCGAGGCAGGGCTGCGCCATCTGAAGATGATGGGCTTTACCGATGCCCGCCTTGCCATGCTGACCGGCCAAACCGAAGAGGCTGTGCGCGCCGCGCGCCGGGGCGCCGGCGTGAGTGCCGTTTTCAAGCGGATCGACACCTGCGCGGCCGAGTTCGAGGCGCAGACGCCCTACATGTATTCCACCTATGAGGCCCCGATGATGGGCGAGGTCGAATGCGAGGCGCGGCCCACGGACGCCAGAAAGGTCGTCATTCTCGGCGGGGGTCCCAACCGGATCGGCCAGGGGATCGAGTTCGACTATTGCTGCTGCCACGCCTGCTATGCGCTGTCGGATGCGGGCTATGAGACGATCATGATCAACTGCAACCCCGAGACGGTCAGCACCGATTACGACACCTCTGATCGCCTCTATTTCGAGCCGCTGACCTTCGAGCATGTGATGGAGATCCTCAGCACAGAGCAACAGAATGGCACGCTCCATGGCGTGATCGTGCAGTTCGGCGGTCAGACCCCGCTGAAGCTCGCCAATGCGCTGGAGGCGGAGGGTATTCCGATCCTCGGCACCTCGCCAGACGCCATCGATCTGGCCGAGGATCGCGAGCGGTTTCAGGATCTGGTCAACCGTCTGGAGCTGAAGCAGCCGCGCAACGGCATCGCCTCGACCGATGCGCAAGCCTTTGCGATTGCGGATGAAATCGGCTTTCCGCTAGTCATCCGCCCCTCCTACGTCTTGGGAGGGCGCGCAATGGAGATCGTGCGCGACATGCCGCATCTGGAGCGGTATATCGCCGAGGCCGTCGTCGTCTCGGGCAAAAGCCCGGTGCTGCTGGACAGCTACCTTTCGGGCGCCATCGAATGTGATGTCGATGCGCTTTGCGATGGCGAGAACGTCCATGTCGCGGGCATCATGCAGCATATCGAGGAGGCCGGCGTTCATTCCGGCGACAGCGCCTGCTCGATCCCGCCCTACACGCTGAATGCCGATATCATCGCCGAGATCGAGCGCCAGACAATCGCGCTGGCGCGCGCGCTGAAGGTCGTGGGCCTGATGAACGTGCAATTCGCCGTCAAGGACGGCGAGATCTACCTGATCGAGGTGAACCCCCGCGCCAGCCGCACCGTGCCTTTTGTCGCCAAGGCGACCGATAGCGCCATAGCCTCCATCGCCGCACGCCTCATGGCGGGCGAGCCTCTGGCGAATTTCCCGCATCGCGGCGCCTATCCGGCAAATGCCACCCCCGGCAGCCTGCCCATGGCCGACCAGATGACGCTGGCCGATTACGCGATGCCGTGGTTTTCGGTGAAGGAGGCGGTGATGCCCTTTGCCCGCTTCCCCGGCGTTGACACGATCCTCGGGCCGGAAATGCGCTCGACCGGCGAGGTGATGGGCTGGGATGTCAGTTTCGCCCGCGCCTTCCTCAAGGCGCAGATGGGCGCGGGTGTGAACCTGCCCACCGAAGGCCAGGTCTTCTTCTCGGTCAAGGAGGCGGACAAGACAGCGCAGATCACCGCAGCGGCCGAGATCATGATCGGCATGGGGTTCACCATCGTGGCGACACGCGGCACGGCGGCCTTCCTCAAAGCGCAGGGGATCGAGTGCACTGTCGTCAACAAGGTTTACGAGGGGCGCCCCAATATCGTCGACATGCTCAAGAACAACGAGATCGCCGTGGTGATGAACACGACCGAAGGCGCGCTCTCGGTCGAGGACAGCCGCGAGATCCGGTCGGTCGCGCTCTACGACAAGATCCCCTACTTCACCACCGCTGCGGCGTCTCTGGCGGCCGCTCAAGCGATGCTGGCGCGCGCCGAGGGGGACCTCAAGGTGATGCCGCTGCAAGGCCCGCAAGCGGCCTGATACGGGCCATGGCGGCGCCTTGGCGGGCGCCGCCACGATCACAACCTGTGACAAAACGGGCACCACGCGTGAGACGAAATTTTATTTCACCGCCAAGCGCGACGACCTACGGACAAATAATCACTCCAAATCAGTGGGTTGCAAGGTCACCCTCCAGTCATGCGGAATCGGCGCAGCAGCCATGCAGGCAATGCATGTAATTTTCTGTTTTTGCCCATTGTAATGACGAAAAAAAGCTGTAGATGCGGATCAGGGCATAGCAAGACGCCCTCGAGACGGAAGCGCAGACTAAAAGGAGGCACCCATGACCCGGGATCAACTGAACCGCGAACTTCGCATGCATAGTGCCACATGGCCTGCTGTGCTTTTCGTCTATGGCCTGATCGTCGGGACCATGGTCCTGTCCGCAATGTCGATGACCTGACATGCCGGCCTTGGCTGAATCATACCGGTTCGGCCTCTCGAAAAGTTCAGCAGATGCAGCGGCGGATGGGATGCCCCCATGCGCCAATTTCCAATTCTGACCGGGGAACGGAGACCCCCGGTTGCGATAAAAGCGATCGTACCCATGACCAGAGATCAACTGAACCGCGAACTCCGTGCGCATAGCGCGACATTTCCCGCCGTACTGATTGTCTATGCCGTGATTGTCGGCACGATGATCCTGACCGGGATGGCCATGGTCTGAGGACCGCAACGCAAAATTAGCAGCACATACCTAAAATAGAAGAAGCGGCGGATGACATATCATCCGCCGCTTTTGCTTGCATTCCGCGATCAGACCTTGGTTGCCGCGACCTTCTTGGCGTCGGGATCGATCTTGTCCGATGCGGCCTCGCCAAGATTTTCAAGGCCCCGCTCTTCCAGCAGCGTGGTCAGCCACTCGGGGTCCATCTCTGGAACCGAGCTGAGCAGAAGGTCTGTATAGGGGTGGTGCGGCGGCGTGAACATCTTGTCCTTTGGCCCCTGCTCCACCACTTGACCGTTCTGCATGACCACCACCTCATCCGCGATCGATCGAACGGTCGCAAGATCGTGCGTGATGAACATATAGGCCAGATTCAGCTCGTCCTGAAGACGATCGAGCAGGCGCAGGATACCCTCGGCCACCAACTGATCCAAAGCCGATGTCACCTCGTCGCAGACGATGAAGCTGGGCTCGGCGGCAAGCGCACGGGCGATGCCGATCCGCTGCTTTTGCCCGCCCGACAGTTCCGGCGGATAGCGGTTATAGTATTTCGACGGCTCCAACTCGATCAGGTCCAAGAGCTCGTCCACGCGGTTCTTGAGCGCAGCACCCGAGAGGCCCGAGTAGAATTTCGCGGGTCGCCCGATGATCTCGCTGATCTTGACCTTGGGGTTCAGCGCGGTGTCGGCCATCTGGTAGATCATCTGGCACTGCCGCAGCTGCTCTTTGTTGCGGTTGCGGTAATCGGCCGGGAACGGCTGACCCTTGAACAGCACTTCACCCTTTTGCGGCGGCAGAAGGCCGGTAATGACACGGGCGGTCGTCGACTTGCCAGAACCGGATTCGCCCACGACGGCGACGGTCATGCCCTCGTAGATGTCGAAACTCACGTCGTCGAGAATCTTGGGGCCGGCAGAATAGGCCGCATCGACATTCTTGACCTCGATCAGCGGCTCGCGCCCCTCGCGGGAACGCTGCGGAGACTCGAAGCTGCGGACGGCCCAGAGGGATTTGGTATAGTCCTCCTTGGGGTTATCCAGCATCTGCTTTGTCGGGGCCTCTTCAACCTCCTCGCCTTTCAGCAGAACCTTGATCGTATCCGCCATCTGGGCGACCACAGCCAGGTCATGCGTGATGTAGAGCGCGGCGGTGTTGAACTCGTCCACGATATCGCGGATCGCGGCGAGCACCTCAATCTGGGTAGTCACGTCGAGGGCCGTCGTCGGCTCGTCGAAGATGATCAGGTCGGGACGGCAGGACATGGCCATCGCGGTCATCGCGCGCTGCAACTGCCCGCCCGACACCTGGTGCGGATAGCGAAACCCGATCTCGTCCGGATTGGGCAGGCGCAGCTTGTTATAAAGCTCGATCGCATCCTCTTGCGCATCCATCCGCTTCTTCAGGCGGTAATGCAGCGGCGCTTCGGTGTGCTGGTCGATGATCTTGTGCGCCGGGTTGAAGGAGGCCGCCGCCGATTGAGCGACATAGGCGATACGCGCGCCGCGCAGGCCGCGCCGCTCGGCTTCGGTGGCGGTGGTCAGCTCCATCCCGTCGAACTCGATCGAGCTGTCCTCGGTGATGCGCGTGCCGTCACGGGCATAGCCCATCGCGGCGGCGCCAATGGTGGACTTGCCGGCGCCGGACTCGCCGATCAGGCCCATCACCTCACCCCGGTGCAGGGTAAGGTCCACGCCCTTGATGATCGGCACCCAGGTCTCATCCGTGTATCCCTCGATCTTCAGGTTACGGATCTTAAGCAGGACCTCTTTCTTCTTCGGATTTTCCATATTCAATTACTCCTTCAGTCCCGAGGACCGGTGCAGCATCCAGTCCACCACGAAGTTCACGCCCACAGTCAAAAGCGCGATGGCGGCAGCCGGTATAAGCGGTGTGATTTCACCGAACGAGATCAGGGTCGCATTCTCGCGCACCATCGAGCCCCAGTCTGCCGTGGGCGGCTGGATGCCAAGGCCGAGGAACGAGAGGCCCGCAACCAGCAGGAACACGAAGCAGAATTCGAGCCCGAATTCCGCCACGAGTGGCGCGGTCGAGTTCGGCAGGATTTCGCGGCGGATGAGATACCACATCCCCTCGCCGCGCAGCTTGGCGGCCTCGATATAGTCCATCACCACGACATCGCCCGCGACCGCCCGTGTCAGGCGGAAGACGCGCGGCGCATAGATGATGGCCACGGCGATGATGATGACCGGCATGGAGGGGCCGAAGATCGACAGCATCAGCAGGGCAAAGATCAGCGACGGGATGGACATGATCACATCGGCGACGCGGCCCATGAAGTTGTCGAACCAACCGCCTTTGGTGGCCGCCAGAAGGCCCGCGAAAGCCCCCATGAAGAACGCGGCCAGAGTTGCCGTCAGCGCCAGCCCGACGGAATTGCGCGTGCCGTAGATCAGGCGGCTGAACATGTCGCGGCCCAGCTGATCCGCGCCCAGCAGCATGTTCTCATCCGCCGGGGCAAAGGCCGACGCGATCACCTCGGCCTCGCCATGCGGTGCGATCATCGGCGCGAAGATGCCGGCAATCGCGTAGACGAAGATGACGAACATGCCGAACGCCGCCGTCAGGGGCGCCGTACGCAACTCCTTGGCCATCTCCTTGGAGACGATCAGGATCAGGAACTCGCGGAAGCCGTAGGACATCATCGCCGCCATCGCGATCACGAAGGCCGTCACGGCGATCATCGAGAGCGCGCTGGCGCCGCCGACAATGCCGACGATGATCGACAGCAATGTCAGCGAAAAGACCAGCAGGAATGGCGAGCGCTGGTTGTAATAGGCAAAGGCACAGGACGCGACCAGCAGAACCGTGAAGTACACGATCGCGAACATGCTGGGCGACATGCCAAAGTACAAAAGGGTCGAAATATCTTCCATTGTCTCTCTCCCTTACTTCGGATGCCGCAGGCGCGGGTTGGTCAGAATTGCGCCCACATCTGCCGCTAGGTTCAGCAGGATGAAGGTGGCGGCGAAGATCAGGCAGCAGGCCTGCACAACCGGGAAATCACGCTTGGATACCGCGTCGACCAACGCCTGCCCGATGCCGGGATAGACGAAGACCACCTCAACAAGGACAACGCCCGTGATGAGGTAGGCCAGGTTCAGCGCGACCACGTTGATGATCGGGGCCCAGGCGTTGGGCAGCGCGTGGCGCACGATCACCTTCCAGGGTGGCGTGCCCTTGAGCTTGGCCATCTCGATATAGGGTGAGGCCAGAAGGTTGATGATGGCGGCGCGGGTCATGCGCATCATGTGCGCCGTGACCACCAGAACCAGCGTCAGCGCCGGCAGGAACGTACGCTGCAGCAGTTCCCAGAAGGACATGCCGTCACTGAGGCTGGCAATGGCGGGGAACATGCCCCACTTGACCGAGAAATAGAGGATCAGGATGTAGCCGAGAAAGAATTCCGGGCTCGAGATCGAGGTCAGCGTCAGCACGTTTGCCACCCGGTCAAAGATCGAGTTGCGCAAAAGCGCGACGATTACGCCAAGGGTGATGGCGAAGGGAACCGCGATGACCGCGGCATAGGTCGCCAGGAACAGCGTGTTGCGGAACCGCTCGCCGATGACGCTCATCACCGGTTCCTGGGTCACGATGGAGCGCCCGAAATCGAAAAAGATCGCCCCCTTGAGCCAGTCGAAATACCGCACCAGCGCAGGATCATTCAGACCCATCTGCTCGCGCAGGTTTCTCACGTTTTCCTCGGTTGCACCTTGGCCCAAGACCGCCTCGGCGATATCGCCGGGCAGCAGTTCGACCATGAAGAAGATGATGACTGATATCACGAATAGAATGAACAGCCCCAAACCGAGCCGTTTTGCAACGAGCCCAAGAATGTCTCCCATTTGTCCCTCCTGCGGTTTTTTTCTTTTCTCACCGCTTGCGCGGCGCAGTATTCTTTAACGGCGATGGGCTGTGGCGGGTTCCACCAATGTCACCGGATAAGTCGATGATCCTGCCCGAAAATTTGCCGCGGCCCTCCCTTGAGGAAAAGGCCCGGCAGGTGTCTGCCGGGCCGCATCGTCAGGTCAACTGTCGAACCACCAGCGGCTGCAGGCGCGGTAGCCGTCGAGCTGCCAGGCGTTGGTGTATTCGCCAGTCGTGCCGATATTCTTGCGCTTGCCATAGACGAAGTTCATCCAGTAGGGGATCACCGTGCCCCCGTCGTCCCTGGCGAGGATCGCCATGTCGCGATACATCTCGGCGCGCAGGCTGTCGTCCAGCTCGGACTTGGCCTGGTCCAGAAGCTTGTTGAACTCCTCATTCTGCCAATGCGATTCGTTCCAAGCGGCATCGGATTTGTACGCAAGGCTGTACATCACGTCCGGCGTCGGGCGCGCGCCCCAGGCGACCATGCAGAACGGTTTCTTCAACCAGACATCGGACCAGTAACCGTCGTTTGGCTCGCGCTGAACCTTGATGTCGATACCGGCGGCCTTGGCATGCTCGGCATAGAGGATCGCCAGATCGACCGCACCGGTGGCGATGGAATCGGCACTGCTCAACGTGACCGACAGGTTCTCCTTGCCGGCCTTCTTCAGCAGCGATTTCGCCTGGTCCGGATCGTAGGTGCGCTGTTCGATATCCTCGGGATAGTAGGGCATCGCCGGCGAGTGGTGGAAATCGTTCGCGACGCTGCCCGCCCCGAACAGGATGGTCTCGACCATTTCCTCGCGCTTGATCGACAGCTTCAGCGCGTTGCGGACGTCCACATCGTCGAAGGGCGCGACATCGCAAAACATCGGCATCGTCACCGTCTGCGCCGAAGGCACGTTGATCACGTCGACCTCCGCATGACGCTCCAACAGCGCCATCGTCTTGTTCTCCAGCCAGCTTGTCGCGTCCGCATCGCCAGTGACCAGGGCGGTCTGGCGCGCGTTGGGATCGTTGATAAACGTCACCTCGACCGCATCGAAATAGGCACCCTCGCCGTGCCAGTCCTCGTGGCGGGTCAGCGATGCGCGCAAGCCAGGCTCGAATACGTCCAGCTTATAGGGGCCGCAGCCATCGCCGGATTTCCAATCGGCAGTGCCATCATCATTCGCAGGCAGGATGACCAGGTGATAATCGGTCATCAGCCAAGGCAGGTCGGCGTTGCCGGCGTCCATCTTGAATGTCACGGTATGCTCGTCGTCGGCGACGATTTCGTTGATGCCCGTCATCAGCGCCTTCGCGGTCGATGTGCTCTCTTCGCCGCGGTGCAGGTTCATCGAGGCGATGACATCCTCGGCCGTTACCTTCTTGCCCGAATGGAACGTCGCCTTGGGGTTCAGCTTGAACGTCCATTCGGACGCATCCTCCGATGCCGACCATTCCGTGGCCACGTCACCCGCCAGAGTACCGTCCGGCATGATCTGGGTCAGGAAGGCGCGGAACGTGTGGGCCAGCATGATCTCGGCGTTGGATTCGTAAAGGCCCGGATCGTGGCTGTCGCCCGAGTTGCCGTCATGCTGGGCGAGGCGGAACGTGCCGCCGCGTTTGGGTTCGGCCCGGGCGGCGGTGCCCCAAAGGCCGGTGGCGGCGCTGGCGGTCATGCCTGCGGCCATTGAATAATTCATGAAGGATCGCCTTGAGATACGCCCTTCGCGGGCGGCATGTGCAAGGTGGTCCAACATCTGCTGATTGACTGGGTTTTTCATATCTTCTCCCTTAGACCAATATTCTTATTATCGCGCGACCGGCTGAAAGCCTGCGGCGTTCTGGCAGTGTCGGCGCTATATCTCGACATCTTGGGTGCGAAAGCGACACTTGACCAACAAAACACGAATGAACTGTTCCATCCACAAGATTATATCAAGCTGATGATTTTCATAAATTTTCTTGAGGGGAAAATTTATTGCCTGCCGCGAACTCTGCGCAGAGTTGACCTGCCCGCCGTAGGCCCGGCAGCGAAGACGAGTCCGGCATCCCATGATGCCGGACCCTGAATATGCCTGCGCGATCAGCTTGCGAACCACCAACGGCTGGGTCCGCGCGCGCCGTCCAGCTCCCAGCTGGGCGCCAGATCGTCGCCGGTCTGCACGTTGCCGCGCACCGCATAGACGAAGTTATTGAAGAACGGGATGATCGTGCCCCCGTCATCCTTCGCCAGCAGAGCCATCTCGCGATACATCTCGCTGCGGCGCTCGTCGTTCAACTCCGCCTTGGCCTGAACCAGCAGCTCGTTGAACTTCTCGTTCTGCCAGTGCGACTCGTTCCAAGCCGCATCCGACGCATAGGCCAGGCTATACATCACGTCGGGCGTGGGGCGTGCGCCCCAGCTGACGGCGGTGAACGGCTTCTTCAGCCAGACATCCGAGTAGTAGCCATCGTTCGGCTCGCGCACGACATTGACCTTGATGCCCGCCTTGCTGGCCTGCTCGGAGTAGAGCACGCACATGTCGACCGCACCCGAGAACACCGAGTCCGCGGTGCTGAGGCTGACTTCCAGTCCTTCCGCACCGGCCTTCTTCAGCAGCGACTTGGCCTGATCGGGATCATAGCTGCGCTGCTCGATCCCCTCGGGGAAGTAGGGCATCGCGGGGCTGTGATGGAAATCATTGCCCATCGTCGCCTCACCGAAAGCGATCTTCTGGATGATCTCGTCGCGGTCCATCGCCAGTTTCAGCGCGTTACGCACATTGACATCATCAAAGGGCGCCGTGTCGCAGAACATCGGCATCGTGATCGCCGCAGCCGAAGGCACCGACAGGATCTCGATGTTCGGGTCACGCTCCAGCAGCGACTTGGTCTTGAGGTCGACCAGCGACACCGCGTCCACGTCGCCCGTCACCAGCGCCGTTTGACGCGCGTTGGGATCGTTCAGCACCAGCATCAGCAGCTCGTCGAAATAGGCGCCCTCCAGGTGCCACCCGTCGTGGCGCGACAGGCGGAACTGAACGCCCCACTCGGCCTCGTCGATCTTGTAGGGGCCCGAGCCGTCGCCGGACTGCCAATCGATCGTGCCGTCGCCGTTGCTGGGGCAGATGGCAAAATGGTAGTCGGTCATCAGCCACGGAACATCGGCATTGCCGCCATTCAACTCGACCACGACGGCATGATCCCCGTCCGCGCGAATGTCGGACACCGAAGTCAGCAGCGACTTCGCCGCCGAGGTCGACTTCTCACCGCGGTGGAAGTTCAGCGAGTCGACCACATCCTCGGCCGTCACGGCCTTACCCGAGTGGAAGATGGCATCGGGGTTGATCTCGAACGTCCAGACAGATGCGTCCTCGTTCGGCTCCCACGCGGTGGCCAAGTCTTTGCCCAAGGTGCCATCGGGATTGATCATCGTCAGATACGAGCGGTACTGGTGCGCCAGATAGATCTGCTGGCGGCTGACATAGGTGCCGGGATCATGCGTATCGGACGAGTTGCCGTCATGGATGCCAAAGCGGAACGTGCCACCCTTTTGCGGGGCTGCGTTCGCCTTGCTGGTCCAGAGACCGGTCGCCGTGGTGGCGCCGACGCCGGCGGCCATCGAGTAATTCATAAAAGAGCGGCGCGAGATGTCGCCGGTTTTCGCGGCATTGCCCAGTCGCGTCATCAATTCGCTATTCTTAAACTTAGTCACAATAGATACCTCCGATTTTGATTGAATTCTGCTGTTCGCAATCAGACCGCGCAGCCGAAAAGCGCACTTTAACGCGCGCCCGTTCGTTGGGCCTCCCCCGTCTTCGCTCGACCGCGCGATGCGGGCCAGTGACAGAGTGAGTGTCGGTCTGCAAAATGATAGTCCGATTGCGACATGCGCAGATGAAAACACGTATCTTGCCGCACCGCCAGCAAGAATATGCCCAAATGCCTTATTTTTATGGCTTGACCCTATGATCGACCGACCTAAACCCCTTAAAAACAGAGCCATGACAACCGTCTGTGACGTAGCGTCATCTGGCCGCAATGCAGCGTAAATGTCGCAAACAGACAATTATGACGGGAAAATTGACGCGCATCGCGGCGCGGCCCGTCCGTGATTGGTCATATTCAACTGATCAATCGACCATCACTTCGTCGCCCAGACGGCTTTCGGGAGCGAGGCGTGTGACCTCGGGTTCGTTGTATTTGGGCATCTCGGGTTGCGGCTGATCCATGGTCACAACGGGCTGGGCCTACGGCAGGTCGATATCCGGATCAGGCACGGTCACACCGACGGTGGCAGATTACGCGATCGACGACGACCTGTCCGCCGGCCACATTGGCGCTGGACCTGGCAGTATCGCTCTCGAACGCGACGTCGTCGCTGATTGTCTGCGCAAAAGCTGCCGAGCTGACGGTCATGAGCGCCGCAACGGACCCGCCGAGGAAGAGCGTTGACTTGGGCTTTGTCATCCAGGTTCTGTTTTTGCCCGTGGAATACACGGGGTATATTCGCCTTCACGTCACTGTGACCGGCGCTGCGTTACAATCCGAGGCCGTCGCCGCACGGTTCCAGAAATTATTATGGTGCCGATGAGGGAACTGGCGACCGCGCAACGCATTGGCGCAGGTTCAGGTCATGTACGCCGCGTGCGCAGCTTGCCAAAATAGTCCAGCCGCTTCTTCAATTCCCGCTCGAATCCGCGCTCGACCGGCTGGTAAAGCACCGGTCGCTTCATCGTATCGGGAAAGTAGTTCTGACCTGAAAACGCATCCTCGGCATCGTGGTCATAGGCATAACCAGCGCCGAAGCCCTGCTCTTTCATCAGTTTGGTGGGTGCGTTGAGAATGTGTTTGGGTGGTGGTTCGGACCCGGTCTTTTTCGCTTCGCGCATCGCCGCCTTGAAGGCCGCATAACCCGCATTCGATTTGGGCGCGAGGGCAAGGTAGATCACCGCCTGACCCAGCGCCAATTCCCCTTCTGGGCTGCCCAGGCGCTCATATGTCTCCCACGCGTCCAGGCAGACGCGGTGCGCATGCGTGTCAGCGAGCCCGATATCCTCGACCGCCATGCGGGTGATACGCCGCGCCAGGTATCGTGGATCCTCGCCCCCGGTCAGCATCCGCGCCAGCCAATAGAGCGCCGCGTCGGGGTCGGACCCGCGCACGGATTTATGCAGCGCCGAGATCAGGTTGTAATGCTCGTCGCCCGACTTGTCGTACTTCGCGGCGCGGCGCATCAGGCGGGAGGCCAGCCCCTCGGTGCCGAGCTTGCCGTCGATCTTCCATGCCATGATCTGTTCGATCAGGTTCAAAAGGGCGCGCCCGTCGCCGTCGGCCATCTCCAGCAGCGCCTCGCGCGCAGGGCCGTCGAGGGGCAGCGCGCGATTCAGCTCGCGCTCGGCCCGCTGTGCAAGGCGCTCCAGATCGGCCAGATCCAGACGGGTGAGGATCAGCACCTGACTGCGGCTTAGAAGGGCCGCATTCAATTCAAAACTAGGGTTCTCGGTGGTCGCGCCGACCAAGAGGATCGTGCCATCCTCCATATAGGGCAGGAACCCGTCCTGCTGCGCCTTGTTGAAGCGGTGGATCTCATCCACGAAGAGTAGCGTGCCCTGCCCGTTCTCGGCGCGGTGCTTGGCCTCCTGAAAGACTTTTTTCAGCTCGGCCACGCCCGAAAAAATGGCGCTGATCTGGATGAAATGCAGGTCCGTTACATCGGCCAGAAGGCGCGCGATGGTCGTTTTGCCCACGCCGGGGGGCCCCCAGAAGATGAGGCTGCCAAGGCTACCGGCGGCCAGCATGACGCCCAAAGGCGCCTCATCGCCCAGCACCTGCTCCTGCCCGATCACCTCGCCAAGGGATTTGGGCCGCAGAAGGTCGGCAAGCGGGCGATGACCCTGCGGCTGGCCTGTCGGGGGCGTATCGCCAGTATCGAAGAGATCCGCCATGATCTATAGCCGGAAGCGCATGGTCAGCCGCCGCTGCCCGCGCTGGATATCCAGGGCAAGGCGCCGCTCGGCCGCCTCAAGCGCCGCCTCGGCGCTGAAGCTGTCGGTAACGGCGGCGCCGTTGATGCCGAGGATGACGTCGCCCGCCCGCAGACCGGCACGCGCTCCCACATCGCCCGGATCCTCGACCAGCACGCCCTTCGCGATCAGCGGCAAGTCATACTCGGCCATCACGGCGGGATTGACGGTGCTGAGCGTAACGCCCGGCACGGCGGCGCGCGCCCCGGTCGTCAGCGTCGCGCGGGGCGGCTCATCGGGGGCACGCAGCATCGGCACGGCAACCTCGCGCGCTTCGCCCTCCTGAAGAACTGTCATCGCCACATCGGCACCAAGGCCCGCCACGCTCATGCGGTAGATCATCTCGGCGGGGCCATTCACTTCCTGACCGTCCACAGCGAGGATCACGTCACCCGGGGCCAGTCCGGCGGTACCGAAGGGGCTGGCCGGATGCATGTCCGAAAGAATGATGCCGCCCGCCCGCCCAAGACCCAGCCCCTCGGCCATGTCATAGGTGACGGGCTGGCCGCTGACGCCCGCCCACGGACGCTGAAACCGCGTCTCGCCCGCGCGGGCCTGATCGACGAACTGGCGCACCAGCGTGGCGGGGATCGCAAAGCCGATCCCGTTCGAGCCGCCCGAGCGGCTGAGGATCGAGGTGTTGATGCCAATCAGCGCGCCATTCACATCCACCAACGCCCCACCCGAATTGCCGGGGTTGATCGGCGCATCGGTCTGGATGAAATAGCCGCGCGCATTGCCGGTCGCTGTTCCCGAGCGCGCAAGGCCTGACACGATCCCGCTGCTGACCGTCTGGCCCACGCCAAAGGGGTTGCCCACGGCCAGCACCAGCTCGCCCACCTCGACGCTATCGGAGGCGCGCAATTCCAGCGCAGGCAGATCTTCGCCACCCTCAAGCTGAAGGATCGCCAGATCGCTTTCCTCATCCGCCAGAAGAACGGTAGCGTCGAATTCGCGCCGGTCGTTCAGCACGACGCGGATGTCGGTCGCCTGCCCCACCACGTGATAATTCGACACGACAATGCCATCGCTGCCCAGAATCACACCCGAGCCCAGCGAGTTCTCCACACGCGGGCGCTGGCCGGCGAAATTCTGAAAAAGCTGGCCGAAGAACGGGTCATCCGCGAAGGGGCTGGCGCGGCCCTCGATCACGCGGCGGGCGTAGATGTTGACTACGGCAGGGGTCACTTCTTTGACCACCGGCACGAATCCCAACTGTATTTGCGCGCTGTTTTGCGGCACCGCCATCTGCGCCGAGGCGGGCGTGGCCAGAGGAGCGGTGAAAGCTATGAGCGCAATGGCGAGGGGTTTCAGCATGGGCGCCTCGGAAAACTGTCTACGAAAGGTCGTGCCCACGCGATATGCGCCCCGACGCGCGCGATTGCAAGTTTGCGAGAGTCTGCCCTGAGACGCAAAAACCCCCGCCGGATCCGGCGGGGGCCTTTGTCACCTGCCCGTGCGGGCGATGTTTAGTCTTCGTCCATCGACGCCATTTCGGCTGCGACGCGTTCCTTGTCGGCCTTGCCCTTGGCAGCTGGATCGCGGTCAACGAATTCGATGATCGCCATCGGCGCCATGTCGCCATAGCGGAAGCCGGCCTTCAAGACGCGGACATAGCCACCCTGACGGTCTTTGTAACGCGGCCCCAGAACGGCGAACAGCTTCTCGACATACTGGTCCTGCTTGAGCTGTGAGGCAGCCTGGCGGCGGGCGTGGAGATCGCCGCGCTTGCCCAGCGTGATCATCTTCTCGATGATGCGGCGCAGTTCCTTGGCTTTCGGCAGTGTCGTCTTGATCTGCTCATGTTCGATGAGCGAGCCAGCCATGTTCGCCCAGAGCGCCTTGCGGTGCTCGTGGGTGCGGTTCAGGCGGCGATAACCTCTTGCGTGACGCATGTGTAATACTCCTAAATTTGCCCTCTACAGGCGGTTTTGCTTTGTCTGGCGGCGGGGTGCGTGCCGCGCCGCTCTCCTTGGGGCATGTGCCCGGTCGTGTCAGCAGGCCGGGATGTTTCGCCCGGCCTGCATAAAATCAAAAGGCGTCTTCGAATTTCTTCGCCAGATCCTCGATATTGTCGGGCGGCCAATCCTCGACATCCATGCCAAGGTGCAGGCCCATGCCCGACAGCACTTCCTTGATCTCGTTCAAGGACTTGCGGCCGAAGTTCGGCGTGCGCAGCATCTCGGCTTCGGTCTTCTGGATCAGATCGCCGATATAGACGATGTTGTCGTTCTTGAGGCAGTTGGCCGAGCGCACCGATAGCTCCAGCTCGTCCACTTTCTTGAGCAGAAGCGGGTTGAACTCGAGACCGTCATCGTCGTCCTGGCGGCCCGCGCTTTCGGGCTCGTCGAAGTTGACGAAGATGCTCAGCTGATCCTGCAGGATGCGGGCGGCGTAGGCAACGGCGTCATCCGGTGTGATCGAGCCATCGGTTTCGACCTTCAGCGTCAGCTTGTCATAGTCCAGCACCTGCCCCTCGCGGGTGGGTTGCACATCATAGCTGACACGGCGGACCGGGCTATAGATCGCGTCCACGGGGATCATGCCGATCGGCGCGTCCTCGGGCTTGTTCTTGTCTGCGGCGACATAGCCCTTGCCGGTGTTGACCGTCAGTTCCATGAAGAGGTCAGCGCCCTCGTCGAGGTGGCAGATCACGTGATCGCGGTTCAGAACCTCGATGCCCGAGCTGTCCGAGATATCGCCAGCGGTGACGATGCCGGGGCCCTTGGCACTGATCGACAGGCGCTTGGGGCCTTCGACTTCCATGCGGAGCGCGACGCCCTTGAGGTTCAGGATTATGTCGGTGACATCCTCGCGGACACCCGCAACGGACGAGAATTCATGCAGCACGTTGTCGATCTGGACAGCGGTGATGGCCGCGCCTTGCAGCGACGACATCAGAACGCGGCGCAGCGCGTTGCCCAGCGTCAGGCCAAAGCCCCGCTCAAGCGGCTCAGCGACGACCGTTGCGTGACGCGCGGGATCATTACCCGGCTTGACGTCCAGCTGGGTCGGCTTGATCAGTTCAGCCCAATTTTTGTGGATCATGTGTCCCTCCATACCAGTTCTGCCCGCATGTCCGACGGCCAGAACGCCCGAGGTTTCAAAATGACGTAAATGGGGCCGCGCGGACATGCGCAGCCCCACTTGAAATAGAGGCCTCAGACGCGGCGGCGCTTAGGCGGACGGCAGCCGTTATGCGCCATCGGCGTCACGTCGCGGATTGACGTGATGTTGAAGCCGACAGCAGCGAGGGCGCGCAGCGCGCTCTCGCGGCCCGAACCGGGGCCCTGCACTTCGACTTCCAGCGTGCGCATGCCGTGCTCTTGCGCCTTCTTGCCTGCATCCTCTGCAGCCAACTGAGCGGCGTAGGGCGTCGACTTGCGCGAGCCCTTGAAGCCGCAGGAGCCGGCCGAGGACCATGCAATCGCGTTGCCCTGAACGTCAGAGATCAGGATCTTGGTGTTGTTGAACGAAGAGTTCACATGCGCAACGCCGGTGGCGATGTTCTTGGAAACCTTCTTCTTCGTGCGGCGGGTATCGCGTGCCATGTCGTGAGCCCTCCCTTATTTCTTCTTGCCGGCAATGGCCTTTGCGGGGCCTTTGCGGGTGCGAGCATTGGTATGGGTACGCTGACCGCGAACCGGCAGGTTCCGGCGGTGGCGCAGACCGCGATAGCAACCAAGGTCCATCAGACGCTTGATGTTCATCTGCGTCTCACGGCGCAGGTCGCCTTCGACGGTCAGGTTGGCGTCGATGTACTCGCGCAGGGCGACAGCTTCGGTGTCGCTCAGCTCGTTGACGCGGCGCGATGCGTCGATGCCGACGGCTTCGCAGATGGTCTTGGCCGTCGAATGGCCGATACCGGTGACATAGGTGAGGGCGATGGGAACCCGTTTGTGCGTCGGGATGTTGACGCCGGCGATACGTGCCACGTGCATATTCCTTTTCGTTGCGAGCCCGTAATTCCGGGCCCTTTTTTCACAACGCAGGCCCAAGGCAGACGCCCCAGGCCGTAGCTGAATTCAGGTGATCGATTCGGCATGGGGCAAGCCCCAAATGAATCAGCTCCCTTGTGGGATGGTGCTGGTTAGGAGGATTTGCGCGGGGCGTCAAGGGCGGCGCGCAAATCTTGTGCGCCGCACCCCTGCCCGGTGCCGTTGTGGGCTAAGATCAGGCGTCCAGAACAGCCGCGATCGAGGCGGTGACATCTTCCATGCTTCCCAGACCGTTGACGGTGCTCAGCATGCCCTTGGCGTAGTAATAGCCGATCAGGGGCGACGTCTTCTTGTAGTATTCCATGAGACGGTTGCGCAGCGCCTCCTCATTGTCATCGGCGCGGCGGACAAACTCATGCGCCTCGCCGCAGCTGGTGCAGACACCGTCCTCGGGAATGGGCTTGGTCTTGTCGTTATAGACCGCGCCGCAGCCCGCACAGGTGGAGCGCGACGTGATGCGCTCGACCAGCGCCTCGTCATCGACCTGCATCTCTATGACGGCATCCAGGCTCTCGCCGCAATCGGCCAGAAGCTGGCCAAGCGCGTCGGCCTGCGGCAGCGTGCGGGGGAAGCCGTCAAAAATGAAGCCGCCGCCCTTGCCCTGCTCCAGTTTTTCGCGGATGAGGCCGATCACGATCTCGTCGGTGACCAGATCACCGCGCGCCATCACTTCGGCCACTTTCTTACCCATCTCGGTGCCGGAGGCCTTGGCTTCGCGCAGCATGTCGCCCGTGCTGAGCTGGATCATGCCACGTTCTGCAACCAGATGCTGGGCCTGCGTGCCTTTGCCCGCGCCCGGCGGTCCGAGAAGAATAATGTTCATTTACTTACGTCCTGTCCCTTTGCGCCGTGCACGGCGCTTTCCTTTGCCGCCGAGCTGCGATTTTTCGATCAAGCCCTCATATTGATGTGCCAGAAGATGGCTCTGCACCTGCTGGATGGTATCCATCGTGACCGACACGACAATAAGAACCGAAGTGCCGCCGAAATAAAAGGGAATGGCAAACTGTGCGCGCAAAATTTCCGGCAGCAGGCAGACCAGCGCCAGATAGCCCGAGCCGAGGACAAGAACGCGGCTGACGACATATTCCAGATACTCCGCCGTCCGCTTGCCCGGACGAATGCCGGGAACAAAACCGTTCTGGTTCTTGAGATTGTCCGCAACCTCGTCGGGTTTGAACGCGACGTTGTATGTGTAGAAATAGGCAAAGAACACGATCATACCGGTGAAGAACAGCAGATAGAGCGGCTGACCGGGGCCGAAATAGGCGAGGATGGTGGACATGATCGGGCTGGTGCCCTGCCCGCCCGAGAACGTGCTGATCGTGGTCGGCAACAGTAGCAGCGACGAGGCGAAAATCGCCGGGATCACGCCCGCCGGGTTCACCTTGATCGGCAGGTGCGACGATCCGCCGTCATAGACCTTCATCCCCACCTGGCGGCGCGGATACTGGATATGCACCTTGCGCAGGGACCGCTCCATGAAGACCACGAAGGCGATCACGGCGATCACCATCACGATCACGCCGACGATGACAGCCGGGCTGATCGCGCCCGAACGGCCGCTGGCAAAGAACTGTGCGAGGGCGGCGGGCACTTCGGCGATGATGCCGACGAAGATGATCAGCGAGATGCCGTTGCCGATGCCGCGCGCGGTGATCTGCTCGCCCAGCCACATCAGGAACATGGTGCCGCCGACCAGCGTGATCATGCACGAGACGATGAAGAACGTGCCGGGATTGGTGACCAGATCGCCTGATTGCAGGCTGACCGCGAGGCCGTAGGACTGCAGCGTCGCCAGAAAAACGGTGCCGTAGCGGGTGTACTGGTTGATCTTCTTGCGCCCCGCCTCGCCCTCCTTCTTGAGCTGCTCAAGCGCCGGAACCATCGCCGTCATCAGCTGCACGATGATCGAGGCCGAGATATAGGGCATGATTCCAAGAGCAAAAATCCCCATCCGTCCCAGCGCGCCGCCGGTGAACATGCTGAGCATGCCGCCGATGCTGGCACCCGCGTTCGACATGAATTCCCGCAGCTCGACGCCGTCGATGCCGGGCACCGGGATCCAGGTGCCGAGGCGATAGACGATCAAGAGCATCAGGGTATAGACGATGCGCTTGCGTAGATCGGTGGCCTTGCCGAGCGCTGCCCAGCTGGTGTTGGCCGCCATTTGTTCTGCTGCAGATACCATTCGGGTCTCTTTCGGAATGACAAACGCCGCCGGGGTGCTGTTTTCCAGCGGCCCGGCGGCGTCCGTTTTGAAAACTACGAAGTGTGTAAGCGGCAGGCGCGCCGCTCACAACCTCTTATTCAGCCGCCTGCGCGCTTGTGACTTTCAGTGAGCCACCCGCCTTCTCGACCGCCTCGACGGCCGACTTCGATGCGCCGCTGACTTCCAGAGTGATCTTGGAGGTCACGTCGCCCTTGGCCAACACGCGGACACCGTCCAGCTTGCGGCGCACGAGGCCCGACGCGATCAGCGCGTCCTCGGTGATGGCGCTACCTGCGTCCAGCTTCTTGTCGTCGATGAATTTCTGAATCAGGCCCAGATTGACCACGGCATAGGCCTTGCGGTTCGGCTTGTTGAAGCCGCGCTTGGGCAGACGCTGGTAGAGCGGCATCTGGCCACCCTCAAAGCCCTTGATCGCCACGCCCGAGCGGGACTTCTGACCCTTGACACCACGGCCACCGGTCTTGCCCATGCCCGAACCGGGACCACGGCCAATGCGCTTTTTCTTCTTGGTTGCGCCGTCGTTATCGCGCAGTTCATGCAATTTCATGTCGCTTCTCCTTGTGCCGGATGCGGCCCCCAGCGACGGGAGCGGCCGAACGCGGCTTTGCGTGAGTTGTGAGTCGGCAAACCCGCCGACCTCGGGCGCGTATAGCGGGGGCGGCGGGCGCTTGCAAGAGTGCGGGGTCAGTCTGGCGGATTGTAACTGCCATCCGCATCATGCGTTTCGGTGCCGGTCAAGGCGGGCGTGAACACACAAAGAAGGCGCATGCCGGTGCGCGCGCGGATGATATGTGCATCATGCGCGTCCAGCACATACATCGTGCCGGGGACCAGTGGCCATGTGCGGCCCGTCGCCACCTCCTCGATCTCCCCCTCGCCTTCGATGCAATAATTCGCCTCGACATGGTTTTTGTATTCAAGGCGCTGCGTACTACCCGCCTTTATCAGCGTGTCGTGAAACGAATAGCCCAGACCGTCGCGCGCCAATAGGATCCGGCGGCTCTCAAAGGCGTCTCCCACAACGTCGTCGGGGCTCCCGAGTGTGTCGGCGAGTGTCTTGACGAACATGAGCGCTTTCCTCGCAATGTCGGCCGCCTTGACGGCGTTAACCTTGGTTAACATAGTGGTGGAATTACATTTCAGGATATTCCACCGTGATCAGATCATTTGCCCTCGCCTGGACAGTTGCAATGCTTTCACTGGTGCCGATTTCGGCACAGGCCCGCGAAAATGACGCGTCAACGCGGCCCGATACCGCTCCTGTCGCCCATAGCGGGGGCTGTCGCAAAAGTTCGCCCCCCGGGAAATGCTGCCACGCGGGATCTAAGCCGCTTCATTGCCACTAGAAAACGGCGCCTCAAAAAGAAAAACGACCCGGCCATATCTGACCGGGGCGTTTCCATCTCAAAGACAGAGCTGAAGCCTCAGCCCTTCTCTTCCAAAATCTGGACCATATGCGGGATCTTGTTGATCATGCCGCGGACCGATGGAGTGTCCTCCAGCTCGCGCACGCGGTGCATCTTGTTGAGGCCGAGGCCGATCAGCGTTGCGCGCTGCTCGGCGGGGCGGCGGATCGGGCTGCCGATCTGCTTGATCACGATAGTCTTGGCCATGTCTTAACCCTCCTGAGCGACGGGCGCTTGCTCGCCCTTCGGGCGGGGTGCGTCGGCAGTTGCCTGAATGTCCGCGACCTTCTTGCCGCGGCGCTGCGCGACCATGCGGGGGCTCGACTCCTTGGTCAGGCCGTTCATGGTGGCGCGGATCATGTTGTAGGGGTTCTGGCTGCCGTTGGATTTCGCAACGACGTCCTGAACGCCCAGCATCTCGAACACGGCACGCATCGGACCACCGGCGATGATGCCGGTACCCTGAGGGGCGGTCCGCATCACGATCTTGCCGGCGCCGTGGCGACCTTCCATGTCGTGGTGCAGGGTGCGGCCCTCGCGCAGCGGCACGCGGATCATGCCACGCTTGGCAGCCTCGGTCGCCTTGCGGATGGCCTCGGGGACCTCCTTGGCCTTGCCCTTGCCAAAGCCGACGCGGCCCTTCTGATCGCCTACGACGACCAGCGCCGCAAAGCCAAAGCGCTTGCCGCCCTTGACGGTTTTGGAAACGCGGTTGATCGCGACCAGGCGGTCTGCAAATTCGGGGGCCTCTTCACGCTGGTTGCGGCGGCCAC
Organism: Roseovarius maritimus; assembly: GCF_043355895.2. Taxonomy (NCBI): domain Bacteria; kingdom Pseudomonadati; phylum Pseudomonadota; class Alphaproteobacteria; order Rhodobacterales; family Roseobacteraceae; genus Roseovarius; species Roseovarius maritimus. The sequence goes on from NZ_JBHFPF020000001.1 coordinate 646,575, forward strand.
CACCACGGTTGTCATCTCTTGCCATGTGGCAAATCCTTTATCTTGGCGGCGCAACGCTTGGCGCCTGAAATGTATCAATCCAGGTGGGCAGGAAAGCGCCCCCGGATCATCGAGGCGGCCCCACATCGGGGCCGCCTACGCTGAAATCAGATCTTCAGACCACCTTCACGCGCAGCGTCGGCCAGAGCCTTCACCTTGCCGTGGAAGAGAAAGCCGCCACGGTCGAAGTAAGCTTCGCTCACCCCGGCCTTCTTGGCGCGCTCGGCAATCGCCGTGCCGACCTTAGTGGCCGCCTCGACATTGCACTTGCCGACCATGCCCAGATCCTTTTCGAGGGTCGAGGCCGATGCGAGCGTCACGCCGTTCGCATCGTCGATCAGCTGAGCGCTGATGTTCTTGTTGCTGCGGTGAACGCTGAGGCGCATGCGCCCTGCATTGACCTGACGAAGTTTGTTCCGAACGCGCAGGCGGCGTTTCAGAAACAGTTTTCTTTTGCTGTTTGCCATCTACCCGTTCCTTACTTCTTCTTGCCTTCTTTCTGGAAGATATACTCGTCTTTGTAGCGAATGCCTTTGCCCTTATAGGGCTCGGGACGACGCCAGTCGCGGATATTGGCCGCGACCTGACCGACGAGCTGCTTGTCCGTGCCTTCGACCACCAGTTCGGTGGGCTTGGGGACGGTAACAGTCACACCTTCCGGAATTTGAAAATCGACGTCGTGCGACAGGCCGAGGTTCAGTTTCAGGACATTGCCCTGAAGCTGCGCCCGGTAACCCACGCCGCGGATTTCCAGCTCTTTCTTGAACGTCTCCTTGGCGCCGTGGACCATGTTGGCCACCACAGTGCGGGTCATGCCCCACTGCTGGCGCGCGCGCTTGGACTTGCCACGCGGGGTGACGGTGATCTTGCTATCTTCGATAGCGATCGTGACGTCATCCGTGAACGTGAACACCTTGGCGTCCTTGGGACCCTTGATCTCAAGCTGCTGGCCGCTGAGCGACGCAGTAACCCCATCAGGGAGCGAGACGGGCAATTTGCCGATACGAGACATATTCTGGCCTCCTTAGAATATCGTGCAGAGCACTTCGCCGCCAACGTTCTGGCTGCGGGCACTTGCATCCGACATCACACCCTTGGGGGTGGAGACAATCGACACGCCCAGGCCCTGACGGACCGAGGGGATGTCCTTGACGCCCAGATAGACGCGACGGCCGGGCTTGGAGACCCGCTTCATCTCGCGAATGACGGGGGCGCCATCGAAATATTTCAGGCTGATCTCGATGGCCGGGTGGCCATCCTTGCCGGTCGTCGCTTCAAAGCCGCGGATATAGCCTTCGTCCGCCAGAACACCGAGCACGCGCTCGCGCATTTTGGAGGCCGGGGTCATCACCGTGGACTTGCCGCGCATCGAGGCGTTGCGGATCCGCGTGAGCATATCGCCGATAGGATCATTCATTTCAAATCTCCCTTACCAGCTGGATTTCACGAGGCCGGGGGCCTGGCCGTTCTGGCCCAGTTCCCGCAGCGCGATACGCGACACTTTGAGCTTGCGGTAATACGCATGCGGACGGCCCGTCAGCTGGCAGCGGTTGTGCAGACGTGTTGCACTGCTGTTGCGGGGCAGATCCGCCAGCTTCAGGGTCGCGCGGAAACGCTCTTCCATCGGCTTGCTCTCGTCATTGATGATCTCTTTCAGTGCGGCGCGTTTGGCGGCGTACTTTTCGACCAGTTTCTGGCGCTTCTTCTCGCGCTCGATCATTGCTTTCTTAGCCATAACTCTCTCTCCCGCGCCTTAGCTGTTGAAGGGCATGTTGAAGTGCTTCAACAGCGCCTTTGCTTCGGCATCGGTCTTCGCCGTGGTTGCGATGATGACATCCATGCCCCAGGATTCGTCGATCTTGTCGAAGTTGATCTCGGGGAAGACGATGTGCTCCTTGATGCCGAACGCATAGTTGCCACGGCCATCGAAGGATTTGCCCGAAACGCCGCGGAAGTCGCGGATCCGGGGCATCGCGACCGTGATCAGACGGTCGAGGAAGTCGTACATGCGCGCACCGCGCAGCGTCACCTTGGCGCCAAGGGGCATGTCCTCACGAACGCGGAAGCCGGCGATCGAGTTCTTGGCCTTGGTCACGACGGCGCGCTGGCCTGCGATCGTGCTCAGGTCATCCTGAGCCGATTTGGCCTTCTTGCTGTCGCGGACCGCCTCGGAGCCGCAGCCGATGTTCAGGACGATCTTGTCCAGACGCGGGATCATCATGTCGTTGGTGTAGCCGAATTCTTCTTTCAGCTTTGCCTTGATCTCGTCGCGGAACTGCGTTTGCAGGCGCGGGGTGTAGTTTGCAGTATCAAGCATCGATCACATCCCCCGTGGTCTTGGCGACGCGCACTTTCTTGCCGTCCTTGATGTCAAAGCCAACGCGCGTCGGCTTGCCCTTGGCATCCAGCAGCGCGATGTTGCTCAGGTCGATCGGCATTGCCTTGGGCAGGCGGCCGCCCTGTGCGGTCTGGCTCTGGCGGGTGTGGCGGATGGCCATGTTGACACCATCGACCACGGCCTTGCCGGCCTTGGGATCGACGGAGGCAATCGTGCCCTCCTTGCCTTTGTCCTTGCCAGCGAGGACGACGACCTTGTCGCCTTTCTTCAGTTTGGCAGCCATGTCACAGCACCTCCGGGGCGAGCGAGATGATTTTCATGAATTTCTTGGCCCGCAACTCGCGAACGACCGGGCCGAAGATACGCGTACCGACCGGCTCACCTGCGTTGTTCAGGATCACGGCGGCGTTGCGGTCAAAACGGATTGCGGTGCCGTCTTCGCGGCGCACTTCCTTGGCGGTGCGAACGACAACGGCCTTGCGGACGTCACCCTTCTTCACACGGCCACGGGGGATGGCTTCCTTGACCGAGACGACGATGATGTCGCCGACGGACGCGTATTTACGCTTGGAACCACCCAGAACCTTGATGCACTGAACGCGGCGCGCGCCGCTGTTGTCAGCAACATCCAGGTTTGTCTGCATCTGGATCATTTGGTTTCTCCCGACCTACCGGGGGGCGATGCGGCCCTTGCCCCGGGGTTTCGATTAAGCTGAATTGGTCTTGGCGGGCTCAGCCCTCCAGAACCTCCCAGCGTTTCGTCTTGGACTTGGGTGCGCATTCGATGATGCGCACCTTGTCGCCCACCTTGAACGTGTTGTTCTCATCATGGGCGCGGTATTTCTTGGACTTCCGGATCGTCTTTTGCAGAACCGGGTGCTTGAAGCGGCGCTCGACCGATACGCTGATGGTTTGTGCGTTGGCGTCGCTTGTCACGGTGCCAGAGAGGATACGTTTGGGCATCTTGCAGGCTCCTTATTCTGCTGCCGCGGCAGCGGCTTTCTCGTTGAGAATGGTCAGCACGCGGGCCGCATTGCGGCGTGCGGTGCGCATCTGCGATGCATTCTCCAGCTGACCGGTCGCGGCCTGAAAGCGCAGGTTGAACTGTGCTTTTTTCAGGTTCGACAACTCTTCACGCAGCTGGTCGGGTGTCTTTTCGCGTAGTTCCTTGGCGTCCATCGCCTTTATCCTTTCAACATCACAGGAGGGCCCTTGCGCATCGATACGCTTGGTCACCCTGATTCCGGTGGAGATCGTTCGTGATTGGGCGCGTATAGAGGCGCCGGCGCATGGGCGCAACCCCCTAGTTCAAATGGGCCTCGCCTTGCGCCCTGCCCTGCGCTATGACGCGGAGCATGGCACATATATCATCCCTCTTCGTCACCCGTCTATACCGCGCCTGCCTTAGCGAGCTGGGCAAACCCATTGATCCGTCCGAGTTGGAAGCCTCCTGCTGGTCCATAGCCGAAGATGACGAGGCGGGCCAGGAGTGGTGCGAAGAGAACGGCTATCCCGGCTATACCTCTTACGCGTCCCTCGACGATCTGCCCTACCGCTTTCCGATCTTTCGTGACCTGCAGAAGGTTCTGGACAAGCATGTCGCGGCTTTCGCGGAGGATCTGGAGTTCGATCTTGGTGGCAAGAAGCTGAAGCTCGACAGCCTCTGGATCAACATCCTGCCAGAGGGTGGCACGCATTCCTCGCATATCCATCCCCATTCGGTGATCTCGGGCACGACCTATGTGACGATGCCCGAAGGCACGAGCGCGCTGAAGCTCGAAGACCCCCGCTCGGCCCGCATGATGGCCGCCCCGCCCCGCCGCAAGGATGCGCGCGAAGAGTTGCGGGCGTTTCGGTATGAAGCGCCCGAGGCGGGCGAGGTGCTGCTGTGGGAGTCGTGGCTGCGGCATGAGGTCCCGGTGAACCTGAGCGAGGATGACCGGATCAGCGTCAGCTTTAATTACGCCTGGGGTTGAAGGGGTCCGCAGGGGCCAAATGAACCATATCGCTTCTTGTGGCGTTATTTTGCGACGCAACGAGGAGACAACCCCTGGAACCGATTACCGTCCTGATCAATCAGCTTCGCGACATTGCCCGTGCTTCCATAGAGGTGCTGCCGAACCTGGCAGTCGCCCTCATCGTGATCCTGTTGACATGGCTGGCCGTCAAGATCGCATCCTCATGGCTCGCCCGCATACTCGGCAAGACCCGGCTGCGCAAAAGCCTGCAAGAGCTCTTCAGCCTTCTGACCTCGATCGCCATCTGGGTTCTGGGGATCATGACCGCCGCCGTCATCCTTTTCCCCGGCCTCACTCCGGCCAGCATCCTCGCCGGACTGGGCATAGGCTCGGTCGCCATCGGCTTTGCCTTCAAGGACGTGTTCGAGAATTTCCTCGCCGGGATCATCATCCTCTTTCGCAAGGAAATGCGCATCGGGGATTACGTGGAATGCGAGGATATCGAGGGCGAAGTATCCCGCATCGCGATCCGCGAAAGCCATATCCGCCAAACCGACGGGCAGTTGGTGATCGTGCCCAATTCGATCCTGTTCAAGAACGCCGTGACGGTCCGCACCGATCTGGATCATCGCCGCGTCACGGTGATCTGCGGCGTGGCCTATGACGTCGATGTCGATGAGGCGCGGACGGTCATCTCCGAGGCGGTGAATGCGTGCGACACGGTGATCACGGACGAAAAGCCGGTTCAGATCTTCGCGCAGGAATTCGCATCCTCCTCTATCAACTTCGAGGTGACATGGTGGACCGGGTCCACGCCCCTGGATGTGCGTAAATCGCGCGATCAGGTGGTTGCGGCGGTCAAGCGCGCCTTGGACGACGCGGGGATCGAGATCCCATTCCCCTACCGAACGCTGACCTTCAAGGAGCCGCTGCCGATGACGCGCGCCTCGAATGAGAGTGAAGGGTAGCGGGCACCAACGCGCCGAGATGGTTAGAGACGCGAACCCGAGACCGTAGACTGAATGACGACAGTAGACTGAATCACGACGGAAAAACCCCCGCCGAATTTTCGACGGGGGTTTTTTTTATTCTCAATCGGGGTACGGCCCGCGATTTTTCCTACGGAACGTCGCTGCGCCGCACCTGGTAAATGTCGCCAAGCGAAATTTACCAGTCCTCGCGAACCACGACGCGGGTCTTGATCGGCAGCTTCATCGCGGCGAGGCGCAGGGCCTCGAATGCGATCTCTTCGTTAACACCGTCGATCTCGAACATCACGCGGCCCGGCTTGACGCGGGCTGCCCAGTAATCGACCGAGCCCTTACCCTTACCCATGCGGACTTCCGTTGGCTTGGACGTCACCGGCAGATCCGGGAAAATTCGGATCCAGACACGGCCCTGACGCTTCATGTGGCGGGTCATCGCGCGGCGGGCCGCTTCGATCTGACGTGCCGTGATACGCTCGGGCTGCGTGGCCTTGAGGCCGAACGAGCCGAAGTTCAGGTCCGAGCCGCCCTTGGCTTCGCCTTTGATGCGGCCCTTGAACTGCTTGCGGAATTTAGTGCGTTTCGGTTGTAGCATCTGTCATTCCCCCTTAGCGACGCCCGCCTGCACCGCGAGGTGCCGGACCGTCCTGAAGTTCCTGAGCTTTCCGGTCACGCGCAGACGGGTCATGATCCATGATCTCACCTTTGAAGATCCAGGTCTTGATCCCGATGATGCCGTAGGCGGTCAACGCCTCGACATGGGCGTAATCGATATCGGCCCGCAGCGTATGCAGGGGCACGCGGCCCTCGCGATACCATTCGGTCCGGGCGATCTCGGCGCCGCCAAGGCGGCCGGCGAGGTTCACACGGATGCCGAGGGCACCCATACGCATGGCGTTCTGCACGGCGCGCTTCATCGCACGGCGGAAGCTGACCCGGCGCTCGAGCTGCTGGGCGATGCTCTCACCCACCAGCGCGGCGTCCAGCTCGGGCTTGCGCACTTCGACGATGTTCAGGTGCAGCTCGCTGTCGGTCATCGCGGCCAGCTTCTTGCGCAGCGTCTCGATGTCTGCGCCTTTCTTGCCAATGATGACGCCGGGGCGGGCTGTGTGCACCGTGACGCGGCACTTCTTGTGCGGACGCTCGATGATCACGCGGCTGACGCCGGCCTGCTTGCACTCTTTCTTGATGAACTCGCGCATGGCGATGTCCTCAAGCAGAAGATTGCCGTAGTCCTTGGTGTCGGCATACCAGCGGCTGTCCCAGGTGCGGTTCACCTGCAGGCGCATGCCAATCGGATTGACTTTGTTACCCATCAGGCTTGCTCCTCGACTTGACGCACGATGATCGTGATTTCCGAGAACGGCTTGCGCAGGGCGCCAAACCGGCCACGGGCACGCGGACGGCCGCGCTTCATCACGAGGTTCTTGCCGACATAGGCCTCGGCCACGACCAGCTCATCCACGTCCAGATTGTGGTTGTTCTCGGCATTGGCGATGGCCGACTGGAGGCACTTGCGCACATCCTCGGCGATCCGCTTCTGGCTGAAAGTGAGGTCCGTCAGGGCCTTGTCCACTTTCTTGCCACGGATCAGCTGTGCCAGAAGGTTCAGTTTCTGCGGGCTGGTGCGAAGCATCCGGAGCTTGCTCCGGGCTTCGTTATCGGCCACGCGGCGGGGGTTCTTTTCCTTGCCCATGACTTACTTCCGCTTCGCTTTTTTGTCGGCGGCATGACCGTAATAGGTGCGGGTCGGCGAGTACTCACCGAACTTCTGACCAATCATGTCTTCGCTGACGTTGACAGGGATATGCTTCTTGCCGTTGTAGACGCCAAACGTCAGGCCCACGAACTGGGGCAGGATCGTCGAGCGGCGCGACCATATCTTGATGACTTCATTGCGCCCGGATTCGCGCGATGCTTCGGCCTTTTTCAGGACGTAAGCATCCACGAAGGGGCCTTTCCATACAGAACGTGCCATGTCTTAACGGCCCTTCTTCTTGGCGTGACGCGAGCGGATGATCAGCTTCTGCGACGCCTTGTTCTTGTTGCGGGTGCGGGCACCCTTGGTCGGCTTGCCCCACGGGGTGACCGGGTGGCGACCACCCGACGTGCGGCCCTCACCACCACCATGCGGGTGGTCGATCGGGTTCATCACGACACCGCGAACACTCGGGCGGATGCCCTTGTGACGCATGCGGCCGGCCTTGCCGTAGTTCTGGTTCGAGTTGTCGGGGTTCGAGACCGCGCCAACCGTCGCCTTGCACTCCTGCCGCACCAGGCGAAGCTCGCCCGAGCTGAGGCGGATCTGCGCGTAGCCACCGTCACGGCCAACGAACTGGGCATAGGTGCCCGCGGCGCGTGCAATCTGTCCGCCCTTGCCGGGCTTCAGCTCGATGTTGTGAACGATGGTACCGATCGGCATGCCCGAGAACGGCATGCAGTTGCCGGGCTTGATGTCGACGCGCGCGCCCGAATAGATCTTGTCACCGATGGCGAGACGCTGGGGCGCCAGGATGTAGGTCTGCTCGCCATCATCATATTTGATGAGAGCGATGAATGCGGTCCGGTTGGGATCATATTCGATCCGCTCGACGGTGGCCGCCATATCGAATTTGTTACGCTTGAAATCAACGATCCGGTAGAGGCGCTTGGCCCCACCCCCGCGACGACGCGATGTGATACGTCCGGTGTTGTTCCGGCCGCCCGATTTCGTCAGACCCTCGGTGAGGGCTTTGACGGGGCGTCCTTTGTACAGCTCCGAACGGTCGATCAGCACCAGCCCGCGCTGGCCCGGCGTCGTTGGCTTATACGACTTGAGTGCCATGCTTTCTGTCTTCCGTTTAGCAAACGGCGAACGCGTGTGTCCGCCTATGTGAGGCGGGCCTGGCCCGCCATTGGTATAGGCCCCCGTAGGTGCCCGGCTAGATCGTTCAATTGAACGAAAACGAAGCCCCGGACGAATCCGGGGCTGCGGTGATGCGTCCGTTTAGGGGCTAAGAGAGGTGGGGTCAAGTGGGGGAAGGGCGCAAAAGCGCTTGCATACTGGACGCAGGCGCCGCCTGCCCCGCTGATCCCTGGCGCTCCCCTCTCCAAACCGGGCGCGCGCCTGACCGGGGGCTGGCGCCGCAACGCCCGTTCTGCCCACTTTATCCCCGCCAAGCCCCTCCAACATCCATACGGCAGCGCCCGGCCGCCAAAGCGCCAGACCGCGGGCCGGTCAGGCGCTCGCCCGGCGCGCTCCGCGCGCTGTTCGGGCGGGGTTAGCCACAAGTCGCCAGGTCGGCTATGCGGACGAAGCCGTCACTCCTTGCGTTCGCGAGCCCACCCAAACCAGTCGTTGAACATGTTGCTTTTTCGTGCCCTATATTCGATATGACCCAACGTAGTTCAACCGACGTCACCCTGTTAAAAAATCTGTTGATGAACGCTTACGGATCAGCTCGGGGGCCGACAGAGATTTCAAATCTAGAAATGGTTATTCCTGACGATTATTCAAAATTTTTAAGCGAGATAGGAGGCGGAACCATCGGGCAAATGTTCTTTGAACTCTACAGTGAGCCACTTAGATCAAACTACATTTACGGTAACAATGCACCTGACCACTTGAAGAACCTCGTCTTCGTAGGCGATGATTGTAACGGCTTTTGCGTTGGGCTCGATCCTGACAGCAATTGGGCTGTTGTTGAGGTCGACAAGCATTCGCTGGAAACTGAGGTGCTCGCAGAAACGTTTTTCGACTTCTTGATGAATGATTGGCGATTAGACCCATCTAGCGAAAAACTCTGAGCCCCAGAACTATGTTTGAGCAGTTGTCACTTTGGGCACAAACCGGCCATTGAACAGAAAAAACCCCGGCCACTACAGCCGGGGTTCATAAATCCTCAAGCCAACTAAACCTCAGAGACCAGTGGTCACGTCGATCGTGTTGCCTTCTTCCAGCGTGACATACGCTTTCTTGACGTCCGCGCGGCGGCCCATCTGGCCGCGGAAGCGCTTGGCCTTGCCCTTGGTGATGGTCGTGTTCACAGCCTTCACCTTGACACCAAAGAGTGCCTCGACGGCCTCCTTGATCTGGGGCTTGTTGCTGCCGATCGAGACTTCGAAGACGACGGCGCCATTCTCGGACGCCATTGTGGCCTTCTCGGTCACGACGGGCTTGCGGATCACGTCGTAATGTTCGGGTTTCGCGCTCATTTCAGTCGTGCCTCCAGTGCTTCGACACCCGCCTTGGTGATGACCAGGGTATCACGCTTGAGGATGTCATAGACGTTTGCACCGATGGTCGGCAGAACGTCCAGACCCTCGATGTTGCGCGCGGCCTTGGCGAAATCGGCGTTGACCTCGGCGCCGTCGATGACCAGCGCGCGCTTCCAGCCCAGATCCTTGATCTGCTTGGCCAGCGTGCCGGTCTTTGCGACATTGCCGAAATCCTCGACGATCACCAGCTCGCCTGCGCGCGCCTTGGCGCTCAGGGCATGCTTGAGACCGAGGGCGCGGACCTTCTTGGGCAGATCATGCGCATGACTGCGCGGCGTCGGGCCCTTGTAGATACCACCCTTGCGGAAGATCGGAGCCGAGCGCGCGCCGTGGCGTGCGCCGCCGGTGCCCTTCTGGCGATAGATCTTCTTGGTCGAGTAGCTGACTTCGGACCGCGTCTTGACCTTATGCGTACCGGCCTGCGCCTTGTTGCGCTGCCAGCGGACGACACGGTGCAGGATATCCGCGCGGGGATCCAGGTCGAAGATGTCTTCGCCCAGATCGACCGAGCCGGCCTTGCTGCCGTCCAGTTTGATCATGTCGAGTTTCATGCTTCGTCATCCTTCTTGGTCTCGTCCAGAGTCTCGCTCTGGTCGCCAGCGGCCTCGCTGTCAGCCTCGATCTGGGCCTCGGCCTCCTTCTCGGCTTCGGCTTCCTGGGCGGCCTGTGCTTCGGCTGCGGCCTTGGCGGCTGCTTCTTCCTCGGCTGCTGCGGCTGCGGCGGCTTCTGCTGCGGCTTTCTCGGCTTCTTCAGCTGCCGATTTCAGCGCGGCGGGCAGAATGGCGTTCTCGGGGAACGGCTTCTTCACCGCATCCTTGATCGTCACCCAGCCACCTTTGGAGCCGGGAACGGCTCCCTTGACCATGATCAGGCCACGGTCGGCGTCGGTCTTGATCACCTGCAGGTTCTGCGTGGTGATGCGTGCGGCGCCCATGTGACCGGCCATCTTTTTGCCTTTGAAGACCTTGCCCGGATCCTGGCACTGGCCCGTCGAGCCGTGCGAACGGTGACTGATCGAAACGCCGTGGGTCATTTCCAGACCGCGGAAGTTGTGACGCTTCATGGCACCCGCGAAACCCTTACCGATCGAGGTGCCGCAGACGTCCACGAACTGACCTTCGAAGTAATGGTTGGCGGTGATTTCCTCACCCACGGCAATCATGTTCTCGGGCGCAACGCGGAATTCCGCGATCTTGCGCTTGGGCTCCACCTTGGCTGCGGCGAAGTGGCCGCGCATTGCCTGGCTCGTCCGCTTGGCCTTGGCCGAGCCTGCGCCCAGCTGAACGGCCGAGTAACCGTGGCTGTCGGCCGTGCGCTGTGCAACGACCTGCAGTTTGTCCAGTTGAAGAACGGTGACAGGAACCTGCCGGCCGTCTTCCATGAAAAGACGGGTCATGCCCACCTTCTTTGCGATAACGCCAGAGCGCAACATAGTCAGTGCCCTCCTTAAACCGAAATCTGCACGTCGACACCGGCCGCCAGGTCGAGCTTCATCAGCGCGTCCACGGTCTGGGGTGTCGGATCAACGATGTCCAGCAGGCGCTTGTGCGTGCGGATTTCCCATTGATCGCGGGATTTCTTGTTCACGTGGGGACCACGCAGAACGGTGAATTTTTCAATCTTGTTCGGCAGCGGAATCGGACCACGGACGTCGGCGCCCGTGCGTTTCGCGGTGTTGACGATTTCCTGTGTACTGGCATCCAGTACGCGGTAATCGAACGCCTTCAGCCGAATGCGAATGTTCTGGCTTTGCATTGGTCTAGCCTTTCGCGGCATTGGAGTTGATAGGAGGGAGGCCGGACCACCCGGCCTCCCTCATCGAACCCTTGGGGCGGGCAGCCTGCCCGCCCGGGATAATTATTCGATGATCTTCGAAACGACGCCGGCGCCGACGGTGCGGCCGCCTTCACGGATGGCGAAGCGCAGACCCTCTTCCATGGCGATCGGGGCGATCAGCTCGACATTGAACTGAAGGTTGTCGCCCGGCATCACCATCTCGGTGCCTTCGGGCAGAACAACGGTGCCGGTCACGTCCGTGGTACGGAAGTAGAACTGCGGGCGATAGTTGGCGAAGAACGGCGTGTGACGGCCACCCTCTTCCTTGTTCAGAATGTAGGCTTCTGCCTCGAACTTGGTGTGGGGGGTCACCGACTTCGGCTTGCACAGAACCTGACCACGTTCGACGCCTTCACGGTCGATGCCGCGCAGCAGGGCACCGATGTTGTCGCCTGCCTCACCACGATCCAGCAGCTTGCGGAACATTTCCACGCCCGTGCAGGTCGTTTTCTTGGTGTCTTTCAGGCCAACGATCTCGATTTCGTCACCAACGTTGATGACACCGCGCTCGACGCGGCCGGTCACAACCGTACCACGGCCGGAGATCGAGAAGACGTCCTCGACCGGCATCAGGAAAGGCTGGTCCACGGCGCGTGCCGGGGTCGGGATGTACTCGTCGACAGCGGCCATCAGCTCGCGGATCGAGTTCTCGCCGATTTCGGGATCACGGCCTTCCATCGCGGCCAGAGCCGAGCCCTTGATGACTGGGATGTCGTCGCCGGGGTAGTCGTAGCTCGACAGAAGCTCGCGGATTTCCATTTCCACCAGTTCCAGCAGCTCGTCGTCGTCAACCTGATCGACCTTGTTCATGTAGACGACCATGTAGGGAATACCCACCTGGCGGCCCAGCAGGATATGCTCGCGGGTCTGGGGCATGGGGCCGTCAGCGGCGTTCACGACCAGGATCGCGCCATCCATCTGGGCGGCACCGGTGATCATGTTCTTGACGTAGTCGGCGTGGCCGGGGCAGTCGACATGTGCGTAGTGGCGGTTCTCGGTCTCATACTCGACATGTGCGGTCGAGATGGTGATGCCGCGGGCCTTCTCTTCGGGCGCGCCGTCGATCTGGTCATACGCGCGGAAGTCGCCGAAATACTTGGTGATCGCAGCCGTCAGCGTGGTCTTGCCGTGGTCGACGTGACCGATCGTGCCGATGTTCACGTGCGGTTTGCTGCGGTCAAACTTTTCCTTTGCCATGGTGTGGCTCCTCTTTTGATCAAGTCAGGTGGTGGGCGTCATGCCCACCCTACGGTGGTGGGTAGGGCGGGGAGTCCCCCGCCACCCGGTTAAGCGTATTTCGCCTGGATCTCTTCCGAGATGTTGCTCGGGACCGGCTCGTAATGCGAGAATTGCATCGTGAACTGGGCCCGGCCCGACGACATGGACCGCAGGGTGTTGATGTAGCCAAACATGTTGGCTAGCGGCACCTTGCAATTCAGAGCGATGGCGTTGCCGCGCGGCTCCTGCCCCGAGATCTGGCCCCGGCGCGATGTCAGGTCACCGATGATACCGCCCGTATATTCTTCGGGGGTGATCACCTCGACCTTCATGATCGGCTCAAGAAGCTTGGCACCAGCCTTGCGCAGACCTTCGCGCATGCCCATCCGTGCCGCGATCTCGAACGCCATGACCGACGAGTCGACATCGTGGAACTTGCCGTCGATCAGCGCGACCTTGAAGTCGATGACCGGGAAGCCGGCCAGCGGGCCGCTGTCCATGACCGAGCGGATGCCCTTCTCGACGCCCGGGATGTATTCCTTGGGCACCGAGCCGCCAACGATCTTGCTCTCGAACGAGAAACCTTCGCCAGCTTCGGTTGGCGAAATGACCATCTTGACCTCGGCGAACTGACCCGAACCACCCGACTGTTTCTTGTGGGTGTAGGTATGCTCGACCTCGTGACCGATCGTCTCGCGGTAAGCCACCTGCGGCGCGCCGATATTGGCGTCGACCTTGAATTCACGGCGCAGACGGTCGACCAGGATATCGAGGTGCAGCTCGCCCATGCCTTTCATGATCGTCTGACCGGATTCGATGTCCGTCTCGACACGGAACGAGGGATCCTCGGCCGCAAGACGTGCGAGGCCTGCCGACATCTTCTCCTGGTCGCCCTTGGTCTTGGGCTCGACCGCGATCTCGATGACGGGATCGGGGAAGGTCATCGTTTCCAGAACGACCTGCTCCTTGGGATCGCACAGCGTGTCACCCGTGGTCGTGTCCTTGAGTCCTGCAAGCGCGATGATGTCGCCGGCGAATGCCTCCTCGATTTCCTCGCGCTGGATCGAGTGCATCATCATCATACGGCCGATGCGCTCTTTCTTGCCCTTGGTCGAGTTTTGGACGGTATCGCCCTTCTTGATCACGCCCGAATAGATGCGCGTGAAGGTCAGCGAGCCGACGAAAGGATCGTTCATGATCTTGAACGCAAGGCCCGAGAAGGGCATCGAGTCGTCCGCACGGCGCGGAATATTGCGCGTCTCGGTCTCGTCATCGGGGGCAAAGCCCATGTAATCGACAACGTCCATGGGGCTGGGCAGGTAGTCGACGACCGCGTTCAGAAGAGGCTGCACGCCTTTGTTCTTGAACGCCGAGCCGCACAGGATCGGAACGAAGCTGAGCGACAGCGTGCCCTTACGGATCAGCTTGCGCAGCGTCTCTTCGTCAGGCTCTTCGCCTTCCAGATACGCCTCCATAGCCGCGTCGTCCATTTCGACGGCGGTCTCGATGAGGTGTGCGCGCCACTCGTCAGCCAGGTCCTTGAGGCTGTCGCGGATAGGGCCGCGCGTCCAGTTGGCGCCCAGATCCTCGCCCTTCCAGACCCACTCTTCCATCGTGACCAGATCGACCAAGCCTTCCAGCTCGTTCTCGGCACCGATCGGGATCTGGATCGGCGCGGGCGTTGCGCCCGTACGATCCTTGATCATTTTGACGCAGTTAAAGAAGTCCGCGCCGATCTTGTCCATCTTGTTGACGAAGACGACCCGCGGCACCTTGTAGCGGTCGGCCTGGCGCCAGACAGTCTCGGTTTGCGGCTCGACGCCTGCGTTGGCGTCGAGAACGGCAACAGCACCGTCAAGCACGGCCAGCGAGCGTTCGACTTCGATGGTGAAGTCCACGTGGCCGGGCGTGTCGATGATGTTCATCCGATACTTGGTCTCGGACGTGCCCTCCTGGGTCGGATCATTCTGGCGCTGCCAGAAGGTGGTGGTCGCAGCCGAAGTGATCGTGATGCCACGCTCCTGCTCCTGCTCCATCCAGTCCATGGTCGAGGCACCTTCATGGGTCTCGCCCATGTTGTGGTTCTTGCCTGTATAGAACAGGATCCGCTCGCTGCAGGTTGTCTTGCCTGCATCGATATGGGCCATGATGCCGAAGTTACGGTAGCGTTCTAGAGCGTAGTCGCGTGCCATGTGGCTGCTTCCTCAGTGTATCAGATTACCAACGGTAATGGCTGAAGGCTTTGTTCGCCTCGGCCATCTTGTGTGTGTCTTCGCGCTTTTTCACGGCGCTGCCCCGGCTGTTCACCGCATCCAGAAGTTCGCCCGCAAGGCGCTCTTCCATCGTGTTCTCGTTGCGGGCGCGGCTGGCATTGATCAGCCAGCGGATCGCCAGCGCCTCGCGGCGCTCGGGGCGCACTTCTACGGGGACCTGGTAGGTCGCACCACCAACGCGGCGCGAGCGGACCTCGACAGACGGCTTGATCAGGTCAAGCGCCTCGTGGAAGATCTCGACCGGCGCGCGCTTGGCTTTGTCCTCTACGCGGGTCAGGGCGTTGTAGACGATGCGCTCGGCGGCGGATTTCTTGCCATCGACCATCAGGTTGTTCATGAATTTTGTCAGAACCCGGTCACCATACTTGGCATCGGGCAGGACTTCGCGCTTTTCGGCGGCGTGACGACGGGACATCTGGTAATCCTCTTACTTCGGGCGCTTGGCGCCATATTTCGAACGGCGCTGCTTACGATCCTTGACGCCTTGCGTGTCAAGCACGCCGCGCAGGATGTGGTAGCGAACGCCGGGAAGGTCCTTGACGCGGCCGCCGCGGATCAGGACCACCGAGTGCTCCTGCAGGTTGTGGCTCTCACCCGGGATATAGCTGATGACCTCAAAGCCATTGGTCAGGCGCACCTTGGCAACCTTACGCATGGCCGAGTTCGGCTTCTTGGGCGTCGTTGTGTAAACGCGTGTGCAGACGCCGCGCTTTTGCGGGCAACCCTGCAAATGCTGCGATTTCTGCGCTCTTACTTTCGGCTGCCGCGGCTTGCGGATCAACTGTTGGATCGTTGGCATTCCGGTTCTTTCCCCGTCTCTCAACACATGTGTCTGCATGGGCAAACCCATGCGGCTAATCAAATGCATATGGCGCGTCCGCAATACGCAAGAACCGCGATCGCAACCTTTGCTGGTCGGACGCGGTGAGTTTCCAGAGGATCGGGACGGCGGGCGTCCGGATCTTGACCACTTCAGTTCTGATATCGGCAGACGGGGCGACCCCCAAGCCGGATGAGGCGCGTATAGGGGGAGTCGCAGGGGTTGTCAACAGGCCCACCCGGGCTTTGGCGGCGGGGCTCGCGCACCTTTGCGCCAAGGCGCGCGCGTCACTGATTTGCCTCGGCTGTGCCTTGTCTTGGCGCGTATCGCCTGCCATCGTCAAGGGCATGGCAAGGCGGGCAGGATCGCGCGGGACATGGACACAGCATCAATGCAGGTGATCGGCCTTTGCCGGTTTTCCTATCCCGCCCTCGGCGGGTTTCAGATCGAGCATGACACGCCTGAGACGCGTGCCGCGTTCCTCTACGATCCCGTCCGCATGGACGAGCGCTTCGCGACATTCGAATGCATGACCCTGCCCTCCGTTCGCGCGCAAACAGATACCGATTTCACCCTCGCCATAGTCGTGGGCGAGGCAATGCCCGAGCGGCTCTTGGCCCGCCTTCTAGATCTTGTGCAGGACATGCCGCAGGCCGTGGTGATTCCCCGCGCGCCCGGGCGGCACCGCCAGGTGATGCGCGAGGTCATTAACCAGGTGCGCCGAGACAGCCCCCTGCCCTCCCTCCAGTTCCGCATGGATGACGACGATGCCGTCGGCGTCACCTTCGTCGAGCGTCTGCGCGCCGCGGCCGGCAGCATCGCGCCCCTTCTGGCACAGCACCGTTATGTCGGGATCGACTTCAACCAGGGCCATATCGCGCGCATCTCGCCCAAGGGAATCCATGCCAAGCCCGCCCTTGAGACGCTCTGGACTCCCGGCCTCGGCATGGCGGTGGCGCCCGGCGCCTCGCGCGGCATCATGAATTTCAGCCACGCCAAGCTGGGCCGTGTCATGCCGGTCGTAACGCTGCCGGGCGAGGACATCATGATGCGCGGGCATAATCAGTTCAACGACTCGCGCCAGAAGCACGGGGTGAAACCGGTGCGCTTACCCTTGCTCGACGCGGCTGGCGAGGCGGAGTTCCGGCGCAGCTACAATATCGACGCGGACCGCGTCCGCTCACATTTCGCGAAAGGCGCCTGACATGCGCGTGATTGGCGTCTGCCGCTTTTCCTACCCGGCCCTCGGCGGCTTCAAGCGGATGCATGACACCGTCGCCGAGCGCGAGGCGTATCTCTATGCTCCCGCACGCATGGCCCTGCGCTTTGCGCATTTCGAGACCTTGACCTTGCCCTCCGTCGCGGCGCAGACCGATCCCGACTTCACCTTTCTCATCGTGATCGGCAAGAACATGCCGCAGCCCTGGCTCAGCCGCCTCGAGGCGCTTTGCGCGCCCGTGCCTCAAATCAAGATCGTGCCCTGCGAACCGCTGAAACACCGCCTTGCCCTGCAACTGGCCATCCAGGCCGAGCTGGGCGAGGGCCGTCCCGAAAGCCTGCAATTCCGTCTCGATGACGACGATGCGATGGGGGTGGATTTCATCGAGCTCGCGCGCTCGGTCGCCCGCCGTTCCGCGCGGCTTCGGCGGCGTCAGCCGCGCACGGCGATCGAGTTCAATGCCGGATATTCCGCCACCCTCTCGGCCGAAGGCATCATCGCCGAGGATGTCGTCAGTTCCTTCTGGGCCTGCGGCCTCGCGGTGCATTTTGCCGAAGGCGATGACAAGACGATCATGAATTTTGGTCATCACAAACTTCACCACATCATGCCGTCCATCATCCACCCGCGCCCGCCCATGTATATCCGCGCCAAGCACGCCGATAACGACAGCGAGGCCAAATTCAGGCCACGCAGACTCAAGCCGCTGACGGACGCCCAGCGGCAGATTTTTCGCGACAGGTTCAACGTGGATGAAGATCGGGTGCGCACCGCCTTCGCAGAACTTGCCGGCGCGCAATAAGAGGCGGCGTCAGGACTTCTTTTGCGCGATCAGGTCGATCAGCGCGGACATGCCCGCATGCCCCGACCCCTCGGTGATCTCGCGGTCGTAGGCTTCGAGGCGCAGGATCTGGAAATCGCCGAAGACTTCTTCCAGAAGGTCGCGGGTATACATGTTCTCTGCTTTGGGCGGCCCGCCAGTGCCATAGTCCAACTGCTCGGGTCGGTAGCCGTGCAGCAGCAGCTTGCCCCCCGGCTTCAGCGTACGCTTCATCCCGTCAAATATCATATCGCGCATCTGCGGCCCGGCGAACTGGATGAAAATGGCGACAACGGTGTCGAACGCCTCCGGCTTCCAGTCCCAGCTGTCGACATCGGACACGTTGAAATCTACCTCGACGCCCCGCGCCTCGGCAAGACGGCGCGCCTTATCGACCGCAACGGGCGAGGCATCGAAGGCGGTAACGCTCAGACCCTGCTGAGCCAGGAAGACCGAATTGCGGCCCTCGCCATCGGCGACGGCCAGCGTGCGGCCAGGCGCAAGGTGATGCGTCTGGCGAAGCAGGAACCCCGCAGGATCAGTGCCGAAAAGATAGCCGTCTCCGGCGTAGCGATCGTCCCACATGGAGTTGCTCATCGCGTTGCCTCAGAACTTGTCGACAGGCATCTTGAGATAGTGATGCCCATCGTTTTCGGCCTTGGGCAACTGCCCCCCACGCAGGTTGATCTGCAAGGCGGCCAGCATCCGGTCAGGCAGCGCCAAGGTTTCGTCCCGCTCTTCGCGCGCTTTCACGTATTCGGCCTTCTTGGTGCCGTCCTTGACATGCTTGTTGCTGGCCTTGTGCTCATCCACGGTCGCCTCCCACGCGGGGGTGTCGCGGCCTTCCGAGCCATAGTCATGGCCGATATAGAGGCGCGTATCACCCGGCAGGCTGAGGATTTCCTGAATCGAGGCCCAGAGCACATCGGCAGAGCCACCGGGAAAATCGCAGCGGCTGGTGCCCGCATCCGGCATCATCAACGTGTCATGCACGAAGGCCGCATCGCCGCAGTGATAGGTGATCGAGCCCAGCGTATGGCCCGGCGACAGCATCACGGACACATCCAGATTGCCGATCTTGAACGTATCGCCGTCCTCAAACAGGCGGTCGAAATCGGCATCGGGGTTGAACGCTTCGGGCGTGTTGTAGAGATCGCGCCACAACTCGGCGATTTCGCGCACCTTGGCGCCGATCGCATTGGGCACACCCAGCCGCGCCTTGAGATGCGCGGAAGCCATCAGGTGATCCGCATGAGGATGCGTGTCGAGGATCCACTCGATCTTGAGACCGTGCTCCTCGGCCAGCGAGACGACCTGGTCCATACTGCGGGTATCGGTGCCGAAGCTCTTCGGATCGAAGTTCCATACGACGTCGATCAGCGCTGCGGACTTCGTCTCGGGACAGGCGCAGATATACTGGATCGAGCCGGTATCAGGCTCATAAATGCCCCAGACATCGGGGCTGCCAGCGCCGGTCGAGGCGGAATGGCGGACGATGGGTTCGTTGAGATCACTCATGGGTCACATACTCCTAAGCTGGTAGTTTCATTATTTCAGATACCGCCCCACTATGATGCCAATCAGCATCAGCGGGACAAAGACAAGTGTGCCGGGGGCGGCAATCGGCAGGGCGGTCCAGGCCGGACCGGGGCAAAATCCGCCAATCCCCCAGCCGATGCCAAACACCGCCGCGCCGGTCAGAAGGCGCGTGTCGATCTGGCTGGCCGACGGGATCTCGAAATTCGCCATCAGGGCTGGCCGCTCCTGCCGCCAGGCCAGCCGGTACCCGACGAAGGCCGTCAGGGACGCGCCGCCCATCACGAAGGCAAGGCTGGGATCCCACGTGCCGAACACGTCGAGAAAGTTGAGAACCTTGGCCGGGTTGGCCATGCCCGAAAGGATAAGGCCAACACCGAAGACGAGGCCCGAGAGGAAGCCGAAGAGAGCCCGCATCACACTGCCCCCCCGACCACATGGCGCAGCGCGAAAACCGTCGCTGCCGCGAAGAGCATGAAGGTGATGACCGCGGCCAGCGACCGTCCCGACAGGCGCGCAAGGCCGCAAACGCCATGTCCCGACGTGCAGCCCGAACCCAGCGCCGTGCCGATCCCGACCAGAAGGCCGGCAAGCCCCATCATCGGCAGATTGCTACTGACGGTCTGCTGCGGATAGCCGCCGGTGACCAGCAGCCAGCCGACCGGCGCAGCCAGCAGGCCGGCGATGAAGGCAATACGCCACGCCCGGTCGCCTTGGGCGACGGCGCCTGCGGTGATGCCGACGATCCCCGCGATACGGCCAAAGAGGGCCATCACCAGCACGGCCGAAAGGCCGATCAGGATGCCTCCGGCCAGTGAGGCAAGCGGCGTGAAATCAGTGGGTGTTGCAGGCAGCATGCGCATGTCTCCTTTCAAGCGTCGCGTGCGGGTATATCGGCACCGTTATCATTGTTCTGCTCACACGCCAGCGCCTGGATTGCCTCGTGTTGAGACAAAAAGACCCGGCCCGTCAGCTCATCCAGAAAATGCGAGCGTTCGAGCCGGTCCATAACCGGGCCCTTGACCTCCGACAGGTGCAGTTTCGTATCCATCTCGCCCAGTCTTGTGTTGATCGCCTCAAGGGATTCGAGCGCGCTCATGTCTATCTCGTTCACGGCCGAGCATTGCAGGACGACATTGCGCACCGCCTTGTCCCGCGTCACGCGGTCAAGGATGTGATCCTCAAGGAACCGCGCATTGGCGAAATACAGGCTTTCGTCCACGCGCAGGGTGACGATATGCGGATGCGTCTCTACCTCATGTCGGTGGATGTTCCGGAAATGCTCGGTCCCGTCGATGCGTCCGACCTCGGCGATATGCGGCTTGGACGTTTTGTAAAGATAGAGCAGCACCGAGATGGCCACACCGCTGGACACGCCCAGTTCGACCCCAAGGCCGAGGGTGATGAGGATGGTCGCCGCCACGGCGGCAAAATCGGCTTTGGAATAGGCCCAGGCGCGCGCCAGCACCCCGAAATCCACAAGGCTGAGCACCGCAACGATGATCGTGGCCGCCAGCGTCGCCTTGGGCAGGAAGTAGATCAGAGGCGTCAGCGCCAGCGCGGCGATGGCCAGCCCGACCGCCGTATAGGCGCCTGCCGCCGGCGTGCGCGCGCCCGCATCGAAATTCACCACCGAGCGGGAAAAGCCGCCCGTCACCGGAAAGCCGCCGGTAAAGGCTGCGCCAAGGTTGGCGGCCCCAAGACCGATCAGTTCCTGATCCGGCTTGACCCGCTCGCGCTTTTTTGCGGCCAGCGTCTGCGCAACCGAGATCGACTCGACGAACCCGATGATCGAGATCAGCAGCGCCGGCAGGAAAAGCTGGCCCACCAGCCCCGGTGAGATGTCGGGCATGGTCAGGGGCGGCAGGCTTTGCGGGACCTCGCCCACGATGGCAACGCCCTGAGCGCCCAGATCGAAGGCCCAGACGGTGGCGGTTGTGGCGACAACCGCCGCGACGGGGCCCGCCTTGGCCAGCGTATCGGCCATGCGCGGCCCCAGCCCCATCTTGCGCAAGAGCGGCTTGAGCCCGCGACGCACCCAGAAGAGGAACGCCGTGGCCGAGACGCCGATGATCAGCGTAATCATGTTGGTCTGCGGCAGGTTGGTGGCCAGGCTGTGCACCAGCTCGATCAGGGTATGCCCGCCGCCCTCGATGCCAAGGATATGGCGCAGCTGGCTGACTGCGATGATGATGCCCGAGGCGGTGATGAAACCGGCAATGACCGGATGCGACAGGAAATTCGCCAGAAAGCCCAGACGGAACAGCCCCATCGCCAGCAGGATCGCCCCCGAGAGCGCGGCCAGCGTCAGCGCAGCGGCGGCATAACCCATCGTGCCCTGATCGGCGATCTGCCCAAGCGCTGCCGCGGTCATCAGTGACACCACCGCGACCGGCCCGACGGCCAGCGCCCGGCTGGTGCCGAAGATCGCATAAAGCAGGATCGGCGCGATCGACGCATAAAGCCCCGCTTCGGGCGGCATCCCGGCCAAGAGGGCATAGGCCAGCGATTGGGGGATCAGCATGATCGTGACGATCACGGCTGCCACCAGGTCGTCCGACAGCGTGGCGCGGTCGTAACGGCGCCCCCAGTCTAGAATTGGGAAATATCTGAAAATCATGGTGATGTAGCGCAATTTCAATTCTGTAGATGACAACGCACGAGGCAGGGGATCAGGTTCCCCTGCCCCGCGCGTGTCCGGTATCAGTGCTGGCCAGGACGTTCAGGCGCAGCCATCCATTCGCGGCCGCGCAGCATTCCCTTCCAGTAGATCGGGGGCAGCATCCGCTCTTTCAAGAACCACGCGGCGCGCGATGGCTTGGTGCCGTCGATCAGTGCCTTGGGCAGGCTGGGCAAGAGCTTGCCGCCATAGCCGAACTCGGCCAGCACGATCTTGCCGCGCTCCACGGTCAGAGGGCACGAGCCGTAACCGGTATATTGAGCCACAGCCGATTTGCCGTCGATATCGGCGATGACATTCTCGGCCACAGTCGGGGCCTGAATGCGCGCGGCGGCAGCCGTCTTGGCATTGGGCGCGTTCATCACGTCGCCCAGAGACCAGATATTGTCATAGGTCTTGTGCCGCAGCGTCGCCTGATCGACATCCACCCAGCCCGCCCCGTCCGCGAGGGGCGAGACGCGGATGAAATCGGGCGCGGTCTGAGGCGGGCAGACATGCATCATGTCGAACTCCATCTCGACCTGCCGGACCTCTTTCTCGGGCTCTTTCACCTCGAAGACGGCCTTTTTCGCCGCGCCATCGACGGCGATCAGGTTGTGAAAGAAGTTCAGATGCGCATCGTATTTCCGGACATATTCCATCAGCGCCGGGACGTATTCCTTGACCCCGAAGAGGACGCCGCCCGCATTGTTGAAATTGACGTCGATATCCCCCAGCACGCCACGCCGCGTCCAGGCATCGCAAGACAGGTACATCGCCTTTTGCGGCGCGCCTGCGCATTTGATGGGCATAGGCGGCTGGGTAAAGATGACCCGACCGCGCTTCATCTCCTGCACCAACTTCCAAGTATAAGGCGCCAGATCATAACGATAATTCGAGGTGACTCCATTCTTGCCCAGCGTCTCGATCAGACCGTCGATGCGCGCCCAGTCCAGCTTGAGGCCCGGGCACACGATGAGGCGACTGTATTTGACGACGCGGCAGCCGTCGAGGATGACGGCGTTCTGCTCCGGCTCGAACGCAGCGACCGCCGCCTTGATCCAGCGCACGCCCTTCGGGATCAGGCTGCCCATCGTCTTCGCCGTCTGCTCGGGCGCAAAGATACCACCACCGACCATTGTCCAACCGGGTTGGTAGTAATGCACCTCGGCAGGCTCGATGATGGCGATGTCCAGATCGGCGCGGCGCGATTTCAGACTGGCCGCCACGGCGATCCCGGCGGCCCCGCCACCGATGATCACCACGTCATGCACCGCATCGGGCGCGTCGGTGGGTGTCTTGCCGCCATTGGCGATACGGCGGACAACTCCGCTCATGTCATAGCCGGCCTTCTGCGTCGCGGCCAGAATATCGGCTACCGGATGCCCCTTGGCCTGACTCAGCGACCAAAGCGTCGCCGAGCGTGTGCCGCTGCGGCAATAGGCCAGAACCGGCCCCGGCAATGTCTCGAGCGCGGACCCGAAGATTTGTGCGTCTTCGTCCGATACCTTGCCGCCCTCGATAGGAATATAGCGCGCCTCCATCCCCTGTTTTTCCGCAGCCGCCGCGACCTCGGTAAAGCTGGGCTGATCCGGCCCTTCACCGTCGGGGCGATTGCAGACGATCGAGCGGTAACCCATCTCCTTCAAGGCAGCCACGTCTGCTGGCGCGATCTGCGACGATACCGATAACCGGGCCGAAATTGTCTTGGGGTCCATAGCTATTCGTCTTCCCTCTTGATCTTTGTTCCCGAGACATGGCTTGAAACCGGCCTCACGCCGAGCAGAGCGCTCCCGGCTAATTGATCAGGCTTCGCCGTCGCCCTCATCGCCGGCCTTGATGGAGACATATTTGGCGCTGTACGCTTTTTCACCGAGGCGCTCGATCAGATCGAGTTGCAGTTCCAGCCACGCCTTATGGCCCTCCTCGTCCAGCGCGATGTCCTCAAAGAGCTTTCGGGAGCCCAGATCACCCACCGCATCGGCGTCCTTGGCGGACTGAATATAGAAGGCCAGTGCTTCTTCCTCGTCAGCGAGATCGGCTCGAAACATTTCCACGAGGGATGAAGCGCGCTTAGGTGGTTGAGCAAAAGCGATTTCCGGCTCTCCCTTGAGAAACAGCACACGCTCGATGAAAAGATCGGAATGGCCGATCTCCTCGACCTGCTCTTCACGCATCATGGCGGCCAATTCATTCAACCCCCAGTCTTCCAGTACATGCGCATGAAGCTGGTATTGATGCGCCGCACTCATTTCCATTTGCAGGGCCTTGTTCAAATTGTCGATTGTCGGACTATTGGACATCTCAGGTTCCTTTCTTATGGTTACCTCATCAAAGCGCGTTCAGCGGTACTTTGAGCATTGGCTTGCCGTCATGATCGGTCGGCACCTCGCCTGCGCGCATGTTCACTTGCAGCGACGGAATGATCAGCCTCGGCATGGCCAGCTGCGCGTCCCGCTCGCTGCGGAAGCGCACGAAGTCCTCGCGGGTCTTGCTACCGCCGACATGGATGTTGTGTGCCTTTTCCTCGGCCACGGTCGTCTCCCACGCGATGTCGCGGCCGTTCGGGCCATAGTCATGGCACATGAAGAGGCGCATCTGATCCGGCAGGGCCAGCACCTTTTGAATACTGTCGTAGAGCGTACCCGCATCGCCGCCCGGAAAATCCGCCCGCGCCGAGCCGCCATCGGGCATGAACAGCGTATCGCCCACAAAGGCCGCATCGCCCATCACATGCACCATGCAGGCCGGGGTGTGACCAGGCGTATAGATTGCAAAGCAGTCCATTCCGCCGATCTTGTAAGTGTCACCATCCTTGAACAGCGCATCGAACTGACTGCCGTCCCGCTGGAACTCGGTGCCCTCGTTGAACACCTTGCCGAAGGTTTCCTGCACGACCATGATCTTGTCGCCGACACCGATCTTTCCGCCAAGGCGCTCCTGGATATAGGGCGCGGCGCTGAGGTGATCGGCATGGACATGGGTCTCGATGATCCAGTCCAGCGTCAGGCCGCGCTCCTTGATCTCGGCGATCAGCGCATCGGCGTGATCATAGGTGATACGCCCTGCAGCATAATCGATATCCATGACGCTATCGACGATGGCGCAATGGTCGGACGCCGGATCCTTGACGATGTAGCTGATCGTATTGGTCGCCTCGTCGAAATGGGCCGAGACGACCGGTTTGACGTCCATGTGCACGGGATAGCTCACGGGCCGCTCCTTCTCGGTCAGCATTTGCTGCAGGTCTTTACGCCCAGCACGCGGTAGAGCGGACAAAAGCCGGTCAGCGCCGTGATCACCAGAACCGCGCCAACGATCAGCGCGCCCCAGTAGATCACCGGGTTGGCGAAGAGCGCCATCGCGGTCGCAAGCGGCAGGATGACCAGGATTAAACCAAGAATACCGCGCAGCACGCGGTCGAATGTGCCTTCATTGGTCGACATGACTTACCTCCATATACATCGATCTCGCATGATCTCGATTACCTATGTTCAAGATATATCTTTTGGCCGGCCAGTTCAGTGACGTTGTTACCGATGGATCAAATCGGGTTCGCCCGCGCGAATTCGGTCAGCGCCGGGCGGTCGGTGATGCGCACATTCCCGCGCTTCTGCTCGACCCAGCCGCGCCGGGCGAACTCGGCCATCTGCCGCGAGATCACCTCGCGCGCCGTGCCAAGCTCTCGTGCCCAATCGCCATGAGTGCCGGTGATCAGATCGTTCTTGCCGCTCAGCTCCAGCAACTTGTGCGCAAGGCGTGCATCCATGCGACCGAAGGCGATTTCCTCGACGGTCAGGAAGAGATCGGTGATCCTGTCCGAGAAGGCGGCAAAGACAAATCTGCGAAACTCGGGCGAAGTTGCCATGGCGTGATCGAAGGCGCGCTTGGGAATGGCAACAGCCTCCAGATTCGTCTCGGCCAAACCGTCGGCGGTATAATCCTCGAACGCCATCAGGCAGGCCGTCGTCAGAACGCAGCTTTCCCCAGCATGGACCCGGTAGAGGACGATTTCGCGGCCACTCTCGGTCACCTGCTGCACCCGCACCTGCCCGTCGAGCAGCAGCAATAGGTTCTCGGGCGCCTGACCGGGGCCGAAAATCACCGTGCCCGCCGGAACGCGGATGATACTGGCCTCGGCCAGCAATTCGTCGCGCACGGGGCCAGACAGGGCCGCCAGCCCCTCGAAGCGCTCTGTCCAGTCCTTCATGACGGTGCCTCGCTCGCGTTCTGGCTGAGGGCCGGATCGATGCGGCTCATCAGCGCATCGCGATTGGCGGCGATATCGGCGATGGTCAGATCGTCCAGCACGGCCATGAAGGCGGCCGTCGCCTCCTTGATCTTGCGCGACAGGCGGCACACGTCGATCAACGGACAGGTATTCGTGGACGGATTGAAGCATTCCACGACCTCCAGATCGCCCTCGGTCAACCGCACGATCCGCCCCACCACGATCTGGTCTGCCGGCATGGCCAGTCGGAACCCGCCGCCACGCCCCCGCTGCGTCTCGAGATACCCCTCCCGGCCCAGTTCGTGCACGGCCTTGACGATATTCGGCTTTTTCAGGCCATGGATGGTCGCCACATCCTCGATCCGCACCAGATCCGGCGCGCGCAAGGCAGCCAGTTGCAAAGTACGCAATGCGTAATTTGTATAAGCGGTCAGACGCATAACATCGCCATAAGGTATATTCCATATATTGCTTTATTTGAAGTATATGTTAACTACCTACCCATTCATAGATGGAGAGAGACATATGAGTCTGAAAATTGGTGAACGCGCCCCCGATTTCGAGGCCGATACGACCACGGGCCACATCAAGCTGAGCGATTGGGCCAAGGGTCATTGGGTGTTCTTCTTCAGCCATCCGGCGGATTTCACACCCGTCTGCACCACTGAGATGGGCCGCACCGCGCAGCTTGCGCAGGAATTTGCTGATCGGGACGTGCTGCCGCTGGGGCTGAGCACCGATACGGTCGAAGAGCACAGCAAGTGGATTTCGGACGTGGACGAGACCCAGCACACTACGCTGAAATTCCCCATCGTGGCCGACCCGGACCTGAGCATTGCCAAGCTCTACGAGATGATCCACCCCGAAGAGAGCGAAACCGCCGCGGTCCGCTCGGTCTTCATCATCGACCCCGAGATGAAGATTCGCCTGACGATGACCTACCCGATGAGTGTGGGGCGCAATTTCGACGAGATCCTGCGCGTGATCGATGCGCTGCAGACCAGCGACCGTCACGGCGTGGCCCTGCCCGCCGACTGGATGCCGGGCAAGGATGTGATCATCCCGCCCTCGATCAGCGATGCGGATGCCAAGGGGTTGTTTCCGCAGGGATGGACCACCCACAAGCCGTATCTGCGCACCACCCAGCTTAAAAAAGAATAAGCACCAGCCTTTCTGCCACAGACAGGGTCGCCCTCCTTGGATGAGGGCGGCCCTTTTTCATGGGCGCTCCACTGGCCGTCCAATGCAAAAAGGCCCCGCATCTCTGCGGGGCCTTTCCACTGTCTCACACCCCGAGCTTACTCGGCGCCGGTATCCGACTCCGCAGCCTCGTCCGCCACCGGAGCGGCCAGAGCGGCGGCCGCTTCGGCCTCCTCGCGGCGCGCCTCGATCACCACGTTGTCGCGGCTTGCGGCGATCTTGCGCATCTCCTGGGTTGCGCCGCCGGTGCCCGCCGGGATCAGGCGGCCCACGATGACGTTCTCCTTGAGACCGACCAGCTTGTCCCGCTTGCCCTGTACCGAGGCTTCGGTCAGCACGCGCGTCGTCTCCTGGAACGACGCCGCCGAGATGAAGCTGCGGGTCTGCAGCGACGCCTTGGTGATGCCCAGAAGGATCGGCTCGCCCTGTGCGGGGCGCACGTTCTTGGCCAGTGCTTTCTCGTTGGCGGCGTCGAACTCGGCCTTGTCCACATGCTCGCCCTTCAGGAGGGTGGTCTGGCCACTATCCGTGATCTCCCACTTCTGCAGCATCTGGCGCACAATGACTTCGATGTGCTTGTCGTTGATCTTGACGCCCTGGAGGCGGTAGACGTCCTGCACCTCGTCGATCATGTAATCGGCCAGCGCCTCGACACCCAGAATGCTCAGGATGTCATGCGGCGCGGGGTTGCCGTCCATGATGTAGTCACCCTTCTGCACGAAGTCGCCTTCCTGCACCGGGATGTGCTTGCCCTTGGGGACCATGTATTCGACGGTCTCGAGCGTCTCATCCGCAGGCTCGATCGAGATACGGCGCTTGTTCTTGTAGTCCTTGCCGTAGCGCACATAGCCGTCGATTTCCGCAATGATGGCGTGATCCTTGGGGCGACGCGCCTCAAAGAGTTCGGCCACACGCGGCAGACCACCGGTGATGTCCTTGGTCTTGGCACCCTCGCGCGGGATACGCGCGACGACATCGCCCATCTTGACCTCATCGCCCTCTTCGACGCTGAGGATCGCATCCACCGACATCGCGTAGGTGACGGGGTTGCCCGCCTCGTTGCGCATCGGCTCGCCATCCTCGCCCACGATGAGGATCTCGGGCTTCAGCTCGTTGCCCTTGGGGGCTGCGCGCCAGTCCATCACGATCTTCTGGGTCATGCCGGTCGCATCGTCCGTTTCGTCGCGCACGGCGACGCCGGTCACGAGGTCGACGAATTTGGCCGTACCGGACTTCTCGGCGATGATCGGCAGGGTATAGGGGTCCCACTCGAACAGCTTGTCGCCGCGCGCGATGGTGTCGCCCGCCTTGACATGCAGCTTGGTGCCGTAGCCCAGCTTGTGGCTGGCCAGTTCGACATCGCCCTCACCGAGGACGAGCAGCTTCATGTTCCGGCCCATGACCAGCGTCTCGCCCGAGGAGTTCTCCAGCGTCTGCTCGCCGTCGAACGCGATCTTGCCCGACTGGCTGGCCTCAAGGAAGGATTGCTGGCCACCTTGCGCAACGCCGCCGATGTGGAAGGTCCGCATCGTCAGCTGCGTGCCGGGCTCCCCGATGGACTGCGCGGCGATGATGCCGACAGCCTCGCCCTGGTTCACCATCGTGCCGCGGGCAAGGTCGCGCCCATAGCACATGGCGCAGACGCCATCCTCGGCCTCGCAGGTCAGCGGGCTGCGGATGCGCGCGGTCTGCACCGCCGCCTCCTCGACCGCGTCTGCCGTCACCTCGTCGATCAGCTGGCCTTCCTTGACCAGAACCTCCTCGGTGCCGGGGCGCAGGATGTCCTCGGCAGCAACACGGCCCAAGAGGCGCTCGCCAATGGACGAGACGACCTCACCATCGTTGACGGCGGCCTCGGTGGTAATGGCGCGGTCAGTGCCGCAATCATGCTCGCGCACGATGCAGTCCTGCGCCACGTCCACCAGACGGCGTGTCAGGTAACCCGAGTTCGCAGTCTTCAGGGCGGTGTCGGACAGACCCTTGCGGGCGCCGTGGGTCGAGTTGAAGTATTCAAGAACGGTCAGACCTTCCTTGAAGTTCGAGATGATCGGCGTCTCGATGATGTCGCCATTCGGCTTGGCCATCAGGCCGCGCATGCCGCCCAGCTGCTTCATCTGCGTGACCGAGCCACGAGCGCCCGAATGGGCCATCATGTAGACCGAGTTCGGCTCCGCTTCGGCGCCATTCTCGTCGGTCTTGCCGGACGAGATGTTGTTCATCATCGCCTCGGTGACCTGATCGTTACACTTCGACCACGCGTCGACCACCTTGTTGTACTTCTCGCCCTGAGTGATCAGGCCGTCCATGTACTGCTGCTCGAAGCCTTTGACCTGATCGCGCGTCTCGCCGACGATGTCCCACTTGTTGTCAGGGATCACCATGTCGTCCTTGCCGAACGAGATGCCGGCACGGAACGCCTCGCGGAAGCCCATCGTCATGATCTGATCGCAGAAGATGACCGATTCCTTCTGGCCGCAATAGCGGTAGACGGTGTCGATGACCTGCTGCACTTCCTTCTTGCGCAGAAGGCGGTTGACCAGGCTGAAGGGCGCCTTGGCGTTCTTGGGCAGAAGCGAACCGAGACGCACGCGGCCCGGCGTCGTCTCGACCCGCTCGAATACTTCGTTGCCTTCGCTGTCGATCACCGGGATGCGCGCGGTGATGCGAGCGTGCAGATGCACCTCGCCGCTGTCAAGCGCATGCTGCACCTCGTCCATCGACGAGAACATCATGCCCTCACCCTTCATGCCCGCGCGTTCCAGCGTGGTGTAGTAAAGGCCCAGGATCATGTCCTGCGACGGAACGATGATCGGCGCGCCGTTGGCGGGCGACAGAACGTTGTTCGTCGACATCATCAGAACGCGCGCTTCCAGCTGGGCCTCAAGGCTCAAGGGCACGTGCACAGCCATCTGGTCACCGTCAAAGTCGGCGTTGAAGGCCGAGCAGACCAGCGGGTGCAGCTGGATCGCCTTGCCTTCGATCAGGATCGGCTCGAACGCCTGGATGCCCAGACGGTGCAAGGTGGGCGCGCGGTTCAGCATCACGGGATGCTCGCGGATCACCTCGTCGAGGATGTCCCAAACCTCGGGACGCTCTTTCTCGACCAGCTTCTTGGCCTGCTTGACGGTGCTGCTGAGACCCTTGGCCTCAAGCCGCGAGTAGATGAACGGCTTGAAAAGCTCGAGCGCCATCTTCTTTGGCAGACCGCACTGATGGAGCTTCAGCTCCGGTCCGGTCACGATGACCGAGCGGCCCGAGAAATCGACCCGTTTGCCCAGAAGGTTCTGGCGGAAGCGGCCCTGCTTGCCTTTCAGCATGTCCGAAAGCGATTTCAGCGGACGCTTGTTGGCGCCGGTGATGACGCGGCCACGGCGGCCGTTGTCGAAAAGCGCGTCAACGGATTCCTGCAACATCCGCTTCTCGTTACGCACGATGATATCGGGCGCGCGCAACTCGATCAGGCGCTTGAGGCGGTTGTTGCGGTTGATGACCCGGCGGTAGAGATCGTTGAGGTCGGACGTCGCGAAGCGGCCCCCATCCAGCGGCACCAGCGGGCGCAGCTCGGGCGGGATAACCGGAATGACCGTCATCACCATCCACTCGGGGCGGTTGCCGGATTCGAGGAAGCTCTCGACGACTTTCAGACGCTTGATGATCTTCTTGGGCTTCAACTCGCCGGTGGCCTCGGCAAGGTCCGCGCGCAGGTTCTCTGCCTCGGATTCGAGGTCGATCTGGGCCAGCATGTCGCGGATCGCCTCGGCGCCGATATTGGCGGTGAAGGCGTCGATGCCGTAAGCATCCTGCGCGTCCATGAATTCCTCTTCCGACAGCATCTGGCCGTAAGTGAGGTCCGTCAGGCCCGGCTCGATCACCACGTAATTTTCGAAATAGAGCACCCGCTCAAGATCGCGCAGCGTCATGTCCAGCATGAGACCGATGCGCGAGGGCAGCGATTTCAGGAACCAGATATGGGCGCAGGGCGCGGCCAGCTCGATATGGCCCATCCGCTCGCGGCGGACCTTCTGCAGGGTGACTTCAACACCGCATTTCTCGCAGACGACGCCGCGATATTTCATGCGCTTGTATTTGCCGCAGAGGCACTCGTAATCCTTGATCGGGCCAAAGATGCGCGCGCAGAACAGACCGTCCCGCTCGGGCTTGAACGTGCGGTAGTTGATGGTCTCGGGCTTCTTGATCTCGCCGTAGGACCAGCTGAGAATACGCTCGGGCGATGCCAGCGAGACTCTGATCTCGTCAAAGACTGCGGCGGGAGCGACAGGGTTGAACGGATTGTTTGTCAGTTCCTGGTTCATTTAGTTACCTCGAATATTGGGTAGGTCGGAAAGGGAACGGCCCCGATTTTCGCCAGAAAATCGGAGCACGAAAATTCGTGAGAATTTTCTATTCTTCCCCCTCCGAATCCAGGAGTTCCATGTTGAGGCCCAGACCCCGGACCTCCTTGACCAGCACGTTGAAGCTTTCTGGCACACCGGCCTCAAAGCTGTCCTCGCCCTTGACGATGCTCTCATAGACCTTTGTGCGGCCGGCCACGTCGTCCGACTTGACCGTCAGCATCTCCTGCAGGGTGTAGGCGGCGCCATAGGCTTCCAGTGCCCAGACCTCCATCTCACCAAAGCGCTGTCCACCGAACTGCGCCTTACCGCCAAGCGGCTGCTGCGTGACGAGGCTGTAGGGCCCGGTCGAGCGTGCGTGGATCTTGTCGTCGACAAGGTGATGCAGCTTCAGAAGGTACTTCATGCCGACCGTGACAGGGCGTGCAAACTGCTCGCCCGTGCGGCCATCAAAGAGAACCGACTGACCCGACGTGTCGAAACCTGCACGGCTCAACGCATCATTGACGTCATGCTCCTTGGCACCGTCGAAGACGGGCGTCGCGATCGGAACACCGTTCGTCACGTTGCCCGCAGCCTCGATCAGCTGCTGCTCGTCCATGCCTTCGATACCTTCGGCATAGACTTCGTCGCCATAGGCCAGCTGCATCGCATCCTTGACCGGGGTCAGGTCGCCGTCACGGCGATAGCCCTGAAGCGCCTCGTCGATCTTGATGCCGAAGCCGCGCGAGGCCCAGCCCATATGCGTCTCGAGGATCTGGCCCACGTTCATACGGGATGGAACGCCCAGCGGGTTGAGGCAGAAATCGACCGGCGTGCCATCCGCGAGGAACGGCATGTCCTCCATCGGGACCACCTTGGAAATCACACCCTTGTTGCCGTGACGACCGGCCATCTTGTCACCCGGCTGCAGCTTGCGCTTCACCGCGATGAACACCTTGACCATCTTCATCACGCCCGGGGGCAGATCGTCGCCGCGGCGGACCTTCTCGACCTTGTCCTCGAACCGCGCATCGAGGGCGCGCTTCTGCGCCTCGTATTGCGCGTTGAGCGCCTCCATGATCTGCGCGTCGGCCTCTTCCTTGAGCGCCAGCTGCCACCACTGACCCTTGGTCAGGGACGACAAGAGCTCCTCGGTGATCTCCGAGTTCGACTTGACGCCCTTGGGGCCTTTTACGGCGGTCTTGCCAAGGATCATGTCGTGCAGACGGGCATAGATGTTGCGATCGAGGATCGCCAGCTCGTCGTCACGGTCACGCGCCAGACGCTCGACCTCTTCGCGCTCGATCTGCAGCGCGCGCTCGTCCTTCTCCACGCCGTGGCGGTTGAAGACGCGCACTTCGACGACCGTGCCGAAATCACCCGGCTTGACGCGCAGGGACGTGTCGCGCACGTCGCTCGCCTTCTCGCCAAAGATCGCGCGCAGCAGCTTTTCTTCCGGTGTCATCGGGCTTTCGCCCTTGGGGGTGATCTTGCCCACCAGAATGTCGCCCGGCTCCACGTCGGCGCCGATATAGACGATGCCCGCCTCGTCGAGGTTGCGCAGCGCCTCCTCACCCACGTTGGGAATGTCGCGGGTGATCTCTTCCGGCCCCAGCTTGGTGTCACGCGCGGCGACTTCGAATTCCTCGATATGAATCGAGGTGAAGACGTCGTCGCGGCTGATGCGCTCAGAGATCAGGATCGAATCTTCGTAGTTGTAGCCGTTCCAGGGCATGAAGGCGACGATGACGTTCCGGCCGACGGCCAGCTCGCCCATATCGGTCGCGGGGCCATCCGCGATGACCTCATCCTTGCCGACAGTGTCACCCACCTTGACCAGCGGACGCTGGTTGATGCAGCTGTTCTGGTTCGAGCGCTGGAATTTGCGCAGGCGGTAGATATCGACGCCCGGGTCCCCGGGCTCCATGTCAGCCGTGGCACGCACAACGATACGCTGGGCATCGACCTGGTCGATGATGCCCGCACGTTTCGCCATGATGGCCGCACCCGAGTCGCGGGCAACGACGCCCTCGATACCGGTGCCGACCAGCGGCGCCTCTGCCTTGATCAGCGGCAGGGCCTGACGCATCATGTTCGAGCCCATGAGAGCACGGTTCGCGTCGTCATTCTCGAGGAACGGGATCAGCGATGCGGCGACCGAGACCAGCTGCTTGGGCGACACGTCGATAAGATCGACATGCTCGTTCGGGGCCAGCATGTAGTCGCCGGATTGGCGCGTGCTGACCAGATCGTTCACGAAGCGGCCATTCTCGTCGAGATTGGCGTTGGCCTGCGCGATGGTGTGGCGCTGCTCCTCGGTGGCGGACATGTAATGCACTTCGTCCGTGACCTGACTGTCCACGACCTTGCGGTAAGGCGTTTCGATGAAGCCATACTTGTTAACCCGCGCAAAGGTGGCGAGCGAGTTGATCAGACCAATGTTCGGGCCTTCCGGCGTCTCGATGGGGCACATCCGACCGTAGTGCGTCGGGTGCACGTCACGCACCTCAAAGCCTGCGCGCTCGCGGGTCAGGCCGCCCGGTCCAAGCGCCGAAAGGCGCCGCTTGTGCGTCACTTCGCTGAGCGGGTTGGTCTGGTCCATGAACTGCGACAGCTGGCTGGAGCCGAAGAATTCGCGCACTGCGGCAGCGGCTGGTTTCGCGTTGATCAGGTCCTGCGGCATGACGGTGTCGATCTCGACACTGCTCATACGCTCCTTGATCGCACGTTCCATCCGCAAAAGGCCGACGCGATACTGGTTCTCCATCAACTCGCCGACCGAGCGGACGCGGCGGTTGCCCAAGTGATCGATATCGTCGATATCGCCCTTGCCGTCGCGCAGCTCGACCAGTGCCTTGATGCAGGCGACGATGTCTTCGCGGCGCAGCGTACGCTGGGTGTCGTCCGCGTCGAGGTTTAGACGCATATTCATCTTGACGCGGCCCACGGCCGAGAGGTCATAGCGCTCGCTGTCAAAGAACAGCGTATCGAAAAGAGCCGATGCGGCCTCTTCGGTGGGGGGCTCGCCCGGACGCATGACGCGGTAGATGTCCATCAGCGCGGTTTCCCGGCTCATGTTCTTGTCCGCGGCCATCGTGTTGCGGATGTAGGGACCGACATTGATGTTGTCGATATCCAGCACCGGGATGTCCGTGATGCCTGCGTTGATCAGATCCTGCAGGGTGCCGCCCGTGATGTCGCCGTCCTTGTCGTATTCCAGCGTCAGCTCATCACCCGCCTCGACATAGATCGCGCCGGTTTCTTCGTTGATGATGTCCTTGGCCGCGAACTTGCCGACGATATGCTCGAAAGGCACCAGCAGGTCCTTGACGTTGCCCTCGTCGATCAGCTTTTTCACCGCGCGGGGCGTTACCTTCTTGCCGGCCTCGGCGATGACTTCGCCGGTCTTGGCGTCGACAAGATCATAGGTCGGACGGGTGCCGCGCACACGCTCGGGGAAAAACTTGGTGACCCAGCCCTTGTTTTTCTTCAGTTTGAACTGGATGGTGTCGTAATAGGCATCCATGATGCCTTCCTGGTCCAGACCCAGCGCATAAAGCAGGGTGGTCACAGGCAGCTTGCGGCGGCGGTCGATGCGCGCAAAGACGATGTCCTTGGCGTCGAACTCGAAGTCCAGCCATGAGCCGCGATAGGGAATGATGCGGCAGGCAAAGAGCAGCTTGCCCGAGCTGTGCGTCTTGCCCTTGTCGTGGTCAAAGAAAACGCCGGGGCTACGGTGCATCTGGGAAACGATCACGCGCTCGGTGCCGTTGACGACAAATGTGCCGTTGGGCGTCATCAGGGGCATGTCGCCCATGAACACGTCCTGCTCCTTGATATCCTTGACCGATTTCGCGCCGGTATCCTCGTCGATATCGAACACGATCAGGCGCAGCGTCACTTTCAGCGGAGCTGAATAGGTCATGTCGCGCTGCATGCACTCTTCGACGTCGTATTTCGGCTTTTCAAGATCGTAGCTGACGAACTCGATCACGCTGGTCTCGTTGAAATCCGAGATCGGGAAGACGGATTGAAAAACGCCCTTGATGCCTTCGCCGTCCATCGGCTGGGGCTGATCGCCCGAGCGCAGGAACAGATCATACGAGGATTTCTGAACCTCGATGAGGTTCGGCATTTCGAGGACTTCGCGGATTTTACCGAAGTATTTACGCAAACGCTTCTGGCCAAGGTAGGATTGAGCCATGTGTCTGGTCACCTTTCATTTCTCAACGATCGCGCGCGCTGTCGGGCCCCAGCCGCACGGCCATCAGAGAGAGCGGGGGTGCGATCCATTCATGGCCATCGTCCCAATGACGGCCTCCCGATCGCACGAACCTCGCCTGAGATAGGCCCCCTGCCCTGCGGCGCAACCAAAGGTGCCGGCTTCGTGAACCGCCGCCCTTGGCCATACTGGGGCCTGTCCAAGACAGGTTCGGCTGGACCCGGAAATTCCGGATCCAGCCACATGCAGGCGTTCCTTCAGGCGGCCTGCGCCCAAAGGACGCCGATCACTTCAGCTCGACTTCGGCGCCAGCTGCTTCCAGCTTGCCCTTGATGTCGTCTGCTTCGTCCTTGGAGACCTGCTCCTTGACGGCTTTGCCACCGGCTTCGACCAGTTCCTTGGCTTCTTTCAGGCCAAGACCGGTGATCGCGCGGACTTCCTTGATCACGTTGATCTTGGAGGCGCCAGCCGACTTCAGGATGACGTCGAACTCGGTCTGCTCTTCTGCAGCCGCGCCGGCGTCGCCGCCTGCGGGACCAGCCATCATCACTGCGCCGCCTGCTGCGGGCTCGATGCCATACTCGTCCTTCAGGATGGTTTTCAGTTCTTGTGCTTCGAGCAGCGTCAGACCAACGATCTCTTCTGCCAGTTTCTTCAGATCAGCCATTTTCTCATGCTTTCCGTTTTAGATGTGTTCCAACGACAGGGCGAATGCCCTTGCCGGACAGTCCAATTGCGTTCAGGCCGCTTCGGCCTTCTCTTCGATGGTCGAGAGGATGCTCGCGATGTTCGAAGCGGGCGCGCCAATCGCGCCGGCAATGTTCGATCCGGGTGCGCCGATGCAGCTTGCGATCTGAGCGATAAGCTCGTCGCGCGAGGGCATCTTCGACACGGCTTCGACGCCGGCACGGTCCAGAGCGTTCTCACCCATTGCCCCGCCGAGAATCTGATACTTCGGATTCCCTTTGGCGAAATCCTCGGACACCTTGGCCGCAGCCACGGGGTCTTCGGAATAGGTCAGAACGGTCATGCCCGTCAGGTAGCCTGCGATGGATTCGCAGGGCTTGCCGTCCAGGGCGATCTTGGCGAGCCTGTTCTTGGCAACGCGGACGGATGCGTCGGCCGCGCGTGCGCGCGCCCTCAGATCCTGCATTTCCGCAACTGTCAGACCGGTGTAGTGGGCAACCACTACGACGCCAGAGCTTTCGAAGATCTGGCCGAGCTCGTCGACCACTTTCTCTTTCTGGGCTCTATCCACAGTTTTACTCCAAATTTGGGGGGTGTCCCCCGGCTCAGTTCAGCCAGACAGAAGCGCCTGGCATTTGGTCCTGTAAACGGGGCATCGATAAAGCATCCGAGGCGTGCGCCTGGCTGATAATCTCAATTCCCGCCTCGGGCAGGATATTAAGGGCCAAAGGCCCACCCACCGTCTTGGACGAAATGCAAAACAGGCATGGAACGAATCCCGTGCCTGCCCTGCTTGGGTGCCTTTAGAGGGTTTGCGGCGGAATGCCAACCCCCCGAGGGCAGGATCGCGGGCCAACATGCAAATTTCTGCGCATCAGCTTCCGTCTCCAATGAAAAAGGAGCGGACCCAAGGCCCGCTCCCTTCCCATTTCATGTCAGCCTGAGATCACTCGGTCGCGGCGTCGGCCACGTCGATCGTCACGCCCGGCCCCATGGTCGAGGTCAGCGAGATGCGCTTCATGTACGATCCCTTGGCGCCGGCCGGTTTGGCCTTGGCCACGGCGTTGATGAAGGCGCGGACGTTCTCGACCAGCTTGGCTTGATCAAAGGACGCCTTGCCGACGCCTGCATGGACCACGCCGGCCTTCTCGGCCTTGAACTGCACCTGGCCGCCCTTGGCGTCCTTGACAGCTTGCGCGACATCCATCGTCACCGTCCCGATTTTCGGGTTCGGCATGAGGTTGCGGGGGCCAAGCACTTTGCCCAGACGGCCCACGACGGGCATCATGTCGGGCGTGGCGATGCAGCGATCAAAGTCGATCTTGCCGCCCTGAACGATCTCCATCAGATCTTCGGCACCGACGATATCTGCGCCTGCCTTCTCCGCCTCTTCGGCCTTGGGGCCGCGGGCAAAGACAGCGACGCGAACGTCCTTGCCGGTGCCGTTGGGCAGGCCGACGACGCCGCGGACCATCTGGTCGGCGTGGCGCGGGTCGACACCCAGGTTGACGGCGATCTCGATGGTCTCATCGAATTTCGCCTTGGCGTTGCCCTTGACCAGGGCGACGGCGTCTTCGACGCTGAGGTCCGACTTGCCGGCGAATGCCTCGCGGGCTGCGCGGGCGCGTTTTCCAAGCTTTGCCATCTTACTTCACCTCGATGCCCATGGACCGTGCGCTGCCCACGATGATCTTCATCGCGGCCTCGACGTCGTTTGCGTTCAGGTCCTTCCACTTGGCTTCCGCGATTTCGCGGACCTGCTTGACCGTGACGGAGCCAGCGGTGTCGCGGCCGGGCGTCTTGCCACCCGACGACAGCTTGGCCGCCTTCTTGAGATAGTAGGACGCCGGCGGCGTCTTGATGTCCATCTCGAAGGACTTGTCCTGGTAGTAGGTGATCACGGTCGGGCACGGGGCGCCCGGCTCCATGTCCTGCGTCTTGGCATTGAACGCCTTGCAGAATTCCATGATGTTGATGCCGCGCTGACCCAGTGCGGGGCCGACGGGCGGGCTGGGGTTGGCTTGCCCGGCTTTCACCTGCAGCTTCATCTTCCCGGCGAGTTTCTTGGCCATGAGGCCTCTCCTTCCATTTCCAACAGGTCCCGGGCGCGCCCGCGAACCACTCAGGTTGTGTGGTCCGGTCCGAGGGCCGCGGCCCCCTCGCCTTCCACATGAGGCCCGGATCGCACCGGGCCGCAGCACCTATGCAAGGCACTGCATCTCGCAAGTCCCTATTGCTTGGTAACTTGCGTGAATTCCAGCTCGACCGGGGTTTCCCGGCCAAAGATCGAGACCGACACCTTGAGGCGCTGGTGCTCTTCATCGACATTCTCGACCGATCCATCGAAGCCCTCGAACGGGCCGTCGTTGACCTTGACCTTCTCGCCGATGTCGAAATGGATCAGGGTGCGCGGGCTTTCCTCGCCTTCCTGAACGCGGCCAAGGATGGCCTGCACTTCGGCATCGCGCATCGGCATCGGGCGGCCCTGCGGGCCCAGAAAGCCGGTGACGCGGTTGATCGAGTTGATCATGTGATAGCCCTTATCGGACATCTCCATGCGCACCAGCACATAGCCGGGCATGAAGCGGCGCTCGGCGGTCACTTTCTTGCCGCGGCGCACCTCGATGACCTCTTCGGTCGGGACCAGCACCTCGTCGATATCGTCTTCAAGACCGTTCTCGACGATCGACGTTCTGATCTGCTCGGCGATCTTCTTTTCGAAATTCGACAGAACGCTCACCGAATACCACCGCTTTGCCATGCTGAGCCTGTCTCCGTCTCGTCCGGCGCGCGGGCCGGAATTACCTAAATGTCCAGGATGCCGCAAAGGCGCGTCACCGGACGTTTTCCAAACAAAATCGGCGCGGGGCTCGAATCGCCGCGCGCCACATTTCAGAATTGCCTCGCCGGATACCCTGCCTCGTCCATGGATTCAAGTGGCGGTTGCCAGTTTACCCGCACAGCGCCCGCCGTGGCGGCGCGCCGTTTAGCCGACCAGCGAGAAAATGCCCTGCAAACCGCTGCGAATACCCAGATCGACCAGCGCAAAGAAGACGGCGGTCAAAGCTGCCATGATGAAAACCATGACCGTGGTCAACAGCACCTCGCGGCGCGTCGGCCAGACGACCTTGCTGACTTCCGAGCGGACCTGCTGAACGAATTGAAGCGGATTGGTGCGTGCCATGCGCTGCCTTCTTTTGCTGAATGCGGCCCCGTGCAAATATGGGACGCTGCGCCGCCACATACGCGCCGGCGCGCATGAATTCAAGTGCGCAAACGGTAGCGAATGGAATGTGGGACGCTGCGCCTCAGAGGCTGGCCGCCTCGGCGCGCAGTTTATCGAACGGGTCCGGCGCATCGTCGCCGACCTCATCCGGCCGTAATGCCTCACGGCTGAAATCCGCCATGTAGAGGCCTGTCGTCCAGCCTTCCGGCAGCCGGTCCAGCACCTCGTCCACGCGCATGGCAAGGCGGTCCAAGCGGGCGCGCATCCGTTCGGCGCCCACCGGGTTGCGCACAAGGCGGCGATGGTAAAGCCAGATCAATGCGCTCGAAGTGGTGTCAGAGCCCAGCGCAAGAATGCCGGCAACGCACAGCACCGCTGCAACCAGAATGGCCGTCGGTACGGCCCAGGGCCACACCCACGTTGCGCCCAGCAAGAGCGCCGCCACGACGGCGCGGCGCGGCCATTTAGTCGAAAGAAATCCGAAGCGCGCCCCCAGACGCAGCCCTTGCCGCGGCGGCGTCAGATCTTCGACCGGAGCGAGACGCGGCGCTGTCTTGACGTCACCGTCCGGCTGCCGAGTCGTCCCATGCTTGGCGCGCGAGGCCTCCAACCGCGCCTCGGCTTGGCGTCGCTCGCGTGCAGCACGCCGCGAAAGGCGCCCCGCCGTGCCGGCCAACTCCTCTTGGCTGGCAATCGCCGGCAAGGCCGCGCGCGCCTGAAGCTGACGCTCTTCGGCCAATGTGTGTGCGATTACATCGTCGATTTCTTCGTCCGAAAGACTGGCGCCGCGCGATTGCAGCGGCTTCAGGCGCAGGCCCGGTCTCAATGCTTCGAACGGAATGCGTGATCCCGTCAGATCGTCAGAATACGCCATAGCAACATTACCCCACTTCGCGCCCCCACGCGAATCCGGCAAACCACGAACAACAACC
The DNA here is from genome assembly GCF_043355895.2 of Roseovarius maritimus. NCBI lineage: Bacteria > Pseudomonadati > Pseudomonadota > Alphaproteobacteria > Rhodobacterales > Roseobacteraceae > Roseovarius > Roseovarius maritimus. The sequence goes on from NZ_JBHFPF020000001.1 coordinate 687,366, forward strand.
GCGCGGAATCAGCCGAATGAGAACGGTATAGGGCGCGATTTGGGCAAAATTGTGGCAAGCGTGACGAAATCATGTCAAAGCGTACAACATGTGCTCGCCCCTCAGACGCGAGGGCCGACGGTGCCCGGAATTCGGCCAAGGCAACACAATAAGTCTGTATCTTGAGAAAATTGGCAGGGGCAGCAGGGTTCGAACCCGCGACCTACGGTTTTGGAGACCGTCGCTCTACCAGCTGAGCTATACCCCTAAGGCCGATCGACCGATTACGCGAGGCGGGCGCGGGAATCAAGACATCAATCGTCGATATCTTGCCGAAATCCGTCTGCGATCAGCTATCGGTTTCCGCCGTCGCCGCCACAGGCGCTGCGGTCGCAACCGCAGTTGCCTTGGCCCGTGCGGCTGTCTTCCGATCGGCAGCCGTGCCGCCGAACCAATCCTCCTGGTGCTTCTGGCGGACCAGCCAGTTCTGAATCAGCTTGGCCGCGTTGCGACTGAGATTGGTCATCTGAACCTCTTTCGACTGCGTCAGGCCCGATCCGAGCACTGTCTCACCCGAGAATGATTCGATCACTGTGATCTGCTCGGGCTTCTCGTTCAGCTTCTTGCCGGCGGCATCGTCCCAAACCGTGGCGTTGAGGATCAGGGCCGATTTGGGCGAGGCGACCACCGGGACGCCCGGCATGGCCAGCACATAGCCCTCGATCGAAACGCCGATATGATAGAGCTTGTCGCCACCATAGCGGCTGAACCGCTCATCCACGGCCTGTTTCATCGACGCGGTCCACTCCTCCTTCGAGGCGTCGCGCGAAAGCGGCCCTTTCGTGATGTTCGGCGCGACGACAACGTTATGGCCCAGCGCAAAATCGCCCAGGGGTACCGGCGCCTTGTCCAGATCGTTTGGGTTGGTGCAGGCGGCGACTGAAATCGTAAGGCAAAGCAGGGCAAAACAGCGAAGCATGGACGGCAATCCTCAGGTCGTGAAACAAAAAGCGGCCCGTTTGCGATAGCGCAGACCGCCTCACTGCGCAACGAATTGCGGCGATGCGCGATTGCCCGGGGCGCGGGGGCCGCTACATTATAGGCATGAGTGATACAGCATCCCCTGCCCCCGCCCTTCCCGTGCGTGTCCCGCTGGTGACCGAACCCATGGGGATTCTTGCCAGCCTTGGTGCCGCGCGGCGGAACGTTCTCAGCATCATTCCCGATCTCGCCACGCGCCAGCCGATGGTATCGGGCCGGACGGGCAAGCGATGGCACATGGTGATGGATCCCGGCGCGCTGCGCCGTGTCCTGCTGGAGAAGGTCGAGAACTACCCCAAGTCGCTGGTCACCAAGAACCTGCTGCGCCCCGCCATCGGCCAAAGCATGTTCATCGCAGAGGGCGCCGAATGGCGCTGGCAGCGGCGCGCCGCAGCGCCCGTCTTTTCGCATCGCAACGTGATGAACCTGGCTCCGATCATGACCGCCGCCGCCCAGCGCAGTGCCGAGCGGATCGCCAGCGCCGGGCCGCGTGCCGTGGACGTGGCCGAGGACATGGTGCGCACGACTTTTGACGTCATTGCCGATGTCACCTTCTCGGGCGACGGTAGTTTCGATGCCAATGGCGTGCACAACGCCATCGACGCCTATATCGCCGAGGCTGGCAAGATCTCTCTTTTCGATATCCTCGGCCTGCCCGATTGGGTGCCGCGTCCGGGGCGCGTCATGTCAGGCTCGGCCCTGCGCGACATGAAGCGCGTGGCGGACGATGCCGTCGAGGCGCGGCGCAAGCGCGGACCGCAAGGCGTGCCGGACCTTCTGGACCTGCTGCTGGAGGCCGAGGATCCCGAAACCAAGCGCAGCATGAATACGGCCGAGCTGCGTGACAACCTGCTGACCTTCATCGTCGCCGGGCACGAGACGACGGCGCTGACGCTGGCCTGGTCGCTCTATCTTTGCGCCTTTGACGCGCGCGTGCAGGACAAGGCGCGAGAAGAGGTGCGCCGCGTCTGCGGCGACGGGCCGGTAACCGGTGCACATGTAGCGGATCTGCCCTATGTCCGCATGGTCGCGGACGAGGCGCTGCGTCTTTACCCGCCTGCCGCGATGGTGTCGCGCAGCGCGCTGGCGGATGACACGCTCTGCGGGCGGCAGATCCGGCGGGGCGATACCGTTATCATCCCGATCTACGCACTGCACCGTCATCATCAGCTGTGGGACGCGCCCGACACCTTCCGCCCCGAGCGGTTCGAGGCCCGCAAGGAGATGGAGCGCTATGCCTACCTGCCTTTTGGTGACGGCCCGCGCATCTGCATCGGGGCGAGTTTCGCCCTGCAGGAGGCGGTGATCATCCTTGCCACGCTCTTGGGGCGGTTCCGCTTCTCCCCGGTCAAGGGACGTGATCCCGCGCCGGTGATGATCCTGACCTTGCGCCCCGAGGGGGGCGTCTGGCTGACCGCCGAGCCGGTCTAGCCCGGCGGCGGTTTTACGCCTGCGGGGGAGGCAGGGCGGGCGCTGCGCCATTGATATGGCCACCGTTCCGCTATCTGATCCGGAACGTCCACCACAAGAGGAGACTGCCATGACCCTTTCCATGATGACACGAAGCGCCCTTGCCGCGGCGATCGCGCTTGGCGCCGCCAGCACGGGCGCGCTGGCCCAGTCCAGCCCCGATGAGCTGCGAGAAGCGCTGGTTGGCAATACGTTCCAGGGCGATATGGGCGGCGGCGGCTATGCCAGCTATTTCGGCGAGGATGGCCGCTACGAAGATGCCACGGGCGGTGGCACATATGAGATCACCGATGAGGGCGTCTGCTATCCCGGCACGGATTTCGGCTGCTACATGGCCGAGGTGGATGGCAACCAGCTGGAGTGGTTTCAGGACGGCGAAAGCGCCGGAACCGGCGTGATCAAAAAGGGCAACACGCTGGAATGAGTCGCAGCCACACATGATACGGAAAAGTCCCACCTGAGAGACCCGGCGGGACTTTTTCTTGGGTGCCGCCTCAGTCGCAGATGGCCTTCAAATCCTGCCACTCATCCGCGCTGAGAATGGGCATGGTCACGCCCTGCGTCTCAGCATGGGTTTGCGCGCGGGCCGCACGCTCGACACTGACCGGGTGGGTTGCCAGATATTCCGGCAGGCCAGCCACGCCGTCGCCCTCCGCTTCCGCCAGTTTTTCAAAGAATCCAGCCATCCCGGCGCTACTGATGTCAGCGCCGCTCAGCATTTGCAGGGCAAAGGCATCCGCCTGCTTCTCGGCCTCGCGCGTATAGCTGGCTTGCAGCACGCGCTCGCCCAGAAAAACGGCGGCGGCGCCCCCGGTCACGTCGCCCATCACCATTGAAAGAAGACCAGCCGACCCGGCGGCGCGCAGGGCATGGCGCGTTGCATCGCGCGCCTCGACATGGCCAATCTCATGCGCCAGTACGGCGGCCACTGCATCGGGACCCTTCGCATCGTCCAGAAGGCCGCGCATGATCACGACATGGCCACCGGGTGCGGCAAAGGCATTGACCATCTCGTGATCCAGCACTGCCACGTCCAGCTCGTAAGACAGTTCGGCCCCGGTGCCCAGCCGGGCGATCATGCTGTCCAGCGCCACGCGCCCGGCAGGCACGTCGCAGGTCAGCGCGCCCAGCCGCGAGGCGCCCAGCGCCGTTTCGATCTGGCCGACCACGGCGCGGCCAAAGGCAATTTCTCGGTCGATCGGCAGAAGGGCTGCCAGCGTATCCGCCATGCGCGGCAGGATCACGAAGAGCATCAGCGCCACTGCGGCCACGGCGAGGCTACCCCGCCGAAGCAGGCGGCCCGTCGCACGGGGCCTGCGCTCCGTGCGCATCAGGCGGGGGCAGCGGGCGCGCAGCGCCGTGATCAGATTGGAATCGCGTAGCACCAGCCGCGCCGGCGACAGGGGCGCCGCATCGGCAGTGTTCTGGGGCTGGTAAAGCGTCAGCACAAGCTGCCCGCGCATGGTCTTGCCGCGCGCCGCCTGCCCCGGTGCACGGCGTAGCAGACTGAGGGGCCACTCCTCGCGCGTGGCGTCCGGTCCGCCAAGGATGATCAGCGCCCCGCCATCTTCGGCCAGCAGGACACGCACATCGCGCCGCGCCGCGCTGAGGCCGTCGTAATAGCGTGCGGGCACCGGCAGCATCAGAACGTCCCCCCAATATCCAGTGCATCGGCAAAGCCCTCGGCATCCGTGCCCGTATCGGCGCCGCGCTGACGGATATTGTCCAGCGCGCCCGGTCCCTCAAGCCGGCAGCGTGTGACCAGATGGCGTAAAACCGGTTGCGCCACGCAGGTCATCCAGAGCGCAGACGAGATTGCCATGGCAAGCAGATAGGCCAGAACCAGCGGCACCACCATCACCGCCAGCGGCAGCACATCCATCGCAAGGAGCGTCGCGGGCACCAGCCCCAGCACCCCGAACGCCAAGCCCGAGCCGAGCGAGACCAGCAGCGCGCCGCCGACGATCTGCCACAGGATCGCCCATGTTTCGGGCGCGGCCCCGAAGGCGATGGGCGCATCGCCAAGGGTCAGATTATCGGCCAGATAGGCAAAGCTGCTGACTCGGTAGGAAAGCATGCCGACCACGGTCCAGACCATGCCCAGCGCGCCCCAAAGACCGCCCATCACCCAGACCTCGGCCCAGAAAAAAGCACCCGACAGCGCGATCAGGCCGAGCCCGACGAAAAGATGCTTCATTGCCGGGTAAAGCTCTTGCCAGCGGCCCCCCTGATGGAATGCCGCGTCCCCGTACCAGCTGCGATCCGCCTTGTATTTCTCTAGGTAGAACGTCATCCGCGGCCACAAAAGGCCCAGCGAGGCGAGCGTCACCGCCCAATGCGCCATCGCCCGCCAGACATAGCCCCACGCGCCCGGCAGCACGCCAAAGCGCACGCCGCGCCAGCGGGTGCGCGCCATCTTGTAGCGGCGCGCGCGATACTGCGCGAAAAAGACCAGCGGCAGGACCGCCAGCGACGTGATGCCCAACGCACCGAATTGCAAAAAAGCCTGCGCAGGCGTCTCGGCCGCGCCAAACAGCGTCAAGCCGAAATAGAACAGGATCATCTGCACCACGCCCAGATAGAGCGCCAGCACGACGATCGCGGCCAGAAAGCCGAGGAATTTCTCCATCCCCGTGCCGGTATATTCGAACATGTCGCCATCGGCCCCGATCGCGGCCCAGACATGCCGCCGGATCCGTGTCTTGGCCCAGAACCGATAGACGCCCAGCGTCAGCGCGGTCAGCATCGCGGTGCGCACCGCCAGCCAGAAAAGCGGCGCTGCTGTGCCGAGATACTCGCCTTTCAGCGCCCCGCTCATATCTCCGCCTTTCCGCTGCCCGGCCTGCCGCCGGGCATTATCCCGAGCGCGGAACACCTGTCCAGTCCGCGCAGTCATCCGTTTGCCCATCCTGCGCAGCTTTGGCAAGGTCGACACATAGAGAGGCAGCCCTAGGGCTTGGACCTGCTGAAGATCGTGGCGCCCTCAGGAAATCACCTGATTTACTGCACGGCTAGAGAGGCTTGAGTATCAAAACTCAGGTAAACTTGTTGTCGCGCGGGAAACCGCGCGGCGCCATGCGGCCACTACCCGCGCGCTTGCCCGTCCACTCGTCCAGCGCGGCTTCAGTGCGAGTACGCCCCGCCGGATCTAGCCAGCTCAGTCCCGCCTCAAGATCAAACGTAGCGGCGTCGCTTAGCCCACCATCCTTATACTTTTGCAACCTGACACCTTTGCCTCTCCCCATTTCGGGCAGTTCGGACGTTGCAAAAACCAACATTTTGCGATTTTCACCAACAACAGCGACATGGTCGCCCGTCACCGGCTTGCACACCGTTGCGCGGGCGGGCGCGCGGACGTTCAGCACCTGCTTGCCACCGCGCGTCTGGGCCAGAACATCGTCCTCGGGCACGACGAACCCGTCGCCCGCAGACGAAGCGACGAGCAGCTTGCGCCCCGGCTGATGTATCAAAATGTCAATGATGTCGGCCTCGTTCGGCAGATCCACCATCAGGCGCAGAGGCTCGCCCATGCCGCGCCCGCCGGGCAGGTTGGCGGCAGGCACCGTGTAGAAGCGCCCGTTACTGGCAAAGACCAGCAGGCGGTCGGTGGTCTCGGCATGGAAGAGGAAGCGCGGTCCGTCGCCATCCTTGAATTTCAGCTCGCGGGTCAGGTCGATATGGCCCGTCATGGCGCGGATCCAGCCCATCTGGCTGCAGACCACGGTAATCGGTTCGCGATCGATCATTGCCTCAAGCGGGACATCCTCGACCTCGCCCGCCACGGCAAACTGCGTGCGGCGCGCCCCGCCTTCATAGCTTTTGCCGAACGCTTTCTTGACCTCGCGCAACTGGTCCGCAATCGCGTCCCATTGCAACTCGGGGTGCTCCAGTAGGTCTTCAAGACCTGCGCGCTCTTCCATCAGGGCACTTTGCTCTTTCAGCAGCTCGATCTCTTCCAGCCGGCGCAGACTGCGCAGGCGCATGTTGAGGATGGATTCGGCTTGCAGATCGGTCAGACCGTCCTCGCCCCCCTCGGCGGGCGAGACGTAGTCCGACTCGTCCGTCGCGCGGGTGAATTCCCTGCCCCAGTCCTCGCGCATGAGCGCCGCCTTGGGCGCCTCGTCGTAGCGGATGATGTCGATCACACGGTCGAGGTTAAGAAACGCGACGATCAGGCCTTCCAACACCTCCAGCCGGTGGTCGATCTTCTCCATCCGGTGCAGCGAGCGGCGTTGAAGCACCTCGCGGCGGAAGTCGAGAAAGGCGCGCAGCACCTCCTTCATCGAGCAGACTTTTGGAGTAACTCCGTCGATCAAGACGTTCATATTGAGAGAAAATCTGACTTCCAAGTCCGAGTTGCGATACATCATGCCCATGAGCACCTCAGGCGCGACATTCTTGCTGCGCGGCTCAAGGACAAGCCGCACGTCATCTGCGCTCTCGTCGCGTACATCAGCAAGGATCGGGATCTTCTTGAGCTGAATGACCTCCGCGATCTTCTCGATCAGCTTGGATTTCTGTACCTGGTACGGGATCTCGGTCACGACGATCTGCCACTGGCCGCGGCCCAGATCCTCGACCTCCCACTTGCAGCGCAGACGGAAAGCGCCGCGCCCGGTGCGATAAGCCTGCGCGATGTTCTCGGGCGGCTCCACGATCACGCCGCCCGTCGGGAAGTCGGGACCGGGCACGTAGTTCAGCAGCGTATCGTCGCGCGCATCGGGCACCTTGATCAGATGCAGGCAGGCGTCGATCAGCTCGGCAATGTTGTGGGGCGGGATGTTGGTGGCCATGCCCACAGCGATCCCCGACGAGCCGTTGGCCAAAAGGTTCGGAAAGCTGGCGGGCAGCACGACCGGCTCGGTCAGGGTGCCATCGTAATTGTCCCTGAAATCAACGGCGTTTTCGCTCAGGCCCTCCAGCAGCGCCTCGGCCACGGCGGTCATGCGCGCCTCGGTGTAACGCGAGGCGGCGGGGTTATCGCCGTCGATATTGCCGAAGTTGCCCTGCCCGTCGACCAGCGGATAGCGCACCGCGAAGTCCTGAGCGAGGCGCGCCATCGCATCGTAGATCGCGGCGTCGCCATGCGGGTGGTAGTTACCCATCACGTCGCCCGAGATCTTGGCCGACTTTCGGAAGCCCCCGGTGGAACTAAGCCGCAGCTCGCGCATTGCATAGAGGATCCGGCGATGAACGGGCTTGAGCCCGTCGCGTGCATCGGGAAGCGCGCGGTGCATGATCGTGCTCAGCGCATACGTAAGGTAGCGCTCGCCGATCGCGCGGCGCAGCGGCTCGGACAGCTGGGGTGGCACGTCGCCACCCGGCGCGTCGGGATCTTTGATGTCATCGCTCATATGCGCGGTGATAGCCGTGGCGTCTTTGCACGTAAAGCGCCTCTCGCGAGCGATTCGATACTTTTGCCGTTCTGGCAGGTGGCGAATCGTGTAAAGTGAATAATTAGAGATCGGCGGCTGCCTGCCGATCTGCAAGGGCCGAATGTTCAGGCCTGCAGGTGCGCGGTGACGCGCACAGATGTGCAATGGGGGTTGCAAAGTAATGTGGCGTTTTATTCTGGTCAGTTTCGCGTTTCTTGGCCTCGCATTCTATGAGGCAAGTGGCGGCGCCGACTACGCCCCAGCGCCCACTTCGCTGCAAGTAGCGATGAAGGGAAAGCCGCTTTTTGCCGTTCCTCGCGAAGCTCCGACGGCGCTTGCCGAGGCCGAAACGGCACCGGAGCCGAAGCTGGCGAAGTCCGCTGCGCAGAAGTCCGTGTTTCCAAAGCCGGTAACCATTGAAGAGCGCACGCAGAAGATGTTCGCCGGCCTCTCCGGCATCCCCGAAGATCAACGCGGCGGATTTGATATCACCCTGGCGTCCGCATCGCAGCCCCTGAATGGCGGTGATGCTATAGAGCCACGCGCCATCGACGCGGTCGGCACGTTCAATGTCGAAAGCCTCGTGTCCGACGTGCGCTCAATCCCGATAGACCAAGCTGTTGTATCGACCCGTGGCAGTGCGGATGTTCGCAGTGTCGCTGGTGACATCGCCAACATGCGCAGCGGGCCTGGCACGAACTTCGACAAGGTCGATCAGTTGACCCGCGGCACCGATGTCGAGGTGCTGGGACGACGCGGCGCGTGGGTCGAGTTGCGCGATCTGGATACCGGCCGGACCGGATGGATGGCCGATTGGCTGGTCACGGCGGCAAACTGATTTGACCTCCGGCACAGTTGGCGCGGCGCGCACGATCCTCATCACCGGATGCTCCTCCGGTATCGGTTACGACGCGGCTCATGGGCTGAAATCGCGCGGTTGGACCGTTTTCGCAGCCTGCCGCAAGGCCGAAGACTGCGCACGCCTGCAAAGCGAAGGCCTGCACAGTCCGCTTATTGACTACGCGGATGAAAGCACCATCGCCGCGGGGCTGGCCGAGGTTCTGCATGCCTCGCACGGGCGGCTGGACGCTCTGTTCAACAACGGCGCCTTCGCCTGCCCCGGCCTTGTCGAGGATCTGCCCACCGGCGCGCTGCGCGAGATATTCGAGACCAACCTCTTTGGCTGGCATGACCTGACGCGCCGCGTGATCCCGGTGATGCGCGCCCAGGGCGCAGGGCGGATCGTGCAATGCTCCTCTGTGCTGGGCCTTGTCACGCTGCCTTGGCGGGGCGCGTATAACGCGACGAAATTCGCGGTGGAGGGCCTGACCGACACGATGCGGATCGAGCTGCGCGGAACGGGCATCAGCGTCAGCCTGATCGAGCCGGGTCCGGTCACCTCCCTCATTCGCCAGAACTCGATCCCGCATTTCGAGCGTTGGATCGACTGGGAGAACTCCGCGCGTGAGGCTGACTATCGCGCGGGCCTGCAAAAGCGGCTTTATACCTCGAACGGGCCCGACACGTTCGAATTGCCGCCCTCTGCCGTGACGAAAAAACTGGTGCATGCGGTCGAGGCACGCCGGCCCCGCGCGCGTTATCCCGTCACGGTGCCGACCCATGCGATGGGCGTGGCGCGCCGTATCCTGCCCACCCGCGCGCTCGACTGGATTTTGTCGCGCGCCTGACAGGGCATTGCGCGCGCATGGCCTCCACGTCTGAATTTCCCCTTCGCCTTTGGGCTCATAAGGTCTACATCCGGGCCAGACCCATCTTCGGAGGCTCCCATGCTCAAAGATCCGCTCTTCCTGCTTGTCGCCGCTGCCTGCATCGGCGTTGCGATCATCCTCGCCATGGGGATCAGCACATTCGGCAAGGAGGGCGCGGATAATGGCAAACGGGCAAACAAGTTCATGCGCTGGCGCATCATCGCGCAATTTGTTGCAGTGCTGGTGATTCTCGCCTTCGTGACCCTTCACAAGCAATTCGGAGGCCAGTGACCATGGTCGTTCTCAACAAGATCTATACTCGCACCGGCGACAAGGGCGACACCGCCCTCGGCGATGGCAGCCGCGTGGCCAAACATTCGGCGCGACCCGCCGCCTATGGCACGGTGGACGAGGTCAACGCGACGCTCGGCATGGCGCGTCTGCACGCTACCGGCGAGACGGATGACGCGCTGGCGCGTATCCAGAACGACCTGTTCGATCTGGGCGCGGATCTGTGCCGCCCCGGCATGGAAAAGGACGAAGAGGCCGAGTATCCGCCCCTGCGCATCGCCCAAAGCCAGGTGGACCGGCTCGAAGCGGAAATCGACGTGATGAACGAGGTTCTCGAGCCTTTGCGCAGCTTCATCCTGCCGGGCGGCTCCAACCTTGCGGCCTATCTGCACCTTTGCCGCACCGTCTGCCGCCGCGCCGAGCGCCTGGCAACCGAGCTTGCCGAGGTCGAGACGGTGAACCCTGCGGCGGTCAAGTATCTCAACCGCCTCAGTGACTGGCTCTTTGTCGCCGGCCGCATGGCCAACGATGGCGGCAAGAGCGACGTGCTCTGGGTTCCGGGCGCGAACCGCTGAATGCGTCTGGCAGGGTTGCCGGGGATGTGGCAAGCTCGCAACGCTCCGGCGTGCCGGACGACATGACCAGAACGGAGCCCGGCCCATGACACTTCCCACCATTGCCATGTTCTGGGAGGGACCGCCCCCCGGCTTTGTCGAGCGGCTCTGCATGACGTCGTTCCGGGATGCGGGGCACCGCGTGGTGGTCTTTTCCTACGGCGGCCTCGAAGGTCTTCCCGATGGCGTGGAGCAGGCCTCGGCCAACGATGTACTGCCCCAACCAGGGACCATCGTGCGCCACGAGCGCACCGGTAGCCCCGCGGTTCACTCGGACAAGTTCCGCTATCACCTTCTGGCCGGGAATGATGGCATCATATGGTCCGATACCGATGCCTATTGCCTGCGTCCGTTCGAGCCGACGCAGGGCTATTTCTTCGGCCGCGAGACCGACAAGATCGTGGCGAGCGGAGTTATGGCGCTTCCGGCCGGGTCCCCCACGCTGCGGTCCCTCATCGAGTTTTGCGAGGATGAATATGCCATTCCGCCTTGGATGATGCCGCGCCACCGCCGCGAGATGAAGGAACGCGCCGCAAACGGCGATCCGATGCATGTGTCCGAGATGCCTTGGGGCGCCTGGGGGCCAAAGGCGCTGTCCCATTTCCTGCGCGAACATGACGAGTTTCGCTTCGCGCTGGAGCCGCATGTTCTCTATCCCGTCCCGTTCGAGGACCGGCGGGATTATTTCCGTGATGCCGCCAAGACGTGGAAGCGCGTACGCGATGACACCGTATCGATCCATTTCTACGGGCGGCGCGTGCGCGCACGTCTGCACAATCGGTTCGCAGGCACCCCGCCCGAGGGCTCGATCCTGGCTGAATTGGCGCAAAAACACGGCGTCAGTCCCTGACGGCGCCGCCACGACACTGCGCAAAACCGCCGGCTACCCCCAAAAGAAGGCGCGCCCGACCCCGCGTGTGACGCTTTTTCCCTGTTTTCCGTATTGCCGTTTCTATATCAACGCCGAGGAGAGCGTTTCTGGAGAGTCGCCACGCGACTCTTCGCCAATCTGAGGAGATTATGCCAATGAAGGTGATCGTGCCTGTCAAACGCGTGATCGACTACAACGTGAAGGTCCGCGTCAAGGCGGACGGGAGCGGTGTCGATCTTGCCAACGTCAAAATGTCGATGAACCCGTTCGACGAAATCGCCGTCGAGCAGGCCATCCGCCTCAAGGAGGCCGGCAAGGCAGAGGAAGTCATCGCCGTTTCCATCGGCGTGAAACAGGCGCAGGAAACGCTGCGCACGGCCTTGGCGATGGGCGCGGATCGCGCCATCCTCGTCGTCGCCTCCGAAGACGTGAACACCGATATCGAGCCGCTGGCCGTCGCCAAGATCCTCAAGGCGATCATCGACGAAGAGCAGCCCGGCCTCGTCATCGCGGGCAAGCAGGCGATCGACAACGACATGAACGCCACCGGCCAGATGCTGTCGGCGCTGCTGGGCTGGAGCCAGGGCACCTTTGCCAGCGGCCTTGACATCGAAGGCGATCACGCGCTGGTCACCCGCGAGGTGGATGGCGGCCTGCAAACGATCAAGGTCACCATGCCCTCGATCATCACCGTCGATCTGCGCCTGAACGAGCCGCGCTACGCGTCGCTTCCGAATATCATGAAGGCCAAGAAGAAGCCCTTGGACGAGAAAACCGCCGGGGATTACGGCGTCGACGTCACGCCCCGCCTGCAAGTCACCGGCACCGCCGAGCCCGAGGCGCGCAAGGCTGGTGAAATGGTCGGCTCGGTGGACGAGCTGGTAGCGAAACTCAAAGAAGCGGGGGCTGTGTAATGGCTGTTCTTCTCCTTGCCGAAGTGACCGATGGCGAACTGGCGATGGATGCCACCGCCAAGGCCGTGACCGCGGCGGCCAATCTGGGTGACGTGACCGCACTCTGCTGCGGCGCGTCCGCCGCCGCCGCTGGCGAAGCGGCCTCCAAGATCAAGGGCATCGCGAAGGTGCTCGTGGCCGAAGACGCCTCGCTGGGTCACCGCCTGGCCGAGCCGACTGCGGCGCTGATCGTCAGCCTCGCGGGCGATTACGAGCATATCGTTGCGCCGGCCACGACGGACGCCAAGAACGTCCTTCCCCGCGTTGCGGCGCTTCTGGACGTGATGGTCATCTCGGACGTGTCCGGCATTGTCTCGGGCGACACGTTCGAGCGTCCCATCTATGCGGGCAACGCCATTCAGACGGTCAAATCAACCGATGGCAAGAAGGTCATCAGCTTTCGCACCTCGACCTTCGATGCTGCCGAAGAGGGCGGCTCGGCCCCGGTCGAGACCATCTCTGCGACGGACAATCCCGGCCTTTCGGAATGGGTCGAGGACAAGGTCGCCGCATCTGACCGCCCCGAGCTGACCTCGGCGGGTGTCGTCGTCTCTGGCGGCCGCGGTGTCGGCAGCAAGGACGATTTCGCCATGATCGAGAAGCTCGCCGATGCCCTTGGCGCCGCTGTCGGCGCCAGCCGCGCGGCGGTCGATTCGGGCTATGCGCCCAATGACTGGCAGGTTGGCCAGACCGGCAAGGTCGTGGCGCCGGACCTGTATGTCGCGGTCGGCATCTCGGGTGCGATCCAGCATCTGGCCGGGATGAAAGACTCGAAGATCATCGTTGCGATCAACAAGGACGAAGAGGCGCCAATCTTTCAGGTCGCCGATTACGGCCTTGTCGCGGATCTCTTCGACGCCGTGCCAGAGTTGACTTCGAAATTGGGCTAAGCCGCCTGCGCTACTGTCATTTTTGAAAGGCCCGCCTGTGAGATTGAAGGCGGGCCTTTTTGCATCACGAGAGGTAAGCGCGCAGCGAGGGAAGAACGGCCTTGGCGACGTCCCTATGCGCGGCTGGGCCGGGCAATTCTGCGGCGGCGCTCGCCTCAAACTGCGAGAAGGCCATGCCGCGCGTGCCCTTGGCAACCGCCGCCGCGCTATAGGGCGCCTCGACCAGCTCCACATTGGACCCGAGAACCGTGCGCAGCATTGCGCGGGTAACGAAGGCAGGATCATCTGCCAGATCGGGATCGTCGGCGCGGGCCTGTGGCGGATGCGCGGACATCCATAGCAGGATGACCGGACCATCGATTCGGCTCAGTAGCAGCTTCATCCGCGCGCTCCACGCATCCTGCAACTCTCGCCGCACCGCCGCGAACCTGCCCGGCGCCAGCTGCGCGAGGCATCCAAGCATGTGCCGCGTGAAGTGGAACTCGGTAAAGTCCACCTCTGGGAAGATCCCTCGCAAGAGCGTCGAGGCCTGCACAAACCGGTCATTGCGGCGCGGATGCACGGTGTAATACCGATTGGACATGTTTTGCGCACCAAGGACCTGAAGCACAGTCACCTCGGCCCGCGAGGCGGCGCTGATGACATCCCCGTCATGCAAGAGAACGTCTAACCCCGCGTTCGGCCAACCTAAATTGACGCAAGGAACGCCCAGCTTGGCTTCGATCAGCGCGGAATAAGGCCGTGGCACGAATTTACCATAGGTCTCCGTCCCCCCCAGAAAGGCGACATAGCGCCCCGTCAGGTCCCGCTTGGGTCCGCGAAAAAGAAGTTTCGATGCGCCGTAGCGGCACGGCATGTAATCGAGAGGCGTTGCCCCGAGCTTTTCATAAGCCATTTTTCCCACCAATAAAGTTCACCCGAGGAGGAGAATCGCCCTAATCCCTTTAGAAATGGCTAAAGCGTTAATTCGTCTAAAGATGTGAAGGAATGTCAGCGCCGCGCAGCCCTTGCGGCGCCCCTGCCCGAGGGCCTATTGTGCAGCAAACGGCAAGCGGGGCAGCATTATGGACATCCAGACTATCGGCGTCGTCGGCGCAGGGCAGATGGGCAATGGCATCGCGCATGTCATGGCTTTGGCGGGCTACGAGGTGCTGATGACGGATGTCAGCCAGGACGCGCTGGATTCCGCGATGGAAACCATGCGCCGCAACCTGGAACGTCAGGTCAGCCGTGAGAAGATCGCACAGGCGGAAATGGATGGCGCGCTGGGGCGGATCGGCACCACGCTGACATTGACCGATCTCGGGCAGACCGACCTGATCATCGAAGCCGCCACCGAACGCGAGACCGTCAAACAGGCGATCTTCGAGGATCTGGTGCCGCATCTGAAACCCGATACGATCCTGACCTCCAACACCTCGTCCATCTCGATCACGCGCCTTGCCAGCCGCACGGACCGGCCCGAGAAATTCATGGGTTTTCACTTCATGAATCCGGTCCCGGTAATGAGCTTGGTCGAGCTGATCCGCGGCATCGCCACCGACAAGGCAACCTACGATACCTGCCTCAAGGTCGTCGAAAACCTTGGCAAAACCGCCGCCTCCGCCGAGGATTTTCCCGGATTCATCGTGAACCGCATCCTCATGCCGATGATTAACGAGGCTGTCTATACCCTCTACGAGGGGGTCGGGAATGTCCGTTCGATTGACCAGTCGATGAAGCTGGGCGCGAATCACCCGATGGGCCCGCTGGAACTGGCCGACTTCATCGGCCTCGACACCTGCCTCGCCATCATGAACGTGCTGCATGACGGGCTGGCCGATACGAAATACCGCCCCTGCCCGCTGCTGACGAAATATGTCGAGGCCGGATGGCTGGGCCGCAAGGCCGGGCGCGGTTTTTACGACTATCGCGGGGATGCGCCTGTACCCACCCGCTGATCTTGCGCGGCCTGCGACCCTCCGCAATGGGTATTTGCCACCAGGAAAAAGCCGGGACATATGCAGCCGGCTTCTTCCGTCACGCGATTAACCAGCCTGTAAGCCTTCGAAACAAGCCCTGGAAGTCGGCCGCCGCCTCAATCCTTCTCGTCCATGCCAAAGCCCAGATGCCTGGCCACGGTGAAGATGTCTTTGTCACCGCGCCCGCACATGTTCATGATGATCAGGTGATCCTTGGGCAGGTCGGGCGCGATCTTCATCACATGGGCCAAGGCATGGCTCGGCTCGAGCGCGGGAATGATACCCTCCTGGGCACAGCTCAACTGGAACGCTTCCAGTGCCTCCTTGTCTGTAATCGAGACGTATTGGGCGCGGCCGATATCGTGCAGCCAGCTATGCTCGGGTCCGATGCCAGGATAGTCGAGCCCCGCCGAGATCGAGTAGCCTTCGAGGATCTGGCCGTCATCATCCTGCAACAGGTAGGTGCGGTTGCCATGCAGCACTCCGGGACGTCCTCCGGTCAGCGAGGCGCAATGCTCCATCTTGGCATTCACGCCCTTACCGCCGGCCTCGACGCCGATGATGTTCACTTCCTTGTCGTCGAGAAACGGATAAAAGAGGCCCATCGCGTTCGACCCACCACCGATCGCGGCGATGATCGTATCGGGCAGGCGGCCCTCGGCGGCCTGCATCTGCTCCTTGGCTTCCTTGCCGATGATGCTCTGGAAATCGCGGACCATGGCCGGATAGGGATGCGGGCCGGCAACGGTGCCGATGCAGTAGAAAGTGTCGCGCACATTGGTCACCCAGTCGCGCAGCGCGTCATTCATCGCGTCCTTGAGCGTGCCGCGGCCCGAGGTCACGGGGATCACCTCGGCGCCCAGCAAACGCATGCGAAAAACGTTGGGTTTCTGCCGCTCGACGTCATGCGCGCCCATGTAGACCACGCATTTCAGGCCGAACTTGGCGCAGACGGTGGCGGTGGCGACGCCGTGCTGGCCCGCGCCCGTCTCGGCGATGATGCGGCTCTTGCCCATACGGCGGGCGAGGATGATCTGGCCCAGCACGTTGTTGATCTTGTGCGCGCCGGTGTGGTTCAACTCGTCCCGCTTGAGATAGACCTTGGCGCCGCCCAGATGCTGCGTCAGACGCTCGGCATAGTAGAGCGGGCTGGGGCGGCCGACATAATGGGTCCAGAGGTCATGCATCTCGGCCCAGAAGCTCTCGTCCGTCTTGGCGTGCTCGTATTGTTCTTCCAACTCCAGGATCAGCGGCATCAGCGTTTCGCTGACAAAGCGTCCACCGTAATCACCGAAACGGCCCTTTTCATTAGGTCCGGTCATGAAGCTGTTGAAGAGGTCATTCATTTGGCAAGCCTTTCTCACGCGCGCTGGCCCGATGGATATGGGAGGCGCGCCGGGTTTTCCAGCGAAAATCGGTCAGGCGCGCGCCGCCGCGGCAAACGCTCGCATCAGCGCCGCGTCCTTGACACCCGGTGCGCTTTCGATCCCCGAGCTGACGTCGAGTTGCTGCGCGCCTGTCCGCTCGATCGCGAGGGAGACATTTTCGGGCGTCAGGCCTCCCGCCAGCATCCATGGCAGACTCCAGCGGCGTCCGGCGATCAGCGACCAGTCGAAGGCAAGCGCATTGCCGCCGGGCAGCGCACAGCCCTTGGGCGGTTTGGCGTCGATCAGCAACTGGTCGGCCACTTGGCTATAGGCATCGATCTGCGGCAGGTCGGTCGCCTCTGCGATGCCCACGGCCTTCATCACCGGCAGACCGTAGCGCGCCTTGATCTCGCTCACCCGCCCCGGCGTCTCGCCGCCATGCAACTGCAGCATATCCAGCGGCACCGTCTCCGTCAGCGCGTCCAGTTCCGCATCACTGGCATCGACCACCAGCGCGACCTTGGCGATCCCGTCAGGCGTGGCAATCGCAAGGGCAGTAGCCTCCGCCGCTGTCACACATCTTGGCGAGCGCGGAAAAAAGACGAAGCCGACATATTGCGCGCCTGACAGTGCGGCCGCAGCGATATCATCCAAGGTACGCAGCCCGCACATCTTGATCCGGACATCGCGCGGCACCTTGCGATCAGCGGCCATTGTCCAGAAGGGCCAGCACCTCGTCCTTGCCCTCGTGCTTTTCGGCCTTGAGACGTTTGATCTCGGCACGCAGGCGCTGCATCTCGCGCGCTTGCCGCGCCGCAGCTGCCCTCTCGCCCGCCTCGCGGATCCACTCCCAGATGAAGCCAAGGATGAGGCCGGCCGCGATACCACCGAAAATGATGACGTAGAGGGGCACCTCGGTAGCCGGATCAAGGGCGGTCATGCCAGACAGATTCTCGGGCACGACACGAATAGGCACCATCACCCGGTTGGCCAATGCAATGAGGATCAGGGCCAGCGCGAAGATGGCGATTGAAGCGTAGCGAATGTAGCGCATGTATTACTTTCCGTTCAGCCGATCCCGCAAGAGCTTGCCGGTCTTGAAGAAGGGCACATGTTTCTCTTCGACAGGAACAGATTCGCCGGTGCGTGGGTTCCGGCCCATGCGCGCATCGCGCTTCTTGACCGAAAAGGCGCCAAAGCCACGCAGCTCGACCCGATTGCCTGCTGCCATCGCATCGGTGATTTCGTTGAACACCGTGTTCACGATCCGCTCCACATCCCGTTGGTATAGATGCGGATTTTCATCGGCGATCTTCTGAATCAGTTCCGATCGGATCATTGGTGCAGTCCCCAGGTCGCTTGTACTTTGCCCTTATCGGCCTGCGGGTGAGTATAAGTAGAAACCCGGAAAACAAAAATAGAAAGCAGCAATTTTCATCTGAAACCCGTCAAATAGGCAGTCCCGCCCCTGTTTGCCGGCCATCGATACGGGTCGGAGGCCACTAAATTCTGCCTTGGCACGGCGCGGCGTGCGGGTGGTGGGCGATTCGATTCGCGCTACACCAACATCAGCCCGCGCCGAAGCAGGTTCAGCCCGGCGATCAGCAGGATCCAGAGGGTCAAACGCTTGAAGAGCGGCTGGTCAATCCGGTCGTGAATCTGAAAGCCCGTCCAGATCCCCAATATTGCCGGCGGCACCAGCGCTAGAGACAGCGGCAAGGTCTGTGCGTTCAGAACACCCGAACCGATATGCGCACCGGTCAGCGCGACCGCGCCGAGGCCGTAGATCACTCCCTGGATGCGCACCTGTTCGCGCTTTTCGGTCTCCATCGCGGTCAGCATCGCCACCGTGATCGGCCCCCAGACGCCCGAGAGGCCGCCGATGATCCCCGCGGCCCCGCCCATCCAGGCCTCGACAGCGCGCCCCGGACGGGGCGGCAGACGAAGCGGGCGCCCGGCCAGAGATGTCGCGGCATAAATCACAAGTGGCACCGCGATGATCAACAGCAGGACGGCGGCATGCAGAACCGGCACCAGTTGCGCGCTCACGATCAGCGTTGCGCCCCCGACCAGCAGGAACAGCCGGAACCGCCGGATAGACTCAAGAGCTGCGCGCCAGCCTTGCCTGAGCGCCTGCCAGGCATTGGTCAGAAGCGTCGGCAAGATCAGACAGGCCAGCGCCAGATCCGGCGCGACAAAGCTGCTGAGGCCCGACAGCAGCATCAGCGGCATTGCAAAGCCGACGACGCCCTTGATGACCCCTGCCCCAAAGGCGATCACATAGGCAAGCAGCCAAAGTTCAGGCGGACCAAAGGCGGCGAAAAGCTCCATGCGCTTTGCATACGCGCGAACAGGCGCAGTTGGAATGGGAGGAAACATGGTACGAGGTCAAAAACTGCGCGCAAATGACGCGCAAGATAAGAACAAAAACAATTCTTCATTTGTCTTATAGTTGCGCTGCACCTGCGAAGGGATTAGGAAGAGCGCAGATATGAGAGGAACGCGATATGGCGCATGATGGACAAATCGACATGGCGGCTCAGACCGTCCTTCTGGACGACCTGACCGAGCTGACCCGCGCCGCGCTGGCGCCCGTGGATGGCATCGTGGCGGCGGCAAAAACAGCGCTGCGCGAGGAAGTGACCGCCGAGGGCCGTGTCTCTGGCGCGCTTGTCGACCGCAATCAATGCGCCGCGCATGGCCTCGCCTGGCTTGCCACCTATGCCGAGGCCTTGCGCCAGATGCAGGCCTGGGCCGACCGCCTGACCGAGGCCGGCACTTTCGGCGAGGTCGAGGCGCTGATCCACCAGATCGCGTTTGGCGAATATCTCAACCAGATCATCGGCGGCATCCCGATGAGCCAGGGCGAAATCCTGCGCCTCAGCGATCTGGGCCTTAGGCCCGATGCAACCGAGCCTCTGAGCGCAGAGCCCATCCAAACCCTGACCCGCCACGGCAACAGCCAGGCCGCGCGAACGCGCCTCGTGCAACTCATGCAGGACCGCTCGGCCGAGATCACCGTTGGCCGCACCGGCCTCGACGACGAGCTTGAGATGATCCGCGAGCAGTTCCGCCGCTACGCCGTCGAAAAGGTGGAGCCCTACGCCCATGAATGGCACCTCAAAGACGAGCTGATCCCGATGGCAATCATCGAAGAGCTGGCTGAGATGGGCGTCTTCGGCCTGACCATTCCCGATGAATTCGGCGGCCTCGGCCTCTCCAAAGCGTCCATGGTCGTCGTCTCCGAAGAGCTCAGCCGCGGCTATATCGGCGTCGGCAGCCTTGGCACCCGCAGCGAAATCGCCGCCGAGTTGATCATCTGCGGCGGTACCGACGCGCAGAAGGCGCATTGGCTGCCGAAAATTGCCAGCGCCGAGATCCTGCCCACGGCCGTCTTTACCGAGCCGAATACCGGCTCCGATCTCGGCAGCCTGCGCACCCGCGCGGCAAAGGACGGCGATGATTACCGCATCACCGGCAACAAGACCTGGATCACCCACGCCGCCCGCACCCATGTGATGACCCTGCTCGCGCGGACCGACCCCGAGAGCACCGATCACAAGGGCCTCAGCATGTTCCTTGCCGAGAAAACCCCCGGCACGGATGAGGCCCCCTTCCCCACCGAGGGCATGTCCGGCGGCGAGATCGAGGTGCTGGGCTATCGCGGGATGAAGGAATACGAGATCGCCTTCGACGTCTTTCACGTCAAGGGCGAGAACCTGCTGGGCGGCGAAGAGGGCCGCGGCTTCAAGCAACTGATGGAAACCTTCGAGTCTGCCCGCATCCAGACCGCCGCCCGCGCCATCGGCGTCGCTCAATCGGCGCTCGACGTGTCCATGCAATATGCCCAGGACCGCAAGCAATTCGGCGGCGCACTGATCGAGTTTCCGCGCGTCTCGGGCAAGCTGGCCATGATGGCGGTCGAAATCATGATCGCCCGCCAGCTGACCTATTTCTCAGCCTGGGAAAAGGATCAGGGGCGCCGCTGCGACGTGGAGGCCGGCATGGCCAAGCTGCTGGGCGCGCGCGTCGCATGGGCCGCCGCCGATAACGGGCTGCAAATCCACGGCGGCAATGGCTTCGCGCTGGAATACAAGATCAGCCGCATCCTCTGCGACGCGCGCATCCTCAACATCTTCGAGGGCGCTGCCGAAATCCAGGCTCAGGTCATCGCACGCCGCCTCCTGAGCCAAAGCAACTGAACCAAAAACGGCGCTCCTCCTTCGGGGCGCCGTCCTGCAGGTTCATCTTGGCAAAAGTACTCATAACCGGCCCGCAGACAGGCACGGCGACGATCTACTTTGCGATCGTCAGCGTGATCGGCTCCAACCCGTCGACCCTACCGCTCAGGGCGCTGCCCGGCACCACCGGACCAACCCCCGCAGGTGTTCCGGTGTAGATCAGATCACCGGGCGCAAGGCGGTAGTAGCGCGACAGATGCGCGATGATTTCCGGAACGCTCCAGACCATGTCCGACAGTTTAGCCTCCTGAACGCGCTTGCCATCGAGATCGAGCGTGATCGACTGATCGTTCGGCGCGCCGAACGTCTCGGCGGGTGTAATAGCACCCATGAGCGCCGAATTCTCAAAATCCTTACCCAGATCCCACGGCTTGCGCCCTTCCTTGGCCTGCCCCTGCAGATCGCGCCGTGTCAGGTCAATGCCGCAGGCATAGCCATAAACGGCATCCATCGCGTCCGCCTCGCTGACCTCATGGGCCTCGGCGCCGATGGCAATGACGAATTCCATCTCGTAATGGCAATCGCGCGTGCCTGCGGGATAGGCAATTTCGCTACCCGATGGGATCACCGCATGAGCCGACTTGGTGAAGTAGAAGGGCGCGGCGCGGTCGACCTCGTTGCCCATCTCGGCAGCATGGGCGGCGTAGTTGCGGCCCACGCAAAAGACTCGGCGCACGGGGAACAGGCGGTCACTCCCGGCAATGGCGACGGAGGGGGCGGGCGGAACATCAAAAAGGGGAGCGGCGGTCATTCGGGATCAGTCTCCATTTGGATTCCCACTCTTTATGCGGCGCGGCTTGCGGGCTGTCAAAGTGTGACCTGCGCCTTGAAGCGCTCGACAAAGCGCGCGCGTGCCTCGGGCAGCGGCTTCGAACCCAGCTCGGGCGCCAGCCGATTGTGAAGGAAATGTCCCGTCACATCAAAGCCCTGCGCGATCTCGTCATCGGGCGCGCCACCATGCCCAAGAAGACAGGGCGGCAAGGGTAGCAGCCGGTCGGCCCACTCGCCCGCGCCTGCACGCGACACCGCCCGGCCCGTGCGCGGCGAGACATAGCTGAGATCATTGGCCCGTGTGCCAAGGGCGGCGCAGGCACTGAGGTCGAGGCCGAAGCCCATCTCCTCCAGCAGCGCCAGTTCCCATTGCAGATAAGCCAGCGGCCAGACGTCCCGCTCGCCCATAAGATCGAGCAGCGCCTCGGTCCGCGCGTAGAGCGCCAGATGCGCCTCGCGCTCGGGCAGGCAAAAAAGCAGCAAGGACGTGACCGCATTGAGACCAGCCAGCGCAAGGCGGTCGTTCATCACATGGCTGGCGCGGCTGCGCACCGGCTCGACCGTGAAGGTGCCGATGTGATCCTCGAGCCGCGCGCGCCATGCAAGGTCGAGCTGCGCTCCGGGCTGCAGGATGGGGGCCAGCTTGCGCGACGCGCCCCCACGCACAACGCCCGCATGGCGCCCGCGCGAGGGCGTCAGCACCTCGATGATTGCGGCGCTTTCGCCGTGCCGACGCACTGACAAGAGTATCCCCTGATCGCGCCACTCCATTACCACGCCCCCTCTGCTCTGCCATCAGGCACACGCAACGCGGCCATGGCAAGCGCCTCAATCGGCAAGGCCGGGCTGGTCCAGCAGGTGCCGCCCCGCGCGGTCCTCGACCTCGATCACCCAAAGATCGGGGTCAAAGCCGCGCTGGCGGGTGATGGCGGCGTCCACCTCGGCCTCGGGGCCTTGGGTGAGCGTGTCCCATTTGCGCGCGCCTGACATCAGATCAAAACTGCGCTGATAGGCGGCGGCATTGCCGTCGAGCGTGTTGAGCTTGACCAGAACGGCGCCCGAGGTGTCATCGCCATGGGCGGTCACGAAGGCTGGGATATCGAGCCCGCGCAGGCGTGCGAGATAGGCATGCACCCAGAAATCCGCGGTTAGGCGCGTCATTTCAGGCGCCGGATCTGAGTATTTTCAGAACAGTGAAGGGCGGCCATGGCATCAGTTACCATCCTTGAAGTCGAGGCCCATCTCGGAATAGCGCTCGGCCTCTTCCAGCCAGTTGGGACGCACTTTGATCTGCAGGAAAAGATGCACGCGGCGGCCAAGGAACTCCTCTAACTCTGCGCGGGCGGCGGCGCCGACTTGCTTGATCGTCTCGCCCTTGCGGCCCAGCACGATGCCCTTGTGTCCGTCGCGCATGACATAGATCAGCTGATCGATGCGGGCCGAGCCGTCATCGCGCTCTTCCCAGTTTTCCGTCTCGACGGTCAGTTGGTAAGGCAGTTCCTGATGCAGGCGCAGTGTCAGCTTCTCACGGGTGATCTCAGCGGCGATCATACGCATCGGCAGGTCCGCGATCTGGTCTTCGGGGTAGAGCCATGGGCCCTCGGGCATCTCGCCTGCCAGCCACTGACGCAGGGCATCGACGCCGTGGCCCTTTTCGGCCGAGATCATGAATGTCTCGTCAAAGGCGAAGCGTTCGTTCATCTGCTTGGTCAGAGACAGCAGCTTGGTCGATTCGACGCGGTCGATCTTGTTGATGGCAAGCGCGACCTTGCGGCCCTTAGTGACGTTGGGCAGGTTTTCGAGGATGCGCTCCACGCCCTCGGTGATGCCGCGATGCGCTTCGATCAGCAGGACGACCACATCGGCATCCGAGGCCCCGCCCCAGGCGGCGGCGACCATCGCGCGGTCGAGGCGGCGGCGCGGCTGGAAAAGGCCGGGGGTGTCGACAAAGATAAGCTGTGTCTCGCCCTCAAGCGCCACGCCGCGGATACGCGCGCGGGTCGTCTGCACCTTGTGCGTGACGATCGAGACCTTGGCACCGACCATGCGGTTCAGCAGGGTCGATTTGCCTGCGTTCGGCTCACCGATCAGGGCTACGAATCCGGCGCGTGTGCTCATGGGGGACATATCCATTGGTTGCGAGCCACTCCCCTACCCGATCGGCGCGCGATTGCCCAGAGGCCGCGCCATGTCCGGTGGATAACCTGCGGCACCCGGTCGCATGGGAGGCTGCCAAGAGCCGCCTATTTCACCAGTACGTAGCAACGAGGAGGAGCTGAATGTTCAAGGGTCTTGCACTGTCTATCGCACTCATCACGGCGGGTATGCTTGGGTTGCCCGCGATCATGGCCGCCGCGCTCTAAACGCGCATCCATATGGCCATGCAGCGCCCCCGCGAGGAAACCTCCGGGGGCGTTTTCGCGCCAAATTACGGCTTGGCGCCGGACTCGAGCCGCGCCAGCAGGACCTGCGCCGCCGCCTGCTCGGCCTGACGTTTCGAGCCGGCCGAGGCCGCCTCGGACGCGCCGTTTTCGAGCTGGGCGGTGATGGTGAATTGGGGCGCATGGTCCGGGCCCGAGCGCGAAGTCTGGACATAGCGCGGCGGGGCCATGCCGCGCGCCTGGGCCCATTCCTGCAGCGCCGTCTTGGCATCGCGCGCATCCTCGGCCACCGCATCGATACGCCCGGCCCAGAGGCGCGTGATCACGTCACGCGCCGCATCGAAACCGGCATCGAGATAGACAGCAGCGATCACCGCTTCCATCGCGTCGCCCAGCAGAGCTTCCTTGCGGCGCCCGCCCGAGAGCATCTCGGAGCGGCCGAGTTTCAGCACCTTGCCAAGGTCAATCTGCCGCGCGACATCGGCGCAGGCCTCCTTGCGCACCAGCGCGTTGAAACGAGGGGCCAGCTGGCCCTCGGCAGCGTCCGGATCATGCGCCAACAGCGCCTCGGCCATGACGAGGCCCAGAACGCGGTCGCCCAGAAATTCCAACCTCTGGTTGTCGGCGCGCGAGGGCGAGGACATCGAGGGATGCGTCACCGCCTCGATCAGCAACTCGGGCCGGGCAAACTTATGCCCCAGCCGCGCCGCGAACTCGGTCAGATCGCCCGAGAGTTTCAATCGAGCCTCTTGAAGAAGCGGTCGCCCCGCCATGTCCAGAAATAGAGCATGGAGCTGCCTGCCGATGAGAAAATGACACGGCCCGCGCGCCCGATGAGGTTTTCATAGGGAACGAAGCCAACGCCGCCAACGGTCTGGGGATAGCGGCTGTCGGTGGAATTGTCGCGGTTATCCCCGAGGAAGAAGTAATGCCCCTCGGGCACGGTAAAGACGCCGGTATCGTCCGAGCGTTGGTCGTCGATGTTCAGAACCCCGTAGGAGCGACCGTTCGGCAGCGTCTCGATCTGGCGCGATTTCGAGCAGGTCGCGCCCTCGCCCACCACGCCATTTTCGCAGCGTGGGCGGCTGTTCATCGAGCCTTGCGGTGCGTAAATCTCATTAAACGTGCCGCCATCCTCACGCGGGACCGCCTCGCCGTTGAGAAACAGCACGCCGTCCTTCATCTGGACGGTGTCGCCGGGCAGGCCAATCAGACGTTTGATGAAATCCTTGTGGTTGACCGGGTGGCGAAAGACGATGATGTCACCGCGCTCGGGTTCGTCCCCCCAAAGGCGGGTGTTGTCGCCGTCGAGAAAGCCGCAGATATCCTCGGCATCGATGTCGATTCCCAGCGCGCCGATGCGCACCGACGGGCAAGAGGCGTAGGAATAGCCGTAGGCCATCTTGTTCACGAAGAGGAAATCGCCGATCAGCAGCGTATCCTTCATCGACCCCGAGGGGATCCAGAACGGCTGAAAGAACAGCGTGCGAAAGACGCCCGCGATCAGCAGCGCGAAAACCACCGTCTTGATCGTCTCGACGATGGGATTGCCTGTCTTGGCATCTTTGGCCATGCGCGGTCTCCGCCTGTTCAAATGGATGGGTCCAGTCGAGACGCTTCATGGGCGTGGGGGCGGGGCAAGTCAACCCGCGGCACGGCGCGAGGCAGGATGCCGCGGGGCCGATCTCATTTAAGGGGCCGCGCTTCGATAACGACGAAAGCCTGCGCCCAGGGGTGATCGTCCGTCAGGGTGACGTGGATGAGGGCGGTATGGCCAGGCGGGGTCATCTCGGCCAGCCTGTCCGCGGCCCAGCCAGTGACATCCATTACCGGCTGGCCGGTATGCAGATTGCTGACAGCCATGTCCTTCCACGCGATGCCCATGCGCAGGCCGGTGCCCAGCGCCTTGGAACAAGCCTCCTTGGCGGCCCAGCGCTTGGCATAGGTGCCGGGCGTGTCAGCGCGGCGTTCTGCCTTTCGCTGCTCGACCTCGGTAAAGACGCGGTTGCGGAACCGGTCGCCAAAGCGGTCAAGCGTGCGGGCGATACGATCTATATTGGCCAGATCGGTGCCGATGCCGAGGATCATGTGCAGCCAGGCCGCATCAGGAGGCATCCGGCTTGTCGCGGCGCGTCACCTCGTTGCGCGCGCCTAGGCCAAGGAAAAAGCGGTTGGAAAGCAGGTAGATCACCGCCGAGATGCCCAGCATGATCCAGAAGGGCCGCGTGCCCACTGGTGCGATGCTCTGCGCCGAGCCTGCGGGGATTACATAGGTCGCGCCAAAGCTGAGGATGATATTCAGCGAGATGGCCAACGCCGTGGCCAGAAGCGCAAAGTTCCACGCCTCGGACGAATTCGGCATGCGCTCCTCATCCCGAACGAAGGATCGCCCTTCGAGCAGGGCAGCGATCATCGCGGGCGCCAGAAGCTGCCCGGAAGAGCCGAGGCCGGCATCCGCCCAAGTGTTCAGCGCGAAAACGATCAGTGCCGACAGGATGGCGACGGCGACGAAAATGCCGCCGTAGCGCAGATAGTTCATCGCGCCGCCTCCATCAGGGCGCGCATTCGGACAATCGCCGCTTCAAGCCCGATGAAGACGGCCTCGCCGATCAGGAAATGGCCGATATTCAGCTCGGCGACCTCGGGCAGCGCGGCGATGGGCGCGACGGTATCGAAGGTCAGGCCGTGGCCGGCATGCACTTCAAGGCCCAGCGAATGGGCATAGGTTGCCATGTCGCGCAGATCGGCCAATTCGCGGTCACGCTCGTCGAAACGGCCCTCGGCATGGGCATCGCAATAGGCGCCGGTATGCAGCTCGATCACCTCGGCGCCGGTGCGGGCGGCGGCCGCGATCTGATCCGCGTCGGCGCCGATAAAGATCGATACCCGGCTGCCTGCCTCGCGCAGCGGCGCGATGTAGCGCGTCAGCTTGGCTTCGTCTCGCGCTACGTCCAGCCCGCCCTCGGTCGTGCGCTCTTCGCGCTTCTCGGGGACGAGGCAGACGGCGTGCGGTTTGTGTCTGAGTGCGATCTGCGCCATCTCTTCCGTCGCGGCCATCTCGAAGTTCAGCGGCACGCTCAGTTGCGCCATCAGCGCGTCGATATCACTGTCGATGATATGCCGACGGTCCTCGCGCAGATGCGCGGTGATGCCGTCGGCCCCGGCCGTCTCGGCCAGAAGCGCCGCGCGCACCGGGTCGGGCACGGCGCCGCCGCGCGCGTTTCGCAAGGTTGCGACATGGTCGATGTTCACGCCGAGGCGTAGCTTGGATGTATCAGGCATGGTCCCCCCAAGGGCCAAGGGACCGGCAACGCGCCCGGTCCCGAACTCCTTACACAAGAAAGGCCGCAGTACCGTCCCGTCAAGCCGTCTAGCGCGGCGTGGTACCGGAGTGTGACGCTTTCGCATCTTCTACCGCCGCCTTTTGCTTGAGCGCGATCCATTTTGCCTTCAGCTTGGCCTGCCGACGCTTCTGGTAAACCATGAGTATCGGCAGCGAGGTGTAATAGGCCACCAGCCCCGCGATCAGCCCGGTGACGATGCCGCCGATCATGTAGGGCAGGAAGACATCCTGATAGAACACGATCAGCTTGCTCCAATGCGCCTGCTCGGTGGTGAAGATGGCGAGGATGTTGTGCTGCAGGTCCGCCGCCGCGCCGCCGAATTTCTCGGCCAGGGTGCGGTCGCCCGCGGGATGCTGCCCGGCATTGCCCAAAAGGAAATGCCCGGTCTGAAGCGAGCTGGCCGCAATGGCCAGAAAGGTCAGCGGATTGCCAACGAAAGTGGCCAGAAGCGAGGCAACGATATTGCCACGCAGGATCTTGGCGATCAGCGCGGCCAACAGGAAATGCAGACCGAAGAACGGCGAGAACGTGACCAGCACGCCCGCAAATATGCCCCGCGCGATCCGGTGGGGCGGATCGGGCAGACGGGTGACGCGGTGCTGCACATACTTGGCCGCGCGCGTCCATCCGCCCTTGGGCCAGAAGAAACCTGCGGTGGCCCTCCAGACGGATCTTCTGTCTCGTCGCTTGAAGACCAAGAGAAGCCCTCTTCCTAGTTCAGGTTGCGCCCTTGCCGGAGGCATGGGCAACGTCGCGGCGACGCTCGATCTGGGCCACGTCGCTATCGGCGTCCAGAACACTCATGAGGCTGTGCAACTGCTCGGCGTCGCGCAGCTCGACCTCGACCAGGATACGAAAATAATCGGGCTTGCGGTCAAGGAACGTCAGATCGGAGATATTGGCGTTGCACTCGCCAATCAAGGTGCAAATACGGCCCAGCACACCGGCGTCGTTGCTCATGGTGATTTCAAGCGACACGCTGTAGGCCGCCGCATGCGTTCCCGAGTGCCAGGCCAAGTCGATCCAGCGCTCGGGCTGGTCCTCGTAATTCTGCAGCATGTCGCAATCGATGGCGTGAACCGTCACGCCCTGCCCGCGAAAGGTGATGCCCACGATCCGCTCGCCCGGAAGCGGCTCGCAGCATTTCGCCCGCTCGAAGCGCTGGCCGGGTTCGAGACCGATCACCGCGCGGTCGCGGCCCACCTCCTCGCCATCCTGCGGGGCGAGGTCGGGATAGACGGCGCTGACCACATCGCGGGCGGTCAGCTCGGCACTGCCCAGGCGCGCCAGCAAGGCGCCGGTATCGGTCAGGCGCAGGTTGCGCGCCGCTGCGGTCAGTGCCTTGTCGGTCGCGCGCTTGCCCACATGCTCGAACGCGGCGCGGGCCAACTCGCGGCCCAGCTTGATATAGCGGCCCCGATCCTGCTCGCGCAGGGCGCGGCGGATGGCGGATTTGGCCTTGCCGGTGGTGGCGATGTCCAGCCAGCTGGATTGCGGCGTCTGGCCGTCGGCGATGATCACCTCGACCGACTGGCCGTTCTTGATCCGGGTCCAGAGGGGCACGCGCATCCCATCGATTTTGGCCCCGACCACCGCGTTCCCGATGCGGGTGTGGATCGCGTAGGCAAAGTCGATCGGCGTCGCGCCGCGCGGCAGCTTGATGACATCGCCCTTGGGCGTAAAGCAGAAGACCTGGTCCGAATACATCTCCAGCTTGACCGCCTCGAGGAAATCCTCGTGATCCTCGTCGCTGCCCAGCTGATCGGTCAGGGTGCTGATCCATTTGGCCGGATCGACGGCAAAGGGGTTCTCGCTGCGCACGCCGTCGCGGTAGGACCAATGGGCTGCCACGCCCGATTCGGCCACGTCATGCATCTGGCGCGTGCGAATCTGCACTTCGACCCGTTTGCCGTCGCGGCCTGAAACGGTGGTGTGGATCGAGCGGTAGCCGTTCGATTTGGGCTGGCTGATGTAGTCCTTGAACCGGCCCGGCACCGCGCGCCAGCGTTGGTGGATCGCACCGAGGATGGCATAGCAATCGCTCTCGCTCTCGCAGATGATACGAAATCCGTAGATGTCCGACAGACGCGAAAAGGCCAGATCCTTTTCCTGCATCTTGCGCCAGATCGAATAGGGCTTCTTGGCGCGTCCCAGCACCTCGGCCTCGATGCCGACCTTGGCCAACTCCTTGCGGATATCGCCGGTAATGCGCGTGATCACGTCGCCCGATTCGCGCTGCAGCGTGATGAAGCGGCGCATGATCGAGGCGCGCGCCTCGGGATTGATCACGCGAAAGGCCAGATCCTCAAGCTCTTCGCGCATCCATTGCATGCCCATGCGCCCCGCGAGGGGCGCATAGATATCCATCGTCTCGCGCGCCTTTTGCACCTGCTTGTCCGGGCGCATCGCCTTGATCGTGCGCATGTTGTGCAGACGGTCGGCCAGCTTGACCAGAATCACGCGCAGGTCCTTGGACATCGCGATCAGCAGCTTGCGAAAATTCTCGGCCTGCTTGGTCTCGGACGAACTGAGCTGGAGATTGGTCAGCTTGGTGACGCCATCGACCAGATCGGCGATCTCGGTGCCGAACATCTCGGCCACGGCGGTGTAGGAGGCGCGCGTGTCCTCGATCGTATCATGCAGAAGGGCCGTCACCAGCGTCGCATCGCCCAGCCGCTGCTGGGCGAGGATGGCCGCGACGGCGATGGGGTGCGAGAAGTAGGGCTCGCCTGAATGACGGGTCTGCCCCTCATGCATCCGCAGGCCGTATTCGTAGGCCCGCCGCAAAAGGCCCTCGTCGCAGCGTGGATTATAAGTGCGGACCAGCGCGATGAGGTCGTCGGCGGTAATCATCACATTCACCCACCGCGCGGCGCGGCATACTCACAAGGCGTGCGGGGGTCAGCCCTGCCCTTGCGCCCTCATTAATTCGCGCAGCAGGCGCTCTTCTGACATATCGTCTTCGGCGGGCTTGTCGGCCTCGCCGCCCATCAGAAGCGCCATCTGGTCCTCTTCGGGCTCATCGACTTCGATCTCGGTCTGGTTCGACTCGATCATGCGCTCGCGCAGGTCGGCGGCGCTCTGCGTCTCCTCGGCGATCTCGCGCAGGGCGACGACGGGGTTCTTGTCATTGTCACGGTCGACGGTCAGCGGCGCCCCGGCCGATATTTCGCGGGCGCGGTGTGCGGCAAGCAGCACCAGATCGAAACGGTTGGGAACCTTGTCGACGCAGTCTTCGGTCGTTACGCGGGCCATGAGACCTCCGGAATAAGTAGGATCGGGGTGTAAACCTGCTCTCTACGCGGCAGCGCGGCAAGGTGCAAGCGCGTTATGGCTGGCGCACGACCTCACGGGTGCGCTCGGGCGACAGTTCTGCCAACATCTGCGCCACCGTTCGGCCCGTCACCGGATGCCGCCAGTCCGGTGCCACATCCGCCAGCGGAACCAGCACGAAGCCGCGCTCTTGCATCCGCGGATGCGGCAGGATCAGACGATCCGGGGCGCGCTGCATCTGCGCCTCAAGGTCAAGCGCCACCCATGCACCATGTGCCTGCCGGTCCGGCAGCACCTGCGCGCCATAAGCGATCAGATCCAGATCCAGCGTGCGCTGACCCCAGCGCCGCGTGCGGGTGCGGCCAAACTGCTCCTCAACTTGGTGCAATAGCGCCAGAACCTCTTCTGGCCCGGCATCCATGGCCAGCTTGGCCGCAGCGTTCACAAAATCCGGCCCCGCCCCCGCCGGAAAGCAAGGCGTCGCATAGAATGGGCTGACGGCTTTGATGGTCGCGCCCCCCTCTTGCAGCGCTTCCAGCGCCGCACGCATCGTATCGGCCGGCCCGCCAGCCTCAGATGGCGTATTTCCGCCCATAGCGATCAAAATATCGGCATAATCCTCGTCAGGTGTCGTCGCGTCACCCATCTAAATCTGGACCTCCCCGCACTTGTTCAGCGTTACAATGGGAATTACGTCCTCGCCTTGTCATGCGGGACTCCCCCCTTTTCCGGCAGATGCGGACCACTTTTTACTATCCTTTTTGCGCCGCGGGGAACAGCCGCCAGAAAGATTGAGGACCAAACCATGTTTTACAAGGACGAGCGCCTGGCGCTATTTATAGACGGATCCAATCTCTACGCTGCGGGCAAAGCGCTGGGATTTGACATCGACTACAAGTTGCTGCGCGCCGAATTCATGCGGCGGGGGAAACTTCTGCGCGCATTCTATTATACCGCACTTCTGGAAAGTGACGAGTATTCCCCCATTCGCCCGCTGGTCGACTGGCTGAATTACAACGGCTTCTCCATGGTGACAAAACCGGCCAAGGAATACACCGACAGTCAGGGCCGCCGCAAAGTCAAGGGCAACATGGATATCGAGCTGGCGGTCGATGCGATGGAGCTGGCCCCGCGCGTGGATCATATCGTGCTGTTCTCCGGCGATGGCGATTTCCGCCCGCTGGTCGAATCGCTGCAGCGCCAAGGCGTGCGCGTTTCGGTCGTATCGACCATCCGCAGCCAGCCGCCCATGATCTCTGACGAATTACGCCGACAGGCCGACAATTTCATCGAGCTTGACGATCTCAAGGATGTGATCGGGCGCCCGCCCCGCGACACGCATGCCGAGCGCGCGGGCGCGTTCGAGGCGCAGGACTGACATCAGCACGGCGCGGGCCACACGGGCCTGCGCCAAATCCGCCTTCCCCTCTGGACGCAGGGCGCGCTGTCGCATACCTCTGTCCACAAGGAGCGCGACATGACCCAATCCCCCCTCACCCTCTATCTTGCCGCCCCGCGCGGTTTTTGCGCGGGCGTCGATCGCGCGATCAAGATCGTCGAGATGGCGCTGGCCAAATGGGGGGCGCCCGTCTATGTGCGGCACGAGATCGTGCACAACAAATACGTGGTGGATGATTTGCGTGCCAAGGGCGCGATCTTCGTCGAAGAGCTGGACGAATGCCCCGATGATCGCCCGGTGATCTTTTCCGCCCATGGCGTTCCCAAATCGGTGCCCGCCGAGGCCGACAAGCGGCAGATGATCTATGTCGATGCCACCTGCCCGCTCGTCTCCAAGGTGCATATCGAGGCCGAGCGCCACCATGAGGCGGGCCTTCAGATCATCATGATCGGCCATGAGGGCCACCCGGAGACCATCGGCACGATGGGCCAGCTGCCCCCCGGCGCGGTCCTTCTGGTCGAGACCGAAGAAGACGTGGCCAAGCTGGACGTGCGCGATGAGAGCGCATTGGCCTATGTCACGCAAACCACGCTCAGCGTCGATGACACGATCGGCATCGTGGCCGCGCTGAATGCCCGCTTCCCGGCGATTCAGGGGCCGCACAAGGAAGATATCTGCTACGCCACCACCAACCGCCAGGCGGCGGTCAAGGCAATGGCCGCCGAATGCGAGGCGATGCTGGTCGTCGGCGCGCCCAATTCCTCGAACTCCCGCCGCCTTGTCGAGGTCGGCGCGCGCGCCGGCTGCGGCTATGCCCAGCTGGTCCAGCGGGCGGCGAATATCGACTGGCGCGCGTTGGAAGGCATTCGCACCATCGGCGTCACCGCCGGCGCCTCGGCCCCCGAAGTGCTGGTCAATGAGGTGATCGAAGCGTTGCAGGCGCGCTATGACGTCACCATCAAGCAGGTGGAGACGGCTGTTGAAAACGTGGAGTTCAAGGTGCCCCGCGTGCTGAGGACGCCCGCATGACGGCGATTCCGCGCTCGGCCCTGCTGCTCGGCCTGGCCGGGCTGATCCCATTTGTCTGGGGCGCCGTGACGGTGCTGAACCCCGGTCTTGCCGAGTGGACGACACGTAGTATCGGCCCGCGCTTCGCCGGGCCCTATGTCATGCTCTTCTACGGCGCGATCATCCTGTCCTTCATGTCTGGCGTCCTCTGGGGCTTTGCCACCAAACTGGACGGCGCGCAGGCGGCAACCGGGTATGGCCTGTCGGTGATCCCTGCGCTCTGGGCCTTTTTCACCACGGGCGGCGGGCCATCGAGCGCGGGCATTTCGCTGATGGCGGGTTTCATCGGGCTTCTTGCGCTCGACTGGTTTTTCTGGCGCTACGGCCTCGCGCCTGCATGGTGGATGCAGCTGCGGGTCCTTCTGACCATCATTGTGCTGGCCTGCCTTGCCATCGGTGTTTTCGCATGAGCGTCGATCCCGAAACACTGGCCGTCTACGGCGCGCAGGCGCAGGCCTATGACGACATGACGGCGGATCTGGAGGGGGACAGGCATCTTGCCACCTTCCTCAAAGCCATGCCATCAAACGCCCGGGTGCTGGATCTCGGCTGCGGTCCGGGGCGAGCCGCCGGGCAGATGGCCAAAGCCGGATTGCGAGTGGATGCGACCGACGCCGTGCCCGAGATGGTCGCAATGGCCGCATCTCGCCCCGGCGTGACCGCGTGGCAGGCCGCTTTCGCTGACATCTCCGGTCATGACATCTACGATGGCATTTGGGCCAATTTCAGCCTTCTTCACGCCGCGCGCGCCGATCTGCCGCGCCACCTCACGGCACTGAAAACGGCGCTGAAACGCGGCGGACTTTTTCATATCGGCATGAAAACCGGAACGGGCGAGGAGCGCGACACCATCGGACGCCTCTATACCTACTACACCGAGGAAGAGCTGCGCGCGCTGCTGCGAAATGCCGGCTTCACCCCCGAGGCCAGCTGGACGGGCCGCGACAAGGGACTTTCAGGCGAGATGTCCGACTGGGTTGTGATCCACGCGCATGGCTGACCTCTACGCCTATACC
Organism: Roseovarius maritimus; assembly: GCF_043355895.2. Taxonomy (NCBI): domain Bacteria; kingdom Pseudomonadati; phylum Pseudomonadota; class Alphaproteobacteria; order Rhodobacterales; family Roseobacteraceae; genus Roseovarius; species Roseovarius maritimus. The sequence goes on from NZ_JBHFPF020000001.1 coordinate 721,380, forward strand.
GACGGAGCCTGTTCCGGCAATCCCGGCCCCGGTGGCTGGGGCGCCCTCTTGCGCGCGATGGACGGCGAAAGGATCGTCAAGGAGCGCTGCCTCAGTGGCGGCGAGGCCAATACCACCAACAACCGGATGGAACTTTTGGCGGCTATCAACGCACTCGAAACATTAGCGAAGCCGTCGAAGCTGACCATCGTCACCGACAGCCAATACGTCAAGAACGGCGTGACCGGCTGGATCCACGGCTGGAAGCGCAACGGCTGGAAGACCGCCGCTAAGAAGCCGGTCAAGAATGCCGAACTGTGGCAGCGCCTCGACGAAGCGCAGGCGCGCCACGACGTGACTTGGGAATGGGTCAAGGGCCATGCCGGCCACCCCGAGAACGAGCGCGCCGACGAGCTGGCGCGTGAGGGCATGGTCCCTTTCAGGAAACCAGCCAAATGAGCGCGCCGGTCCTTCTGGACTACGCCTCGGTCCTCATCTTCGCGCTCACCGGCGCGTTGGTGGCCAGTCGCGCGCAGCTCGACATTGTCGGCTTTGCCTTCATTGCCTGCCTCACTGCCGTGGGCGGCGGTACGCTGCGCGACGTGATGCTGGACCGCAACCCGATCTTCTGGATGGGCGATCCGACCTATATCCTCATCGCCTCCTCGGCCGCCGCCCTCATCTTTTTCACTGCCCATCTGGTCGAGAGCCGCTATCGCTGGCTCCTTTGGCTCGATGCTTTCGCGCTGGCGGTCGCGGTTCCGGCGGGCGTCTCGGTCGCCATGCTGATGGCGCAGCCCGCGCCGATCATCGTGCTGATGGGCATGGTTACCGGCTGCATGGGCGGTTTGATGCGCGACGTGGTCATCGGCGAGGTGCCCTTGGTCCTGAAACAAGGTGAGCTCTATGTGAGCGCCGCCTTCGCGGGCGCACTCGCCGCCGTTCTGCTGCGCGAGGTCACCGCCGAGCCGCTCATCGTGCTTGGTGGCTGCGCCGTAGTCACCTGGGCGCTGCGCGCAGGCTCGCTCACTTTCGGCTGGTCCCTGCCGGTGTACAAGGCGCGCCCGCCGCGGCAGTAGCACAGCCCTGCTTCATTCTGCCGGACCTCTCAAATCTCGCGGCCTGCGCCTAGCGCCGTCCGCGCCAATGGGTCGGCACGATGATCAGCGCTCCGACCGACGAGGCAATGGCGTTCAGCCCGGGCGAGCCAAAGCCGACGCCGAACATGAGCCGCAGGAAATAGGCGAGAAACGCACCGCCGATGCAGATGATGATCGATTGAACGATGCCGTTATGGGTAAAGCCGGATTTTTCGGATAGATATCCGACAATACCCGCAATTACGACCGTGCCCATGATGGTTGGAAACATATGCCTGCCTTATAGCCGCGTGCCCACCGGCACGGCCATGCCGCGCAGGAACTCCCCTGCATCCTGCGCCCCGCGCCCGGCCCGCTGCAAGCGCAAAAGCCGAATGGCACCATGCCCGCAGGCCACGATCACGCCGCCTGGGCCAGCCTCCAGCACCTCGCCCGGCGCACCTGAGCCGCTCGCAAGGGTCGAGGCCAGCATCTTGACACGCTGGCCCGCCATTTCGCACCACGCCCCCGGAAAGGGCGAAAGGCCCCGGATCTGGCGGTCAATCTGCGCGGCATCACGGCTCCAGTCGATGCGCGCCTCGGCCTTGTCGATCTTGGCAGCATACGTCACGCCGTCCTCGGGCTGCACCTCGGGCGTCAGATCATCCAGCTTCTCCAGCGCCTCAGTGATCAGCGCGGCACCCATCGCGCTCAACCGATCATGCAGCGCGCCGGTTGTCTCGAAGGGGCCAATGGGTGTCGCCTGCCGCATCAGAACCGGCCCTGTATCCAGGCCCGCCTCCATCTGCATGATGCAGATGCCTGTCTCGGCATCACCGGCCATGATCGCGCGATGGATCGGTGCCGCCCCACGCCAGCGCGGCAACAACGAGGCGTGGATATTGAGGCACCCGCGCACCGGCGCATCCAGCACCGCCTGCGGCAGGATGAGCCCATAGGCCACGACCACCGCCACATCCACGCCCAGCGCAGCAAACTCCGCCTGCTCGGCCTCGTCCTTGAGCGACATCGGGTGGCGCACGTCCAGCCCAAGCTCGGCGGCGCGTGCATGGACGGGCGTGGGACGGTCCTTCTTGCCGCGTCCGGCAGGGCGTGGCGGCTGGCAATAAACGGCCGCGATATCGTGCCCGGCACCCACCAGCGCCTCAAGAACCGGAACGGAAAAATCAGGCGTTCCCATGAAGATAACGCGCATATCTAACCCATCACTTTACGTGCGCGGCGCAGAAACATGTCGCGGCGAAGTTTGGTCAGGCGATCATAATACATGCGCCCGTTCAAATGGTCGATCTGGTGCTGCACCGACGTGGCCCAGAGATGGACAAAGTCTCGCTCTTCCATCTCGCCCGCAGCATTCAGGAACCGCACCGTGACTGCGCGGGGCCGCGCGACCAGCGCCGAGAGACCGGGCAGATTGGGGCTTGCCTCTTCATGCGGGCGCATCTGCGCGCTGGCGTGCAGCACCTCGGGATTGGCCATGCGAACCCCTTGCCCGCGCGCCTCGCTTGCGTCCACCACGGCAAGGCGCAGCATCACCCCGATCTGCGGCGCGGCCAGCCCAACGCCCGGCATTGCCTCCATCGTGTCGATCATGTCGTCCCAATGCGCCCGGATCTCGTCCGTGATCGCCTCGACCGGCGTGGCGGGCGTACGCAGCCGCTTGTCCGGCCAGAGAATACAGCGGCGCACGGGCATCTCAGCCCCGCGCCTGTTCGCGTTTCAGCTTCTGCATCCGGCGCGTGATCAGCTGCCGCTTCATCGGGCCGATATAGTCTATGAATAGCTTGCCGTTCAGATGGTCGATCTCGTGCTGCACGCAAGTAGCCCAGAGGCCATCCATCCCGGCGGTCTGCTCCTTGCCATCCATGTCGATCCAGCGGACCTCCACCTCGGCGGGGCGTGTGACCTCGGCGAACTGGTCGGGAATCGAGAGGCAGCCCTCCTCATAGGTGTTAAGCGCCTCAGAGCTGGCCGTCACCTCGGGGTTGAACATCACCATGGGCTGGGCCGGCTCGCCCTCTTCCTTGACGCAATCCATCACAATGAGGCGGCTGAGAATGCCCACCTGCGGCGCGGCAAGGCCGATTCCCGGCGCGTGATACATGGTTTCCAGCATGTCCTCGGCCAGCGTGCGCATCTCGCCCGTCACGTCTTCGATGGGCGCGCAGACCTTCTTCAGGCGGGGATCGGGGTGGATCAGGATCGGCATTTTCATGCAGGGCATGTAGGACAAGCACCGCGCCAGTGCAACGGCCCTTGCGCTTGCCGCCCTACCCGTTAGCGTGCCGGTCAGCCTGAAATTGCGCGGCAACAAGGAGACCCGCATGAACTTCGACGAAATTATCGGCCGCGTCGGCACCCATTCGAGCAAGTGGGACATGATGGAGCCGCTCTATGGCGTCAGTCCCAAGGACGGGATCGCCATGTGGGTCGCAGACATGGATTTCCGGCCGCCCACTTGCGTATCGGACGCGGTCGCGGCGATGCAAGATCTGGGCATCTATGGCTATTACGGCGATGAAGGGGCCTACCGCACCGCCATCCAATGGTGGATGAAAGAGCGTCACGGCTGGACCGTCGACAAGGACGCGATTTTCACGACCAACGGTCTCGTCAACGGAACGGCGATGTGCATTGACGCCTTTACCGACCCGGGGGACGGCGTGGTCCTCTTCACGCCCGTCTACCATGCCTTTGCGCGCGTGATCAAAGCGGCGGGGCGCGAGGTGGTGGAATGCCCGCTGGCGATGCACGACGGCAAATATATCATGGATTTCGAGCGGTACGACGCCCAAATGACGGGCCGCGAGACGATGCTGATCCTCTGTTCGCCGCATAATCCCGGTGGGCGCGTCTGGACCGAGACCGAACTGAACCAGGTCGCCGATTTTGCCCAGCGGCACAATCTGATCGTCGTCTCGGACGAAATTCATCACGACCTGGTCATGCCGGGGCATCGTCATGTCCCGATGGCCCGGATCGATGGGGTGGAGGATCGGTTGGTCATGATGTCAGCCGCAACCAAGACGTTCAACATCGCGGGTTCGCATACGGGTAACGTCATCGTTCACGATCCGGCGTTGCGCAAGCGGTTCGCGGCGCGGATGGCGGCCATGGGCATCTCGGCCAACTCCCTTGGCCTCTACATGACCGAGGCGGCCTATTCCCCCGAAGGCGCGGCGTGGCTGGATGCGCTCTGCGCCTATATCGACGGTAATCGCAAGGTGTTCGACGAGGGTATCAGCGCCATTCCCGGCGCGCGCTCCATGCCGCTGGAAGCAACCTACCTGGCTTGGGTCGATTTCTCGGGCACTGGTATGCGCCCTGCGGAAACCACCGATCGCGTCGAGAAGACAGCACGCATTGCGGCCAGCCACGGTGCGACCTTCGGAAGTGGCGGCGAAGACTTCCTGCGCTTCAACCTCGCCACTCCGCGCGCCCGCATCATCGAGGCCGTCAAGCGCCTGCAAGAGGCCTTCTCGGACCTCCAGTAGCCGAATTGCGGGCTCGGCCAAGGGCCGGGCCCGAGGCGGCCTAGCCGCCACCGCGTCGCGCAGGCGCTTCCAGAAGTGCGGACGGAGCATCCGCGGCGCGCACGAAATCGGCAGGTTGCTCACCACTGGCCTCGGTCATCAGCTTGTAGTCGAAAATGCGCTCGCCCCCCTCTTCTGACGCGGCGACGATCAGGCAATGCGACAGGTGCCGACTGCCGTCATAAAGATCCACAAGGCCGCGCAGATGCGGCGCATCGTCGGCGTCCACCGCGAAACCGCCCGGCCAGGCCCGGAGCACACGGTAGGACGTATCGCCCACTTCGACCCTCAACCGATGGCTCTTCAACTGCGCCGCACGTCTTGCTGCATCCAGCCCGTCCTGCACATCGCGCGGCAAATGCATATCCATCTCTTTCCCTCCCTGGCAGGCCCCTCGAAATAACGATGCCGCGAATCCTGATGCAATCAAGTTAAGAATTTACGAAACTTTTGTGCGTCACCGATTTGCCAAGGCCGCAAGCGGCGCCTCTTGCACTGCAGCGACGGTTCAGATCAAACGCACCAAGCCCTGTGCCGCCAGCCTTCAAGGACATATCGATGACCATCGCCGCAATAGTCACCCTGGCCATGCTGATGGACGCCGCGATGGGCGAGCCGCGCTGGATCTGGTCGCGGTTGCCGCATCCAGCCGTGCTGATGGGCCGCGCAATAGAGATGCTGGAACGGCGGTTGAACCACGGGCGCGTGCGCCGGGCCAAGGGGGTCGTGGCGCTTCTGGTTCTCTGTTTTGGCGCAGGGGGTGCGGCGCTTTTTACGGCGCAACTGGGCGGCGTCATCACAGTCATCGCCGCGGCCATCCTGCTTGCCCAGCGATCACTTGTCGACCACGTGACCGCCGTCGCCACCGCCCTGCGCCACTCGACCGAGGCGGGTCGCAAATCCGTCGCGATGATTGTTGGCCGCGATACCAGCGTGATGGAGCCGCCGGACATCACCCGTGCGGCCATCGAATCGGCGGCCGAGAATTTCAGCGACGGGGTCATCGCCCCCTTATTCTGGCTCGCGCTGGCTGGCCTGCCCGGCCTAGCGATCTACAAGGCGGTCAATACGGCGGACAGCATGATCGGTCACCGCACGCCACGGTTCCAGGCCTTTGGCTGGGCCTCAGCACACCTCGATGACCTGCTGAACTTTATCCCTGCGCGCCTGAGCGCCGCGCTGATCGTCTTGCTGACCCATCCGCGCCCCTCCTGGGCGGATATCAAGCGCGAGGCGCGCCAGCACCGCTCGCCCAATGGTGGCTGGCCCGAAGCCGCGATGGCGCGCAGCATCTGCGTGGCCCTGTCGGGGCCGCGCAGATATGATGGGCAGATGCAGGACTATCCATTCGTCAATCCGAATGGCCTGCGAGCTGGCGGTCCAGCGCAGATCGAAGCGGCGGTCCGTGTGCTCTGGCGTGCGTGGAGCACCGTGTTGGTCGGTGCATGTGGGGTCGCCCTCCTCACGTGATCTCCGGGATCATACGGGCGCAATCCTTGACTTGCGGTTTCAGACCACCTTGAAATGCTGGACTGGATCGACGGCATCCTGAGCGCCGGGGCGCGCGCGGCGGTTCAGGATGCGCACGGAAACTGGGCTTGCCCGCAGATGCCTGACCTGCGCAGACATCGCTGGATCGCCTCTGATCAGGCGACCATCGCCTCGGCCTTTTTCAGATCGACCGAAACCAGTTGCGATACGCCCTGCTCGGCCATCGTGACGCCAAAAAGCCGGTCCATCCGGCTCATTGTCACCGCATTATGCGTGATGATGAGAAAGCGGGTTTCAGTGCGGCGGCACATCTCGTCCAGAAGATCGCAAAAGCGCGCCACATTGGCGTCATCCAGCGGCGCATCCACCTCGTCCAGCACGCAGATCGGCGCCGGATTGGCCAGAAAGACGCCAAAAATCAGAGCAAGCGCGGTCAGGGTCTGCTCACCGCCGGATAGCAGGCTGAGAACGCTCAACTTCTTGCCGGGCGGCTGGCACATGATCTCAAGGCCGGCCTCAAGCGGGTCGTCCGACTCGACCAGCACCAGATTGGCCTCGCCCCCGCCAAAGAGGTGCTTGAAGAGCATGGCGAAGTTGGAATTCACCTGCTCGAAAGCGGTCAGCAGCCGCTCGCGCCCCTCCCGGTTGAGGCTTGCGATCCCGCTACGCAAGGCCTTGATCGCCTCTTCGAGGTCGGTCTTTTCCGCGATCAGCGTGCCGTGCTCTTCCTCGATCTCCTTTGCGTCCTCCTCGGCGCGCAAGTTGACGGCGCCCAGCGCATCGCGCTGACGTTTCAGGCGGTTCACCTCGGCCTCGATCGTCTCCGATCCGGGCATCTTGTCGACATCGGCCTCCAGCGATTCAAGCAATGCCTCTGGCGACGTCTCAAGGTCGTCGGCGATGCGCTGATGTGCGGCGCGGCGGGCCTCTGCGGCGGCATCGGTGCGCGCCTCGCTGCGTGCGCGGGCCTCGCGGGCTTCGCCGGCGGCGCGCTCAGCGGCGCGTTCGGCCTCGGTTGCCTGGCGCAGTGCGCCCTCGCCCGCGCTGAGCCTGTCGCGGGCGGAAGCCTGACGCGCCTCGGCATCGGTGATCTTGCCTGCCAGCGCGGCACGCTTGGCAGCCAGTGTTTCGGGCTGCGATGCGGCCTCGGCCAGCTCGGCTTCGGAGGCCTCCTTGCGCTCTTGCAACTCGGCGCTGCGCTTCTCGGCGGTCTCGAGCCGGTGGCGCCAGCCGCTGATTTCCTTGGTCACTTCCTGGCTGCGGCGCAAACGCGCGTCGCCCTCGCGGCGCAGTTCGTCATGGGACGACCGGCGCGTCATCATCGTGATGCGCGCGGCCTCGACCGTCATCTTGATATCCTCGGCGCGGGCGCGCTCGGCCTCCAGATCACCCAGATCGGCAAGACCCTTTTCCGCCTCGGCCAGCTGCGCGCGAGCCGCCATCGCCTCGTCCCCGTGGCGTGTCACGGCCAGGCCCAGCGACTCGAGCTTGGAGGCCGCCAGGTTGCGGTCCGCCTCGGCGCGACTAAGCGCGCGAGAGGCATCGTTGACCGCGGTATCCGCGGCGCGGCGGGCGGCGCGCGCGGCCTTGTCGGCCTCGGTCCGCTCGGCCAACTGGCGGCCTAGCGCCTCATGCGCGCCCTTGGCACCATCCGCGCGGGCGGTGGCATGAGCCATCTGTTGTTTCAATGTTTCCAGCCGGTTCAGTTGCTCCAGCCGCAGCGCGGCGGCCGAGGGCGCATCCTCGGCCCAGGCGCGATAGCCATCCCAACGCCAGAGATCGCCCTCAATGCTGACCAGCCGCTGACCCGGCTTCAACTGCGGTTGCAAGCGCAGACCGTCATCCGCATCGACGAGGCCGATCTGCCCCATCCGGCGGGCCAGCACATCGGGCACAGAGACGTTCTGTGTCAAAGGCGGCACGCCTGCGGGAAGAGGCTGGGGCACGTCATAGGGCGGCAGCTCGGCCCAGCCCGAGGGCCCATCCGGGCCCACCTGAGGCGCGCGCAGATCATCGGCCAGCGCGGCCCCCAGCGCCTTTTCATAGCCCTGCTGCACCTGAAGCCGATCAAGGATCTGGCCACCCTCGGCCGTGTCCCGCTCCAGAAGGCGCGCAAGGGCCGAGACCTCGGCGCTGATCGCGCTCAGCTCGCCCTCGGCCTCGCTGCGCTCCGCCCGCGCTGCGGCTTCGCGCGTTTGAGTGTCGCTGCGCGCCGCATCGGCGGTAGTCAGCGCGGCCTCGGCGGCCTGGGCGGCGGTCAGTGCCTCGGCCTCGGCCTGGGTTGCCGCGTCGAACTCGGCCCCGGCCTTATCCATCGCGGCTCGGCTCTCCTCGACTGCGGCACGCGCGCGCGCCTCCTCGGCCTCGCTCCGCTCCAGCGTCTTGCGGCTGTCGGCCAAAAGGCGCTGCGCCGATTGGTGCCGCGCCGACAGCCGCGCGACATCCTCGGTCAGGGTCGAGAGGTCCGCCTCGCGCGCCTGCAAAGTCTGGCTGGCCTCGCGCGCGGCCTCGGCCGCGGCCTCCAGCCGCGCATCATGCCCCTCGCTGGCCTTCTGCAGCTCGGATTGCTCCCATTCCAGCCGCTTGATCGTGTCGCCGGCGTCGGAATTAAGACCTGCCTCACGCTCGATATCCCGCACCAGTTGCGCGATACGCCCCTCCAGCGTGTCGATCCGCGCGCGCGCGGCGGCCTCCTGGTCGGCAAGGCTGCCCTGCTCCACGCTGAGGCGCTGCAGAATGGCGGCGGCAATCGCCTCTTCCTCGCGCAGTTTGGGCAGGGCATCGTCGGCGGCGGCACGGGCTTGGGCCGCCTCGCGCGCGACCGCTTCGGCGTGGGCCGTGGCGGCCGTGCGCTCGCGCAGCTCGGCGCGCGCGACGTTCAGTGCCTCATCCGCCTCGCGCCAGCGCCGGTAGAGCAGCAGCCCCTCGGCGGTGCGCAGCTCGTCCCCGATGGCGCGATAGCGCGCGGCCTGTCGCGCCTGCCGCGCCAGAGTCGCCAGCTGGCTGGCCAGCTGATCGACCGTATCATCGACACGCGCGAGATTCGCCTCGGCGCCCTTTAGTTTGAGTTCGGCCTCGTGGCGGCGCTGGTAGAGGCCCGAAATGCCTGCCGCCTCCTCCAGGATGCGGCGGCGGGATTTGGGCTTGGCATTGATCAACTCCGAGATCTGGCCCTGCCGCACCAGCGCGGGCGAGTGCGAGCCGGTGGACGCATCGGCAAAAAGCATCTGCACATCGCGGGCGCGCACGTCTTTGCCGTTGACCTGATAGGCGCTGCCCACGTCGCGGGTGATGCGGCGCACGATCTCGATATGGTCGCTGTCGTTGAACCCTGCGGGCGCGAGTCGGTCAGTGTTGTCGATATGGATCGTGACCTCGGCAAAGTTGCGCGCGCCGCGCGACGAGGCGCCGGCAAAGATCACATCCTCCATCCCGCCGCCGCGCATCGCGGTCGGGCGGTTCTCGCCCATGACCCAGCGCAGCGCCTCCAGCAGGTTGGACTTGCCGCAGCCGTTGGGGCCGACCACCCCCGTTCGCCCGCTGCCGATGATGAGATCGGTCGGGTCGACAAAGCTTTTGAAGCCGTTGAGTTTGAGCTTGGAAAAGCGCAAAGGGTGGGTCGTCTCCAAAAATGGCCGCGGGCCGGGTCTAACTGGCCGCCAATGTGGCCGCCGCTGTGGCATTCTGTCAATGAAATACCCCCGCATCTGGCAGATGGCGGCAGGTTATCCACAATATATTGACGCAAGGAGAGGTTTTCGCGCCCGGATCCACTTGACTTGTCGTCTGCGCGAGGGCCAGATCGCGCCCATGTTGATCATCGAGCCTGCAAGCCCCCTTGCCCCCGGCCCGCATGCCCTGCTGACGCAGAGCCACGCGATGATGCAGGAGCTGTTCGAGCCGGAGGAAAATTACTTTCTTGGCTTCGAGGCGCTCTGCGCGCCCGAGGTGCATTTCGTCGCCGCCCGCAGGGATGGCGAGGTTTTGGGTACCGGCGCGCTGGTCGTCAACGGCGGCTATGGCGAGATCAAGTCGATGTTCACCGCGGCCGAGGCTCGCGGGCACGGCGTGGCCGCAGCCATTCTGCGCGCGCTCGAAGATCATGCGCGCCAAGCAGGGATATCCCTATTGCGGCTCGAGACGGCAGATGTGCTGGCGGGTGCGGTGCGCCTTTACGAGCGCCACGGATACGTGCGCTGCGGACTGTTCGGCGACTATGCGCCGAATGATGTCAGCGTCTACATGGAGAAGGCGCTCTAGCGCAGGGCGATAGCCATTTGGCCTACTCGGCCGAGCCCTTCGCCTGCGCGCTTTTCATCCGCTTCAGCAACTCCGCCTTGCCCGGACGCCCCTTGCCGCGCTTGCCAAACGGATCCTTTTGCGATCCGGGTGCATTATGCTCGGTATGGCGCGGTGCGTTGCGGCCCATCTTGGGCGCGCCTTGTGCCTTGTAGTTCATGGAAATCATCCTTGGTAGGCGATGCTGCCCCTGCGCGGTCTATAGGCGCAAAGCCATGCCAAGATCAAGCGGCGCCGGTCACACCGGATCCGGTCTGCAATCAAGCTCGGCCAGCCCATCAAAAATCTCATAGACGTCACACGTGTAGGAAAACCCGCGCGGGAGAGGCTCCAGCTTTTGACCGCAATCCAGCCGCGCGGCCATCAATGCGGCATCACCATACAGCTTGCGCACACGGCAGCCCGACACTTCCTCGATTGCGGCGACGCCGTTCGGCGCGACGCTGTCCAGATTGGGCGCCCAGCGCGCATTGAGGCGCATCGCCTCGGCGCGGACGCCGTCGATGCGGACGTCAAAGACGTCGCCGCGCAGGCTGATGCGGACAGGCTCGACCCCGCGAAAGGTGGGGCCGGGCGTGTCGCAGGCCATCAAGGCAAGCACGGCGACAATGAGGATCATGACATATCTCATTGCCTCACTCTGCGACACGAATGGTTAATGCATCCTTACCGTCCATGCCTGGGCGCCCCCAAGCGCACGAAAAGTGCGCATTCGCCACATTGGGCGCCACAAAATATCGCCACCTCTAAATTTTACCGTTTGATAAAAAATAATTCCGTGCTTTACTCGACGCCAGCCACCCCTTGCCAAAGGAGGACGCCATGACCCAAGGCGCACTGACCCCCGGTATCGTCGCAGGCAGATTGCCGGATGCCGACTACGCCGAAAACTTCTCGGACCTGCATCCGAGGCTTGACCAGCACGAGGCGCTTGTTGCCGCTGACCGCTGCTATTTTTGCCACGACGCGCCCTGCATAACGGCCTGCCCCACGGATATCGACATCCCCCTCTTCATTCGGCAGATCGCCACCGGCACGCCCGAGGCGGCGGCCAAGACGATTCTCAGCCAGAACATCATGGGCGGCATGTGCGCCCGCGTCTGCCCGACCGAGACGCTCTGCGAGGAGGTCTGCGTGCGTGAGGTCGCCGAAGGCAAGCCGGTCCTGATCGGCCAGTTGCAACGCTATGCCACCGATACGCTCATGGAGGCGGGCGTGCATCCCTTCACCCGCGCGCCCGAGACGGGCAAGCGCGTGGCCGTCGTGGGCGCCGGTCCTGCGGGGCTTTCCTGCGCGCATCGCCTCGCAATGCTGGGCCACGACGTCACGGTCTATGACGCACGGCCCAAGCCCGGCGGGCTGAACGAATACGGCATCGCCAGCTACAAGACGCCCGATGATTTCGCCGCACGCGAGGTCGACTGGCTACTCAAGATCGGCGGGATATCCATCGAGACGAGCAAGGCGCTGGGCAGCGAAATGACGCTGGACGAGCTCAAGTCGGATTTCGACGCGGTATTTCTGGCCATCGGCCTCGGCGGTGTCAACGCGCTGCACCTTGAGGGCGAGGACAAGGAGGGGCTGCAGGATGCGGTGGATTTCATCGCCGACCTGCGGCAGGCCAGCGACCTTTCGACCCTGCCCATCGGGCGCGACGTGGTGGTGATCGGCGGCGGAATGACCGCGGTGGACGCCGCCGTGCAGGCCAAGCGCCTTGGTGCGCTGAATGTCACGCTGGTCTATCGTCGGGGCCGCGAGCGGATGAACGCAAGCGAATTCGAGCAGGATCTGGCCGCCTCTTCGGGCGTGCGGATCATCACCAATGCCAGCCCCGTCGCCGTGATCGGCAATGGCGCGGTGCGCGAGATCGAGTTCGAATACACCGATGACGCGCTCAAGCCGACGGGCCAGACCTTCCGCCTTGCCGCCGACCAGGTGTTTCGCGCCATCGGCCAGACGCTGGAGGGCGCGGGCCTGCCCGATCTCGACGGACGCAAGATCGCCGTGAGCGGCGCGGGCCGCACCAGCACTGCCTTGGTCTGGGCAGGCGGCGATTGCGCCGCTGGCGGCGACGATCTGACCGTCACGGCAGTGGCCGAAGGCCGCGATGCCGCGATGGATATCCATGCAACACTGATGGCGGAGGGCTGAGCCATGGCCGACCTCACGAGCGACTTCATCGGGATCAAATCCCCCAATCCGTTCTGGCTGGCCTCGGCGCCGCCGACGGACAAGGAATACAACGTGCGCCGCGCCTTCGATGCCGGCTGGGGCGGCGTCGTGTGGAAAACACTGGGCGAGGCCGGGCCGCCCGTCGTCAACGTCAACGGGCCACGCTATGGCGCGATCTACGGCGCTGATCGACGCCTGCTGGGCCTCAACAATATCGAGCTCATCACCGACCGGCCGCTCGAAGTGAACCTGGAGGAAATGACGCGCGTCAAGCGGGACTATCCGGACCACGCACTGATCGCGTCGCTCATGGTGCCCGTCAACGAGGACGCGTGGAAGGAAATCCTGCGCCGCGTCGAAGATACCGGCTGTGACGGGGTCGAGCTCAACTTCGGCTGCCCCCACGGGATGAGCGAGCGCGGCATGGGCAGCGCCGTGGGCCAGGTGCCCGAATACGTGGGCCAGGTCGCGCATTGGTGCAAGAAACACAGTGATCTGCCCGTGATCGTCAAGCTGACGCCCAACATCACCGACATCCGCAAACCTGCGCAAGCGGCGATGGAAGGCGGCGCGGATGCGGTCAGTCTGATCAACACGATCAACTCGATCACTTCGGTCGATCTCGACCTTTTCGCGCCCCAACCCACCATCGACGGGCAAGGCGCCCATGGCGGCTATTGCGGCCCCGCGGTCAAGCCCATCGCGCTCAACATGGTGGCCGAGATCGCCCGCGATCCTGCCACCCGCGGCCTGCCGATCAGCGGCATTGGCGGCATCACCACATGGCGCGATGCGGCCGAGTTCATGGCGCTCGGCGCCGGCAACGTGCAGGTCTGCACGGCGGCGATGACCTATGGCTTCAAGATCGTGCAGGAGATGATCTCGGGCCTCAGCCAGTGGATGGACGAGAAGGGCTATGAGAGCACATCCGAAATCGTCGGGCGCGCCGTGCCCAACACGGTCAACTGGCAGGATCTGAACCTCAACTACGTCGCCAAAGCCGTGATCGACCAGGATCTCTGCATCAAATGCGGCCGCTGCTATGCGGCCTGCGAGGATACCTCGCATCAGGCGATCTCCATGTCCGAGGGGCGCGTCTTCGAGGTGATCGACGAGGAATGCGTGGCCTGCAACCTCTGCGTCAATGTCTGCCCGGTCGAGGGCTGCATCACGATGGAGGAAATGGCGGCGGGCGAGGTGGATCCGCGCACCGGCAAGGTGGTCGAGGCGGAGTATGCCAACTGGACGACCCACCCGAACAATCCCGGCGCCTGCGCCGCCGAATAGGCGGCGCGCCCACCCCGTCAGGAGCCACGAAAAGGCCGCGCGGGGCGCCGAAAACGCCCAGCGCGCAAAACCTCTGCGGCTGCCTCGTCATACGTGTCGATCACGCGCGCCCTTTCGCCACCCGCGTCGCCATCCTCAAGGATCTGCCCTGACACGGGCTGCGCGGTGACGCGCACAGCCGCAGCTGGCGCGCGCAGACCTGATGCTTCTTGCAATGCGCGGCGCAACTGGTCTGTGCGCAGGCGCGCCTCAATGTCACCTTCCAGCCTTGCCTGCGCTACGCCGAAATTTCGATAGAAATATCCCGCCATGAGGCCCTCACCAAAGGCCGCCACCCACGAGCAAGCTATGCCACCCCGAACCGTGCAGCCAGTGCATTCGCGGCAGCTGGCTAATACCGGACTAACCCTGATCCGGTATCAGCGCCTTGCGGTAAAGCCCGGACAAATGCGCCCACGCCCCATCCGTGGCCGGCGCCCCGCCCATAAGCACGCTGATCTGCGCCTCGAAATCCGCGTAATGCTGGGTCGTAGCCCAGATCGAGAAGATCAGGTGACGCGCGTCGATCGTCGCGATAGCACCCGAGCGGCTCCAGCCGTTGATCAATTCCACTGCGCTGTCGAAAAGCGGTTTGAGCTCAACCTCGAGCAGTGGCGCGATGCGCGGTGCGCCCTGCAGAATCTCGTTGGCGAACAAGCGGCTCTCGCGCGGGAAAGACTGGCTCATTTCCAGCTTGCGCCGCAGATAGGTCAAGAGCTCGTCCAGTGGCACGCCATCGGGGTCAAGCTGGCGCAGCGGCTCCAGCCAATTATCCATCAGCTGATGCAAAAGGGTGGCGTGGATGTCTTCCTTGCCAGCGAAATAGTAGAGAATATTCGGCTTGCTCAGCCCCGCGCTGGCCGCGATCTGGTCCAGCGTCGCGCCGCGATAGCCATGCTGCGAGAAGACGTCGAGCGCCGCTTCGAGGATACGGCGCCGGTTTCGCTGTTGGATACGGCTGGGCGCAGGATCTCTCGAATTTGCCGTCTCGCCCATATCGCCCCTTTCACACTCATCCGCCATCGCCCAATCTGTAGGCAATCGGCGGGTATCAGACAGATCCTTCAACACTATTCTTGACAGGTCCGGCCCGCTCCGCAATCGTTTAGTTGACCAAACGGTAAAAAGACCGCCCGCATCCCGCGCAAGAAAGGACACCCCATGGCAGCCTCCAAGACCTCACCGGGACAGAATCTGAAAATCGACGGACAGCGCCTCTGGGACAGCCTGATGGAAATGGCCAAGATCGGCCCCGGCGTGGCGGGCGGTAACAACCGCCAGACGCTGACCGATGCGGATGCCGAAGGGCGCGCTTTGTTCCAAAAGTGGTGCGAGGATGCGGGCGCCACCATGGGCCTCGACACGATGGGCAACATGTTCGCGCGGCGCGAGGGCACCGATACGGACGCCCTGCCCGTCTATGTCGGCTCGCATCTCGACACCCAGCCGACCGGCGGCAAATACGATGGCGTGCTGGGTGTGCTGGCGGGGCTGGAGCTGATCCGCACGCTCAATGATCTGGATATCAAGACGCGCCATCCTATCGTCGTCACCAACTGGACCAACGAAGAGGGCACGCGCTTTGCCCCCGCCATGCTGTCCTCCGGCGTTTTCGCGGGCATCCATGAGGAGGCGTGGGCCAAGGACCGCACCGACAAGGACGGGAAGACCTTCGGGGACGAGCTGAAGCGCATCGGCTGGCAAGGGGACGAGCCCGTGGGCGCGCGCAAGATGAAGGCGTTTTTCGAACTGCATATCGAGCAGGGCCCAATTTTGGAGGCTGAGGGCAAGGATATCGGCGTGGTCACCCATGGTCAGGGCCTCGACTGGACCGAAGTAACCATTATTGGCAAGGACGCGCATACCGGTTCGACGCCGATGCCCATGCGGCGCAATGCGGGCCTCGGCATGGCGCGTGTGCTGGAGAAGGTGAACGAGATCGCTCTCGCCCACGGCCCCAGCGCGGTCGGTGCTGTCGGCGCGCTCGAAGTCTATCCCAATTCGCGCAACGTGATCCCCGGCAAGGCCGTCTTTACCGTCGATTTCCGCTCGCCCGATATCGACGTGCTAGCCAAGATGGTGGGTGAGATGAAGGAGGCCGCCAAGGCGATCTGCGACGAGATGGAGTTGGAGGTCAGCTTCGAGAAGGTCGGCGGGTTCGATCCCGTGACCTTCGATCCGGATTGCGTCACCGCCATCCGCTCGGCCGCCGAGCGTCTGGGCTATTCGCATCAGGACGTCATCTCGGGCGCGGGCCACGACGCCTGCTGGATCAACCGCGTCGCCCCCACTGCGATGGTCATGTGCCCCTGCGTCGACGGCCTCTCGCACAACGAGGCCGAAGAGATCACGATGGAATGGGCCCGCGCCGGCGCGGATGTGCTGCTGCACGCGGTGGTGGAAACGGCGGGTGTTGAGGGCTAGCAGGGGGCCAACCCCCAACCCTGTATTTTCTGTGAAAATTCAGGGCATCCCCCGGAATATTTAAAGCAAGAAGAAAAGCCGAGACGCGACCAAGGGAGAACCATCATGACCACCAAAGTCATCAAAGGCGGCACCGTCTGCACCGCAGATCGCACGTGGAAAGCGGATGTCCTGATCGAGGGTGAAACGATCAAGCAGATCGGCGAGGACCTGAAGGGCGACGAGTATATCGACGCCTCGGGCGCCTACGTCATTCCCGGCGGGATCGACCCGCATACGCATCTGGAAATGCCCTTCATGGGCACGACGGCGGCCGAGACCTTCGAGAGCGGAACATGGGCCGCGGCCTGCGGCGGCACAACGATGCTGGTCGATTTCTGCCTGCCCGGCGCTGACGGGTCGATCAAGAACGCGATCAACGAATGGCACCGCAAATCCGCGCCGCAGATCTGCAGCGATATCGGCTATCACATGGCCATCACCGGCTGGAACGAAGATGTCTTCAACGAGATGAAGGACGCCGTCGACATGGGCGTCAATTCTTTCAAGCATTTCATGGCCTACAAGGGCGCGCTGATGATCGAGGACGACGAGATGTTCGCCTCGTTCAAGCGCTGCGCCGAGCTGGGTGCGCTGCCGATGGTCCATGCCGAGAACGGCGATCTGGTCGCCGAGATGCAGCAGAAATACTTCGATCAGGGCATCACCGGGCCCGAAGGCCACGCCTATTCCCGCCCGCCCGAGTTCGAGGGCGAAGCCGCCAACCGTGCCATCTGCATCGCCGACGCGGCGGGCGTGCCGCTCTACATCGTGCATGTCAGCTGCGAGCAATCGCATGAGGCGATCCGGCGCGCGCGTCAGAAGGGCATGCGCGTCTATGGCGAGCCCTTGGTGCAGTTTCTGACGCTGGACGAGTCCGAGTATTTCAATACCGATTGGGACCATGCCGCGCGCCGCGTCATGTCGCCCCCATTCCGGGGCAAGCAGCATCAGGACTCGCTCTGGGCAGGCCTTCAGGCCGGCTCGCTGCAGGTGGTGGCCACCGATCACGCCGCCTTCTCGACCGAACAGAAGCGCCGCGGGCGCGATGATTTCCGCATTATACCCAACGGCTCGAACGGCCTGGAAGAGCGGCTGCCGGTCCTTTGGACGCATGGGGTCGAGACCGGGCGCCTGACGCCAAACGAGTTCGTGGCAATGACCTCGACCAACGTGGCCAAGATCCTGAACATCTATCCCCGCAAGGGCGCCATCGTCGAAGGCGCCGACGCCGATATCGTGGTGTGGGACCCCAAGATCAGCAAGACGATCAGCCCCGCCAACCACCACTCGATCCTCGATTACAACGTCTTTGAAGGGTTCGAAGTGACCGCCAACAGCCGCTACACTCTATCACGCGGCGAGGTGATCTGGGCCTGGGGTCAGAACTCACAGCCCCAGCCGGGCCGCGGCCGGTTTGTCCCGCGCCCCGCGTTTCCATCGGCGCATACAGCGCTAAGCAAATGGAAGGCGCTGAACGCGCCCAAGATGATCCAGCGCGATCCGCTGAACATTCCGGCAGGGATTTAATGCAGATCGAACGCCCCTCATGGACATTATGGGTGGACGAAGCCGCTGGATTCCTAGCGGCATATCTTTATACGTTCATTCTGACCTTTCTCATTTTCCCGGTTGTCCTTCTCGTCATCGGGCAAGTGATCGCCCTATTCCAATTCGAAAGCGGTATTGAGAAATTCACATCCGCCTTGCAGGGTGGACCAGCCATGCTTGGGGTGTCCTACTTTTTCGGCTCTCCCCTCGCGGTAAAGGCTTTCCTTCCCGGACTGGCTGCATCTGCCCTGGGCTTTTTTCTGTTTCGGCTGTGTTCGCCTCGCAATGTCGAACAAAGGTCTTGGGCCAGGCTCACATTTCCTGCATCAGTCGGCGCGGGAGCGTTCATGGGCTTGGCATTTGAAGCAGCCCCATCACCTGCGTTTTTGCGTTGGTCGCAGGACGTTTCAACGTCTTTTGCTATGGGCATCGCCGCCACCGCAGCAGCGGTCGGAGTGATCGTCGCAAGACGGCAATGGCGGCAAGAGATTCAGTATGCATGATCCGGTTCTCTTGAAAAAAGACCCTGCGCCGATCTTCTTGGCCAATAGAGTTTCCGTTTCTGTTGGCGGCTTTCACCTGATCGGTCGTCATGTTATCACCTCACCAATCGGCACAGCCCTATGACCTCATCCCCCACCCGCCCCGGCATTCTGGAAACCGCACTCTACGCCCGGGACCTGGGCACGGCGGCACGCTTCTACGCCGATATCGTCGGTCTGACCGAGCAATCGCGGGTCGAAGGGCGGCACGTCTTTTTCCGTTGTGAAGGCTCGATGCTGATGCTCTTCAATCCCGATGCGACGCAGGAAACCGGAAGCAAGCTGCCGGTGCCGCCCCACGGCGCGCTTGGCGAGGGCCATGTCTGCTTTCGCGCCGCGCCGGGCGAGCTGGACGTCTGGGCGGCACATCTCAAGAACAAGGGTATCGCCATCGAGGCCGATTTCGAATGGCCGAACGGGGCGCGGTCGATCTATGTGCGCGATCCGGCAAACAATTCGGTCGAATTCGCCGAAGCCAAACTCTGGGGGGTCGAGCCATGAAGGATACAGCCATCAAGGACACGGTCATCAGCGCTCAAAACCTCTCGCTCACCTTCGAGACGAATGACGGTCCGGTGCATGCGCTGAAAGACGTCTCGCTCGACGTCAAACAGGGCGATTTTGTCAGCTTCATCGGCCCCTCGGGCTGCGGAAAAACCACCTTTCTGCGCGTCATGGCCGACCTTGAGCACCAAACGGCGGGCACAATCACGGTCAATGGTGTGACGCCCGAAGAGGCGCGCCGGAACCGCGCCTATGGCTACGTCTTCCAGGCTGCCGGCCTATATCCGTGGCGCACGATTGGCGGCAATATTCGCCTGCCGCTAGAGATCATGGGCTACTCCAAAGACGAGCAAGCGCGCCGCACCGACGAGGTGCTGGAGCTGGTCGAGCTTGGGGGATTTGAAAAGAAATTTCCGTGGCAACTCTCTGGCGGCATGCAGCAGCGTGCCTCGATCGCGCGTGCGCTGGCCTTCGATGCCGATATCCTGCTCATGGACGAGCCGTTCGGCGCGCTCGACGAAATCGTGCGCGACCACCTCAATGAACAGCTTCTCAAGCTTTGGGACCGCACCGGCAAGACGATCTGCTTTGTCACACATTCCATTCCGGAGGCGGTCTATCTGTCGACTCGGATCGTCGTCATGTCCCCGCGCCCCGGCCGCATCGCGGATGTGATCGACAGCCCCCTGCCCCGGACTCGCCCGCTGGATATCCGCGACAGCCAGCAGTTCATCGACATCGCCCACCGCGTCCGCGAGGGGCTGCGTGCGGGGCACGGCGATGATTGACCGCGGCGCAGCAGAGCCAACAACATGAGAAACGTCTTTCCCGTTCTCACCGTCGTCGCCGCCATTCTGGCCTTATGGTATGTTGCCGCCGTCCCGCTCAACGCGCCATGGGCCTACGACAAGGCGAAGCGGGCTGACATCACCCTGAGCACGGCGGATCTGGTGGCCGATACCTGGAGCCAGGACAAACCCAAACTGCCCGTTCCGCACCAGGTGGCGGCCGAGATTTGGGATACGACCGGCGCTATGGTGTTGAAAGGCCGCGGATTTTCCAAACGCTCGCTGATCTATCACAGCTGGGTCACGTTCAGCGCCACGATGCTGGGTTTCGTTCTGGGCACCGGACTCGGCGTTCTACTGGCTGTCGGGATCGTGCATAATCGCACGATGGACAAAAGCGTGATGCCCTGGATCATCGCCAGCCAGACGGTGCCGATCATCGCCATCGCGCCGATGATCATCGTGGTGCTCAATGCCATAGGCATCTCGGGGCTGCTGCCCAAGGCGATGATCTCGATGTATCTTTCGTTCTTTCCGGTGGTCGTGGGCATGGTCAAAGGGCTGCGCAGCCCCGACGCGATGCAGCTGGACCAGATGCGCACCTGGAATGCCAGCCGCGCGCAGACCTTTCGGTATCTGCGCTTGCCTTCGTCGATGCCCTACTTCTTTACCTCGCTCAAAATCGGCATGGCGGCCAGCCTCGTCGGGGCGATCATCGGAGAATTGCCGACAGGCGCGGTCGCGGGCCTCGGGGCACGCCTGCTTGCAGGCAGCTACTACGGGCAGACCATTCAGATCTGGAGTGCGCTCTTGATGGCGGCGCTGTTGGCAGCGGTCCTTGTCGGACTCATCGGCGCCATACAAAGGATTGCACTAACACGCATGGGGATGGGGCGATGACGACGCAAGCAAAGACGTCCGGCATGCCGGGTGGGATCTATGCCATCGCCGTCGCGCTGGCCTGTGTGGTTGGCATCAGCATCCTGAGCCCCACTCTGGCCCTGCTGCTGGTCGTATGGCTGGTCGGGTGGCGCTTCAATTCCTGGCTGGCGCGCTATGAGACGCGCGCAGCCCGGTTTCTGGTTCCGGTGATTTTCGGCCTCTCTGTCCTCGCCTTGTGGGAAATTGCTGTGCGCGGCTTTGGCATCAGCCCGGTCCTTCTGCCAGCGCCCAGCGATATCGCGCAGACCTTCGCAGCCTCGACCGGTCTGCTCTGGCAGGATTTTGTCCAGACCGTCATCAAGGGCGCGATGAGCGGCTATATCATCGGCTGCTGCGCGGCCTTTGCCATGGCCATCGCGGTAGACAGATTTCCCTTTCTGCAGCGCGGCCTCTTGCCCGTGGGCAATTTCATGGCCGCCCTGCCCATCATCGGCCTCGCCCCAATTCTGGTCATGTGGTTCGGCTTCGACTGGCAGTCGAAGGCTGCCGTGGTCGTCGTCATGGTCTTTTTTCCCATGCTGGTGAATACGGTGCAGGGGCTTGCCGATACCGGCGCGATGCAACGCGACCTGATGCGCACCTATGCCGCCAGCTATTGGCAGACCCTGCTGAAACTGCGCCTGCCCGCCGCGCTGCCCTTCATCTTCAACGGGCTAAAGATTGCGACGACACTGGCGCTGATCGGGGCGATCGTGGCAGAATTCTTTGGCTCGCCCACGAAGGGCATGGGATTCCGAATCTCGATCTCGGTCGGGCAACTGGCGATGGACCTTGTCTGGGCCGAGATCGTGGTAGCGGCGCTGGCCGGATCGGCGTTTTATGGCGTCATTGCACTGACCGAGAAGGCACTGACTTTCTGGCACCCGTCCCAACGGGGCCGGTAAACGAAAAAAAATCAACCAATAGGGAGACTTGAAATGAAAAATCTGACAACCCGGATCGGGCTGGCCGGTCTTGCACTGATTGGAGCCGGTGCGGCGCAGGCGGCGGATGATGTGACGCTGCAGCTCAAATGGGTGACACAAGCACAGTTCGCGGGCTATTACGTCGCACAGGATCAGGGCTTCTACGGCGAAGAGGATCTGAACGTGACGATCAAGCCGGGCGGCCCCGATATCGCGCCCGCGCAGGTCATCGCGGGCGGTGGCGCGGATGTGGTCGTCGACTGGATGCCCTCGGCCATGGCCAGCCGCGAAAAGGGGCTGGACCTCGTCAATATCGCGCAGCCCTTCAAATCGTCAGGGATGATGCTGACCTGCCGCAAGGACAGCGGCGTCGAGACGCCCGAGGACTTCCCCGGCAAGACCCTTGGCGTGTGGTTCAGCGGCAACGAGTACCCCTTTCTCAGCTGGATGAACAAGCTCGGTATCCCCACCGATGGCTCGGATGGTGGCGTCACCGTGCTCAAGCAGGGCTTCAACGTCGATCCTCTGCTGCAACGCCAGGCGGCCTGCATTTCGACCATGACTTATAACGAGTATGGTCAGGTGCTGGATGCCGGTCTGACGCCCGAGGAGCTGGTCGTGTTCAAGTATGAGGATCAGGGCGTCTCGACCCTGGAGGACGGGCTTTACGTGCTGGGCGAAAACCTCGAGGATCCGGCCTTCGTCGACAAAATGGCGCGCTTTGTCCGCGCTTCGATGAAGGGCTGGAAATGGGCCGAGGAGAATCCCGAGGAGGCCGCAATGATCGTGCTCGACAACGATGCGAGCGGCGCCCAGACTGAAAAGCACCAGATCCGCATGATGCAGGAGATTGCCAAGCTGACCGCAGGCAGCAACGGCGCGCTCGATCCGGCCGACTTCAAGCGGACGATTGACTCGCTGCTCTCTGGCGGCTCGGACCCGGTCATTACCGGCGATCCCGGCGACGCCGCCTGGACGCATGAGGTGACCGACAAAGCGCTGAATTGAGGCGGTTCTGAACATTGAAAGACGAGGCGCGTCCAGAGATGGGCGCGCCTTTTTTGTCGGATATGAACGTATTGAGACGGCGGAGCCTTCGGCGAGGATATTTTCAGCCAGAAGAAACGGGGCGCGATTACTGCTTCATCCTGGGTCCAATACGCAGGGCCATCAGGCGCTGCGCGTGATCTGTGCGCCGAGGCGGTCCATCAGAGGCTCGAAGATCGGAAAGGACGTGGCGATCGGGCTGCCGTCGTCTACCAACACAGGCGCGTTCGCGCCCATTCCAAGGATCAGGAAAGACATGGCGATGCGGTGGTCGAGATGGCTGGCGCAGGTGGCGCCTCCAGGCACGTTGCCGTGGCCGCGGCCGTTGACGATCCACCAATCCGGCCCATCCTCGACCTCGACACCGTTTGCACGCAGGCCAGTGGCCATGGCCTCGATCCGGTCGGATTCCTTGACGCGGAGTTCGGCAACGCCGCGCATCACCGTTTGCCCTTCCGCGAAGGCGGCGACGACCGACAGCACCGGGTATTCGTCGATCATCGAGGCCGCGCGGGCGGGATCCACCTCGATCCCTTCGAGATCGGGCGAAAAGCGGGCGCGCAGGTCGGCCACAGGCTCGCCGCCTTCAAGGCGCTCATTCTCGTAGGTGAGGTCCGCGCCCATCTCGCGCAGCGTAGTGAAGAGGCCCGCACGGGTCGGGTTGAGGCCGATATTGGGAACCAGCACGTCCGAGCCGGGCACGATAAGCGCCGCGCAGACGGGAAAGGCCGCCGAGCTGGGATCGCGCGGCACGTCGATCTCTTGGGCGCGCAACTCTGGCTGGCCTGTCAGGGTGATGACGCGGCCCTCTTTGCTATCCTCGGCGCGAATGGTCGCGCCGAAGCCTCCCAGCATCCGCTCGGAATGATCACGGGTCGCCTCGCGTTCGATCACCACCGTCTCGCCGGGGGCATTGAGCCCGGCGAGGAGGACCGCCGATTTCACCTGTGCGGAGGGAACCGGCGTGGTGTAGCGCACCGGCACAGGCTCGGCCGCGCCGACGATGGTCATGGGCAGGCGCCCCCCGGCGCGGCCATAGCTCTGCGCGCCGAAGAGAGCCAGCGGATCAGTCACGCGCGCCATCGGGCGCTTGTTGAGGGAGGCATCGCCGGTGAATGTCGCCGTGATGGGCGAGGTCGCCATCGCCCCCATGATCAGGCGCACGCCGGTGCCCGAATTGCCGCAATCAATCACATTTGATGGCTCGGCAAAGCCGCCCACCCCGACGCCATGCACCGACCATGCGCCGCCCCCGTAATCGGTGACCTCGGCGCCGAAGGCCCGCATGGCGCGCGCAGTGTCGAGCACATCCTCGCCCTCCAGAAGACCGGTAATCCGCGTCTCGCCCACGGCCATCGCGCCTAGAATCAGGGCGCGGTGCGAGATGGACTTGTCGCCCGGCACATCCGCCGTGCCGGTCAGCGGGCCGCATTTGGCCGAACTCATGGGGATGGGGGTGCCGTGGCCTGACATGCGCGCGCCTTTGCCTGAATTGCGTTTCGGACCTGATAGCGCACTCGCGCGGAGTGGTCCATCGCAGGCTACGCCCCGCCAGTCCCACTCAAAGAGAGAGTGTGCGCCCGCAACCATGTCATGAAACCGCGCGGATCGCGCCCCAGCATTTCCATCCGCTCGTCCGAGACGGGCGCGCCGACCACCGGTTTTTGCGGGCGGTTGCAGCTGTGGACCACCTCATGCAGCAAGAGGCCCTGCCGCAGAGTTGCCGAAATGCGGTTGGCCATCTGATACCAACGGCTGTTCGAACCCGGAAAATAGATCGGCACCACCTTGGCGCCCGAGCGGCGGATCATCTGCGCGGTGAACACGTTCCACTCTCGCTCGATGGCCGGGCCGAACATGGTGTCCGATGAGGCCACGACGCCCGAGGGAAAGACGCTGATCAGTCCGCCCTCCTTGAGGTGCGCCATCGCATTGGCGCGCATTTCCACGGATTTGCGCTGCGCGTCAGGTTCGTGCGGGAAAGGCACCGGGATCATGTAGCTGGCGGCGACCTCGTCTATGCCGGTCAGCAGGGCGCGTGTCAGAATCTTGTAATCGGTGCGGCGCCGGCCGATGAGATCGGCCAGGATCATGCCATCGACCAGACCATGAGGATGGTTGGCCACCGCGACGACCGGCCCGGTCAGCGGGATGTTCTCAAGCTCGCTATCCGGGGTCAGCAGGTCGATGCCCATCGTATCGAGCGAGGCACGCCAAAAGGCTTGCCCGGTGGGCGCGCCGCGCCGCTCGAAATCTCGGATCATGCGGATGATCGCCAGCTTGCCGGTCATCCACTCGATCCCCCGGATCGTGGCGGCGGTCAGCGGAGCATCGAAGGAATTGGAATAGGTCAGGCTGCGCCTGTCATATTTGGGAAAGGTCATCGTCGCATCGCCGGACGCGGTATGTGCGAACTGTTCCGCGCCGCCCTGGCCGGATGCCTGATGCCGTTCGTCGCGTTGATCGATTGCCAAGTTGGACCGTTCCAATCCGTCGCTCCGCGCGCGGTTGCGCGCTACATGTCTTCCCCGAACCTGGCCGCAACCAAGGCGGCTACCGCATCGGCCAGCGCCTCGGCATCCGGGCCGCGGGTTTCGACGTCAATAGTGCTTCCCATCGCGGCTGCCAACATCAAAAGGCCCATGATGCTGTCGCCGCTGGCCGATTGACCATCATAGGAAACCTCTGCAGACGCATCGAATCCTTCGACCACCTCGACCAGCTTGGCCGAGGCGCGGGCATGCAGGCCCTTGACGTTGACGATCTCCAGTTTTCGCGTCACGGGTGCGGACATAGGCTTAATCTTCCACTGAAATATTCTGGCTGTCGATGTACTTGCGCGCGGCATGAAGCGCGTCGCGCACCGCATCAGGCAGCGGCTTGTCCCGGCTTTTCGCCAACTTGATCAGCATGGGCAGGTTCGCACCATAGAGCATGCGGCGGTCACCGCTGCGGCAGGCGGGAAGCGACAGGTTGGAGGGAGATCCGCCGAACATGTCGGTCACGACCGCCACCCCCTCGCCCCGATCGACGTCGCGAGCCGCCTGGGTGATTTCGGCTGTCTTGGCTTCGCGGTCATCGCCGCTTTCGACCGAGATGGCGCGAATGCCCTGCTGCGGTCCGACGACATGCTCGATCGCGGCCAGATACTCACGTGCCAGCCCGCCGTGCGCTACGATGACGATCCCGATCAACGCCTTGTTATCCTTGTCTATCCGCCCCGGTCACAGCCAGTTACGTGTCGCTCGCCGGGCGCTCGAGTTCTCGGTGCCTAGTTGACACCTGCCACCCCCCTTCTGCAAGGGTGCGCGCCAAAGTTTCCGCCATGGCAACCGAACGATGCTGGCCGCCGGTGCATCCCAGCGCGATCGAGAGATAGGACTTGCCCTCGGCCTCGAAGGCCGGCAGCAGCAGATCCATCATCCTGCTCAGCTGGGCGTGAAAGGCCTCGAACCGCGGATCGGTGGCGACATAGCGCGCCACCTCCGGCGCCCGGCCATCCAGCGCGCGCAGGCCGGGCTCCCAATACGGGTTCTTCAGGAACCGGCAGTCGAAGACCATGTCAATGCCGCGCGGCAGCCCGCGCTTGTAGGAGAAGGAATGCACCGAGACGGCCAGTCGCGCAGCGCGGCCGGGGCTGATCCACTGCTCCAGCTCAGCGCGCAGCTCATGCGGGCTAAGCTCGGACGTGTCGATCAGGATGTCGGCACGTGTGCGCACGGCGCGCAACAGGTCCATCTCGCGCGCGATGCCGATCTGTGCGCTTTCTGCCGGGGCGAGAGGATGGCGGCGGCGCGTTTCGGAAAATCGGCGCAGCAGCACATCCGGGCGGCAATCCACAAACAAGAGCTGCACATGCCGGTCTCCACCCGCCGAGAGCTGGTCGACCGCGTCGATCACCGCCGCTGCCGAAAAGTCGCGATTGCGCGGATCGACGCCCAGCGCCATGGGCCGGTCCGGCGACGTGCCGCCACCACTGGGCGCATTCAGCAACCGCGGAAGAAGGCTGAGCGGCAGATTGTCGATCGCCTCATAGCCCATATCCTCCAGCGCGCGGATCGCCGTGCTGCGGCCCGCGCCCGAGGGCCCCGTAACCAGAACCAGCGGCGGCGCCGTGCCCTGCGGTGTCGATGTCCTGCTCTCACTCATATACCCACGTCCTCACTCAGCGCGTCCATGCAACAGATAGAGGTGAACAGCCGCCGGAAAATACTCTGCGGCACTGCCCCGCACCAGGGGAAGCGGCAGGCCCAGGATCGTCTCGGCCTCTTCGGGCGGCAGGCGCGGCGGATCCTCAAACCCCAGATCAACGACCAGTGCCGCGGGCGTCGGCCCCGCTGCCGGCGCATTCAATATCCCGACGCCGCGCGCCTCGATCCGGCCCTGGATGGCCGGGGGCGCGTCCAGCATGAGAGCGCCGCCCTCGCGCCATAAGCAGGTTCGATCATCTGAGACAAGCACGCCTCCCATTGCGATAAGTTGCAGTGCCAGAGACGACTTGCCCGAGCCGGAGGCGCCCCGGATCAACACGGCGCGGCCGGTGACCGCGACGCTTGAGGCGTGCAGCATCTGCATCCCCGACGGATCGTTGGACATCGGCCTAGACCGGCAGGCCGACGACAAAACGCGCGCCCAGCGGGTCCGAGGTGATATCCGCATCCGTCGGGCGAATATTCTCGGCCCAGATCACGCCGCCATGCGCCTCGACGATCTGCTTGGAGATCGCAAGGCCGAGGCCGGAATTGTTGCCGAAATCCTTGGCGCTACGCTGCGAATAGAACCGCTGGAAAATCTTCGTCAGTGCCTGATCGGGAATGCCGGGGCCAGTATCCTCAACCACGATCAGCACGCGGTTCTCACGGCGGCGGGCCCAGATGCGGATCGCGTCGCCCTCCTCGCAGAAGCTGGTCGCGTTTGAGATCAGATTGACAAAGACTTGCGCCAAACGTGCCTCAAGGCCATTGATGACGATTGGCTGGCTGGGAAAATCGGTGATGAACTCGATGCCCTTCTCGCCGGCCTGCTGGCCCAGATATTCGCCGAGATTGCGCATCATGGTCAGCAGATCGAAAGGCTCTTCCTCTTCCTTGACCAATTCGCTGTCGAGGCGCGAGGCATTCGAGATATCACTGACAAGCCGGTCGAGGCGGCGCACATCGTGGTCGATGACATCCAGCAGTTTTTCGCGCTGATCGTCCCGCTTGGCCACGCGCATGGTGCCCACGGCGCTGCGCAGGCTGGCAAGGGGGTTCTTGATCTCATGGGCGACATCGGCCGCGAACTGCTCGTTCCCGTCGATCCGGTTGTAGAGCGCGGCGACCATGCCGCGCAGCGCGCCTGAAAGGCGCCCGATTTCATCCGGGCGGGCCGTTAAATCGGGGATACGGATCCGGCCCGCCCCCTGCTTGCCGCGGTTGCGCGCGCCGCCGATCTCGGCTGCGGCGGCCAGATCGGCCAGCGGATGCGCGATGGTCGAGGCCAGTATCAGGCTGAGGCCGATGGAGACGAGCGTGGCGATCAGGAACATCTGCAGGATCCGCTCGCGCTCGGACATGACCAGATAGTCGATTTCGCCGGTCGCACTGATCATCGACACGGCGCCCACGGGGGTCTCATCCTGCAGGATCGGAGTCGAGATCACGAACACCGCGCCGCCATCGACCTCGGCGGTTGTCACCTGCGTGCCGCCCTGAAGCGCCAAATCCACCTGGGCGCGGGCGATTTCTTCCAGATCGGGCGCAGTGGCGTCCTGCTGGGCGGTAAAGGGCTTCGACAGCCAATCCCAAAGGCGGGCCAGCGCGTCGGTGATCAGCGTCGGCTGATCCTCGGCGGAGTTGGCGGGGCGATCCGCCGTACCGGTCATGCGGCCCGCCAGCGCGCCCGCCGCGTCGAACACGAACACCTCGGCCCCATCCTGTACATCCAGCCGCGACAGGGTTGTATCCACATCGACACCGTCCCCGGTGATGAGGTTGACCGGCGAGCGGGCAGGCATCTGCACTTCGAAAATATTGGCCACCAGTTCGGCTTCGCCGACCAGGCCACTCATGCGTTGCAGGGCAAGCCCGTCGCGCGATGAATTGAGATAAAGGATTCCGGCGACAAGGATGTTCAGCGCGATCAGGTTGAAGATGATGATCTTGCGCGCCAGAGGCGACTCGCGCAGCGAGAAAAAGCCGCGCCGCGCCCGGCGCTGACGCAACTCATCCTCGACAACGTTGTCCGGCGCGACGAAATCTTCGCCGAGAACCACGTCGCCATCCCGTCCCGGTGCCGCCTCGCGCACGTCAATCCCCTCGGCCAGAGCCACGTTTATTCTTCGTTGTATCTGTAACCGATGCCGTAGAGCGTCTCAATCGCGGAGAATTCCGGATCGACCTGGCGCAGCTTCTTGCGCAGACGCTTGATGTGACTGTCGATGGTGCGGTCGTCGACATAGACCTGATCGTCATAGGCCACATCCATCAGCTGGTCCCGGCTTTTTACGAAACCCGGGCGCTGCGCGAGCGCCTGAAGCAACAGGAATTCGGTGACGGTCAAAGAGACGTCCGAGCCCTTCCACGCCACCGCGTGGCGCAGCGGATCCATGCGCAGCTCGCCGCGCTCGATTACCTTGCCCTCTTCGGCATCGACGGCAGTCACGTTCCCATCCAGCGCATCCTGCCGGCGGAGCAGCGCACGGATCCGCTCGACAAGAAGCCTTTGGGAAAATGGCTTTTTCACATAGTCATCCGCGCCCATACGCAGGCCCAACACCTCGTCGATCTCGTCATCCTTGGAGGTGAGAAAGATCACCGGCATCTGCGATTTCTGGCGCAGACGCTGCAAGAGGTCCATCCCGTCCATGCGCGGCATCTTGATGTCGAGCACGGCCATGTCCGGCAGCTTCTTGGAAAATGCATCAAAGGCCTGCTGGCCGTCATTATAAGTCTCGACCTCGAAGCCTTCTGCCTCGAGGGTCATGGAAACGGATGTCAGAATATTCCTGTCATCGTCCACAAGGGCGATTTTGGACATTTAGCTATTCCTTGTACTGCTCAGATTGCCTGATTTTTTCAATCAGTATGCCGTTCTTTGCGCGTGGCGATCAATCCCAATTCGCGAATCACGCCCTTTTCACCCTCCATTTGAAGGCGTTTTTCATAACCAATGGCTAATATGACTCACTTTTTGGACCCATTCTGCGCATGATTTGTGCAAATTGCCGCCGGATGGGCGCGATTGCGCTAACGGCCATTTGGTTGCGCTAACGCGTGCAAAGCCGCCTGTTCAATCCCTGAAACCGCATGCTAAGAGACGCGTGAGCCATCGGTGGACGCCCGCGAATTCCGATCAATCGGTCTCCGCGCAGTGCATCCAAGGAGCGGCCAAGACCAATTATCGGAGAGAGATTGTCATGACATTGGGACGGGTAAACCCGAAATTCCGCCTTGAGGATCAGGGGATCGATGGGCTGGACAGCGTCCACTACAATCTGATCGAGCCTGCGCTGATCGAGGCCGCTCTGAAAAGCGGTGAAGGCACTCTCGGCCGCGGCGGCGCTTTCCTGGTCTCCACGGGCAAGTTCACGGGCCGTTCGCCGCAAGACAAACACGTTGTGGCGACCGACAGCGTCAAGGACAGTATCTGGTGGGATAACAACGCCGCCATGTCGCCCGAAGGGTTCGATGCCCTCTATGAAGATATGCTGACGCATATGAAGGGCGGCACCTATTATGTGCAGGACCTCGTAGGCGGCGCCGATCCGGCCTATGCGATCAAGGTCCGCATGGTGACCGAACTGGCCTGGCACGGTCTTTTCATCCGCCACCTGCTGCGCCGCCCCGACCGTGAGGCGCTGGACAATTTCGTCGCCGATTTCACCGTCATCAACTGCCCCAGCTTTCAGGCGAACCCGGCCAAGCATGACTGCCGCTCGGAAACGGTGATCGCGATGAATTTCGACCGCAAGATCATCCTGATCGGCGGCACCGAATACGCAGGCGAGAACAAGAAATCCGTCTTTTCGCTGCTCAACTATCTGCTCCCCGAAAAAGACGTGATGCCGATGCATTGCTCGGCCAACCACGCCAAGGGCAACCCCGTCGATACCGCCATCTTTTTTGGCCTTTCCGGCACGGGCAAGACCACCCTGTCGGCCGATCCTGACCGCACGCTGATCGGAGATGACGAGCATGGCTGGTCGGATCGCGGCACCTTCAACTTCGAGGGCGGCTGCTATGCCAAGACGATCAACCTCAACCCCGAGGCCGAGCCCGAGATCTATGCGACCACCTCGAAATTCGGCACCGTGATCGAAAACATGGTCTATGACGAAGAGACCAAGGAGCTTGATTTCGACGACGACAGCCTGACTGCAAACATGCGCTGCGCCTATCCGCTGGAATATATCTCGAATGCCAGTGACACGGCACTGGGCGGGCACCCCAAGAACATCATCATGCTGACCTGCGACGCATTTGGTGTGCTGCCCCCAATTGCCCGGCTGACGCCGGCGCAGGCGATGTATCACTTCCTGTCAGGCTTTACCTCCAAGGTCGCCGGCACCGAGCGTGGCGTGACCGAACCCGAGCCGACCTTCTCGACCTGCTTCGGTGCCCCCTTCATGCCGCGCCGCCCTGAGGTTTATGGCAACCTGCTGCGCCAGAAGATCGCCAAGCACGGCGCGACCTGCTGGCTGGTCAACACCGGCTGGACGGGCGGCGCCTATGGCACCGGCTCGCGCATGCCGATCAAGGCGACGCGCGCCCTGCTGACAGCCGCGCTCGACGGCTCGCTGGGGGATGTGGAGTTCCGGACGGATGCCAATTTCGGCTTCGAAGTGCCGATCGATGCACCGGGCGTGCCCACCGTCCTGCTGGACCCGCGCCGCACCTGGGACAAGCCCGACAGCTATGACCGCCAGGCGACCAAGCTGGTCAGGATGTTCGCGGAAAACTTCGAGCAGTACCTGCCGCATATCGATCAGGATGTGAAGGCGGCGGCCATCGGCTGAGCTTGACGGGCACTGACAAATGACAAGGGCGTGCCGATCGGCGCGCCCTTTCTCTATATGAGCCATCGAAACTTCGGGGCTTTGCCCCGGACCCCAGGACATTGTCAGCAAGAAGAACGAGCGGGTTTTTCTTTTTGCTGAGAACATCCCTGTCGAAGGCATTCGTCTTTTTTGGCGCGGCGCTTAGCCGAAAAGATAGAGCATACCATAGAGCGCGGCGGCCCCGGCAAGGATTGCTGCGACCACGTTGCGCGTGGCAAGCCCGACCAGGATCGTGGCGCAGGCCGCCGTCATGCGCGGCAGGTCCAGTGCGCCCCCTGTCGCGGGCGGCCAGACCACCATCGGTGCAACCAGCCCCGGCAGGACGGCGACAGCGGTATAGCGCAGGTGACGGAGTATCCATGCGGGGAGCGGCCGGTCCCCGATGAGGCCCAGGAATACAAAACGCAGCCCATAGCTGCCGAGGCCGAGGCAGATGATCGTGATCCAGATGTCGAGTGTGGCGATATCCCTCATGGCACAGACTGCCGGCGGGTCATCATCAGCTCGACCTGCGCGCCCGCCATCATGCCCACCACGCCTGCCACCAGAAGGCCCATGCTATAGGGCATGAAGGCCAGCAACAGCGCGACGGCGATGGAGGTGAGCGCCGCCGCCACATGGGCCAGCGTGCGCAGCATGGGCGCGATCATCGCGAGGAACGTGATGGGCACCGCGAAATCCAACGCAAATTCCGGCGGGATGCGCCCGCCGACCAGCGCGCCAATGACCGTGAAGAGCAGCCAGAGCGGCATGAGCGGCGTGACTGCGCCAAAATAGAACGCGATCTTCTGCCGCATGCTCCAGCCGGGATGTTTTTCGTAGGCAAGGATGGAGCAGGCATAAGCCTGATCGACCATGCAATAGGCCACCATCGCCCGCATGCCCAATGGCGCCTCGCCAAGATGCGGCGTCAGCGAGGCCGAATACATCGCCATCCGCAGGTTGACCGCCAGCGCGGTGACCACGACGATGATCGTCGGCGCGTGCTCGGTCAGAAGCTGAACCGCGGTGAACTGCGCGGCACCCGCGACGACCAGGATCGAGAAGGAAAACGTCTCGATCAGCGTCAGCCCCGCCTCGGTCGCCACGACGCCGAAGAGGAGCGCGAAAGGCACCAGCACCAGGATGAAAGGCGCGCCCGCGCCCACGCCTTGCCAGTAGGTGGATTTGGTGCTTTGTGGTGTCATGACATGCACGCCCCCCGCATGGTGATGGCGCTGCGGAATAGGCGCCGATACCGCGGGCTTAGCGGCCCCGCCAAGGAGATGCAATTGCCCCTGCCGGATGACAGCCCCTACATCATTGCCCCGTCGCCGACTGCGGCGGGCCTGACACGCGCCGTAACCGGCACCGATCACGAGGGACGCGCCCAGACGATCAACGTGGTCGAGGAGCGTCCTTTGACAATATTCCTCAACGCCCAGGAGATCGTGACCGCCATGACGATCGGGGATTACCCGGAATACCTGGCACTGGGATTCCTGCGCAACCAGGGTATGCTGAAGGATGGCGAGGCGGTGCTGCGCGTCGACTATGACGACGAGCTTGAGACAGTCGTCGTGCGCACCGATGGGAGCACCACCTATGAGGACAAGCTGAAGAAGAAGACCCGCACGAGCGGCTGCGCCGTCGGCACCGTTTTCGGTGACATGATGGAGGGGCTGGAGGGCGTGACGCTGCCCGACGCTCAGGTGCGCACCTCGCATCTTTATGCGCTTGCGCATGTTATCAACACGACGCCCAGCCTTTATCTCGAAGCGGGGGCGATCCATGGCACGGTCCTCTGCGAAGGGGACCGCCCGCTTGTCTACATGGAGGATGTCGGGCGCCATAACGCGGTCGACAAGATCGCGGGCTGGATGCTGTCGGAAGGCGTGGGGCCCGAGGGCAAGATACTCTACACCACCGGGCGCCTGACCTCCGAGATGGTGATCAAGACCGCGCTCATGGGCATTCCTGTACTCGCCTCGCGCTCGGGCTTTACCGCGTGGGGGGTCGAGATCGCACGGCAGGTGGGCCTCACGCTGATCGGGCGGATGCGTGGGAGGCGTTTCGTTTGCCTCTCCGGCGAGGAGAGGCTGCTGCGCGACGCCGATCCGGCGGGCGTGGCCGAGGAAGAAAGCAAGCACCGGCGCAAGGCGGCGCAACCCGAGGGTGACGCATGAAACAGCCCCATGCCATCATCCTTGCCGGGGGCCGCGCAACACGCATGGGCGGCGGTGACAAGGGGCTTTTGCCGCTTGGCGACACGACCTTGCTGGACCAAGTGATCGAACGGATCACGCCGCAGGTGGCCGGGGTCGCGCTCAATGCCAATGGCGAGCCGGCGCGGCTGGTGCAATTCGGCCTGCCGGTGCTGGCCGATCCGGTGGAGGGCTACGTCGGCCCCTTGGCGGGCGTTCTGGCGGGCATGGACTGGGCCGCGCGGGAGGGAGCGGAAACGGTCGTTTCCGTCGCCGCCGACACGCCGTTCTTTCCCTGTGATCTGGTGCCGCGCCTATTGCTGGCCGCCGAGGGGATGAAGGCGCCGCTGGCTTTGGCCGCAACGCCGGACGGGCGCCATCCGACTTTCGGCCTCTGGCCCGTCGTACTGCGCGACGATTTGCGCGCAGCGCTCAGGGGCGGTTTGCGCAAGGTGGTGCAATGGACCGATGCGCATGGGGCAGCGACGGCGATGTTCCCGAAGGACGGTGATCCCTTTTTTAACGTCAACACGCCCGAGGATCTGGCCCGCGCGCAGGAGATGGTTACGCGATGAAAGTCTACGGCGTCACCGGCTGGAAGAACGCAGGCAAGACCGGGCTGATGGAGCGCCTCGTGAGCGAAATCACCGCACGCGGGTACAGCGTCTCGACCATCAAACATGCGCATCATAGCTTCGACGTCGATCAGCCGGGGCGCGACAGTCACCGCCACCGCGTGGCCGGCGCGCAAGAGGTTCTGCTGGCCTCGGGCACGCGTATTGCGATCATGCAGGAGTTGCGCGGCGCACCAGAGCCGGATCTGGATACGCTTCTGGCCCGTCTTTCGCCCGTCGATCTGGTATTGATCGAGGGCTATAAACGCGCAACCCACCCCAAGGTCGAAGCCTATCGCGCCGAAGCGGGAAACCCTTTGATCGCACTGGATGATCCCAGTATCCGCGCCGTGGCCGCCGACTGCACGATAGACGCGCCCTGCCCCGTCATGGATCTGGACGATACGCGCGCCATTGCCGATTTCATCCTGCGCGAGGTCGATTTGTGAGCGGCTTCGACAGCATCCTGATCGTCGACTGGTCTGCCGCAGGCACGCGCGCGCCTGCCCGTCCGTCCAAGGATGCCATCTGGATGGGGTTCATTCAGAATGGTGCGCCGCAAGAACCGATCTATTGCCGCACCCGGATCGAGGCCGAGGCGCGCATCGCCGATATCATCGAGGTCGAGCGCAGCGCCGGGCGCCGCCTGCTGGCCGGGTTCGATTTTCCCTTCGGCTATCCGCGCGGTTTTGCGCGGCGCGTGACAGGCGGGGATAATCCGCTGGACCTCTGGGATTGGCTGGCCGCGCGCATCACCGATAGCGAGACGGGCGGGAACAATCGTTTTGACGTGGCCGAGTCGATGAACGCGCTGTTTGACGGCGCTGGCCCCTTCTGGGGCAAGACGCATGCGGGTCGCTGGCCCGGCATTCCCTACCGCAAGGAGGGGATCGTATATGATACCATCGCCGAAAAGCGCGCCTGCGATCTTGTCGCCAAGGCCGCCAGCAGTTGCTTTCAGCTTTGCTACAATCCTACGGTCGGTAGCCAGGTTCTGATGGGGCTGCCCATGCTGTCGCGCCTGCGCCGCCTGCCGGGTGTCGCCGTCTGGCCCTTCCAGGCTTGGCAGAGGGCGGATGTGGTGCTGGCCGAGATCTGGCCCGGCCTGATCGAATCTGCGGTGCGCGCGGCAATGGCAGAAAACCCCGGCCAGATCCGCGATGCGGTGCAGGTCGACTTGCTGTCGCGCACGCTCGCGAGCATGGCCGACGACCGGCTCTGTGCGCTGATGTCGGACCTGCCCCCCGAGGCGCCAGTGGAGGCTTGGATCCTCGGCGCCGGCCACGCCGCAGAGATGAGTGCGGTCGCAAAGGGAAAGGACAGCGGGCCGCCCTCCCCGCCGCCCTTGCGCGACGATTGCTTTGCGATGCCCGCGGGCATCGATTGGACACCGGTGGACGAGGCGCTGGCCGCGCTGCGGGCCGGGCTGCACCGGGTTGTCCGCAGCGGCCCCTGCCCCGTGTCGCTGGCCGCCGGCCGTATCCTTGCCGCGTCGGTGACCGCGCGCCGCGCCAGCCCGCCGCACGCCAATTCGGCGGTGGACGGCTACGGCTTTGCCCATGCGTCCCTTCCGCCAGGCGATCCGGTGATGCCACTGGCGGAGGGTCGCGCAGCAGCGGGCGCGCCCTACAAGGGCAGCCTGCCAGCAGGCCAAACGCTGCGCATCCTCACTGGTGCGATCCTGCCCGAGGGCGTCGATACCGTCATCCTTGAGGAAGACACGCGGCAGGGCGCCGGGCAGATCGCCTTTCGTGCCGGGATCAAGCCGGGCGCGAACACCCGCCGCGCGGGCGAGGATACGGAAACGGGTGCCGAAGTTCTGCCCGAGGGTCGCGCGCTGACCCCCGCCGATCTGGCTCTGCTGGCCTCAGTCGGCATTGGCGAGGTCGAGGTTTATGACCGTCTGCGCGTCGCCGTGCTCTCAAGCGGCGACGAGCTGGTCGAGGCGGGCGGCGACGCCAAAGCTGGGCAGATATTCGACGCGAACCGCCCCATGCTTCTGGCGCAGATCGCGCGGTGGGGGATGGAAGCCGTCGATATGGGCCGCATCCCCGATGACCGCGCCGCCCTGCGCAGCGCGCTTGATGATGCGGCAGGCCGCGCGGATGTCATCCTCACCTCGGGCGGTGCCTCGGCGGGCGATGAGGACCATGTCTCGGCCCTCTTGCGCGAGGCGGGCGCGATGCGCGAATGGCGCATCGCGCTGAAGCCGGGGCGACCCTTGGCCTTGGGACTGTGGCAAGGCGCGCCGGTTTTTGGCCTGCCGGGCAATCCGGTGGCGGCGCTGGTCTGCACGCTGATCTTCGCGCGGCCGGCACTGGGCCTTCTGGCAGGCGCGGGCTGGGCCGCGCCGCAGGGGTTCGACGTGCCCGCCGGTTTTGCCAAGTCCAAGAAACCGGGCCGCCGGGAATATCTGCGCGCCCGGATCCGAGAGGGCCGCGCGGAGGTATTCCCCTCCGAAGGATCGGGCCGCGTCAGCAGCCTCAGCTGGGCCGAGGGCTTGGTCGAGCTGTCCGACGGTGCGGCCAAGATCACGCCGGGCGATCCGGTGCGCTACATTCCCTTCGGCAGTTTCCAGCTCTGACGCCTACTTCGCGCCCCATGTATCGGAGAGACGATAGCCCTCGGGCCACGGATCCTCGGGGTCCAGCATGTGCTGATGCGTGCCGGTAATCCAGCCGCGCCCTGAAATCTCGGGCAGTATGGCGGGCTTGCCGCCCACGGTGGTCTCGCCCACGATCTGCCCCGCGAAGGTCGAGCCGATCAGCGACACCGCCGTCAGCGTATCGCCCATGCCCATCTGCCCCCGCGCCGCCAGCACCGCCATCCGTGCGCTCAGCGCGGTCCCGGTGGGTGAGCGGTCGATCTTGCCCGGCCGAACCGCGACGGCGGCACCGGCGCGCAGGGCATTCCCCTCGCGCGTCGCCGGCCCGGCGAAGAGGCAGAAGGAAATGTGCCGCCAGTCGGGATTATCCGGGTGGTGAAAGCCCAGCTGCTCGTTCGCCGCCGCAGTGATCTGCACGCCCAGTTTCGCCAACGCGTGCGCCTCCTCGGGCACCAGCGAAAACCCCAATGCTGCCGCATCGACAAAGACGAAACTGTCGCCGCCATAGGCGGTATCGACCGCCAGCGTGCCCAGCCCGTTCACCTCAAGTTGCGCATCGAGTTGGGCCGCGAAACTGGGCAGGTTCTGCACTTGGATGCGCTGCGCCTTGCCGTTGCGGCATTCGGCCCTCACCTTGACGAGGCCACCGGGTGCCTCCAGCAGCATCTCGGTCACCGGCTCGATCATCGGCACGATGCCGCTGTCGAGCAGCACGGTTGCCACACAGATCGAGTTCGAGCCGGACATGGGCGGCGTATCTTCGGGCTCCATGATGATGAAGGCGGCATCGGCATCCGGATGCTTGGGCGGGACCAGCAGGTTGACATGGCGAAAGACACCGCCGCGCGGCTCGTTCAGCACAAAATTCCGCAAGGTATTGTCGGCCGCGATCCAGCGGCTCTGCTCCCAGATCGTCTCGCCGGGGGGCGGGGCGACGCCTCCGACAATGACATCGCCCACCTCACCCTCGGCATGGGCGGAGATCACATGGATAGTCTTGGTGCTGCGCATATCTGTGCCTTTCTAGGAGGTGAGCCAAGTGGGCGGTTTGGCGGGTGCGATGCCTGTGATGGCGGTCTCGGCGCATTCGGCCAGACTGCCAAAGCGCACCGCGCGGCCCGAAAGGCCGGGCGCGTAATGGGCGTATTTTCCCGAATTGGTCATCAATACCCGCGCGGCGGGTGGAAAGACAGGCTCGGAAATCGAGCACCAGCAGATATCGGGAACGACCTGCACGCCGGATGCCTCGAGGCTGGCCAGAGTGCCATCGGCGCGGATCGCGTCCAGAACCTGCTGCCCGACGGTGGCGATGACCTTCGTGCCATCAGCGCGTTTGCGGCCTGCCAGCGCCGCGTTCAGCGCATGACATTCAGGCAGCGAGAAATGCGGGCTGCCGAAGGCGATCAAATCGATCTCGGAGGGAGCGTCGTTGAACTGTCGCCACCCCTCGGCCAAATCCGGCGCGCCGATGCGCACGGCATCGGCATCCGCGTCCAGCGCGCCCTCCGCCTCGGGCGTCACGCCCGCGACATGCAGCATGGGCGCGGCGGATGTGGTGCCAAAGGCGGCGCAGAGCGCCTTGAGGTCGTCATCGCTGGGCCTCGTCTGCTCCAGCCCGGTAATGAGCGGGATACGGTCGGGCGCGGCGCGGCCCACCAGCCAGCCCAATAGCGGCCAGAGCGCGTCGCCATGCCCGGCGGGCAGATCGACATGCACAGCGCGGCGCGCGATGCGGCCCGCATCCAGATAAACGCCCGACAGCGGCGCGCGGCCCGTGAGCGCGATGAAAAGGTCCATGAAGTCCGGGTGCTTGACCGTCCGCGCGCCCAGTACCGAATTGGCATAGATCACCGCATTCGACTCGGACCAGCCGATCATCTCGCCCAAGGCGGGCGGCGCAGGCAGCAGGTAGGGCGCGCAGGTGAAGCTGGGACGCGCGCCCATCTCGACATATGCATCAGCCAACTTCTGCGCAGGTCGGCCAAAGTTGGGCGGCACACCCTGCGACTCCCAGTTGGAATGATCGACCGAGATTGCATTCATCGTCGTCGGCACGCGCACCCGCCCGCCCATATCAGCCATGCGCCGTGCAAAGGTGAGGTTCGCGGGGCTGGCATAGATACAGCCGTCGATATGCGCGCGAGTGACATCCGTAAGGCGCGTCGCCCCCTGCCCTGCAGCCAGGGTGCAAATCACCTCTAGCGCCAGCTGCGCCGCCGCGCCGTCCTTGCCGTTCAGCATGGCGCGATCGCCCTCGCTCAGATCCAGCGCGGCGGTGGGCGGCGGTGCAAGGTCCAGCGCCCAATCTCCGGCTGTCAGGCGCGCACCTTCTATCTCGGCTTTCTCAGCGCCTGCCAGCCTGTCCCATTCCTCGGCGCTCAGCCGCAGCACGGCCAAAGGCTTGCCGAACATGCGCCCCGCGATCAGCGCCCCCAGCGTCAGGATGTCCTCCGCCTCGCGAAAGACCAGCGCGGCGGGCGCGTTGCCGGACAGCGCCAGCTCCAGCAACACGCCACTGCCGGTGCAGGAACCGCGGCTGGTCGGCAGGAGCAGCACGGTCCCCGCGAGGGATGCGCCCTGCAGCGGGTGATGCGCGTCGATCACCATGCCCGTGGCCGCATCGACGCCGCCCCAGAAACTCAGCCCCTCGGCGCTGGCCAGTATGGGGCCGGATGCGTCCGCCTCGACAATGGTCTGAGCCATGCGGCCCCCTTTTCAGATGACGACGAAGCCATGCGCGAAGGGATCACGCTCGTCGATAAAGATGGTGTTGAGCCCCGTCACCCGCGCCCAGCCGGCGATGGAGGGGATGATGGCGGGCTGGCCCGACACGTCGGTGCTGGCCTCATAGCGGCCCTTGAAAAGCGAGCCGATGATACTCTCGTGGATGAATTCCTCGCCCTCTTTCAGCAGGCCCTTGGCCGCCCGCTGCGCCATGCGGGCCGAGGTGCCCGTGCCACAGGGCGAGCGGTCGATCGCCTTGTCGCCATAGAACACCGCGTTGCGCGCATGCGCCTCGGCATGACGCGGTGCGCCGGTCCAAAGGATATGGCTGAGGCCGTTAATGGCCGGATGCTCGGGGTGGATGAATTCGTATTTGGCATTAAGCGCCGCGCGCAGTTTCGGGCTAAGGCCGATCAACTGCGAGGCGGTAAAATCGGCTATGTCTGCGAAGTTCTTCTGCGGCTCGACGATGGCGTAGAAATTACCCCCATAGGCAACATCGACGACGACCTCGCCCAGCCCCTCGACCTCGGCGGTCAGACCCTCGGAATGGAGGAATCCCGGCACATTGGTCAGGCACACTTCCTCTATGAAACGCCCCTCCTGCCGGTAGGTGACGTCGACCTTGCCGGCGGGCGTTTCCAGCGCCAGTTGCCCAGGAACTGCAGGCTTCACGAGGCCGTTTTCCAGCGCGATGGTGACCGTGCCGATCGTGCCATGTCCACACATCGGCAGGCAGCCGGAGGTCTCGATGAAAAGGACAGCGATATCGCAATCGGGGCGCGTCGGCGGATAGAGGATCGCGCCCGACATCATGTCATGCCCGCGCGGCTCGAACATCAGGCCGGTGCGGATCCAGTCGTATTCGGCCAGGAAATGTGCGCGCTTCTCCAGCATGTTGGCACCGCGCAGTATCGGCGCGCCCCCGGCGACAAGGCGCACGGGATTGCCGCAGGTATGGCCGTCAATGCAAGGAAAAGTGTGTTGGGTCATGGGTGCCTCCCTAGAACCGCGCGGGCGAGAATGGGGCCATGTCGATCTTCGGCACCTGCCGAGTCAAGAGATCGGCGACGATATCGGCCGTGGCCGTCGATTGGGTGAGGCCCAGATGGCCATGGCCGAAAGCGCAGATCGCATTGGGCGCGCCCGGAAGATAGCCGATGGCGGGCAAGCTGTCGGGCAAGGACGGACGAAACCCCATCCACTGCGTGCCGCCCGAAATATCGAGATCTGGCAGGAAGGCCTTGGCTTTTTGCAACATCGCGTCGGCGCGCTTGTAATTGGGCGGCGCTTTCAGCCCGCCCAGCTCGACGGCGCCTCCGACACGAAGCTTACCCGAAAGCTTCGAGATGACAAAGCCATGCGCCGGAAACGTGATGTGCTGGCGCAGATCGATCCCGCCATGGGGTAGCGTGGTGTTGTAGCCGCGCTCGGTCTCGAGCGGGATGCGCACGTCGGCGGTGCGGGCCAAGTGATGCGAATGGGCCCCGGCGGCGATGACGACACGACCGATGATCTCGCCCGCGCCGGTGGTCAGGCCGTCCTGCGTCAGAGCCTCGACATCCGCGATGACGATCTCGCCGCCATTCGCGACGAACTTCTCCGCCAGCGTTTCCACATAGAGCTTCGGATCGTCGATCGTGGCCCAGCCGGGGGTAAAGGTGGCATGGGTAAAGCGCGGTGAGAGGCCGGGCTGCATCGCCAGTATCTCGTCTCCCTCGAGGTGGCGAAACTCGACGCCGCCCTCTTGCCGCGCGCGCCAGCCGTCCAATGAGGCCTCGAACTGCGCCTTGCCTTCATAGACCTGCAACTGGCCCTCGCGGCGCAGCATGTTGGACGCGCCCGCGCGGACCAGAAAGCCGTCGAGCGTGCCTTGCGCATGGCGCATCATCGCCGTCTGCGCGGCGGTGGAGGCTGCCACTTGAGCCGGACGGCTCGCCCGCCAGAAGCGCCACATCCAAGGCAGGAGGCGCGGCGCGTAAGCCACCGGCACGCTCAGGGGCCCGAGCGGATCAAGCAGCCATTTCGGCGCTTGCCGCATGATGCGCGGCGAGGCCAGCGGCAGGATGTCGGCAAAGGCGAAGGCGCCCGCATTGCCTGCGGATGCGCCTGCCGCCGGCCCCTCGCGGTCGATCACGCGCACAGATAAGCCGCGCGAT
Source organism: Roseovarius maritimus (assembly GCF_043355895.2). Classification (NCBI taxonomy): domain Bacteria; kingdom Pseudomonadati; phylum Pseudomonadota; class Alphaproteobacteria; order Rhodobacterales; family Roseobacteraceae; genus Roseovarius; species Roseovarius maritimus. The sequence continues at coordinate 763,344 of NZ_JBHFPF020000001.1, forward strand.
TGCGCTTCGAGCGCGATCGAGAGGCCAATGACTCCCGCACCAACGACCAATATCTGATCCGTCATTACCGGACGCTCGACAGGAACTTGCGCGTAGCCTCGCTCTTGGGCGCGCCGAAAATCTGCTCGGGCGGACCGATCTCGGCCATGACGCCGCTCTCGAAATAGGCGACGCGGTTCGACACGTCGCGGGCAAAGCCCATCTCGTGCGTCACGCAGATCATGGTCATGCCGCCCTCGGCGAGCAGTTTGAGGGTATCCAGAACCTCGCCCACAAGCTGCGGATCAAGCGCCGATGTCACCTCATCAAAGAGCATGTAGTCAGGCGACATCGCAAGAGCGCGGGCAATCGCCATGCGCTGCTGTTGTCCGCCCGAAAGGCGGCCGGGATAGACCTTCATCTTGTCGGCGAGGCCCACATGGGTCAGCTGCTTTACCGCGATCTCCTCGGCCTCGGCACGGCCCATGCCCTTGACCTTGCGGGGCGCGAGCGTGACGTTTTCGAGAACCGTCAGATGCGGGAATGCGTTGAACTGCTGAAAGACGATGCCGATATGCTGGCGCAACTTGTTGAGGTCGGTGCCGCGCGCATGGACTACGGTGCCGTCAACGGTGATCGTGCCGCTGTCGATCGGCTCGAGGCCGTTGATGCAGGTCAGCAGTGTCGACTTGCCCGATCCCGAGCCGCCGATCACCGACACCACCTCGCCCTTCTCCACCGTCAGGTCGATGCCGTTCAGCACCTTGAGCGCGCCAAAGGATTTATGGACGTTTTCGATCTCAATCATTCTCTTGCCACCTTCGTTCCAAATGTCCGCCCAGCCGCGCGATGGGAAAGCTGATGGCGAAATAGATCGCGCCCGCGATCAGCAGGATCAGCATCGGCTCTTGCAGACGTGTCACGATGATCTGGCTGGCCCGCAAAAGCTCGATGATACCCAGCCACAAGACCAGCGCGCTGTCCTTCATCACGCCCAACGTCAGTCCAATCCAGCTGGGCAGGCCGACGCGCAGCGCCATGGGAAAGACGATCTGCGTCATGTCCTGCCCCCATGTCAGCCCCAGCGAGCGCGCGGCGCGGCGCGTAACGGTGGGCACCGCGTCGATGGCGCCGCGCACGATTTCGGTGCAATAGGCCGACGTATAAAGCGCCAGGACGATGCAGGACGTCACGAACGGCGACATCTGCAAGCCAGCGATGGCCTGAAACGCATTGGCGAGGATCAACTGGATCAGCAGCGGGACCGAACGGAAGATATCCAGCACGAAGACCAGCGGCAGCGTGAACCACGGGTTCACATGGCTGCGGATCACGCCGAAGGCAAGGCCCATCAGCGTGCCGCCGGTGACTGCGAAAAACGTGATCGCCAGCGTGACGCCCGCGCCTTTCAGCATGAACCAGATATCATTGAGGGTGAGGCCGGTATCGAACATCAGCAGCCCCTCAATACCGGAAGAGACGCCAGGCGAGCAGACGCGCGCCCAGCATCACCGCCTTGGCGATGCAGTAATAGATGACACCTGCCAGCGCAAAAAGCTCGAAGGTGCGGAAGGTACGCGCGTTCAGGGCCTGTGTCACGCCCGTCAGATCGATATTCATTCCCACGGTGACACCCAGCGAGGTCATCAAGATCGCCCAGACCATCTGGTTGGTGCTGGGCAGGAACGCGATGCGGAACATCTGCGGCAGCACGATCAGGCGAAACGCCTTGACCGGCCCCATGCCCAGCGAGCGGCCCGCCCTCACCTGTGTCTCGGGGATGGCGCGCAGGGCGCCGCGAAATGTCTCGCAGAGATAGCCCGCGTTGTTGAAGGTGATCCCGGCCAGCAGCGCGACGAACGGGCTGAGGTAGATGCCGAAGGATCCGAGACCGAAATGCGCCATGTAGATCTGGAACAGCGCGGGCGTGTTGCGCGCGACCTCGACCCAGGCGGTCGCCGGTCCGCGCAGCCAGATGGATTTTGAGTTGCGCCCCACGGCTAGCAGAACCGCGATCGCGATGCCGATCGCCATCGACAAGAGCGAGATCTGCATCGTGACCACCGCCCCCTCCAGCATCTGCGGCAGGGCGCGGAAGGCTTGCCGCCATTGAAAGGTATAGTCGAACATGCCGCGCTCCGGATGGGGCCAGTCGATGAAAGGTTATGGGCAACAAAAAGCCGGGCAGAAGGAATAGTCGCGCCCCCTGCCCGGCCAGCTTAAGCCTTAGTAGTAGACCTTGTCGACGGTCAGGCGCGGTGCGTCGCCGCCGATCCACTGCTGAAAGAGCTCGTCATAGCGACCGGTGCGAACCTGCTGGTTCACGAACAGATCAAGGTAGTTCAGCAGGCCGTATTCCTGGCGCAGGGCGATAAGGCCGACATAGTCGATATCGTAAGGCGCCTCACCCGTCATCGCGAGGCCATCGTAGGTGCCACCCTGTACGATGGCCGCGCCCACGGTCGAGGTCACGACCGTGGCGTCGATCTGGCCCTGCGAAAGGGCCAGGAACACGTCTGCCTGGCTCTGATACGAGCGGAACGAGCCGCCCTTGTCCCAAGTGTTGATATCCTCTTCGAGGCGGATTGCCTCATATGTGCCCGCGACGGCGCCGACGGTGCGATCTGCCAGCGCCTCGTATGTCTCGAGGCCGGCTTCGGCATTTGTCACAACATTAAAGGTGAAGGCGAAATAGGGGATCGAAAAGCCGACCGTGCGCGCCCGCTCCAGCGTGTCCGAGGTGGACGCAATACCCACATCGGCGCGGCCCGACACCAGCGCCGGGATACGGTCGGGGAAAGGCGTTTCAACGATTTCGGCCTCGACATCCAGTGCCTTGGCCAGGTCGTTGCAATAGTCGACGTCAAAGCCGACCGGCTCATTATTGGCATCGCGCGAGCCCATGGGCGGAAAGTCCAGCACGACGGCGCAGCGCAGCGTGCCCGAGGCGATGATATCGTCCAGCTTGTCGGCCTGCGCGGCGGGGGCCACCAGCGCCGCGGCGATCAGAGCTCCGGCGAGTTTAATGAATTTCATGATTATCTCCCTGTTTTTTTGTCTCGTTGTCGTCCCGACCTGCCGTGATGCATCCGCAGCGAGTCGGGCCTGCATTCAGCGAACACCAGATGGTTTTTGAATACAAGTTGTATACTAGTATCAAGAACAGAAAAATGCGCCCTGGATTGGCGGGCGCGGGCGACAGGCAACAAAAACGGCGCGCAAGGGGATGCGCGCCGCTGACACGTCTTAGGCCGCGCTGGCCATTGCGCTGGGATCAGCCGCCGAGGCTCTCAGGCAGCAGACCGGCGGGCATGTTCTGATAGCAGACCGGGCGCAGGAACCTGCGGATCGACAGGGTGCCGACGCTGGTCGCGCCGAAATTGGTGCTGGCCGGGTAAGGCCCGCCATGCACCATGGAATCGACGACCTCGACGCCGGTGGGGAAGCCGTTGACCAGAACCCGGCCCGCCTTCCGCTCAAGCACCGGGACCAGCGCGTGCGCGGCCTCCATGTCGGCATCATCCATATGCAGCGTCACGGTCAGCTGCCCTTCCAGACCACGGGCGATCTGCATTGCCTCGTCCTGCGAGGCCGCGCGCACGATCAGGCCCAGCGGGCCAAAGACCTCATGATGCAGCTCGGGATTGGCAAGAAATGCCGCGCCGCTGGTTTGGTAAAGCGCGGGAGCGGCGCTACGTCCCTCAGCGTCGGCCACCTGCACGGGGGCCACATCCGGCGCGCCAGCGACGCGCGCCCGGCCCTTGCCATAGGCCTCGGCGATGCCATCCGTCAGCATGACCTGCGGCGCCACACCCGCCAATGCCTCGGCGGCGGCTGCAGCAAAGCGGTCTGCCGCCGCGCCATCCGTGATCACCGCGATGCCGGGATTGGTGCAGAATTGGCCCGCCCCCATCACCAGCGATCCAGCCCAGCCGCTGCCGATCTCCTCGGCGCGCGCCTCGGCGGCGCGGTCCAGCACGAACATCGGATTGACCGATCCAAGCTCGCCGAAGAACGGGATCGGCTCGGGCCGCTGGGCGCACAGATCAAAGAGCGCACGCCCCCCCGCAAGGCTGCCGGTGAAGCCGACGGCCTTGATCAACGGGTGCTGCACAACGGCCTGCCCCACCTTGCGATCGCCGCCCTGGATCAGGGAAAAGACGCCGGGCGGCATATCGCTGCGCTCCGCCGCGGCCTTGATCGCTTCGGCCACGATCTCGCCCGTGCCGGGATGGGCGGAATGGCCCTTGACCACCACGGGGCAGCCTGCGGCCAGCGCCGCCGCCGTATCGCCGCCTGCAACCGAAAAGGCGAGCGGGAAGTTCGACGCGCCAAAGACCGCGACGGGCCCGATCGGCCGCTGGATCATCACCAGATCCGGGCGCGGCGCGGGCGCGCGGTCCGGCATGGCGGCATCATGGCGGCGGTCCAGATAGGCGCCGCTCCGGATGTGATCGGCAAAAAGGCGCATCTGGCCGACGGTGCGCCCGCGCTCACCCTCCAGTCGGCCTTCCGGCAGGCCGGTTTCCTGCGTGCCGATCCCGGTGATCTGCGCGCCGCGCGCCTCGATTTCCTCCGCGATGGCATCAAGGAAATCGGCCCGCGCCGCGCGGCTGGTGGCTGCATAGGCGTTGAACGCCTCTTCGGCGGCCTGCACGGCGCGGTCGACCAGCTCGGGCGTGCCCACGGCATAGGCATGCGTCGGGCCATGCGCAGGGTCCGATGCGAAGGTCGTCTCGCCTGCGATCCACTGACCAGCGATCAGGTGTTTTCCGTGCGGGGTGAAAGGCATATCATTCTCCATAGTTCCTGTGGCAATGCGGGCGTCGCCCCTTGCCTTGATATCCACATGCATACAGTGTGTATGCAATAACGCAACCGACCAAACCCGGCGAGGCCCCATGACTGACACCACCCTGACCCACCATGCGCTCATCACCCGCGTCTCGCAGATTTTCCAGCGCGCGGGGCTAAGTGCGCTGCAATCGGATGCCGTCGCCCGCACCATCGCGGCGGGCGAGCGGGACGCCTGCAAATCGCACGGCATCTACCGCATCGACGGCTGCCTGCGCACAGTGAAGGCGGGGATGGTCACACTGGACGCGGTGCCCGAACTGGGCGGCGATGAAGGCGCGATCGTGCGCGTGGCGGCCAAGGGCGGCTTTGCCAATGCCGCGTTCGAGCTGGGCGCCCCCGAGCTGGCAAAGCGCGCCAAAGAGCTGGGCATTGCCGCCCTCGTGATCAATGACTGCACCCATTTCGCCGCCCTCTGGCCCGAGATCGAAACACTGACCGCCCATGGCCTCGCCGCGATGGCGATGTGCCCCAGCTATTCCAGCGTCGCGCCCTCAGGCGGGAACGAGGCGTTGATGGGCACCAACCCCTTCGCCTTCGGCTGGCCCCGGGCGGAGACCGACCCCTACGTCTTCGACTTCGCCACCAGCGTCGCCGCGCGCGGTGAGATCGAGCTGCACCGCCGCGCCGGCACCCCCCTGCCCGAGGGCTGGGCGGTGGACAGCAACGGCAATCCCACGACCGATCCCGAGGCCGCGCTGGACGGTGCCATGCTGCCCTTTGGCGGGCACAAGGGATCGGCGATTGCCACGATGATCGAGCTGTTGGCCGGTGTGATGATCGGCGATCTGACCAGTCGCGAGGCGCTGGACAGGCTGGGGAACTTCACCCTCCTGCCCGGCCATGGCGAACTGATCCTGGCCTTCGATCCAGCACGGTTTTCGGCGGGCCGCGAGGGCGATCCGATGGCACGCGCCGAGACGCTTTTTTCGGCCATCATCGGCCAGGGCGCCCGACTGCCATCACAGCGCCGCTTTGCCGCGCGCAAGGCGGCGATGGCCGAGGGCATCACGCTGACCGCCGAAGAAGTGGCGCATCTGGACCGGTTGCAAGAGCACGGTCTGGACGCGGTGGACTGAAACGCAAAACGGCCCCGCCATCACTAGCGGGGCCGTCTTCAATACAGCGCTCAGGCGGCGTATTTGCTGACCACGCCGGGCTGCTTGCTCCATTCGGCATACCACGCGCGGAACAGCTTCAGCTGCGTCTCTGCGAAACCGCGCTGGCTGTCCGACAGAACGTCATCCTCGTTGAAATGCAGCGCATATTCCTGCTCGCCGTTCAGCACCATCATATGCTTGAAATACAGCACCAGATCGGGGCCCGCGTCGAAAGTGGACAGGACTTGCATCGCCGTGTCGAGCTCCAGCGCACGCTGGCGCGCCTCGGCATCACCTGCAGCCGCCGCCTGGCTGAGCGCTACAAGGTGCAGCACCTCGCGCGGCAGCACGTTGCCGATGCCGGTGATCGCGCCGCCCGCGCCGCAATTGACGAAACCATGGAACACCGTGGTATCGACGCCGATCATCAGAACGACCTCGTCATCGCCGCTGGTGATGTTCTCGGCAGCATAGCTGAGATCGGCGGGGCCGCCGAATTCCTTGAACCCGACGAGGTTCTTGTGCTCGGCCCGCAGCGCAAAGAAGAGATCGGCGCGCGTGGCGAAGCCGTAATAAGGGCTGTTATAGATGACCGCAGGCAGATCGGGCGCGGCCGAGAGGACCGCCTTGAAATGGCTGCGCTGCGCGGCGGGCGAGATGCCGCGCGACAGAACGCGCGGGATCAGCATCAGGCCATGCGCGCCCACCTTTTGCGCATGGGCAGCGTGCTCGACGGCGACCTTGGTATTGACGGCGCCGGTGCCGACGATGACGGGCACACCCGCCTCGACAAGGCGCGCGACACCCTCCATTCGCTGCTCGTCCGTCAGCAGCGGCCAGTCGCCCATCGAGCCGCAATAGACCACCGCGCGCATGCCCAGATCGATCAGCTCGCGCCCCTTGCGCACCAGCGCATCATAGTCAGGGCTGCGGTCCGCCTTGCAGGGCGTCATCAGCGCGGGCACCGTGCCCGAAAAAATGCTGGTTTTCATAGTGGTCTCCTTGAGGATCTGAACCGGGATGGGCCGTGGCGCATCCCGGCGGGGCCGGACATGGAAGGGCCAGACGTGGCTGTGCCCTGATCATGGAATCGGGCAGATAATAGCACTTGTATATTTCTTGTCGACAAAAATTATGCGCGTGTCTCTGCCGAGGGTTTACCGCCTTACAAGGCGATATCGCGGCGGCGGTCCTTGGCGATCATCGTGCGGATCTTGCCGGTGATCTGATCGGCATGCGCCTTGGCCAGCCAATCACACGCGTCGATATCCCGCGCCTCGATGGCGGCGATGATCTCGTCATGTTCGGTGACATAGCGCTGCGGCAGGCGATCATCGAAGGCCGAGTAATAGAGGCGCAGCAGGCGCCGCCCCTCGTCGAGCAGGCGCAGAAACAGTCCCTCGTAGTACGGGTTGCGCCCGGCGGCGGCGATGGCGGCATGAAAATCCCGGTTGGTGCCGATCATCGCCAGCGCGTCCTGCGCGGTGACCGCCTGCGCGAATTCCGCCTGCCGGGCGCGGATCGCCACCAGATCGGCTTCTGTGCGATGCTCGGCGGCAAGGCGGGTGGTGACGCGGTACATCAGGGTGATGGCGTCAAAGAACGTGTGCAGGTTCAGAAAGTCGATATTCGCAACCACGGTCGAGCGGTTGGGCAGCGTTGTCACCAGCCCCTCGCTCGCCAGCCGCACCAGCGCCTCGCGGATCGGCGTGCGCGACATGGCCAGCCGTTCCGAGAGTTGCACCTCGTCGATAGGGCTACCGGGGGGCAGCGTGAGGTTCAGGATTTCGTCGCGCAGCACGCCGTAGATGAATTGCACGCCCGACCCGCGCTTGCGTTCGGTCGGTTTGCGGGATGAGGTTGCAGACATGACGCCTCCTGTGTGCCGAGCGGCAAAATACAGGCCCCGCCAGTCCGATCAAGCGCAAACGCGGCAATCGAGCATGCGCATGGTGCGCCGGAAGCCCGACAGCCCTCAGGAGCGCCAGGCCGCGCCCCTCAGCGCCCGCTTGCGGCCATACTCGAAGAGCGGGCGCATATACTTAAGCGAAAATCGCTCGGTCGGGTCCCACGCAACGTCGAAGTCGGGCCCGATCGTCGCGACCGCAAAGCGCATGCCGGTGCGCTCGGCATAGCGCTCGGCGATACCAACCGATTGGGCCGCACTCGCACGCACGGCGGTGTTGAACGTATTCATCATGATTGCAATCGGTGTCCGGCTGACCGCCGCGGGCGGCGGCCTGAGCATGTTGTTGACCAAGATCCACAACGCACCGCCCCGGCCCGGCGAGTCGCCCAGATTGCCGAAGGCCGCTTCGGGTACGGCCAGGAACTGCATGTGAACCGCACCATCGACATGCGACTCGATACCGCCCGCCATGTGCAGCGTCACGGGTGGAAAGAGGCCCGGAATCGACGCCGATGCCAGGATAACGGCGCGGAAGAGACCATACTGCCCCTCATCGGCAATCGCGCCCATGTCCCAGATCATCGCCCGCCCGGTATCAATGTTGGAGGTCACGACGAACATCCGGCGCCCGGCGCGCCATTCTGCCGCGATCTGCCGCAGTACGTTATCCGGCAGGTGCCGCTCGATCAGACCCGCCATCGGCGCGGACGACACCAAGCCACCGCTTAGAATGCCGCCAAGGCCGCGATACGCGATAAGATCATCCTGACCATAGGTGGTATAGATGCGCCGCAGTTCGGAATCGTATTGTGGCCCCAGAAAGGCGAAGGGCGCCATCAGCGCGCCGGTGGACACGCCAGTCACCACGTCAAATTGCGGCCGCGTGCCCGTCTCGGACCACCCGACCAGCACACCGGCGCCGAATGCGCCATCCTCGCCTCCGCCGGAAAGGGCCAGAACATTGGGCCTGCTCCGCATCCGGCCCAGGTCCAGATGCGAGCGCCACGTCTCGAAGGGCGCGTCTCCGGATATCCGCAGATGCGGCAGCAAAGGCTCTTTGACCTTACGGATTTCGGGCGGCGACCCGGTGCAGGCCCCCAGCGCAAGCGCCCCGGCGATGAATCCACGCCGCCTCACGCGCGCACCTTCATGCAACGCGAGGCGACAATTCTTCGATCAAATGGAAGAGACATGACACGGAACCTTTCGTCGCTTGGCCAGCCTTGCCGGACATCGGCCGGGGCCGCCATCCGGTAATCCGCTGCGCGGGCAAGGCATCGCAAGATGATGTGCACCAGATTTGCGACCCTGACAATACTACGGCCCTGTCCCTCAGCCCCGGTCCACCTGGATCGCGCCCTTGGCCAGGTTGCACCAAAGGGCCACGCCCACCGGGATCGCGGCATCGTTGAAGTCATAAGACGGGTTGTGAAGCGGAGCCGCGCCATGCCCTTCCGTGCCGTTGCCCATCAGGATGAACGCACCGGGTCGATGCGCGAGGAAGGCGGCGAAATCCTCGGAGAAGCCGACGCGGCCATAGCCCGTATCGACCGCGCCCACCTGCCGTGCCGCTTCGGCAAGCGTCCGGGCCGCGCCCGCGTCATTGACCAGCGGCTGAAAGGAGGTGGCATAGCTGACCTCTCCGCTCGCGCCATGTGCGGCGCAGACCCCACCCACGATGGCGCGCATCCGGGCCTCAATCGTATCCGACACCTCGGACGAGAAGCCCCGGCAATCGCCGCGCAGGACCACTCGGCTGGCCAGCACGTTGCGCGCGCCGTCGGTGACGAACTCGGTCACAGAAACCACCGCATGCTGCGCGGGCAGCAGGCTGCGCGCGACGATGGTCTGAAGCTGAAGCACCACCGCACTGGCCACAACGATGGGGTCGATCGCCTTGTCGGGCATCGATGCATGGCCCCCACGCCCGGTGATCGTGATCTCAAAATTATCCTCGAAAGCGCAGAACGGCCCCGCCTGCGTCGCGAATTGCCCCAGCGCCATGCCCGGCATGTTGTGCAGGCCGAAAATCGCGCGCATCGGAAACCGGTCAAAGAGCCCGTCGGCAATCATCGCCGCAGCGCCCTCGCCATTCTCCTCGTTGGGCTGGAACACGAAATGCACGCTGCGCGTCAGGTCGGGGTCATGGGCCAGCGCCAGCGCGGCGCCCATCAGCATGGTGCTGTGACCGTCATGCCCGCAGCCGTGAAAGCGTCCCGGCACGGTCGAGCGATGCGCAAATTCATTCGCCTCCTCGATAGGCAGCGCGTCCATATCCGCGCGCAGGCCGATCGCCTCGGCATCGGGCCCGCGATGCAGCGTCGCAACCAGCCCCGTGAGGCCGACACCGCGCGTCACCTCCAGACCCGCGGCCTCCAGTTGACGGGCAATCGCATCCGGGCTGCGCACCAGGTCAAAGCCAGCCTCGGGATGCATATGCAGGTCGCGCCGGAACGCCGTCAGGTCAATCGTCATCGCAGCCTCCACCGGGGCGGTGCGCCCCGCGGGGTCAATCGTGCCTCATCTATCCCGCCGCAGGCAAGACCCGCGCATCATGCCGCCGCCTCTTACGGCTGGTCCGTCAGGCGGCGCGCGGCGGCAGCGGGCAGCGCAACCACCCCCGCCGCCGCGCCCAGAACCAACGGCAGTTCACCCGTCTGACAGGTCAGACTCGAAAGAAGCGTGCCGATCAGCCGCCCGCCCGCATTGGCCATGTAGTAGAAACCGACATTCTTCGTGACCCTCTCGGACCGGGTGAAGGCGAGGATCAGATAGGAATACAGAGAGGAGTTGACGGCAAAGATCACCATCAGGATGACCGCCAGCCCCAGTGCCATAACCGGATCGCCTTGGTGCCAGCCGAATGGGTGGCGGGCGCCGTGGGCGGCGACGGCGCATTGTCGATCTTCATCGCCACACTGGTCGGCGCGCCGAGCTATCTCAACGGGTATGCGGCGCTTCCACTGGTCTCGGGGCATGTCGATCAGGGCATGGCGCCGGGGGCCGGCCTTGCCATTCTCGTGGCGGGGACGTCACCTCTTTGCCCGCCGCTATCGCGGTGTGGGCCCTGGCCAACCGGGCGGTCCTTGCGCTCCATGTCGCGCTCGCGCTCAGCGGCTAAGTGGTGGCGGGCCTGCTCTTTCAGCTTTGGTTGGGCGGTATGAGGTAGAGGCGGCTCCGCTCGCCGCGTGCGCCTCTTGAACCGATCATTCGCAATCATCCACATTCGACCGGCCGGATACCTCCATCGCTCTCGAAACAGGGAGAACCTTCCATGAGCGCCCACCCATCATGCGACCAGGCATTCTGTAAATCTTGTGTTCAGAGGCCACTCCACGCGCATGCGCCCCGCGGCGTTCGACCGGCGAGCGCCGCGTGCGGACTTCGCTGTGGTGCCTGCCGCGCGGCAGCGATATCCTCTGGTCATCCCGTGCTGACCGCAGCACGAGAGACGTCACGCGAGGTCAGAAGATGAACGCCAAGCCGAACCAAGATCAGGGCCGCGATATCGTGATGACCCACGGCGTGCTTACCGAAAATCCGCAAGACCTGTTCTACGGCACCGGATGGCGGGTGATGCGCGGCGTCATGCAAGAGGCGATCCTGAGACTCTGGAGCGATGACGCCTTCGGCCTGGCGGGCAACGTCGCCTTTCGCGCCCTCTTGGCAATCTTTCCCTTCCTGATCTTCACCAGCGCCATGACGGCTTTCGTCGGAGATCGCTCGATGGCCAACGACCTGGTCGATTTCCTGATCGCCATCGTGCCCCCTGCCCTGATCGAGCCCATCGTCGCCGAGGTCGAAAACGTGATGACGGTGCCGCGCGGCGGCGTGCTGAGCGTAGGTATCCTGCTGACGATCTGGTTCGCGGTGGGCGGTGTCGACGGTGTGCGAGTCGGGCTGAACCGGGCCTACGGGCTGCGCGAAACCCGGTCCGCCGTGCTGATCTACAGCGTCCAGATCGCAATGATCGTTCTGGCCAGCCTCGCGCTGGTGCTGGTCGGCTACCTCCTGGTGCTTGCGCCGCGGGCGGGGTCATGGCTGCATGACCTGATACCGGGGTTCGACCCTGCCTCGGTGACGGTCCGGCTGATCCGCTTTCCCGCGTCGGCGACCATTTTCGTGGTCGCGCTCTTCTCCGCACATGTCCTGCTGCCCGCGCGCCGGACCAAGTTCGCCAATATTTGGCCGGGCGTGATGTTCACCGCCCTCGCCTGGACGCTGCTGGCGACGGTGTTTGCCTTCTACGTCCGCAGTTTCGGCACCTATGCCAGCTATTACGCCGGCATGGCGGGGATCATTGCCGCCCTTTATTTCATGTACCTTTCTGCACTTCTGCTGATTTTCGGGGGCGAGTTGAACCGCGCGCTGCGGATCCGGCGTCTGGCCCGCGCCATGCGAGACTGAGGGTGGTAGCCGCGCGGTCCGGTTAGGCGAAGTCTCGCTACTCGCGCGGCAACAACGAGCGTTAAGAAGACAGACAGTCGCGAAGGTGATACTCTAACTTTCACCATCTTATATTTTTTGCACAGAATTTTCTGGCAGCGCGTGTGCGATTGTCCGGACCATCCCGGCGTGTTCACAGCGTTGATGATTATTTGAAAATCAGGATGTCCGGTGATGCAGTGTCTATCGGCTACGCAAAGACCCATGTCTCGAAGCCGCTTATCGGCGGCGCTGTGGCGAGCTCTCTGGCAGATCACGGCTCCAATACCGCCAGACCGGCGCAGGACCAAGCACCGCATTCTCACCCTGCTCGCCGCTGTGATCATGATATGCGCCGCGACTTCCGCCAGCGCGCAGGCCTTCGCGGCAGACGACGTCAGGCGCTACAATCTCGGTCAGGTAAACGCGCCCGCCTATCTGGCGGGCTTCGACTCGGCCACCTTGCGGACGCGGCCACGCTGTGCGCGGGCCCGGAACGATTTCGTCGATAGTCCCTCAAACCCCGCAAATTCCGAGTTTCGCTACATCTCCAGCGTGGATGAGATCTTCAGCCAGCAGAAGCTGGCTGTGGGCGCGCGCGTCGCGGTCAAATACATGGGCGTCGGCGCCAGCGTCGACACGCGCTACAGCCAGATCGAAACCTCGTCCCGGCGGTTTGAGAACGGTGCAATCTACGGGTATTTCGAACGGGTCGAGCCGATCCGCTTTCTCTCGGCCCCGCGGATCCGACTGACGGAACGGGGCCGCCGCCTGCATGACGAAGCCGTGCTGGCGCGGAACATGGCGGCCTTCTTTTCCGAATGCGGGGACGAGCTGATCGTGGGGCGCCAGAAAGCCAGCTATGCGCAGGTCATCGGAACCTACACATTTCAGGAGGGCATGAGCGAGATGGAAAAGTCGCTGGCCGTCGAAGCATCGGTCAAGGTCGCCACCGGGGTTCTGAATGTCTCGGCATCTGCCGGCGTCGAGGAGGACCAGCACCTGCGCGAGGCCTTTGCACGCACCGAAGTGCTGACCGACACGATCTTTACCGGCAACCCGATAGGATGCGGCGCGCCCAGTCAGACGCTGGAGTCGGCGGGTGAGTTCTTTTCCTGCTTCACCGCGCAGGACGATCGCCTGACGTCAGATCTGCACGCCGTCTACACCGTGCGCTATCAGGACGTGATCGACGGCTTTGGCACCCTGCCTGATCTCGACATTGCCGAGGATCGAGAGAACGATGTCCGCCGCATTCTGAACGGGCTGTCACTGCACGAGTTGGCGCTTCTGGAAATCGTTGGGCGCAATGACGGACAAGAGGCGTTACTGCACAAGGATCATGCGCGGATGGTGACGAGGTTCGTTCGCGAAGGCGGCTGTCTCACGCGCTTCGGCCCCTATTGCGAAAACCTTCTGGTGCGGCTCAGGACCCATCCCCCGGCCACGCGGGCGAATGCGCGGGCGCTGGTCGAAAAGATGCTGCAACTGAATCGCCGCTGCACCGAAACCGGCGCTGCCGATGTCACGGCATGGCCATTGGTCAGCGGCCGCGGCTTTCTGGGCTGCCGACGGTGCGGGATCGGCCTCTCGCCGATCTTTATCGACGGCCGCAATGCACAATGCGGCCTGCCCATCGCCCCACCCGAGGACAACGTGGTGCGCTATTTCGCCAAGGACTTGACGCGCGAGGCGATGGTGCCCGGCGGCTCGGATTCGGGCGGCGCAAGCCTGCGGGATGTCTATCTGTCCACCTGCGCAAGCGCAGGCGAGGATTGCGGAACGCCCCGCGCGAACGCGATCTGCGCCGAAAAGGGGTTCGAGCGGATGCGCCGGTATCAGGCGGCTCGTTATCCGCTCACGCTTTATGGGGACGGCCGACTTTGCAGTCAGACTGCCCAGGATACGCAACTGACCCCGCAGGTCTGCCGAACGTTCGCGATGCTCGATTGCGCCTGCCCGCCCGGGCATCAGGCGGTGGGGCGGTCCTGCGTTTTCGTCCCCGAGGCGGCCGAAGGCGTCGCCATCGAATTTCACAATGATCCTGACCCTGACGAGCAAGACAGCGACCTCGGCCTGACGGCGGTGCCCGGAGCAGCCGAGGTTCAACCCTTGATGATTTTCGAGGGCATCCGCCTCCCCGCGCAACCCGAGGATTGAAGAAGGATATGTCCGATGATCAGACCGATAGCTCTCGCCGCGCTGGCCACCTGTCTGGCCACCTTGGCAAATGCGCAATGCGATATTGCCGACTGCAATCCACGGGACTGCGAGGATTACGCCATACAGCAAATATTGCCGGGCTTTCCCGCTCATGTCGCCGAAACGACCGAGGAACAGCGTTTGCAGATCAGCAGGATAGGATTGGGGCTGGCGCTGCAACTGGGCAATCCGGGTGCCTATGAATGCGCCTTCGTGATGGGCCACTCCTCATCCTGGCGAGGTATCTCGGCGGATGAGTACGATGATCGCGCCCATCAGCGCGCGCGGATCGTCGCCGAGATGATGGCCACGACGATGGAGACCGAGGGTGTTGTTGCGACCGTTGTGGCCAAGGAAGATCTTGACGGCGACGCGTTCTGCGAAACCACCGGCGAAGAGCAGTTCGTCATCGTCTATGACGGGCGGGGCAATGCCTGCCCCCGGGTGGATAACCAGGTGAACAGCACCACGCGCGACGCCCGCAACGCGCGTTTCGTAAACCGTCGGGTCGAGCTCTACCTGGTCCCCAAGGGCGAACGGTACTTGGTCCAGATTGACCGCGACGCGCCCTGCCCCGATGTGATTTCATCGAAGATGCTGTGCGTCGACGTGGATCAGCCGTTGAGGCAAGGCGTGATCTGCTCTGATGACGGGTGGCTGCAGACCTCGAAAGAGGACTTGCGGGATCTGGTCACGCGCGGCGAAGCCACGGTTTTCTGCGAGCCTGCAGAATAGCGACGCGCCGACCGTCTCCAATGGGGCCAGCGCCCGTGCCCTACAGCTCCAGCCCCGCCGTCTGCATCATGCCGGAGGCCAGATAGCCACCATCCACCGGCATTGTGTGCCCGTTGACATAGCGCGCTTGCCGGGAGGCGAGGAACACGATGGAGGGCGCGATGTCCTCCGGCTCTGCGATGAATCCCGAGGGGATCATCTTGAGAAAATTCGCCTTGTTCTCATCGGTATAGGCTTCGGCTGTCATGTTGGTCATGGTGGTGCCGGGCGCGACGGCGTTCGCGGTGATGCCGTGGCGCCCCAGCTCCAGCGCCAGTTGCCGCGTCAAATGTGCGACGGCGGCCTTGGACGTGCCGTAGGCCGTCCGGCCCACGCCCGCGCGATAGCCCGAGACCGAGGACAGGTTTATGATGCGGCCAAAGCCCTTCTTCTTCATTCCTTTCACGACCCGCTGCGCACAGTGAAAACTGCCGGTGACATTGACTGACATCACGCGTTCAAAATCCTCGGCGGACATCGTTTCAAAGGGCTCAACCCGCAAGATGCCGGCGCTGTTGACCAGGACGGTGACCGCCCCCTTCCAGGCCTCTGCCTTGTCACAGGCAGCGTTAACCGATGCCTGATCGCTCACGTCCAGAGTAACGCCCAGCGCCTCTCCCCCGGCAGACTTGATGCGTGAGACGGTTTCGGAAACGCCATCCTCGTTTATATCGGCGACCACGACGGGAACGCCTGCCTCGCCCAGCATCACAGCGGTAGCCCGTCCGATGCCGGATCCGCCGCCCGTCACGAATGCTGTTCCATCGTCAAATGTGAGCATGGCGCTCCTCCTTCTATGCGTGGCGTGCTTTCGCGCCGCCGGTATCGTTCATCTCCGCCAGCACGGCGGTTTGCCGGGGTCAGTTGGCATCCATAAGGTTGGGAAGCCAGGTGATGATGCCGGGAAAGCTGAAAAGGATGACAATCGTCACGAACTCCATCGCCACGAACCACAGCGCGCCACGAAACACGGTGGGAAGCGGCGTTTCGCGGTCGATGCCAGCAATGACATAGCAGTTCAGCCCGACGGGCGGCGTGATCAGGCCAATCTCGCACATCTTGACCGTCAGGATGCCGAACCAGATCGGATCAAAGCCCAGCGACCGGACGGTGGGAAACATGATGGGGATCGCGATCACCATCATCGAGAACGCATCCAGAAACATGCCCAAGGGCACGAAAACCAGAAGCAGGCAGCCGATGACCAGATAGGGCGGCAGGCCGGAATCCACCACCGCCTGCGCCAACTGGTTGGGCACCTGCACCAGCGTCAGAAAGTAGGAGAAGACGCCCGCGCCGATGATGGTAAAAAGGATCATCACAGTCGTGTCGATGGTCGAGCGGAAGCTCTCGGTGATCTTGCCAAGCAAGCCCGCCTTCCACGCGCCGCGATGGGCGAGCAGCATGAGAAACGCGGCGAACGCGCCCAGGGCGCCGGCCTCGGTGGGCGTCATCAGACCAAGGTATATTCCGCCCATGACGACGATGAAAAGCACCAGCACCTGCCATGCCTGCGCGGTCCCAATGACCGCCTCGCCCCAGCCCGCGCGCGGCGTCACGGCCCCCTTCGAGGCGCCGCGTTTGGCGATGAAATAGATCCCGATCATGAAGATGATCGTGGTCAGCAGGCCCGGCACGAAACCGGCGATCAGCATCTTGCCCGCCGATGTCTCGGTCAGGGCCGCGTAGAAGATCAGCAGGACGCTGGGCGGAATGAGTACGCCCAGAACACCGCCCGCCGCCACCGCCCCGGCAGAGAGCGCGGGATCGTAGCCGGCCTTCTTCATCTCGGGCAGCGCGACACTGCCGACCGTCGCGGCCGTCGCAACGGACGAGCCGGATGTGGCCGCGAACCCCGCGCTGGTCAGGATCGAGGACATCGCTAGCCCACCGGGAAGATGCCCTGTCCACTTGCTGGCCACGTTGAACAGCTTTTTCCCGACCTCGGCATGGTGCGCAAAGGATCCCATCAAAATGAAAAGCGGTATGATCACCAGCGTGTAGACTGCCGTGACCGAATAGGGCAGCGACTTGAGCCGCGTCAGCAGGAATGCGAAATCCTCAACCATGATGATGCCGGCTGCGCCCGACAGCGCAAGGGCGGCAAAGACCGGCACGCCCGCCGCCATCAGGAAGAAAATCAGTGTCACCGCGATATAAGGTGCGAAAGACGGATCCATTGGAAACCTTTCAGAAGGGGCGCTGGCAGATCACGCCTCGGCGGCGGGGTGGATATCGTCGCTTTCGTCCCGGGCAAGGGCAAATGCGGCATGGCAGGCCATCTGGATCGCGGCGAACCACAGGCCCAGCGCAAGCCCGACCTTGGTCCACCAGATCGGAAACTGGGTATAGCCCCAGCGGAATTCCCAGATGGACACCGAATAGATCGCCTCTTGCGTCGCCGGCCATGCCAGCATCAACAAGGCCAGGGCACCGCAACCCCACCCGAACGCCATGATGATCCGGTGCGCCCAGCCGGTTAGGCGTTGGGACAGAATGTTGACCCGGATATGCGCGCGGTCCCTCTGCGCCCACATGGCGCCCAGAAAGACGACCATCACAAGGCTCAGCTCGGACATCTCGAAGACCCCCGAAAGGGGATCTCCGGTAAGCGCACGCATGATGACATCGGCGGTGATGCCGAACATCAAAAACGCCAGGAACAGCATCGCGACCACCCCGAAAAGATTGGAGACAAGTCTGAGAACTGTCTGAATCATGCTCATGAAAGCCTCCTGTCAGAGCGGTCGCGATGGGCCTTTGGTGCGGATCAGGACCGCTGGCTGATCTCGTAGGGACGCGGCAGGGTGCCTTCAGGATCGAACTTGGCAATCGCATCGTCGATCATTGCCTGCATGGCGTCGCCGTCGATGCCCGCTTGCGGGGCGACCTCTTCTTTCCACTTGTTCACCTGCGCAGGCTGGACAAGATCCTTGGCGCGCTGCTTCTCCTCGTCCGAGATGGTGGCAAACTGGACGCCTTCGGCGGTGGCCGTATCCACATAGCGCGTCAGCACGTCCTCGTAGATCGACGAGAACTGGCCGCCATAGATTTCGGAAATCAGCTCGTCCGAGACCTTGCGAACATCTTCGGGCAGATTGTCATGAACCTGCTTGTTCATGATGACCGCCGAAGGCGCGTGCGGGCCATCGCCGATATCGTAGAAATGCGGCGCGATTTCGTGCAGCTTGTAGGCCACGGCGGTCACGAAGTCGAAGCCGTAGACACCGTCGAGGATGCCACGCTCGAGCGATTGGTATACTTCGCCCGCCGCCATGGGAATCGCGGTGCCGCCCAGCGCCTCAATCACGTCTGTCGCAACGCCGTAACCCCGGATCCGCTTGCCCTTGAGATCCTCGAGGCTGTTGATCGGCTCGCGCAGCACAAGCGGCGCGTAGTTCCAGTTGGTCCAGTAGAGCACCTTGGAGCGGTGGCGCTGCTCCCACTCGGCGCGCAGAGGCTCGAAATTGTCATAGACCTCGCGGCAGACGCGCTGCAGCGCATCGGCGCGGTTCATGCGGAAATACCACTCCAGACCGCGCGTTACGGGCAGCTCCGCCTGATAGTAACCGGGCGCGATCAGCGTGATTTCGGACGTGCCGTCGCGCGCGGCGGCCAGATGCTCGCCGACCTTGTTGAGCGAGCCGGACCAGTAGCGGCGGATCTCGACCTCGCCATTGGTGCGCTTCTCCAGCTCGTCCAGATACCAGCGATCAACCCAGGACGGGCCAGCCGAATCCGACACATAGCTGTCGAACTTCAGGGATGTTGCCGCCGATGCAATCGACGGCGCGCCCATGATGAATGCACCGCCAGCGGCGGCTGCACCCGTTTGCAGGAAATGTCTACGCTTCATGATATCCTCCCGATAAGCGTGAATTTTAGAGTACTCGCGTCACAGCCCCTCCTCAGAGACCGCAACGCGTTCGCGAAGGCTGGTTTTCAGAACCTTGCCGTAGCTGTTCTTTGGCAATTCAGGGACGAAAACGTAGCGCTTCGGCTTCTTGAAAGATGCGATTTGCGTTTTGCACCAGTCGTCAAGTTCTTGGGTCTCGCACGCCTGCCCCTCATTGAAGACGACGAAGGCCACGACTTCCTCGCCCCATTCCGGATGCGGGCATCCGATCACCGAGACTTCGAAGACCTTCTCATTGGTCAGGATGGCTTCCTCGACCTCGCGCGGATAGATATTGGTCCCGCCCGAGATGATGACATCCTTGGACCGGTCCGTCAGGGTCAGGAAACCGTCTGCATCCATGGCGCCCAGATCGCCGGTCCGCAGCCAGCCATCGACGATGGTCTCGGCAGTCGCCTTGTCGTTTTTCCAGTAACCCTTCATCACGGTATCGCCGCGCACAATCACCTCGCCGACCTCGCCGACGGGTTTCTCGTTCATGGCTTCATCAACGATGCGCACCTCGACGCAGGATTGCGCGATGCCGGTCGAGGCCCGGCGCTGCTCGGCATTGGGATGCTGCGTATCGGCCACCAGATCGCGCGTCATCGCGGTGATCGTCATCGGGCTTTCGCCCTGGCCATAGATATGGGCAAATTTCGGCCCGAAGGTCGTGAGCGCCTTGTTGATATCGGCTGCATACATCGGGCCGCCGCCATAGACGATGGTCCGGATCCCGTTCCCGCGATAGCCGGTCTGTTCCGCATGTTTCACCAGCCGCATGATCATCGTCGGGGCGGCAAAGAACACGAGGTTGCCCAGCTTTTCGGCTAGCTGCTGAATTTCGGCGGCGTCAAAGCCCTTGGATTCGGGGATGACGTGGCAGGCGCCTGCCCGCACGAACTGAAAATTGTAGAGCCCCGCCCCATGCGACATCGGGGCGGCATAAAGCGAATGATCCAAAGACGAGACCGTATCAACATCCAGCGCATAGCTGGTCGCCATCATGCGCAGGTTTTTATGCGTCGCCATCACGCCCTTGGGCCGGCCGGTGGTGCCGGAGGTGTAGAAGAGCCACGCGACATCATCATCCGCCATCTCGACCGGCGCCGCGTAGTCAGAGGCTGCCGCAGCCTGCGCCGAATTTTGGAATTCGGGCGCACGGATCCCGACTTCGAGGCACTCGACATTCAGATCCAGCGGGCTGGTATAGATCTCACCCGTCTCGGTGATCGCAAGTTTGGCTTCGGAATCCTCGATGATCCAGGCCGCCTCACGCGGATGCAGCTTGTTGTTGATTGGCACGATGATCGCGCCGATCCAGAGAACCCCGTAGAGCATTTCGAGATACTCGGCACAGTTCTTGGCAAAGAGTGCGACACGATCCCCGTTCCGGATGCCGTACTGGTCCTTCAGGTGCTGGCCGACAGCCCAGCTGCGAAAGGCGAACTGGCCGTAATCGGCGCAGACCGTCTCGCCAAAGCGGATGGCCGGTGCGCTGGAGCGCAGGAGACCGGTCTGATGAAGCCAGGTCGCGAGGTTCATCGGCGTCAGGCTTTTTGCGTTTCGAGGATCGAGACGTAGTTGGCCACGGCCGAGCCGCCCATGTTGAACACCATCCCCAACCGGGCATCGGGCGTCTGCATCTCGCCCGCCTGCCCCGTCAGCTGGCGGTATGACAGCGCGTGCATCGAAACGCCGGTTGCGCCGACAGGATGGCCCTTGGCCTTGAGGCCGCCCGAGAGGTTCACCGGCAGCTTGCCGCCCCGGTAGACATGGCCCTCTTCCAGCGCCTTGGCGCCTTGGCCCTTGGGCGCCAGGCCCATTGCTTCATAGGTCAGCAATTCAGCGATGGTGAAGCAATCGTGCACCTCGGCAAAGTCGATATCATCAAGTGTGACGCCGGCCTCATCGAATGCCATGCCGAATGCACGCGTGGGGCCTTCGAATTCCAGGAAATCCCGGCTCGACATAGGGATGAGATCGCTGACATGCGCCGCCGCGCGGAAACGCACGGCGCGGTCGAAATTCGCAGCATTGTCTTCGGTCGTCATAACGATAGCGGCGGCCCCATCTGTGACCAGCGAGCAATCCGTCAGGCGCAGCGGCGGCGCAATCTCGGGGTTCTTGTTGGTGACCTGGCTTGCCTGCTCGAATGTGAATTCCTTCTGCATATGGGCCAGCGGGTTGCGCATCGCGTTCGCGTGGTTCTTGACCGAGATATGCGCCATCGCGTCCAGCGGGCTGCCATAGCGCCCGGTGTATTCCTTGGCCGCGACGCCGAAGACCTGCGGAAAGCTCAGCTTTTTCTCGTCTTCGTTGTTCTGATATCCCGCCCCGGCCAGCGCGAGGGTCACGTCCTCGGTCGCGCGGTGGGTCATCTTTTCGGCGCCGACGACAAGGACGGTTTTCGCCTTGCCGGCCTGGATCGCGTTCATGCCGGCATGGATTGCGGCAGAGCCTGACGCACAGGCGTTCTCGGCCCTCATGGCGGGCTTGAAGCGCAGTTCAGGATAAGCCTGATGAATCAGAGAAGAGGCAAAGCCGTCACTGACAAGGCCGGAGTTGAAATGGCCCAGAAAAACCGCGTCGATCTGGCTGGGGTCGATGCCTGCATCCTCGACGGCCTCGCGCGTGACCTCGACGATCATCTCCTCGAGGTTCTTGTCCAGACGCCCGAATTTCGTGTGACCAGCGCCAACGATGGAAATTGTATCAGTCATGGCTCCCCCCTATTCTTAGGCAAGCATGACATGTGGATGACAGGCGAAACAGTCGTAGAACTACGTAGAAATATCCGTAAGACTACGTAGGACGTCGCGTAGTGGAGGCCACCGTGATCAATACATCCACCCCCGAAAAGGCCGGGCTATTGGGCTTTGTCGAATCGCCCGTCGCACAGATGGTGCTGCGCCACCGCCGCGTGATCGAAAGCAACAAGGCCATCGAGCGCCTCTTCGGGTTCAAGCGCGCCGAGCTGGTCGGGCGATCGGTTCAACGGCTGTATCCATCGACCGCCGATTTCAAGCGTATCGGAGAGATCGGCGAGGCCGCCCTGCGGAGCGGCGAGAGCGATTACTACGAGGACAAGCGCTTCATGCAGACCCGCGACGGAGAGGTCTTCTGGGCGCGGGCCCGGGGCATCACCCTGTCCCCCGAAGACCCGTTCGCCCTGATGATCTGGAGCTTTGACCGGGTCGAGGAGAAGGCCTACCAATCCGTCAACCTGACGCCGCGAGAACGCGAAATCGCGCCGCTGATCGGTCAGGGTCTGACGTCGAAACAGATTGGCGAGCGGCTGAAAATCTCACATCGGACGGTCGAGACGCACCGCGCCCGGCTGATGAAAAAGTTCGGCGTGCATAATACGGCCGAGCTAGTGTCGCAGATCGTGATCGCGATCTAGGCAGGCGCGAGCCCGCCGATCAGGATCAGTCTCGGCCAAGAGGCCGCGCGGCGCTCAGACACGTTTTCCCGATACGTCGAACCACATCTCGTCAGCGTCGTCCCACGTCAGCGCTACGGCTTCACCCTCGGCTGCCAGCGGTTCCGCAGCGCTCTGGCGGACGGTGACAAGGGTGTCATCCGCCAAGCGGACATGCACCAGCGTCTCGGCCCCCAGTGCTTCGGAGTATAAGACCGTGCCTTTGACCTTGGGCGCGCCGGTGGCGATGCTCAGATGTTCGGGGCGCACGCCCAGCGTGACCGCCGATGCCGAGGGCACATTCGCCAGCTCGGCCTTCATGAAATTGGTCGGCGGCGAGCCGATGAAGCCCGCCACGAACTGGGTCGCCGGGTTGGCATAAACGTCAAGCGGCGCGCCGATCTGTTCGGCGACGCCGCCATTCATCACGATCATCCGGTCGGCAAGGGTCATCGCCTCGACCTGATCATGCGTGACATAGAGTGAGGTGACGCCGAGGCGCCGTTGCAGCTGCTTGATCTCCAGCCGCATCTGGACACGCAGCTTGGCGTCGAGATTGGACAGCGGCTCGTCAAAGAGAAAGACCGCCGGTTTGCGCACGATGGCGCGGCCCATCGCAACCCGTTGGCGCTGACCACCCGAAAGCTCGCGCGGACGCCGCTTTAGATAGGGCTCAAGCTGAAGAAGGGTCGCGGCGGCCTCCACCCTCTCGGCGATTTCCGCCTTGGGGCGGCCGGCAATCTTCAGCCCGTAGGCCATGTTGTCGAAGACCGACATATGCGGGTAGAGCGCGTAATTCTGGAACACCATGGCGATATCGCGGGCCATCGGCTCGCGCTCGTTGACGCGCGTGCCATTGATCAGAACCTCGCCCGACGTGATCGTCTCAAGGCCCGCCACCATGCGCAGAAGTGTGGATTTGCCGCAGCCCGAGGGGCCGACGATCACGATCAACTCGCCATCCTCGATATCGATGTCGATGCCGTGGATCACGTCGGTCTTGCCGAAGGATTTTTTTATGCCCTTAAGGCTGACGGTCGCCATGGTTTACTTCTCACTATCGACAAGGCCGCGAATGAACAGCCGCTGCATGCTGATGACGACGATCACCGGCGGTATCATCGCCAGAAGGGACGTCGCCATGATGACCGGCCAGTCAGCGATATCGTCCCCCGACGGGAACATCTGCTTGATCCCCATGACGATGGTGTTCATGGACGGATCCGTAGTGATCAAGAGCGGCCACAGATACTGGTTCCAGCCATAGATGAACAGGATCACGAAGAGCGCCGCGATATTCGTGCGGCTCATCGGCAGCAGGATATCCCAGAAAAAGCGCATGGGCCGGGCGCCATCGACGCGCGCGGCCTCGGCCAATTCGTCCGGAACGGTCATGAAGAACTGGCGGAAGAGGAAGGTTGCCGTGGCCGAGGCTATAAGCGGGAAGATGAGGCCCGAATAGCTGTTGAGCATGCCAAAGCCGGCAACCACCTCGTAGGTCGGGACGATCCGCACCTCGACCGGCAGCATCAGGGTGAGGAAAATCAGCCAGAAGAAGAGCCTGCGCCCCGGAAAGCGGAAATAGACGATCGCGAAGGCCGAGATCAGCGAAATGGCGATCTTGCCCACCGCGATGCCCATTGCCATGATCAGCGAATTCAGCATCATCAAGGCTACGGGCGCATTGATGCCTGCCACCAGCGCCTTGCGGTAATTCTCGAAAAACTGATCGCCAGGCAGCAGCGGCATGGGGGGCCTGACGATCTCGGGCTGGGTTACAGTCGAGGCGACGAAGGCCAGCCAGATCGGAAAGAAGACAAAGAGCAGGCCGATGATCAGGCCCAGATGGGTCATCCAGTGGCTCAGTCCGCGCCGCTCTACCATGCCGTCGCGCTCAGCCATCAGTAATGCACCCGCCGTTCGATGAACTTGAACTGCACGATGGTCAGCAGGCCGACGATCAGCAGCAGGATCACGGATTGCGCGGCGGACGAGCCCAGATCCTGCCCCACGAAGCCATCCGAATAGACCTTGTAGACCAGAATGGTCGTGGCCTGCTGCGGCCCGCCCGAGGTGATCGTGTGGATGACCCCAAAGGTCTCGAAAAAGGCGTAGACGATGTTGACCACAAGCAGGAAAAACGTGGTCGGCGACAGCAAGGGAAAGACAATGGTGCGAAAGCGCGTCCAGAAATGGGCGCCGTCAATGGCCGCGGCTTCGATCACCGATCTGGGGATCGCCTGAAGCCCGGCAAGAAAGAACAGAAAGTTATAGCTGATCCGCCCCCAGGAGGAGGCGACGACGACAAGGCCCATCGCCTCATCTCCGTTCAGCACATGGTTCCAGTCATAGCCGAGCATGCCCAGATACCAGGTCACCACGCCCACGCGCGTGTTGAACATGAAAAGCCACAGCACGCCGGCGACGGCGGGGGCGACCGCATAGGGCCAGATCAGCAAGGTCCGGTAGACGCCCGAGCCCTTGATCAGCCGATCCGCCAGAACGGCGAGGTAGAGCGCGACGCCCATCGACACCACCGTCACGAGGATCGAAAAGACCGCCGTCGTGACAAAGGATGCACGGTAATAGGGATTGCCAAGCAGGTATTCGAAATTGCCCAGACCGACATATCGCATCGACAGGCCGAACGGGTCCGGGATGAACAGCGACTGCCAGATCGCCTGCCCCGCCGGGTAGAAGAAAAAGACAGCCGTCACCGCGATCTGCGGCAGGACCAGCAGAAGCGGCAACAAGATGCCCTTGAACGTGACGCGCTTTTCCATGAACCCTCGCGCCGCGCCCCGACATCGCGGGGCGCGGCCTGACTTTAGCGGTTCGCTTGCTCGAAGCGGCGGAGCAGTTCGTTGCCGCGGCTTGCGGCGCTGTCCAGAGCGGCTTGCGCGGGCTTGTCACCGGCCCAGACGGCCTCCAGCTCTTCGTCGATGATGGTGCGGATCTGGTCGAAATTACCCAGACGCAGGCCCTTGGAGTTTTCCGTCGGCGCATTGGTCGTCATCTGGGTCACGGCCACGTCGGTGCCGGGATTCTCCTCGTAGAACCCCTGCTCGCGCGTCAGCTCGGCAGCGGCCGTCGTGATCGGCAGATACCCGGTGTTCTGATGCCACTTGGCCTGAACCTCGGGCGAGGAGAGGTAGTTGAGGAAGGACGCGACGCCCTTGTATTCCTCAGCGCCCTGCCCTGCCATCACCCAGAGCGAGGCACCACCAATGATGGTGTTCTGCGGTGCATCGACCAATGACGACCAGTAGGGAAGCGGACGCACATCGAACTCGAACGTCGCCTCATCCTTGATGCCGGCATAGCCGGCCGAACTTTCGGTGAAGAGCGCGCATTCGCCCGCCCGGAAATTGGCGCCCCCTTCGTTACGGCGACCGGCATAGATGAACTTGCCCTCTTTTGCCCATTCGCCCAGCGCCTCGATATGCGCGATCTGTGTCTCGCCATTCAGGGCCAGCTCGGTATCGAGGCCGTCGAACCCGTTTGCCTGCGTCGCGAAAGGCACGTCGTGATAGGCTGAAAGGTTCTCAAGATGGATCCAGCTTTGCCATGCGGTGGTCATCGGGCAGGTGCTGCCCGCCTCCTTCAACTGGTCCAGAACCGTACCCACCTTCTCCCATGTCGAGAGGTCCGTATCGGGGTCGATCCCTGCCTCGGACAGCGCATCGCGGTTTACCCACAGCACCGGCGTCGATGAGTTGAAGGGCATCGACAGC
Source organism: Roseovarius maritimus (assembly GCF_043355895.2). Lineage (NCBI taxonomy): Bacteria > Pseudomonadati > Pseudomonadota > Alphaproteobacteria > Rhodobacterales > Roseobacteraceae > Roseovarius > Roseovarius maritimus. Next base: position 789,640 of record NZ_JBHFPF020000001.1, read on the forward strand.
ATTTCGCCATCGCTGGTCGTATAATATCCCTTGACCGATCCGATGAAGCCGTCCGGATCAAATTCGGCCCCCGCCTCTTCCATGACGTTGTAGACTGGATTGATGGCACCCTCTGCGGCCATCATTGTGGCGGTGCCCACCTCGAACACCATCAGGATGTCGGGCTGCTCGCCCGCGCGGAAGGCCGCGATCCCGGCGTTCAGCGTCTCGGAATAGTTGCCTTTGTGGGTTGCGGTGACGGTGTAGTCCGATTGCGAGTTGTTGAAGTCCTCGACCTGAGCGGTCACCAGCTCCCCCAGACGGCCCGTAAACGCGTGCCAGAATTCGATTTCCGTCTGCGCCGCCAGCGGGCCGGCGATCACGGTCGCGGATGCCGACGCCAGCAGTAAGCGTTGGATATTCATGTCGATCCCTCCAGTTCAACGATACCTATCGTGCCGCCACGATAGGCCCAACGTCTTCGGTTAATCAACTGACTCGTCTTTTGCTCTGTCGCCTCTAATCATCGCCTGAGAAAAGACAAATAAACTTTTGCAGTCGGTATAGGTGACTGTTTGAAAATCATAATTTCAGCTTCTCATGTTCCGGCTACGCCAGGTCGGCGGCCAGATCCAAGAGAATTGTCATGCAATCTTCATCGAAATTGCAGAATCCGTTGCCGTGAGAAACAGACTACCGCTCCCGAACACGGTGACCGGCTTCGACGGCATGCACATCTCACGTGTCGCGAGACCAAGTGGGAGTATCGGTCGAAAAGCGGTGAGAATTTTTACCTGTAGCCTGCACCTGCAAAGCTTGCTTTGACCTCCAGTTTCCCGCAGCCTCGGATGTGTATGCCGATCCGCGAACGATGATCTCCGCACGGGGATACCGGCGGGAAAGGCCATCCGGACAGGACACAGAAAAATGCTGCATTTCGATCGATCCGAATTCGACCAACGACTGGCAAACGCCCGCAAACTCATGCAGCGCGACGGTCTCGATGCGCTGCTAGTCTTCTCACAGGAAAGTCTTTTCTATCTGACGGGGTTCGACACCAAAGGCTTTGTGTTCTTTCAATGCATGGTGGTCACCGCCGATGACGCCCCGGTGACCCTGCTGACCCGCAGACCCGATCTGGAACAGGCCCGGCGCACTTCGATCATCGAGGACATACGGCTCTGGTATGACGCACCCGGCGCGGACCCCTCGTCCGAGTTGCACGAGATCCTGACCGAAAAGGGATTGGAAGGCGCTCGGGTCGGCGTTGAGCTGCGCAGCTTCGGTTTGACCGGAGACAAGCACGAGTTGCTCCGTCAGCGGTTCACGAATTGGTGCACGCTGGTCGATGCGTCACACTTGGTGCGTGAATTGCGGCTCATCAAATCGGAGGCCGAAATCGCGTATGTCCGGCAGGCCGCCGAGCTTGCCGACCAATCCTTGGAGGCGATGATCGAGGCCGCAGGCCCCGGCGTGTTCGAGGGCCGCATCGCCGCCGCCGGGATCGCGCCGATCCTGGAGGGCGGCGGGGATATGCCCCCGTCCGGCCCGGTTCTGGGTTCGGGCGACCGGGCACTGCTGGTGCGCAGCGCGGCGGGATACCGCCATCTCGACGCCGAGGATCAACTGACCATCGAACATGCGGGCAGCTACCGGCATTACTGCGCCTGCCTGATGCGCACGCTGACGATCGGCAAGGCGGGCGCGGCGCATGAGGACATGTTCAGCGCCACGAAGGATGCGATGGCAGCGATGACGGATGCCGCACGCAGCGGCAATACCATCGGGCAGATCGACGATGCGCACCGGGCCTCCTTCGACGCGGCGGGCTATGGAGGGGCGCGCATGTCGGCCTGCGGCTATTCGCTGGGCGCGACCTACTCGCCCTCTTGGATGGACGTGCCGCCGATGATCCATTCGGGCAATGACATGCCGATCCAGTCCGGCATGATCCTGTTCCTGCATGCCATCCTGATAGACGCGCCGCGCAATCTGGCAATGAGTGCGGGCTACACAATCCTGACGCGCGGCGCAGGACAGGCGCCCGAGGTCCTCAGCCGCTTGCCGCTGGAGCTGATCAGCCGCTAGGCCCGCGCCCGGCGTGGTCGAGTCCGTCGCGCAGCCAGGCCCAACCGATGGCGGCGGCCAGAGCCGGGCGGCGCGCAGCGTGGAAGGGCAGCGGCTGCATGCGCGTGACGGCAAGAGGCAGGGCCTCGTCGCTGTCCCGCATCACCGCTTCGGCCAGCGCCTTGCCGACGGCGGGCGCGATGGCCACCCCGCGCCCGCTGAAGCCGATAACGGCCCAGATGCCCGGCTCGGGCCGATGGACGCGGAGCGCGCGCTCTGGCGTCAGATCGACCTGCCCCGCCCAGTGATACCGAACGGGGACAGTCCCGATTTGCGGGAAATAGTCGCGCATGGTGCTTTCCAGCCGCGACAGATGTGCAGGCTTTATCCCCTCGCCCCCGGTCGACCCGCGCCCGCCAAAGACCAGCCGCCCTTCCTCGTTCAGTCGAAAGTAGAGGAGCAGGCGCCGTGTATCGCTGACGACATGGCCGCCGGGCAGGATCGAGGCCCGGACCTCCTCGGGCAGCACCCCGGTCGCAATCTGCATCGACTGCATCGTCAGCATGCTCCGCCTCAGGGCGGGGATCAGATTGCCCGAATAGGCGCCGGTCGCCAGCACGATCCGGCCGCAGCGCACGGAGCCTCGGGGGGTGGTGACGCGCCAGCCGGTCCCGTCGCGCTCGATACGCTCTGCCGGACTGCGCGAGTGCAGACGCGCGCCCAGGCGCTGCGCCACCTCTGCCATTCCGCGCGCCAGCGACATCGGATTGAGGCCGCCCCCGGCGGGGTCGAGATAGCCGGCAACATACTTGTCGCAGCCCGTCAGCGCCGCGACCTCCTCACGCCCGAGGATGCGCACATCGCGCCCGCGCGCCTGCCATTGGCGCGCACGCTCCTCCACGGCGGTAAGCGCGGCCTGCGCATGAACCCCGAGAATCCAGCCGTCGCGGTGAAAGGCGCAGTCGATATTGTGACGTTCTATCATACCTGCAACCAAGTCGCCGCCGCTTTCGCCCAGATCGGCGATGGCGTTGCCCAGCTCGGGACCGTGCCGCACGATGAGATCTTCGGGGTTGTCCTTGAAACAGGGGATCAGCTGGCCCCCGTTGCGCCCCGACGCGCCGAACCCGATAGCCTCGGCTTCAAGGAGCACGGTATCGCAGCCGGCCTCCGCCAGGTGCAGCGCGCAGGAAATCCCGCAGAACCCGCCTCCGATGACGACCACATCCGCGTGCGTCTCGCCTTCGAGCGGGGGCGCATCCGGGGCGGGCCGCGCCGTGGCTTCCCAGAGCGGATCCGGAGCCAGAAGCGCACTCAATCGTCGGATCCGGGGCCGAGATAATCCCAGGCCGAGAGCACATGGGTGCGCACGACATGCAGGAATTCCTCGATCTCCACATGCTCGTCATGCGAGCCCATCCCGTGCGGATAGGGGCCATAGACATAGGCCGGCACGCCGTTATGCCGCCAAAGCCGCGCGTCGGTTCCGCCAAGGCTGACGATGGGTGTCGGGCGCGGCCTTCCGAATGCCTCGACGTTCTTCTGAATGATCTCGACCATCTCGTGACAGGGATCGCACCAAGATGGCTCGTCCCCGCCGATCACCTCCCATTCGACGCCCGGATGGCGCGCCGCGATGGCTTCGACATGCGGCAGCAGATCGGATTTCGACATGCCGACGGGCAGGCGCAGATCCGCGGTGAAACGGCACTCGGACGGGATCATGTTGGTCTTTTCCCCGCCCTGAATCGTGCCGATATTAAGCGTCACGCGCGAGACGAGATCACCCGCCCCGTCGCCCATCATCCGGTCCATAGCGCCGCGCCCGGCATCTACGGCACTGGCGACGTTATGGGGCGGATCACCCTCAAGCTCGGTCAGCTCTTCGAGGTCGCGCGCGACGGCCATCGCGATCTTGGTCGCGCTTTCGGTGATGTGGACATAGGCGCCATGCGCCCCGGCGGCGCGCGCGGTAAATTCGATCCAGAGCGGGCCGCGCTCGCCAAAGCGCACCGATTCCGGGCCACCCGGCTCGCCATTGAGCAGGCAATCGCCATGCACCTCGGGGTGATGCTCCATGAGGTAGCGCGCGCCCCAGGGCCCGAAGGTTTCCTCGTCCGAGACGCAGGTCAGGGTCAGCTTGCCACGGAGCTGATCTTGCAGGCGGCTGAGCAGGCAGTAGGTGATGATCGAAGCGGTCGTACCGGGCTTCATGTCGCAAGCACCTCGGCCATAGATCTTGCCGTCTTTTTCAGTCCCGGTCCAAGGGTCATGGGTCCAGCCGCGGTGATCCTCGGGTACCGGAAAGACATCCATGTGCCCGTTAAGAACGAGATGTCGCCCCGACTGTCCTCCCTCGAAGGCTGCGACGATATTGGGCATCTGGGGATGTGGGTCGATGATCCGGTAACTAAGCCCCTCGGCATCGAGATGGTCCCGCACAACCTGCGCCGCGTCCAGCGTGTCTCCGGGCGGGTTGGGTGACCGGGCGCGCAAGAAAGTCTTGAGAAGCTCGATGATTACACCGCGCTCCTCATCCAGCCAGTCAAGAATTTTCTGACGGCCCTCTTCATGTCCGGACATCATGACCGGCTCCTTTCTATCTGGTCGCGCAGGCGGTACCACATCAATATCAGGGGCAGCACCCACGGGTTGCCGCCATATCCGGGGAAGGTCGGGAAGTGCCCTTCGGCAAAGGCACTTTCGCTGTTTCCACGCAGCATCATGCGCGCGGTCTGGTACCCCAGCCATGTTTGCATCGCGACGCCGCTGCCCTGGCAGCCTAGCGCGTAATGCACCCCCTCATGCTCGCCGAGGTGAGGCAGGAAATCGAAGGTGAAGGCCACATTGCCGTTCCAGCTATGACTGATGCGCACATCGCCCAGCTGCGGCCAGACGCGCGTCATCACGTTGTGCAGGCGGCGCGCGCTTTCGCGCGGGTCCATTGCCGTGGTGCCGACGCGCCCGCCCCAGAGAACCCGCTTGTGATCGGGCGAGAGGCGGAAATAGCTGAGCACGCGGCGCGTATCCGCAAGGCCGCGCGCGTTCGGCACCAGCTCCCGCGCGAGTTCGAGAGGGATCTCTTCGGTCGCGATCAGGAAGCTGGCGACCGGCACGACCCTGCGGCGAAACCACGGCACCTCGCGGCCCGTGTAGCCATTGGTGGCCAGCATCACCTTGTCGGCGCGGATGGTGCCTCGATCGGTCTTGATCCGCCAGCCATCCGGGCCGCGCGTCATGCCGGTCACATGGGTCTGGCCGTGAAGGCGCGCACCGGCGCGTTCTGCGGCATCGGCCAGCCCACGCACATATTTTCCCGGGTGGATCGTCGCCGCGCCTTCGGCCACCTGCCCCCCGCGATAGAAATCGGTGCCGATCTCCTCGCGCTGGCGCTCGGGCGGGACCATGCGGACCGATGCGCCCGTCAATTCCTCGGTCAGTTCAGCACTGCGGGCCAGCGCATCGTAATGCCCGCGCGTCCAGGCGCATGAAAACCGGCCCACCCGTGCAAAGTCACAGTCGATCCCCTCGCGCATGATTAAATCGTCGAGGAAGGGCAGCGTTCCCGCCGCCTCCTGCATCAGGCGCATGGCGCGCTCCTGGCCCACCTCCTTGACCAGCCCGGCCTGCGCGTGCTTGAGGCCGCCCGACACCAGCCCCCCATTGCGAGAGCTGGCGCCCTGCCCGATCCGCTTGCTATCCAGCACCGCGCAATCGGTGCCGGATCGTGCCAGTTCCAGCGCACAGGACAGACCGGCATAGCCGCCGCCAATGATGCACACATCGCTCTTCTGCGCGATTTCGTCCGGCGCGCCGATACCGGGGCGTGCGGCGTCCCACCAATAGGGTTGCGCTTTGAAATCGGAGGTAAAGAGGCGCTCATCGGGCATGGCTCTGGCCTATTTCCGTGACTGCAGGAATTGCGACAGGGTCAGCATCAGCACTGAAAAGGTGATCAGAAGCGTCGATATAGCCGCGATGGTCGGATCGATCTCGTCGCGCAGGGCGAGGAACATCCGCCGGGTCAGAGTCGCCTTGTCCCCGCCCGCGATCAGCAGCGCGATCACCACCTCGTCAAGCGATATGATGAAGGCCAGCAACGCGCCCGACAGCACCGAATTGCGGATTTGCGGCAAGGTCACCGTCAGGAAGGCCCAAGGCCGTGATGCCCCCATCGAGCGGGCGACCATCTCCTGATTGAAGTCAAAATTCTGCATCCCTGCCGTCACGGTGATCATCACCAGCGGAATGGCAAGGATGGTATGCGCGAGCACGAGTCCGGTGATCGTGGAGTTGAGCCCGACAGGCGCGAAGCTGAGGAAGATGCCGACAGCCAGCAGGATCAGCGGAATGATCATTGGCAGCGTCAGCAGGATCGTCATGTAGCGGCCCAGCCGCGCCTTGGTCACGTGAAGGCCGTAAGAGGCCATCGTGCCGGTCACCGTTGCGAGGATCATCGTGAGGAACGCTACCTGAAACGACACCGACGTCGCCTGAAGCCACTCCGGCGAGTCGAAATAGGCATGATACCAGCGCAGCGACCACGATTCCGGTGGAAACTCGAGATAGCGAGAATCCGAGAAGCTCATTGGGACCACAAGCAGCGTCGGTGCGATAAGGAACACGATCACGAGGATGCAAACCGCGTAGAGCCAGAGCCGCTGAAAATGCGTCACTTGCGTATCGGTGGCGGGTTTGTTCAGCATGTCATTTCCCCCCCGTCGCCGCGAAGGCGCCGGTCAGCCGCCCGAAGGCCCAGAGGATGCCCAGCGTCATCACCAGGAGGACAACCCCCAGCGCGCTCGCCGCGCCCCAATCGGCGTAGACCGCCATCGAGCGTTCGATCTGCATCGCCCACATCATCACGCGCCCGCCACCCAGCAGCGCGGGCGTGACGTAGAAGCCCAAGGACAGCACGAAGACAAGGATCACACCCGCCCCGAGGCCCGTCAGGGTGAGCGGTACGTAGATCTGCCAGAACGCCTTGATCGGGGACGCACCGAGATTGGCTGCGGCCTTCATCAGATCGAGATCGACGGTCTTCATGCTGGCGTAGAGCGGCAACACGAAGAAGGGCAGCATGATGTGCACCATTCCGATGGTCGTGCCGGTGAAGTTATGCACCAGCTTGAGCGGCGCTTCGATCAACCCCATGTCCATCAGCCAGGTGTTGATCAGCCCCTTGCGCTGCAGCAGCACCAGCCACGCATAGGTCCGCACCAGAAGCGACGTCCAGAACGGAAAGAGCACGCAGAGCAGCACGATGCTCGACATGCGCGGGCCGAGCTGCGAGGCGAGATAGGCGACCGGATAGCCCAGAAGGATGCAGAGCCCCGTCACCAGGAACGCCAGTTCGAACGTGGTGATAAGCGTGATCTTATAGGACGGGTGCATCAGGCGCGTGTAATTCTCCAGCGTGAACCCGTCGGTTCCGTAGATGGACAGCCAGAAGAGCCAGCCGATGGGCACGAGGACGAGGCTGCCAACCAGAATGAAGGCCGGCAGCGAGAGCGACAACAGCCTGCGCTGCTCGGCGCGCGCCTGGCGGTCCAGCGCGTCCGCGTTCTCGGATCGGGCAGCCGGGGCCATGTCGACCGCGCTCATTCCCGATCCTCCTCGGCAAGGATCACCGTATCCTGCACCAGCCAGGACAGGCGCACCTCGCTGCCTGGCTCTGGCAGGGACTGATTGCTGCGGTGCTGGCTGCGCACGGCAATTTCGTGATCGCCGTGGATGGTGATGTAGCTGACGACGCTGTCGCCCTGGAACACGGTCTTGCGCAACGTGCCGGTCATCTGGTTCTCGTCCTCGCCTGGCAGGCCGCCCGCGATGTGCAGCATCTCGGGACGCAGGATCAGGGTCTGGCTACGGCGCGCCGAGGCGATGGTCCCCTCTGTCCTGATCGGCTGACCGAAGAGGCTGGCCGCGCCGTTTTCCACCTCGACCGGCAGACGATATGTCTCGCCGATAAAACTGGCCACAAAGAAGGTCTCGGGCCGCTCATAAAGGCGCTGGGGCGGGTCCACCTGTTGAATCCGGCCCTCGTTGATCACGGCGATGCGGTCCGACATGGTCAGCGCTTCGCGCTGGTCATGGGTGACATAGACGGTGGTGATACCCAGCCGATCATGCAGCGCGCGTACTTCGAATTGCATCTGCTCGCGCAAGTTCTTGTCGAGCGCCGACAACGGCTCGTCCATCAGCAGGATGCGCGGCTCGAAGATCACGGCGCGTGCCAGCGCCACGCGCTGCCTTTGGCCACCGGAGAGCGCGTCGATGCCACGATCGCCCAGTTCGGTCAACTGCACAAGATCCAGCGCCCGCGCCACGCGCTCGCGGATCTCGGTCTTGGGAGTGCTGCGCAGCTTAAGCGGATAAGCAAGATTTTCGGCCACCGTCATGTGCGGAAAGAGGGCGTAGTTCTGAAAGACCATGCCGATATCGCGTTTGTGCGGCGGCAGCAGCAGGATTTCGTCATCGCCGAATTTCACCGATCCGCTGTCAGGCCGCACGAAGCCGGCCAGGACCATGAGCAGCGTCGTCTTGCCGGACCCGGACGGACCCAAAAGTGTCATGAATTCACCGCTTTGGATGTCGATGCTCACGTTATCCAGCGCACGGAACGCACCGTAGCTCTTGACCAGGGAAGTCACGCTGATCGGTAGCGAGTTGTCCCGCCCGGCGGCCTCGGTGGCGCCGTCCGGTCCGGCATATGCCGGGCCGGTCATTTTGATTGCATCAGACATCAAGGGTCATTCCTGAATGAAGAAGTCGAAATCCTGGGTCAGTTGATCGAGATTCTCTGCCCAGTATTCGGCATCCAGAACAAACCCCTTGGCCACGTTGTCCGGGTGACTCGGCAACCCTTTGGCCACATCCTCCGGAATGACCCCGGTATCATAGGCATCCGCATTCGCGGGACCGTAGTTGATGAAGAGCGCGATGCGTGCTTGCACCTCGGGCCGGCTCATGATTTCGATCGCCTTCATCGCGAGATCCTTGTTCTTGGCGCCTTTCGGAATGACCCAGCAATCGGTCAAAACGATCTGTTGGTCCCAGGTAATGCTGACTGGGGCGCCCTCATCCGCGATGGATTGCGCGCGGCCGTTCCAGACCATCGCCATATCGACCTCGCCATCCTGAAGAACCTGCGCGGATTGCGCGCCCGAACTCCACCAGACGGCGACATCGTCTCTGATTTCCCGCAACTTTTTGAAGGCGCGCTCCGTGTCGAGGGGGTAGAGCTCGTCCATCGGCACACCGTCCGCGATCAGGGCCGCCTCCATGTTGTAGACCGGATTGCGGCGCAGGCTGCGTGGCCCCGGGTATTTCTCGGTATCCCAGAAATCCGCCCAGGAACTCGGCTTGTCATCGGGAAAAGCCTCGTCATTGCGGGCCAGTACGGCACCATAGACTAGGTTGGAGATCCATCCCTTGCCCTTCATGCTGTCCGGAATGCCGGACACGCCGAGCACTTCGTCGCTCAGCATTTCGACATTGCCCTCACTCTCGAGCAATGCGCAGCTGTAATTGCCCTGCTGGGTCAGATCCCAGGTCGGACTGCCCGACGCGACCTGCACGCGCACATCCGCCGCGCCCGAGGTCGTGTCCTCGATGATCTTGATGCCGAGTTCCTCCTCGACGACGTCGAACCACGCCTGGCGCTGAGCCTCTTGGTAGGCGCCGCCCCAGGACGCGATTGTGAGCGTATCCTGTGCCAGCGCCGAGCCGGCGCCCAGTGTGACGACTGCCGTCAGCGCGGTCGCGGTCAGTAACGTTCTGCGAATACTCATTTTCTAAGTCTCCCTGATGGTTTCTTGGTTTGGTGAGTAGTTGCTTGACCTTAGGTAATGCTGTCCCGGATCAGCGGCGATGTCGAGCAGTGAATTCCGCCCCCGTTCATCTGCACCCGATCATAGGGCACGATCACGAATTCCACGCCCTCGGATTCGAGCGCGCTGCGCGTTGCGTCAGATATCCCCTCGGGCATCAGCACACGGCGCGGTCTGACCGCGAGGCCGTTGACGATCCAGCGATTGTCGGCCTCGGTCATCTCGACGGCGCGGATGCCCAGCTCTTTCAGCTTTTCAAGAAACGTGAAGGGCAGCCCGGCCGCCCAGACCAGCGCCAAGTCCGGCGCGATCATCAGGAAATGGCCGTCAATGTGGATATCATAGCCGCGCAGATCAACGACCAGCAATTCGACGCCGACATGCGCCAGTACCTCGCGGATCTGTGCGATGCCCTCATCGTTCTGGCGAATACCCCGCCCGATGACAGCGGTCTTCGAATTGAGCCAGGCAAAGCTGCCGCCCTCGGCCATCGCGCGGCCTTGCAGCGTGCGCAAGATCGGCGCGCCGGCCTTTGCCAAGGCCCGAGTGACGGCCTGCTCTTCACCCTGCCGCATCCGCGGCGCAAGGCGCGTGACAATCGCGCCGCCGGGCACCGCGATGCAGGAATCGCGCGTGTAGACCGATTTGAACCGCCCGTCGGTGACGCCGTCGAGATAGATCACTTCGGCCCCTTCGGCCCGCAGCGCATCGGCCAGCCCGTCATGTTGTGCCTGCAGCTCCGCGAGATCGGGAATGTCGCGGCTCTGCCAATACCAGCCGGCGTCGATATCACCATACCCTCCCGTCGCGGCGATTGCCTTGCTGCGGTCTATCACGTCGAATTCAGGCCCCGGGCGATGCATCAGGACGGCACGGATCTGACCCACATCGTTGTTACAGCCCCAGTTTCGGCCCCAAAGCCGCTCCATCCGGCTCGGATCTTCAAAAGCCGGGTCGGGCTCCGAGCCAAAGAGCTTGACCGTCGCACTATAGACGCCCGTGTCTTTCTGGACTGGAACCCCTTTGCTCATCTTGGCTGTCCTCAGCAGGCTTGTGTGAATTTCAAACCACGCTAGGATGTGAGTAAAATTATAGCAACTGCAGGAAGTTTCCACTTTAATGGAAATTAACTCACATATTAAGCGCTTTTGGAGGCGTATTTGACATTGGAAAAGGCAGGAATTTAATGCGTCGGTTGCCTTCTCTCAGTGCGCTTCGCGCTTTCGAAGCCACAGGGCGCCGGGGCAATCTGAGCCATGCCGCCGAGGAACTTTACGTAACGCACGGCGCGATCAGCAAGCAGGTGAAGGCACTGGAGAATGCGCTTGGGCTGACGCTGACCCGCCGTGCCGGGCGCGGGATCGAGCTGACCTCGCAAGGGCGACGCCTGATTCCGTATCTCACCAAGGCATTCGACGATATCGACGCCGCGCTGCGCACCCTGAGCAGCGAGACCTTCGAAGGCCATATGGTCATATCGTGCATGCCCGGCCTGACCAACTCGTGGCTGATTCCGCGCCTGCCATCGTTCCTCAGCCAGTATCCGGGCGTGTCGCTGACCGTCCTGACACCGCATGAGGCCTCGACCCACGAGGCCGATATCGAGATCCGGTATGGACGGCCCGGCTGGCCCGACCGCAATATCACGCTACTCAGGCAACTTGACGTCTTTCCGGTGTGCAGCCCGCGGCTGATGAACGGCCCCAATCCGGTGCGCCGCATCGAGGATCTGTTTCAGCATACCCTGATCGACGAGCCGGGCGGCGCGCATTGGCGCGAGTTCTTCGTCTCGCAGGGAAAAGACCCGTCTAAGGTGACGCGGACCCTTCGCTTTCAGGACTTCACGCATGGCCAGACTGCCGCGCTTGAAGGGCTGGGCATTGCGATGGGTGACGACCTGACTATGGAGGGCGATCTGGCCGCCGGGCGTCTGATACGGCCCCTGCCCACGGTCGTTCGGCGCCAAAGCCTTGCCTATTACCTGCTGACCGCCCCTGACCAGCCCCTGACCGGCGCGATGCGCGTCTTCATCGATTGGCTGACGATGGAGATTCAACGCAAGGACCGAGACTGAAACCGCCGCTTGCCGGTAACGCCACTCAACCCGAACATTCAAGGAACGGCAGTATGGATACTCTTCCCATAGATACGATCGTCATCAACGGCAGGATCGCAACCATGCGCACGCAAGGCGAGTTCATCGAAGCGATGGCCATCTCGCGCGGCTGGATCGTCGCAACCGGCAGCACCACCGAAATACGCGGGCTTGCCCCGCAGGCGCAGGTCATTGACTGCCGCGGCCGCACGGTCCTGCCCGGTTTTATTGACAGCCATTGTCACCCGGATTTGCATGGCGCGCGGCTGGGCCGCTGGACGGATCTGTCTCAGGGCCCTGATACGCTTCCGGACCTGCTGAACCTTATCGAAAAGAAGACCGAAGGTACCTCACAGGACGCCTGGTTCGTCGGCTTCGGATATGACGACCTGCGCCTTGGCGGTTACCCGACACGTGACGCGCTCGACAATGCCGCAGGCGGGCGCCCGGTCTTTCTCTACCGCCGCGACTCGCATCTGGGCTTCGCCAATAGCGCCGCGCTTGGGAAAGTGGGCTTTGACAGCGACTCGCCCGATCCGCCCTTTGGCCGGATAGACCGCCATCCCGAAACGGGCGCGCCGACGGGCCTGCTGCGCGAAACTGCCGCGCATGCGGTCGTCAATCTCTGCCAACGAGAATTCACCACCGAGGATTTCTCCGCCGGATTGCAGCGCGTCTTTGCCGACTTCGCCACTTATGGCATCACCTCGGTTCACAATTCGCTGGCCTCGACTCAAGGGATCGAAGCCTATCAGCTCATGCGCGACGCCGGCACGCTCAAGATGCGCGTAGGCCTTCTGGCCAGCGGCCGCGAGGATGATCTGGTGGACGCGATCCTACGCTCGGGCTGGCGCACCGGCTTCGGGGATGAGTGGGTTCGGCTGACCGGCGTTGAATGGTGCCCCGACTGCTCGACCAGCGGCCGGACCGCCGCCTATTACGACCCCTATGTCGGCACGAAGGTCATTGGCGAACCCGAGGATAACCGCGGGATGCTCCTTTATGAGGCGGGCGATTTCAATCAGCGCGTGCTGAACGCGCATCGCGCAGGCCTTTTGGTAGGGGCGGACGGCGTCGGGAATCGAGGTATCGATTTTGTTCTGGATGCCTATGAAAACGCGCTCCATCACCACCCGGTCGAGGATCATCGCCTGCGGGTGGAGCATTGCTGCAACGTCACCCCTGCAATCCTGAAACGGCTGAGCCGGCTCAAGGTGATCTGCTCTTCCGCGACGGGGTTCGCCTATGATCTGGGCGATGCCTATATCCGCAATCGGGGCGGCGACGCGATGCGCTTCATGTGGCCGCATCGCAGCATGATCGACGCCGGGATCATCGCACCCGGTCATTCGGATTCGCCAGTGTGCCATCCCAACCCGATGCGAGGAATCCACGCCTTGGTGAACCGGCATACATCCTCGGGCGCCGATCTGTGCGCCGACGAGGCGATCACCGTCTTCGAGGCGCTGCAGGCCTACACCGTGCTTGGAGCCTTCGCTGGCCGGGAAGAACACATCAAGGGGTCGCTGACCGTCGGCAGGTTGGCAGATTTTGCAATTCTCGAGAATGACATCTTCAAAACGCCCCGTCACCTGATTGCCAACACACGTGTCGCGCAGACTTATATCGGAGGTCAACAGATCTTCTCCCGCGAGTAGACACCCCTTTTGCTCAGGCTTCACGCATCCATCTATTTTCTTCGCCCTATTTAGCCCAAGTTGCCCGTCACCTCTCACTCTGAGCGGTGCGCAGTCCGCGCAACCGCTCTCGCAGTTCATCCTCAAACGGGTCGTGCGCACAGGTGTTGACCTGTAGCGCAAACTTCAATGTCTTGGGATTTTCGTTCATTGCGTAACCTCCTCGGCGGTTGCAGCCGCCGGTTGAGTGGGTTCAGATCGCCCGAACATGACGCCGGCTTTGAGTTTACACCGTTCGCGGCACCACCAGCGATTACCGATCCGTATACTTCGCGCCACATGGCGGCGTATGGCGCCGGACTAACAGTAAGGCATGACCCCTGGACGGAGATTGCCCCTCGTGACCTCGACCGATGTTGCCACCGCCACCAACACCGTACAGCAAGAGCGCAGCAGCAGCGGGCACCGCCTCTCGGATCTGGCTCTGCCCTTGGGCCATGTCCGCATCCTCTGGGCCACGCTGGCCGCCTTCCTCATCGTGCGGCTGGTGGCGATGGTGACGCTTCCGTTCACCGACACGACCGAGGCGCGCTATGCCGAAATGGCGCGCAAGATGGTTGAGATCGGAAATTGGCTGAACCCGCAGGACGGCTATGGCGTGCCCTTCTGGGGCAAGCCACCGCTGAACACATGGATGGCCGCCGGGGGAATGGAGCTCTTCGGCATCAATGAGTTCGCAGCGCGCCTGCCGATCCTGCTGGCCTCGCTGGTGATCCTCGCCCTGGTCTTTGTCTGGGTCCGGGATATTGCCGGGCGCAATACGGCGCTGGTGTCGGTAGCGGTTCTTTTCTCGACCGTGGCCTTCTTCGGTGCGTCGGCCTTCGTAATGACGGATATCCCGATGGCCCTCGGCACGACATTGGTGATGGTGGCGTTCTGGCGCGCGGCGTGCTGCGCTGTGCCGGATCGTGGCTGGGGGTACGCGGTTTTTCTGGGCTTGGCCATCGGGATGCTGGCCAAAGGGCCGGTCGCGGTCGTGATCTGCCTCATCCCGCTGATCCTTTGGCTCACCATCCGGCGCGACTGGCGCCTCTTGCGCCGCCTGCCATGGCTCAAAGGCAGCGCGCTGCTGCTCGGCCTGACCCTGCCGTGGTATGCCGCCGCCGAGGCTGCGACGCCGGGTTTCCTGCGCTACTTTCTCATCGGCGAGCATATCGAGCGCTTCCTCGTGCCCGGCTGGCCCGGAGACCTCTATGGTGGCGGCCATGACGAGGCCAAGGGCATGATCTGGATCTTCTGGACGGGCACAATCCGGCCTTGGAGCTATGTCGCGCTGATCCCGCTCTTATGGAACCTGCGCGGCTCCACCCGTGCGGTGCGCAGCGATGGCACGGGCTGGATGCTCTATCTTCTCCTTTGGGCGATCTCGCCGATGATCCTCTTTACCTTCGCGTCGAACATTCTGCCCGCCTACACGATCCCCGGATTGCCGGCGTCTGCCGTGCTCTTGGTCGTGCTCTACACCTGCCTCTGGGGCAACGCTCCGGGTAAATGGCGGAACGTGCTCTTTGCCGGCAGCGCAGGCGTCTCGCTCGTCTTCTTTGCAGGCGCGTCGATCCTCGCCGTCACCGCGCCCGACATGCTACGCCTCAAGACGCACAAGGCGCTGGTGGCCGAAGCCGAAGCATTGATGCCGGATGCGCCGCTCTATCGGATAGGACAGCGTAGTTTCTCCTCGGAGTTCTACACTGGCGGCAAAGTGCGGCTGCTGACGATGTCCGAACTGGCGGCGCTGGACGCGGGCGACTCCGCCGCGCTGTCGGTGGCGGATCGCTATGTCGCGCAGGTCAACATGCTGGGTTATCGCCGCATCGGTGGCTTCGGGCGAGGCAATACACTTTACGTCTCGAAGCAGGCAGCCGAGTAGGTTTCAGGCCGCTTTCCAACCGGGGAAGGTAACAATCACCTTCAGGCCGGGCGCGTTGTCCTCCAAGGCGATCTCGGCACCGTGTAGCGTGCAGATCGCCTTGACCAGCGGCAGGCCCAGCCCGTGCCCCTCGGTCGTGCGACTTTTCTCGAGGCGATAGAACCGCCGAAAGACCTTGGACCGCTCGCCCGCAGGAATGCCCGGCCCGTCATCCGACATGATGAGGACGGGTGCGGGGCCGAGCGCGAGCGACAATGTCAGCACGGCGCCCGGTGGGCTATGACGAATGGCGTTTTCGATCAGGTTCGACATAAGCTGGCCCAGAAGCGCAGGATCCCCGCGCATCTCGGCTTGGCCATCCGGGATCAAGGCGGTCAGGGTCTGGCCCTCATCCTCGGCTACAGGCTGATATATTTCGACGACATCCCGGGCAAGAGCGCCCAGATCAACCGGCACGAAATGCGATTGCTGCGTTCCGGCCTCGATCTGGGCGATGCGCAGAAGGGCGCGGAACGTCTCGATCAGTGTCTCGGTCTCACCGAGGGCAGCGGTCAGATCCGCGTCTTCCTCATGCGCCTCCTGCATCCGCTCGAGCCGCTGCCGCAGACGTTGCAGCGGCGTGCGTAGATCATGCGCGATGTCCGTGGCGATCTGCTTCTGGCTCTGAAGCAGCGTCTCGAGCTGATCCAGCATCACGTTGATGGCACCTGAGACGCGCGAGAGGTCGTCCCGGTCGGTGCCCAAGAGCGGAATCCGGCGCGAGAGCGCGCCCTTTGCGACCTCCTCCAGCGTCTCCATGATGCTGCCGATCCGCCGCTCGGTGCGGATGCCGACGAATTGCCCTATGATGAGCCCCGCCGATATGACGAGGATGTAGCCTGCGACGAGCGCGATGCTGAGCGCCTCCAGTACCTCGGCGATGATGTGATCGCCCGCGCCCTGGATAAGCGTATAGGGCCCGATCCGGTCGGCCCGCGTCCAGTAGCCCGAAACCTCGCCGCTGGGCGGGCTTTCCGCGTCGACGGCGCTGACGGGCAAAAAGACATGCGTGCCCGCCTCGGCCGCGTCCGCGTCGATCACCGTGCCGCCAAGATGGGCGCCGTGGGGGCTGCGCAACTGGTAGATCCGTTCGCTGTCATAGCTGAACTCGCTGAGAGTCGCGATCCGGTCCAGAAGGCCCGCCTCGCCGCGCAAGGCATAGACCCGCTCGAACGCCACCAGATCCGACCGCATCTGGCCCTCGATCCAATCGCGCACCTCGTAGTCCGTCATCCAGTAGGCGCCGAAGAACATCGCCGCCGACAGGACCGCGTAGAGAAATGCGAACTGCAGGGAAAGCCGCACCGATGTACGCCCGAGACCCAAGGACACACGCGCGCGCCTAGTCATGCAGGCTGTAGCCCGCACCGCGCACCGTGTGCAGCAGCGGCGCGTCGAAGGGCTTGTCGATCTTGTTGCGCAGACGGCTGATATGCGTCTCGACCACGTTCGTGTGGGGATCGAAATGGAAATCCCACACCGACTCCAGCAGCATGGTGCGCGTCAGAACCTTGCCCGCGTTGCGCAGAAGATAGACCAGCAGGCGATATTCGCGCGGCTGCAACGTGATCGTCTGACCCGCGCGGCTGACCGAGTGGCGCACGAGGTCCAGCTCCAGATCGGCAAGGCGCATCACTGTCTCTTCCATCTGCATCGGCGGGCGGCGCATCAGGGCGGTGAGGCGGGCGTGCAGTTCGGAAAAGGCGAAGGGTTTGACAAGGTAGTCGTCCGCCCCGGCGTCCAGCCCCTCGACCCGATCGTTGAGACCGCCCATCGCGCTGAGGATGATGATCGGCGAGCGCACATCGGCGATCCGGATCGACTTGACCAGCGACAGACCGTCCAGCTTGGGCAGCATGCGGTCGATCACCATCACGTCGAAATCATTGTCGAGGGCGTGGAGATACCCCTCCTTGCCATCCGCTGCATGCAAGGCGATATGCCCATGCGCCGTCAGGCTCGAGCAGATGTAATCCGCCGTCTCGGCATCATCCTCAACCACCAGAATCCGCATACACGCACTGCCTTTTCGAATGCTTCCGACACCACTCCTACCCCAAAGGCCGCGCCAGTGCGCATCTGAATTCCGAACATTGCCAAATCGTATAGTTTCGATCAGCCGTCGGTGCGCACTGGCGGACTAGACAGCGGTCATGCAATCCTGACCGCTGGAGCCGCCCAGATGAAGATCACCCCGATTTCCGCCGATATCGTCCACACGCCCCACCGTCAGCCTGCGCGCAAAATCGAGCTATCCTTTGTGATCCCTGCCCATAACGAGGCAGGTAGCATCGCCGTGACCATTGATCGCGTGCATGCCGAGGCGGCGCGGCTGGGCCTTACCCACGAGATCCTGATCGTCGACGATGGCAGCAGCGACGCCACCTCGTCCGAGGCCATGGCGGCCAGCCAATCGGCGCCAGTGCGGGTGTTGCGCCTCTCGCGCAATTTCGGCAAGGAGCAGGCGATCATGGCGGGCCTCGGCCGCGCGTCGGGTGCCGCCACCGTCATTCTCGATGCCGATCTCCAAGAGCCGCTGAGCTGCCTCGAAACCATGCTGGATCACTATCGCAGCGGCTACGAGATGGTCTATGCCGTGCGCGCCCACCGCCGCGACGAGCCGCGCGCCAAACGCGCCTTCACCCGCATCTTCTACCGGACGCTAAGCCTCGGCAGCCGCGTCAGCATTCCGGCCGATGCGCGCGATTTTCGCCTGATGGACCGGCGCGTGGTCGATGCGCTCTGCGCTCTGCCCGAGCGGGACCGGTTCATGAAGGGCCTCTACGGCTGGGTGGGATTTCGCAGCATCGCCGTGCCGATCGAGCTGGAGCCGCGCTGCAGCGGCAGATCGAAATTCGGCTTTGCGGAGCTTTTTCGGTTGGCACTTACGGGCCTCACGTCCTTCACAGACTGGCCGTTGCGCATCTGGACCGGCATCGGCGGCGGCATCGCCTGCATGTCAATCCTTTATGGCCTCTGGATCACGCTGCGCACGCTGATCTTCGGCACCCATGTCGCAGGCTGGTCGACCTTGATCGTCGCCATCTGCCTGCTCGGGGGCGTGCAGCTAATCTCCGTCGGGGTTCTGGGCGAATATCTTGCCCGCGTCTTTACCGAAGTGAAGGGTCGCCCCGGTTTCATCATCGCCGAGGAGACGGCCAGCGACGCGGCGGAGCGGCCATGATCGGCCAGATCCTGCGCTTCGGCCTTGTCGGCGGCACCGCAACAATGGTGCATCTCTTGGTCGGCGTGACGCTTATTCAGGCGGATTGGTTGCCGGTACTCGCCAATGCCGCCGCGTTCTGCATCGCCTTCATCGTCAGTTTCGCGGGACATTTTGGGTATACTTTCGCCGAAGGCGCGACGTCGATGCGCGCGGCGCTCATCCGCTTTGTCGCCGTCGCCCTCGCTGGATTTACGGCGAACGAGGCGCTGCTGTCAGGCCTTCTGAGCCGCAATCTTCTGGCCCCGAGCTTCACCCTGATCCTCTCCACCGGCCTCGTCGCGCTCGCCACCTTCGCGCTAGCGCGCAAATGGGCCTTCGCTGCCTGATGATTGCGCCATTGCAGCGCCTTCCCGCGCCTTGCCGCATCCTTGCCGCGCGCCCGACGATCCCCCGGCCTGGTGCTGGCCAACCTTGCAACCCATTGGATGCTCGCGGCCTATAACGCCGATTTCTGGCAGAGCGCCGCCAGTCTCTTCGGCGCCGTGCCGATTATTTTGTTCCTCTTCGTGGTCGACATTTGGGCCTTCATGATGGTCTATGTGCTCATCTGCGCCTATGGCGGCGTCAAGACCTGCGGCACCTCTACCAATGTCTGGATCCCTTGCATGTTCTCGGCACTCGGGCGCGCGGAGGTCAGCTTCGAGGCGGCGAGTTTGCAGGAAAACCTTCTCAATATCCTTACCCGCGCCGGATGTGCCTATGCCAAGACGCGCGGCAAAGGCGGGACGGGCAATCATGATGGCGACGGCTATAAGAAAATTAAGCCTTTGCTTGGCCCCGGCGTGGTTGAGAGGAGCTCAGGCGGCGCGTCCTGACCTTGGGCATATGAGCCGCGAGAGACCCCGTGAACGTCACCCATCCTCAAGATGCAGGATCAGTCCCAGCGCCATCAGCAGTCCCGCCAAGGGCGGCGCCCAGACAGAGATGAGTATCGGCAACTGGCCATTCTCACCCAGGATCAGAGCAAAATTGCGGATGAAGTAGAGCGCGAATCCCGAGAGCAGCGCAAAGAGTACCATCAGCCCCGTGTGCCCCGACCGCCCGTGGCGCATCGTGAACGCGGCGCCGATCAGCACCATCACCGCCAGGAAAAGAGGCCGCGCCAACTCGGTCTGGAGCCAGATCAGTGGCCGCCTTGAGGAGAAACCCGCGCGCTCGAGCTGGGCGATATGGGCGCGCAGTTTCCAGACGGAAACCGACATGGCGGTGCCAGCGGACGCGGCAATGCGCGCAGGCGTCAAACTGGTCTGGACCCGCATTCCATCGCGCCGCTTGGCGCCAGCCTCGGGATTGGCGAAGTTATTGAACATCCAGTCCTTGGCATCTTGCAGAGTCCAAAAACCATCCTCGAGCGTTGCCCTCCCAGCGTCGATCCGCTCGGTTGGGGCACCGTTTGCGTCGAACATGAGGAAGGTCACCGACTGCAAATCGGATCCATCGTGGTTGGCGGATCTCGCGTGGATCACCGGCTGCCCATCCTCCGTTCCCTGGCGCAGCCACAGCCCGTCCGCGCCGATGGAAAGCAAAGTTTGATCGCCGCCGCAAAATTGCCTGCTGAGCGCCTCATATCGGCGGCCAAGACCGCTCACGACCGGATTGAACACGGCGACGGCAACCGCGCCAATAATCAAGGAGACGACGAGCGGGGCTATGATAACGCGCAGCGCCGACCACCCTAGCGCGCGGGTCACCACCAACTCGGATGAGCGCGCCAGCCCAAGAAAAAGCGCCAGTGACGCCAAGATCATCGCGAGGGGCAGAAATTCGTAAATCGCTGCTGGCGTGCCAAGCAGGGTCAGGCCCAGCACCGAGGTAAAGCCGATCTGCGCCACATCGTAGCGCCCCACCTGATTCATCAGGTCCACCAGCGCGAGAATGGCCGCAAAGATCATCAAAACGACGAAGAACGTCACCGCGAACTTTCGCGCGAAGTACCGATGCAGCCTCATGGTTTACGATCCGCGCGCCGCGCGAGCGCGGACAGGCGGTCTTGTCGGAAGGACTGATAGGATCGCTCTTGGGACATGCCGGCCTCGCTCGTGCTTGTGACGAACGAATGAGCCGAGAGGTCTAGCGAAAGGATGGCCCGATCTATACGGATCGGCAATATGGACCTGTCCCACCCTTGTGCCCATTTAAGCCACCTTTCTTTCTAAGGCGACCGGGCTTTTCCAGCCGAGTGCTGAAAGTCGTCGGCGGGGATTGTGTAAACCGTTGATGTATACGACGAACGTCATCTCGGCTTGCCGTCTTGTTTCCCAAAGGCTCACGGCAAATCAAGGGTCGATGACCACGGGGTTCTGAGCGGGATTATCTTCATCAAACGCAATGGCTTACGCTGGTGAGATCGTGAGCCGTTGTCGCGCCGTTAGCCCGAGAGACAATGAACGCGAAATAGGGTCCGCACAAGGCGCTCTGTAACCGAAGGAAGTGATGGAGCGATAAAGGGTCATTGCCCGGATAATGGCCAGCTTGGCGGCCGATCACCGCGAATAGAAGACGGTTATGGTCTCCTCTCGGCAAATTGCTTTGCAATCGCCTTCCCGGCAATGGACGCGGCCTACGTCAAGGCACACCGGGCCGCGACCGGCATGGACGTAAAGAATTGGCAGCGTGGCCGCCTGATCAAGAGGACCAAGGCGGTATGAACATCAAGCTACATGCAGTCAGTGACAGCCAGAGCCAGCCCGTTAGCCTGTTCATCACTGCCGCTGAGGCAAGCGATTACATCGGTGCGCGGCCAGGCTCAGCAGTCAACCAAGGATCAACCGGCTCTTTGGCAGACCGTGGCTATGACGGCGATTGATTCAGAGAAGGGTTGCAAGGCAAACGGATACGCGCATGTATCTCGGGCTGGAAGCCACGCAAGACAACCGCGAAATACTGCACGCGTCGCGACAAGCGCCGCAACCGGATCGAGTTCGTGTTCGGAAGGCCGAATGACTGGCGGTGGATAGCGACATGATACGGCAGCTGTCCGAAGGTCTGCCTCTCGGCAGTCGCACTCGCCGCAACCGTCATCTTCGGCTTCAAGTTTAGGGCCGGATTGGGTCATGTATCAACGCTACAAATTCAACCCTGCATGCTTTACGCCAAGTTCATCGCGTAGAGCCGCGAAAAGCACTCCATTCGGTCGATCTGTAAGGCTGCGAAACCGCCCTGCCCGTCTCAAGCGGTATTGCATGTCAGATCAGGAAATTCCTCAAGATTACTGGCAAAAGACGCGAATGCTTGCCATCTCAAGCAGGCCCACTGTGCAGTCCCGCTGCCCAGCATAACCCCTAGTTATCTAACCGGACATTTCCAGTCGAAGCCGAGAAAGCCCCGGACGAGAAATTCGCCTGCGTCAGGATCAGGTTGGCGCCGATCGTGATGGCCACGAGTGCCACCATTGCTATCAAGAAGGCTTTCATCCTAGGTCTTCCTGCCGTGCCGAATTTCGGCGTCCTGCACCTCGTCCACCCAGAGGCTATGATGCTCACGCGCCCATTGCTCCTCTACCTCACCGCTGCCCATCGCGTCGAAAGCGCCTTCCATCCCGATGCTGCCGATATAGATATGCGCAAAGATGATGGCCGTGAGAACCAGGCTGACAATGGCATGCCACAGCTGTGCATATTGCATCTCTTCCTGCGGTGACAGCGGATACGGTAGCGGGCCCGCGCCGACCCAACCCGGCACGCCCCAGTCATTCAACTTCGCAAATGTCGCGCCGAACATGTTGAATTCGAAAGGGAACAGCAGGGAAAGACCGGAAACCGAGATCGACCCGCCCAGCACAATCACCGACCAGAAGATCAGTTTCTGACCCGCGTTGAATTTCTTGGCGGGCGGATGGCCTTTCCCGAAAATACCGCCACCTTTGGCCAGCCAGTTCAGGTCCGTGCGGTCCGGCAGATTGTGGATGACCCAAAAGACGAAGATGATGACGAGCGCCACAATGAATGCCCAGGATACATTGTTATGTATCCACTTCGTCCCGATCGCGAGGGTCGAGAAGGCATCATGGCCAAAGGCCGGGATCAGCACTTTGCGCCCGAAGAGGGATATCAGGCCGGTCACGCCAAGGATTAGGAAGGAGGCGGCCAGCAGCCAATGGCCAAACCGCTCGACTCCGGTGAAACGGGTGATCGTGCGGCCGGTTTTCGCGCCCTCGATACGGATACGTCCGCGAATGAGGTAAAATAACGCCAAGAGCAGCAAGGTGCCGCCCAAAAGCGCCGCACCATAAATCAGCAGCGGACCTTCGCGGAACTTCAGCCACCACATTCCGGCATCCTGAATAAGCGTTCTGGACGCGGGACCGCGCGATTGGGTGGTCACGTCCGCCGTATCATAGCGCAGCGCGCGCCACAGATCGGGATCGGACTGCCCGCCAAGCGTGCCAAGCGGCGCTGTCATCGGCGCGGCGGCCTCGGGATTGCCGGTTTCGTCGCGCCGGAAGGAATCCTCGACCTTTTGCTGTGCCTGTCTGCGCAGGATATCATCCAGCGTTTGCGCCCCGCCCGTTTCAGCGCGCGGGGTGACCGTGGTCTCCTGCGCCAGCGCCGGAGTCATCAGGCCGCAGACCAGAAGGAAAACTGCGAAGAGGCGTAGCATCATGGCGATCCTTTACTTCAGCGTCTCATGTCAAAGCCATTTGCCCACGTTGAAACGCTTTTCCTTCGGAAAAAGCAGGCGGCCAATAGCGTGCCGCATGCCCAAAGCCATGCGGTCATGCGGGCGCATCAATTGCCGCGTTGCTGCGCCGGCCCACCTTTTTGGCCATAAGCCGTGCCCCAACCCCAAGCACCCGCACCAAAGCCACGCGCGACGATACGTTCACGATAGATGCTGGAGACGTCGTCGCCGTCACCTGCCAACAGCGCTTTGGTCGAGCACATCTCGGCGCAGATCGGCAGTTTGCCCTCGGCAATGCGGTTGCGGCCGTATTTGGCAAATTCGGCCTCGGAGTTGTTTTCCTCGGGACCACCGGCGCAGAAGGTGCATTTGTCCATCTTGCCGCGTGATCCGAAATTGCCCGCCTGGGGATATTGCGGCGCACCGAACGGGCACGCGTAGAAGCAATAGCCGCAGCCGATGCACAGATCCTTGGAGTGCAGGACAATCCCGTCTTCGGTCTGGTAGAAGCAATCCACCGGGCAGACCGCCATGCAGGGCGCGTCCGAGCAGTGCATGCATGCGACGGAAATCGAGCGCTCGCCCGGTTTGCCGTCGTTGATCGTGACCACCTTGCGGCGGTTGATCCCCCACGGCACCTCATGTTCGTTCTTGCAGGCAGTGACGCACGCGTTGCATTCGATGCAGCGTTCAGCGTCGCAGAGAAACTTTGCTCTAGCCATGATCGGTCTCCTTATGCTGTCCAGATCTTGCAGAGTGTCGCTTTGGTCTCTTGCATCTGGGTTACGCTGTCATAGCCATAGGTCTGGGCTAGGTTGGCCGATTCCCCCAGAACGTAGGGATCGGCGCCTTCGGGGTATTTGTCGCGCAGATCCTTGCCCTCGAAATGCCCGCCAAAGTGGAACGGCATAAAGGCCACGCCCTCGCCGACCCGCTCGGTCACCATGGCCATCACCTTGACCTTGCCGCCCTCCGGCCCTTCGACCCAGACCTGAGCACCGTCACGAACGCCCAGATTGTTGGCATCACGGGTATTGATTTCGACAAACATGTCTTGCTGCAGTTCCGCCAGCCACGGGTTCGAGCGCGTCTCCTCGCCGCCGCCCTCGTATTCGACCAGACGGCCGGAGGTCAGGATGATGGGATAATCCTCTGAGAAGTCTTTTGTCTGGATCGAGGCGTACATCGTCGGCACGCGCCAGAACTTCTTGTCCTCGTAGGTCGGATAGTCGGCCACGAGGTCGCGGCGGTTGGAATAGAGCGGCTCGCGGTGGAGCGGCACCGGATCGGGGAACGTCCAGACCACGGCGCGGGCCTTGGCGTTGCCGAAAGGCGCGCACCCGTGCGCAATGGCAACCCGCTGGATACCGCCAGAAAGGTCCGTCTTCCAGTTCACGCCGCCTGTTTTCTCCTTGTAGTCAGACGGTATTTCACCCTGCTGAGACGTCTCGCCCACTTCTTCGTCTGCATTCGAGCCGCCATCATCGGCAGGCTCCGACATCAGGGGCGAACCATCAGGGAAACCGGCCACGCGATCGATGCTGGCCCGTTCCTCCTGGGTCAGATCGCCTTCCCAGCCCAGATCCCGCAGCATCTGCATCGTGAATTCAGGATAGCCGTCCTGGATTTCGGACCCTTTCGAATAGACCCCTTCGGCCAGAAGGTTGTCGCCGTCTCGCTCCACGCCGAAGCGTGCGCGGAAGGTCAGGCCGCCTTCGGCCACGGGAACCGACATGTCATAAAGGACCGGCGTGCCGGGATGGTTCATCTCAGCCGTGCCCCAGCAGGGCCACGGCATGCCGTAGACATCGCCGTCAGCCGGGCCGCCATTGGCGCGCAGCGTCGTGCGATCAAAAGTGTGCTGGTTGGCCATGTGTTTTTTCAGCCGCTCCGGGCTTTGGCCGGTATAGCCGATGGTCCACATGCCGCGGTTGAATTCGCGGGTGATATCCTCGACATTCGGCTCTCCGCCCTCGTCGATGGCGATGTTGCGGAACATCTTGTCGTGAAAGCCGAACTTCTCGGCAAACATGGCCATGATGGTGTGATCGGGCAGCGATTCAAACAGCGGATCAAAGATCTTCTCGCGCCATTGCAGCGACCGGTTGGAGGCGGTGACAGAGCCGCGCGTCTCGAACTGTGTGCAGGCCGGCAGCAGGTAGACGCCATCGGTGCGGTCCTGCATCACGGCGGACACGGTCGGATAGGGATCGACCACGACCAGCATATCCAGCCGCTCCATCGCGGTTTTCATTTCCTTCATCCGGGTCTGCGAGTTGGGCGCGTGACCCCATAGAACCATCGCGCGGGTATTGTCCGGCTGATCAAGGTTGGCCTTGTCCTCCAGCACCCCGTCGATCCAGCGGCTGACCGGGATACCGGTCAGGTTCATCATCTTGGTGTCGCCTACGCTGGCATCGGAAAACTGGCCCTTGAGCCAATCAAGGTCTTCCTCCCAGACACGCGCCCAATGCGCCCACGAGCCTTCCGAAAGGCCGTAATAGCCCGGCAGCGTGTCGGCCAGAACCCCAAGGTCCGTGGCCCCCTGCACGTTGTCGTGGCCGCGGAAGATGTTGGTCCCGCCGCCCGGACGGCCCATGTTTCCAAGGGCCAGTTGCAGGATGCAATAGGCGCGGGTGTTGTTGTTGCCGTTGGAGTGCTGCGTGCCGCCCATGCACCAGACCACGGTGCCGGGCCGGTTGTTGGCCAGCGTGCGCGCGACGCGCTTGAGCTGTTCGCCGGGCGCGCCGGTGACTCGCTCGACCTCTTCGGGGGTCCAGCTCTTCACCTCGTCGCGGATCTGGTCCATGCCCCAGACACGGGTGCGGATGAACTCCTTGTCCTCCCAGCTGTTTTCGAAAATGTGCCACAGGATACCCCACACCAGCGCGACGTCGCTGCCCGGCCGGAAGCGGACATATTCATCCGCATGTGCGGCGGTGCGCGTAAAGCGCGGATCGCAGACGATCAGCGGCGCGTTGTTTTCCTCTTTGGCCTTGAGGATATGCAGCAGGGACACCGGATGCGCCTCGGCGGGGTTGGAGCCGATCAGGAACATCGCCTTGGAATTGTGGATGTCGTTATAGCTGTTGGTCATGGCGCCGTAGCCCCATGTATTTGCCACACCGGCCACGGTGGTCGAGTGGCAGATACGCGCCTGGTGATCGACGTTGTTCGTGCCCCAATAGGCGGCGAATTTGCGGAAGAGATAGGCTTGTTCGTTGCTGTGCTTGGCAGAGCCCAGCCAATAGACGGAATCCGGCCCGCTCTCGTCGCGGATCTTCATCATGCCGTCGCCGATCTCACCTATCGCCTGTTCCCAGCTCAGGCGAACCCATTCGCCGTTTTCTTTCTTCATTGGATATTTCAGGCGCCGCTCGCCGTGTGCATGTTCGCGCACCGACGCGCCCTTGGCACAATGCGCCCCAAGGTTGAACGGGCTGTCAAAGCCGGGCTCCTGCCCGGTCCAGACGCCGTTATCAACCTCGGCAATGACCGTGCAGCCGACTGAACAGTGGGTGCAGACGGATTTCTTGATCTCGACCGCCCGCGCCGCTGCGGTCTGGGCGGTCGCGCGCGAAACGGTGCCGCCGGTTGCCGCAACCGCTGCCAGACCGCCGATCGCGAGGCCAGAGCCGCGCAGGAATGTGCGGCGGTCAACACCAGCGGACGCGGCGCTTGCACCAGGCTTTCTCGCAGCCCGGCGTGCGCTTCCATCTGTCTTTTTCCTGAGCATTGTCTTTCTCCCTACATCTGCGCTGCCCGCAGTCTTGGTACCTATGAATTGCCCCTGCCAGCCGTGCTTCCAGACGGGCGGCGCTGACTTAAAAGCGCGTGCTTTCCAGATAAGCGCGGGTATGTTCCGTATCCTGCATCACCTGGGATGACAGGTCCACTTCGGCGGGCGCGGCCTGCGCCTCGCTGCTGCCTGCGGCAACCGCCACAACGCCGGGCACCGCAGTGCCGGCAATCTTCAGGAAATTCCGGCGGGTCGTGCCCTGTTTCGTGTCAGCCATTTTATGCGTCCTCCCCTGCTGTCATCATGGCGGCCCCTGCCGCCGTTTGATTGGCGGCCATCAGCCCGCCATCATGCGAAATGCCTCTTGTTCGACATTCAAAAACTCGGCGCCCACGGCCCCGACCGAGGCATAGAGAACCGATGATTTCGCGCCCTGAAGATCCGCAAAGAAATGCGGGGCCCATGGGCCGATATGCTTGCTGTAGAATTCCTTTTGACGCGCCAGCGGCGCCGCAGTGCCAAAGCGCCCCACGATCATGCCGCCCATCATCTCCATCAACGAGGCGATGTTGTCCTCGGGCTCGAACGTGTTTTCCGCCCGCGTCATGCCCAGCGCCGCCATGTCGGCGCGCAGATTGGCCAGCGGCTTTTCGTTCAGGAACCCGGTCATGTAGTAGCTGGCATAGGGCAAGAGCTCGCCGCGCCCAAGACCGATGAATAAGGCATTGTATTCCGTGAGGGCGGATTTGGGTTTCGTCACCTTCGCAACCCGCGCCAGCCCCTCGATCGCCTGCCCCAAAGAGGACGCATCACCAGTCAGCCCCGCAGTCTGCGCCAGCAGCAATTCATCCGGCGGACCGGCCAGCATCACGCCGAGATAATTGTAAAGATCCGCGCGCAGGCGATCCTCTTCGTCGATCTTCTGCTGTGCCTGTGCCAATGTCATGCGGCGTTCCCGTCAAAGCGAAAAACCATTCGGCGCGGTCTTTGCTGGTCAGTATCCTGCGGCTCCGGCTCGACGTCGGTCGCCAATTCCGGCGCAGGCGCCTCAACCGCCGCGACCACGTCCTCATGGCTTTCATCTTCTCCCGATTTTTCCTCTTTGTCGAGTGGCACGCCATCATCGGCGTTCAACTCTTCCTGATGTGCCACCTCCAGCACATGCGTCAGCAAGCCCTTGCCAACCTGGTAGTTCGTCTTCAACGGCGCATTTCCATAGCTGCTGGCCAGATAGTCGTCGTCGTAATCGTTCAATCCGTCGACGCAGGCCAGAACCGGATTACTGCGCCACAGCTGGCGCAGCGCGCGTTTGCGCAAATGTTCCGGCACCGCTTTGGACATGAACGCGGCGAAATCATCCCCCTTGGTCAGCGTGTCGGGATCAGGCAGAGCCAGTTCCGCCAGGATCTCCTCATCGCTTTTCTCGGCAAGGGCCTGCTGCTGGCGCGCATTGATTGCGGCCTGCTCGGCGGCGGCTTCGGCCTCAGCCTCGGCCTTGACGGCGGCGCGGCGGCGCGCCCAGAAGCTGTCGGTCCGGGTCACTTCAACGCCCCCATGCGGCTGCGCGGCGAACGGTAGACATCGCTGTCCTGCGCGATGCGCGCGTCGCCGATACCGTCCTCGGCATCCTCGGCGCGCCAATCGCGGCGCTTGCGCTTCACGAACGTCTCTTCTTCATGATGGTGGGTCACGAAATCCGCGATCCAGGCCTGCATGCCGTCCGGCATCGCCACTTTTTCAACCATCACCTCGGCGGAATCGCAGTAGTCCTGCGCCTCGTAGGGCGAGGCCGACACCAGCGTCACTTTCCATGGTATGTCCTGCAACGACGGGTCCGGGCTGAGCACGACATAGACGGATGGCTGCCGGGTCTGCAGCTCGTGGACATACGCCTCGGTGTCGGACACATACAGCTTCAGCGGCAGCGTCGCGGCGTGAAATTCGGTCACGTCATCCTCGTTGCGCAGAACGGTCCAACTGGCCGGTCCGGCACCGGGCAGAATACCTACCGCCCGCCACGCCCATTTTGCCCAGCGCGTCACGCCCGGCGACTTCCGCACCACGACCCCAAGGGGAATGGACTGGGAATTGGGAAAGACGAAGGTCAAGCTGGCACTCGCTGGCTGAAACGCTGAGGTGAGTTTCCGCGAGTGTACTGACTTATGGAAAAAATCAAAGCAGAGTCTTGGCGCAACCCCGCTAATCCCGTGTTGCCAGCTACCGATCTGGCCCCTGCCGCTAGGTCAACTCTGGCGCGAGGCATCAAAATCTTGGGACCGGCTTTCATCTGCTGGCTTTCCGTCCTAACCTCGCGCTGCGCGAGGAGGCGAAATGACGAAAACCCTGCTGATTTGTGATTGCCTCGGCACCCAGACCATAGACCCGGCCGCGTTGAGTGCCGCGACGGGGATGGAATGCTCGCGGCTGCACACGGCCCTTTGCCAATCTCAAATCGGCCTCGCCGCCAAGGCGATGGAGCGCGGCGATGTGATGATCGCCTGCCAGCAGGAAGCAGATCGTTTCAGTGATCTGGCCGAAGATATCAGCGCGCCCGAGCCGGACTTCGTCGACTTACGCGACCGCGCGGGCTGGACGGCCGACAAGGGCGATACGTCGGCGAAAATGGCCGCCCTGGTGGCCGAGGCCGCGCTGCCCCAACCCGCGCCCAAGACGACGGATGTCGTCTCGGACGGTGTCTGCCTGATCATCGGCGCGGGCGAGGTTGCGGTGGCCGCCGCGGAAAAGCTGGCGGATATTCTGGCGGTGACGGTTTTGTTGCCGACAGGGGCCGACCTGCCTGTGACCAGCCGCTTCGATTGCTGCACCGGGCGGTTGAGCATTGTCTCGGGGACACTCGGCCAGTTCCACATCTCGATTGACGCGTTCCAGCAGGCTCTGCCGGGCGGGCGCGGCGCGCCATCTCTGACGGACCCGCGCGATGGGGCCCAATCCGAATGCGACCTTATCCTTGATCTGACGGGCGAAACGCCCCTGTTCCCCGCGCCGGACAAGCGCGACGGATATCTGCGCGCCGATCCGGGCAGCCTGACTGCCGTGGCAGATGGCATACTCGCCGCCAGCCAGATGGTCGGCACCTTCGAAAAGCCGTTTTATATCCGGCTGGAGGAGTCTCTCTGTGCCCATTCGCGCGCCGGGCAACCCGCCTGCTCTAACTGCCTGAATGTCTGCCCGACTGGCGCGATCCTGCCCGCTGGCGAACATGTCAGGATTGATCCCCTGGTCTGCGCCGGGTGCGGCGCATGCTCGGCTGTCTGCCCCTCTGGCGCGATCAGCTATGACGCACCCCCCGTTGATCATGTGTTCCGGCGCATCGCCACGCTGGCCTCAAGCTACCGCAAGGCAGGCGGCCAGTCGGGCGCCCTGCTCGTGCATGACGCGCACGGGGCCGAGATGATCCGCTTGGCAGCGCGCCATGGCAACGGCCTGCCAGCACACGTGATCCCGCTGGAGATCGATGCGCTGGCGATGTTCGGCCATGCCGAAATGCTTGCGGCACTGGCCAGCGGATTTGTCTCTGTCGATGTCCTGCTGGCTCCCAGGAGCGACCGCGACGTGATCCAAGCTCAGGCGGATCTCGCCGCAGCGATGGGCGCGGACGAGGCCGTGACGCTGCTGGATATCGCAGACCCCGACGCGCTTTCGGATCATCTGTTTGACCGCGAATTAGCGGCCCGTCCGGCCATAACCCCAATCCTGCCGCAAGGCTCGCGCCGACAGGTGGCGCGCCTCGCCGCAAAGGCGCTCTCGCCCGGGGAGCACGTGATCCCCCTGCCCGATCACGCACCCTACGGTGCGGTGATTGTCGATACCGACGCCTGCACGCTCTGCCTAGCCTGCGTGTCGCTATGCCCCTCTGGCGCGCTGATGGACAATCCCGACATGCCGCAACTGCGCTTTCAGGAGGATGCGTGCCTGCAGTGCGGCCTTTGCGCCAATGTCTGCCCCGAGGACGCGATCACCCTGCGCCCGCAGATCGACCTGACCGACGGGGCCCTGAGCCAGGTAATCCTGAACGAGGAAGAACCCTTTGCCTGCGTCGAATGTGGCGCCCTGTTCGGTGTCAGATCCACCGTCGAGCGGATCATGGAAAAGCTGGCAGGCAACCACGCGATGTTCGCCAATCCGGCGGCGGCACGCATGATCCAGATGTGCGACAATTGCCGCGTGCAGGCGCAGTTCCATTCGCAGAACAATCCTATGGCAGGCAAGGAACGCCCGCCCGTGCGGACCACGGAGGACTACCTGTCCAAGCGCAAGGATCATTAGCATTCTTTCCCTGACCAACCTCAAAAATGGAGACAAAAATGAGTGACGATTTCAACATGTCGATGCGCAAGTTCCTCAAGCAGGTCGGCGTGACCTCGCAGCAGGCGATCGAAGAAGCGTTCCGCAAAACGGACGGCACCGAGGGCAAGCAGTTCGAGGCCAAGATGGTCCTGACGGTCGATGGCGTCGATCTGGAACATGTGGTGACTGGCACGATCAAGGGTTGAACCGGGCATGACGCTCGCCCGCGAGGATGTGCTGGCCGCGCTGAAAACTTTGACCGATCCGGTCAGTGGCGCTTCGCTGGTCGATGCCGGTCTGGTCAAGGCGCTGACGGTTCAGGACGGGGCCGTGCGCTTTGTGCTGGAGGTCAGCGGCAAACACGCGGCGGCCTATGGCAAGGTCAAGGACGAGGTCGAGGCCAGGCTGAACGCCGTGCCCGGCGTCGAAAAGCTGTCGGTCGTCATGACCGCCCACAGCGCACCGGCCGCGCCCCCCGATCTGAAGCCGACCCGCTCGGCAGAACCGTCAGGGCCGCAAAAGGTGCCCGGCGTCGACCGGATCATCGCGGTGGCGTCCGGCAAGGGCGGCGTCGGCAAATCCACGGTCGCCGCGAATCTTGCCTGCGCGCTGGCCGCTGCCGGGCGCCGCGTCGGGCTGCTGGATGCGGATGTCTATGGCCCGTCGCAGCCGCGTATGCTGGGCGTGTCGGGGCGGCCCTCCTCACCCGATGGCAAGACGATCCTGCCGATGCGCAATTTCGGCGTGACGATGATGTCCATCGGATTGATGACGAACGACGATCAAGCCGTCGTCTGGCGCGGGCCAATGCTGATGGGGGCCTTGCAACAGATGCTGGGTCAGGTGCAATGGGGCGCGCTGGATGTGCTGATCGTCGATCTGCCGCCCGGTACCGGAGACGTGCAGATGACGCTGGCACAAAAGGCGGAGCTCAATGGCGCGATCATTGTCTCGACCCCGCAGGACGTGGCGCTGCTGGATGCCCGCAAGGGGATCGACATGTTCAACCAACTCGGCACGCCGATCATTGGCATGATCGAGAACATGTCCACGCATATCTGCTCGCAATGCGGCCATGAGGAGCACATGTTCGGGCATGGCGGTGTCGCCGCCGAGGCGGCCAAGCTGGGCGTGCCGCTGCTGGCGGAAATCCCGCTGCATCTGGACATCCGGCTGGCCGCAGATGGCGGTGCCCCTATCGTGGTGTCCAAACCTGACTCTGCGCAGGCGGCCGGGTTCCGTTCTGTCGCCGAGCAACTGATCGCGCTTGGCCACGCATGACACCGCCGGTTTTTCCACCGCTATTCACCGGGCTGGATGCGGATGGCGCGGACCCGTTCGCGCTGGCCTGTGCCAAGGCGGCTGCGGTCTGCGACGCGGGGCTGGTCTGCCATGATCTGGGCCATGACCGGCTACGCGCGGCGATCGTGTTTGCGCCCGATGTGGCGCTGCGCGAGGCCGCCTGCATGCTCCCGCTCTGCGGTGTCGGGTTCCAGAATGCGCTCGGCGCGCTTGCGCCGCCCGAGGTCGCCGTGCATCTGGGCTGGGGCGGTGAGATTTACGTGAATGGCGGGCGCTGCGGAGGGTTGCAAATCGCCGCTGCCACGACTGACCCCGATGTCATACCGGCTTGGCTGGCTGTCGGCCTGTCGCTGAACCTGTGGCCCCCCGTGCAGGACACCGGCCTTACGCCCGACGCGACGGCCCTTTACGCGGAGGGCTGCGGCGAGGTCGACCCGACAACTTTGCTCGAGGCGTGGGTGCGGCACACCTTGGTTCAGATCAACGCCTGGAGCGATGAAGGCCAGGCGCGACTGCATCGCGATTGGCTGGCCGTGGCCCATAGCCTGAATGCCAATATAACGGTCGGCGGATATGAGGGCACGTTCACCGGAGTTGACGAACACCTGGGTCTGCTGTTGAAAACCGGGGACACCACCCGTCTGATCCCCCTCACCACCCTGCTGACGGAGCCTGCATGAAACTTGCCCGCGCTATCCATTTCGACGAAAGCGACACCCGCGTTTTCCACAACCCTGCCAGAACCGGCGAATGGTGCATTTCCGGAGGCTTCGAGTTTTCCAACTGGTCCGAAGCTGATCTGACCGGCAAGGCCCGACAGGCGTTTGCCAATGGCTGGTTGGGGTGCGAAACTTTTGGCCGCGTCAGCTTTGTCGCCGTGACGCAGATCGAACCGGTCGAGCGGGATGCACTGGCGGACAATCTGGCGCAGCATTTCGTTGATATCTACGGCGCGCCCTCTCTTGACGCCGCCCGCAACGTCGCACTCGAGGAAGTGTCGCAAATGGCGGACCTTTGCGACGAGCATGCCCCCAACACCCTGCTGACTGTCGCGCGTGAGTTGACCGAGGCTGGCGTCAGGGAAACCTTCCGCGTGATCGAAGCAC
Source organism: Roseovarius maritimus (assembly GCF_043355895.2). NCBI lineage: Bacteria > Pseudomonadati > Pseudomonadota > Alphaproteobacteria > Rhodobacterales > Roseobacteraceae > Roseovarius > Roseovarius maritimus. The sequence goes on from NZ_JBHFPF020000001.1 coordinate 823,517, forward strand.
AGGCCGCGGGGCTGGAGCAATTCGCAATCCACGGATCGCTCGACGAACCGAAGGGATAGCCCTGTTCCTTCAAGCATCAGCCAGACATGACGTCGCGGCCGATCGCAGGATTGCTTCTGCCATCTGCCGGTGTGGGTGCTGTCAGACGAATTCGAACTCGTCTCAGTTCGGACGTCAGCGGTGTCCGTTATGCCATGCAGAGGCCACGCCATTCGACCAGAGCGTCGGTATGGCTTTGTTTGAAATGATCTCGGCTGGAGAGGTGTCGATCCTGGTTGAGGCGATCGAAGACGAAGGAGTGGACGGCGACGAACTTTCTGAAAAGGTCGTCGGTCGCGCCGGACCCTTTCCAAAAAACAAGAACAAAATCAGCCTTGGTAGTCCGTGAGCCCCGCCATCCCACGATGCGGTCGGCGTATCTGTCGATGTCAAAAGCCACATGGATAAAGCCCTGCCAGAATGAGACGCAGGTAAATTGCTGCCCCGCAGGTGGCTCGGTGCTGGTGCCCGGAACACACGGTTCACCTTGTCACGCGCACAGGAGGCTGACATGCAAAAGAGCCGTTGTCTTGACCACCTTTCCACAAGTCGCATCATGGCTGCCAATCTGTTTCATCCGCTGCCCGGCAGGGTGTTTCCAAAGGAAATATACAAGAAAGGGAGGCGCTCCAAAGTGCAGCGGGCTGCTTCAAAGCCCTCGCGCTTCAGCTGGTGCAACGCCTTGCGGACCCCGTAGACCTGACAGGTTTCGTCCCAGATCCGTTTAATCTCGGGGCCAGTCTTGAAGTAGCGAACAGACTGGTTTCCGACATATTCTCACGCAATCCAGCTCCCTGATCCGCGTCCCGTTAAGCCGTATTGACAGCGCGAGCCAGCGTCGTTTGACAGCACCAAGCGAATTTGTTTCCGAAATTCGGCGCATTGTAGTAGGCTGCGGATATATAGGAATGCGCTGCCGAGCGGGACAATTGCCGAGGGGGGACAAGCTCGCCCGATGATGGATCGTCCAATTTCCAGTACGCGGTAGCGCAAATTTCAAATTTCACCATGAGGCATTTCAGGGCATGTAGAGCAGTTTTTTGAACGAGTATTTTGAGGTGGCTGCCCATGAAGAATATTCTAGTTACTGGTGGCGCAGGGTTTCTGGGATCCCATCTATGCGATCACCTGATCAGCGCGGGTCACAATGTAATCTGCATCGACAATCTTCAGACCGGATCGCTGAACAACATTGTCCATCTGTTTCCTCATCCGCACTTCAAATTCGTACCACTGGATATCGAACTACCTCTAAACAGCGTCGCGAATGTCGACGAGATCTACAACATGGCCTGCCCGGCCAGCCCCGTGCACTATCAGACCGATCCAGTCCGCACGATGCGCACCTGCGTGATCGGAGCACTCCACGTTCTGGAACTGGCAAGACGATCTGGAGCACGTGTCTTGCAGGCCTCCACCTCCGAAGTCTATGGCGATCCCGAAATACATCCCCAAGACGAAACCTATCGCGGCTGCGTCCAGTCCTTCGGACCGCGCGCCTGCTATGATGAGGGCAAGCGTGCTGCAGAAGCATTGTTTCACGACTATCACAGGATGTACGGCGTCGATGTCCGGCTCGCACGGATATTCAACACCTATGGTTCGCGCATGGCGGTCGATGACGGCCGGGTTGTTTCGAATTTCATCATGCAGGCCCTGATGGATCGCCCTCTGACTGTTTATGGGGACGGAAGCCAAACAAGATCCTTCTGCCACGTCTCCGATCTGGTCGACGGGCTGGTCCGACTGATGGCCAGCGACGGAACCATGTGCCGCCCCTGCAATCTGGGCAATCCCGAGGAGTTTACGATTACCGAACTGGCGGCGCTTGTTCTAAAGCTGACGGGATCGCGCAGCACTTTCGCACATGAACCGCTGCCGGCTGACGATCCGACCCGGCGCAGACCCGATATCGCGATGGCGCGCAGGGTTCTCGACTGGCAGCCCAAGGTCCCTCTCGCAGAGGGGCTCCAGCAGACAGTGGATTATTTCCGTTGCCTTGCGGCGACCCAACAGGGGGTGGCCGGCAACATCGCTACAGTTTTTGAGGCGCTAACCCAACCAGCCGGGCTGATGCCGTGGCGCATCAATGGAACGATGCATATCCGTCCCCTGCATGAGATAACGCCGCGGTCCGGGAGTTTCGCCGAATGACCGGTCCGGACTCCACCTATACGGAAATTCTAGCGCGGTGTGGACATGCCCGGGGTCAATAGGTTCATCCATCGTGGCCGTCGCGTCCTGGCCAAGTCGATCCTTCTGGGGCGTCGGGCCGTGCAGGAGATGCGAACCCCCACACAATCCGAAACCGTCATGATGCAATTACCCAAGGTCGATTCAGCAACCCTGGACCTGCCGGGCAAGGTTGTGGTGATCACGGGCGGCACCCAGGGAGTCGGGCGCATGGTCGCGGAGAGGTTCGGAGCGTTGGGCGCACGGCTTGTCATCAACGGCCGCCGGGCCGAGGCCGTCGAGACCGCCTGTGAGGCGCTGCGCAAGAAGGGCATCGAGGTGGCCGGAGTGGTTGCTGACGCGGCGGATGCGGACGGCGCCCAAGCGTTGATCGACGGGGCGGCGAAAGCTTTTGGCGGCTTCGATATCCTGATCAACAACGCGGCCATCGCTGGCCCCTATGCCCCAATCTGGGAAATCGATGCCGACCAGATGGCGAAAACTCTGGAGGTGAACCTCACCGGGCCGATCTTGTGCTCGCTGGCAGCAATCCGCTGGCTGGTCGCCAACAGTCGGACCGGCCGGGTGATTAATGTCTCGAGCATCGCATCGGAAGGACGCTTTCCCGGGATGGTACCCTACAGCACGTCGAAAGCCGGGATCGAGGGGTTCACTCGCCACCTCGCTTCCGATTTCGAAAACGCCGAGGTCGTAGTGACTGCGCTGATGCTGCATTCGGTGCAGACGGAGCGGAAATTCGAGGCAAGCTGGGCGCAGACCGAGCTTTTACCTCCTGCCGAGGTGTTGCTACCAGCCTTCGAATTTGCCGCAACCGGCCCGGTAGGCCAGCTTCATGGAAGGGTTCTGTCGACGTCCCGATTTCTGGATGACGCGAAAGCCGAGGCGCAACTGGCATCGGTCGCAGCGCCGCGGCGTGCCATCCTCTACCCCGAAATCGAAATCGACGGTAAAGCGGTTGCGCGCGACCCGCGCCATCTGGTCCTGTTGGACAGAGCGGAGAACCAGTTCGGCACTTCGCTCAAAGTGATCGAGGCGATCACCGCGAGCCTTAGTGATCATCCGCCCAACTTCTACCCCGACGACCGTTTCAGTACATTGCGCTCTACGCTGGCGCGCGAGCTGGATCTGGAACCGCAGTGCATTGCGCTTGGTCCCGGGTCTTGGGAATTGATCTCTCGCATGGTGGGAATCTTCGCCAGGCCGGGCGAAGAAATCGTTTCGAGCGGGCCGGGATGGTTCGGCTTCAATCTGACATGTCAACGCCATGGCGTCGCTCAAAAACTTGTCCCGATGGATCGCGGTCTGACCGGGAACCGGCCAAACCATAACTTGGGTGAAATGAGGGACGCGATCCGGCCACATACGCGAATGGTCTACCTAATCAGCCCCAGCAACCCCGAAGGCGTGACGCTTAACCACCGGGAGGTTGTAGAGTTTTTGGCCGATATCCCTCCGGAGCTTCCGGTTCTGATCGATGAAGCTTACGCCGAATACTCAGCCGACCCCGAAATGCTCGACGTGCCCGCCCTGGTTCGCGAGAGCAAGAACGCCGTGATCGGGCTGCGGACTTTTTCCAAGTTCTATGCAATGGCCGGAATGCGCGTGGGATATGCCTTTGCAAGGCCTGATCTAATTGATTTGGTGCGGCGGTCTGAGCAAATCTTCAATCTTTCCCATGTGGCCGAAATGGCCGCCGTGGCTGCTCTGGAAGACAGGGACCACAGGGCGATCGTCTTTGAAGCGGCCCGCGACGCGCGGCAGAATCTTAGTCAGGATTTGACGGCTAACGGCATCGGTCATATCCCGAGCGAAGCGCCCTTCATTTTTGCAGACGCGCCAAAGAAATTTGAAAAGATGGTAGAGGAATTGGCACGAGACGGGGTCATCGTGGCGCCCTACCGTTTTAACGGAGATGCCTCGGTTATGCTGCCGGTCGGCCGTCCGGATCAGAACGCTCGCATCCTCGATGTCCTACGGCGCCATTTCTGAGGCCGCTGATGGGCAAAGTGCCATCATATCAAACGTTGGTACGGGGAGGCGGTCTTGTCGTCATGGGCAACGGTACCGCGGCGGCTCTTGGGCTTGTTCTGCTTTTGCTGCTGACCCAAGGCTTCGGGCCGGCAGAACTGGTCGTGGTTGTGGCGATCATCGCGGTGATCGATGGGGGACAGATGTTCCTCGATGCGACGGTGAATATCGGGATGATCCACACCGCGTCCCGTGGCACTCAGGACGGTCAGCCCAGCCGCGAGGCCCTGCGGGTAGGGTTTCTCACCAAGATGGCGGTTGGTCTTCTCTTCGCAGTCTGCACGGCTTTGGCTGCGACGCCGATGTCGCTTGCCCTTGTGGGGGATACTTCCCTGACCAAGACAATCATGCTCGCCGGTGTTGCGGCCATGATCGCCGGGTTGCAGAGCCACATTCTGGCTGTGTTGACATCGCATGGTGCGTTTGCACGCCTGTCGGTCGTGTCGCTTTTCAAGAACGGCTTACGCATTGCTGTGAGCGTGCCGTTGCTGTGGCAGTCCGATCCCGATCCAGTCCGCGTTGCGCAACTGATCTGTTTGATGACAGCTCTAAATCTGGGGCTTAGCGCGACAACCGTTTCCTGGGCCTTTCTCCGCGCCTCAGGTGGGATGCTGGAACCCTTTCGAAAAATGATGTCCGTCAATGGGTGGTTGTTCCTGTCCGCCGTCGCAATGCTGGCAGGCCGGTTGGACGTATGGCTGGTGGGATGGTTATCTTCAGCCGAAGAGGCTGGGTATTACGCGGTGGCGGCACAGCTCTGCGTGGGCGTGGGTGTCGTCAGCCAAGCTCTGATAACTACTTTTCTGCCCACAGTTTCCCGGTTCGAGTGTAAAGAGGACTTGTTAGATTTCCTGCGCAGAACCGCGCAGTATGGCGCGCCGTTGGTTCTTGCTCCCGTGCTTGCGTGGTTTCTTGCCGAACCTGTCATCGGGTTGATCTTCGGAACGGCTTACGTCTCTGCCGCACCGATCTTCGTCGCCCTCTTCACTGCGTCGATTATGACGGTGATCGGGATCCCCCTGATGATGATGCTTCTGTCCATAGACCAGGCACGGATCATCGCCATTGGCAGTATCGCACAGACGGGTCTGCGGATCGGGCTTGGCACCATCACTGTTCCTCTATTCGGCGGCTTAGGGTTGGCACTGTCCGACCTGGTCTCGAGGATTGTAGCAATGTCCGCAATCACACGTATCATTCTCAAAGCGCTGAAAACCCGCGAGGCGGCGGAACCGTCTGGACGGGACACGCTGGCGGAGGGATAGGCCCATGCATGCGCCATTCGCAGTCGCGGCAGGCACACGCTCAACCGAAAATGCGGGCGAAATGCCTGCTCCCTGCACGGTTCTCGAGACAGCAGACAAGGCCGTGGCGCATATCGCTGCATGGCAGGCGTTGCTGAAGCGGTCCGCCGAGCCTAACGTGTTTTTTGCTCCGGGCGTCTTGTTGCCGGCCATGCGACATCTGTCGAACGGCAAGCAAATTCGGATCATCCTCATCCACCATCCAGACGACACGGGGCGCTTGATCGGTGTCTTCCCGGTGGTGTTCTGCCGCAGATTTCACGGCCTGCCTTTGCGCCACGTAACCCTTTGGCTCCATGCGCATGTTTTCGTCGCCGCGCCGCCTGTCGATCCACAGTTTTCCGCCATTGCTTGGCGCGGTTTTCTGGCGTGGGCCCGAGGGTCAGGCGCCCTATTCGTGAACCTGCCGCTCCAGGTAGATGGGCCGGGCAGTCCTGACGCCGTGGCCGGACCTAGCCTGGAACTTGATCGCTTCAGCCGCCCGGTCTTCATTCCCGACGCCGCCGGCGCAGATAACTACATCCGGACGGCATGTTCTCCCAAATCGCGGAAGTCGTGGCGCCGGCAGCTCCGCAGGCTGGCCGAACAGGGACGCCTCGAACTCAGGCAGCTTGGCGATAAAGATGACCTCACACCCTGGGTCGAGGACTTCCTCGAACTGGAGGCGGCCAGCTGGAAGGGCAAGGTGGGAACAGCAATAGCCAGTGACCCGAACGAAGCCGCCTTCTTTCGAGAAATGATGGGCCACATCCATGGCGAAGGCGGACTGCACTTTCTGGGCTACTACCTCGACGGGCGGCCGGTTTCGATGCAATGCAACCTGTTCGAAGGGGGCGTTGGCTATGCCTTCAAGGTTGCGTTTGACGAGGAACATGCTTCGCTGTCGCCAGGCGCGCTTCTGGAACTGGCCGCAGTCGCGGGTTTTCACGGCCGTGCGGGGTTGGTGATGGTCGATTCCTGCGCGAGCAGAGATCATCCGCTGATGGGCAGGATCTGGACGGACACCCGAGACATTCGTCGCCTGATACTTCCTGTTCCGGGATTGCGTGAACGTCTGGTGTTTGCGGGCTTGCAGGCCGGCCTGCGCCTGCGCCGCATGCTGGGCGGGGGCCGGTCATGATGCGTGCCAACACCGTCACCTTGGTCGATCGGCCCAACACCGAAAAAGCGGATTGCGACGCGACGGTTCACTGGGGGCCTTTGTCTTCTGCGCTGAAGGCAGAATGGAGGTCGCTTGCCGAGGACGTTGCCGATGGAGATTTCTTTCAGCGGCCCGAAGTTTTCGACGCTTGGCGGACCGAACTGTCGAATGGGGCGCAATGTGGCATCCTCCTCGTAAGAAAATCGGAAAGGCCGGTCGGGCTCATGACCGTGATGCGCTGCAACGGCCTGCGGCCAGCGAACCTTCGGGTCCACTACGATTACGACCCTGCAGATGCGACCTTCTTGACGAAACCGGGGATCAGGCTTCTGCCTGTTCGCCAATTCGGCCCTATCCTTTCGTTGCCGGCAACCATGCTTGGACCGGTGTGCTCCATTTCAGAAAGCCGGCCCGAGGTGATCAGTGCATTCTGCAAGGCCTTTGCGCAAGAAAAGCGATGGGACATGTCAGTTTTTCCTATGCAGGAAAGTGACCTGCCCCTCTGGCACAAGGGGCTGCACGCCGTGGGTCTGCGGCACGACGTGCAATCACTGGACCGGACGGCCATCGTTCTGGACCCCGTGATGCCCCTGCCCGATCTAATCGCGATGCAGTCCAAGAAACGCCGGCAGAATTTTCGCCGGGCCGTAGCATCCGGCGACCGGATTGGCCTTACGGTGCGTCGCTGCCGTGATGTGTCTGACATCGTGCCTCTGCTGACACGGCTGGCGCACGAGAGCTGGAAGACAACCGGACGTGCGGGCGAAAACGTCCTTGTTCGTTACGATGGTCGCCAACGCCGGTTCTTCGAAACGCTTTTTCTCGGACCGGAGCGCGACAGAACCATCGCCACCATCGCGTCATTGCCTGATCGTGACATCGCGATTCTCGTGGGATGCGTGATTGGCAACCGTCTTACTACGCTGTTGACCTTCTGGGATGGAACCCACCCGGAGTCCAGCCCGGGCATCCGGATAATAGCGGACATGATCGACTGGGCCGCCGACCAGGGGCTGACGACGGTTGATTTCAATTCAGGTGCACCCTGGTTACAGATGTTCAGGGGGACTACGACGACGACACAGCAGAACCTCGTAATCTATGGGCGAGGGGTGCGCCCGACCGCGCTCCGCCTTTGGCGCGCGTCCGGGCGCTCGCTCAAGTCGATGTGGCGGGACGGCCGGCCCGGTAGCCGATGATCCTGTCACCTGAAATCCTGGATCCGCAAGATTTTTCTCGCATACGGGACGAATGGCAGGCGCTGTTTGACCGCGTTCCCGGCGCCGCCTGGTCCTGTGCGCCGGAAATCTACAACTGCTGGCGAAAGGCATTACGGAAAGAACCACGCGACCGTATCATCGCTGTTCGCACCGAAGGCGGCCTGCTGGCGGGTCTCTTTCCGGTGTCGCTGGACCATGCTTGGCGCGGACCGTCGATCGCTCCGCGTTTCGATTACAACCCGTCCGATGCGCGGTTCGTAAACGCCCGCCGAAAGGCGTTCATCCCGGTGCGCCAGGCGACGGGGCTCGCGTCGCTGCCGGGGACTATGCTTTGGCTTGGGCCCTTGTGCCGTGAGGCAGAGCGTCCTGCGGTTTGCGACGCCGTGGCCAAGGCGCTTCTTTGTTTGGATGGATGGGATGTGGGCGTATTCCCCGCCTATACAGGGCCGGCCATGCGGGATCTTCGCGCAGGATTTGTTCGTCACGGCGCGGAGGTTGGCGAACAAGCTCTAGGTCGCGAGGTTCAGAACGTCCTGCATCTGAAATGTTTTGAAGACATCGTCGTCGGTCAGGGCAAGAAATTCCGACAGAACGTGCGGCGGGCGCGCCGGACTGCAGAAAAATACGGGCTGCGTGTCAGCTTCGTTTCAGGCAGCGAGAACATGGCCAGTGTCATGCCCATGGTTGCCGATTTGGCGCGACAAAGCTGGAAACATGAGGGGCGTGCGGGAAACGATGTCAATATTCCCTATCACGGGCCGCAACAGGCGTTTTTCGAAGCGCTCATGACATCACCCCGGCTTGGCGGCATGCCCGCCATCGGTCTTCTTCACGATGCCGAGGGACCAATCGTTGTTTATCTGCTAGTGAAGACGGACCAAACGGTATCTGCGCTTCTGACCTTCTGGAACGGACGTGCAGAAAAGGCCAGCCCTGGGCTTCTGCTTCTGGGCGCCTGCATGGATTGGGCGCTTGAGCAAGGAGCGACGCGGTTTGACTATAACACCACCTCTTCATGGGTGCGTTATCTGGCCGACAGCATAGAAACTGTCGACAATCTTGTCGTGTTCCGGCCTGGGCTGCGCGGTAGGCTTCTGGGCGGTATCGCGCGGTTGCGAGGCCGCGTCCGATGATCGGTTTTGAAACTCCGGACACTTCCACGGGAAGAATGTCGACAACGCTGATAGGCGACCGCGAATACTTCCGGTCAGTCGATGGCGAATGGGCGGAATTGACACGCCACGATCGCCAGCCCAGCTGTTTTCGCACACCTGCGTATTTTCACGCATGGGCTTCAACAGAAGGCCGGGAGCTGGACCTTTCACTGCTTGTGGCACGTGACGGCGCCCGGCTGGCGGGTGTCATGCCCCTGATGCGGGTCAAAGTCTGGCGCGGACCGTCCTGCGCGCCAAGGCACGACTTTATTCCGGCCGACCGCGAGCTGCTGCGGCATCGTGGAAAGCGGCTCTTTTGTTTGCGTCAACTGTCGCCAGCGGCCTCCATCCCGGCCATGTATATTGCACCCGCACCGCAATGCCGAACGGAAGACCGCAGCGAGGTGATCGGCTGTATGGCGATGGCGCTGAAAGACCTGCCGGGATGGGACAGTTTCGTCGTTCCCGTCACGCCCGGAGAGACTCAGGAGTTGTGGCTCAATGCCCTGCTGGCTGCGGGGTGCCGAGCCCGGGTGATGCCGCTGGGCAGATACATCAGCGGTATTTCCAATCCCCGCCCCTTCTCGCAGATGGTTGCCGAGGGCAGCCGGAATTTTCGCAAGAACATCCGCCGTGCAGAGCGGGCGGCGCGGAAAGCGGGCCTGACCTTCGACATTCACGAGGGGGCCACCAGGGTCGCCAAGCACCTGCCGACGATTGCAGAGGTGGCGGCGCAAAGCTGGAAAGCAGAGGGCCGGAAAGCTGCAGATCTGGACATTCCTTTTGCAGGCCGGCAGGCGGCATTTCTGCGCTCACTTCTGGCGCAACCCGAACTCGACGATACTGCCAAGCCGGTCCTCGCAATAGCGAAGCACGGCGACGAGCCGGTTGCCGTTCTTTTGTCGCTTCAGACGGGCGCGGGGATCACTGCGCTTCTGACCTTCCGGACACAGGCGGTGGCCGAGGCCAGTCCGGGTCTATTGCTGATCGGCCAGATGCTGGATTGGGCTTCGGAACTGGGCCTGCATAGTTTCGACCTGAACATTACGCAGAACTGGGCACGGCACCTATGCAACACGACTGTCGAGCAAAACTACGTGGTGGCCTACGCGCCATCCCTTGCAGGCAGGATGATCGCGGCGATGTCATCCCTGACTGAACGGCTGAAAGGATGAGCGAAGCACTGCAAGCCACCTGTCTGTCTTTGGACGAGGCCATTTCACGCTGGGGCACCGCGTGGCAAGAGCTTGCCGACAATGTCGGTTCGGCCACGCTTTTTTCCCGCCCAGCGGCGGTCTCCGCTTGGGACCGGCATTACCGTGCAAGAATGACCGGTTCAGTCCTGATTGCGCTTGACGGTTCGCGGCTGGCCGGCGTGCTGCCGCTGATGCGCGGGCGGGTCTGGCGTGGTCCAGCCTTCGCTCCACGTATCGATTACGCTTCTGAAGAGGCGTCATTGATGCCATCGGCGTTTCGTCCATTTCCAGTGCGTCAGGTATCACCGGTGGTGTGCTGGCGTGCGTCAATGGTCAAGCCGGTTCTGTTGTGCCAGCCTGGGGATCTGGATGGTGTTTGTCATGCGATGGCGCTGGTGCTGGCGAACATGACGGGGATCGACCAGATCATCCTGACGGCCTACGAGGATGATGAGGCGAGCGCATGGATATCCGGATTGCGCGAGGCGGGTCTATCGCCTTTCCGGCATGCCTTGGACCGATCGGTTTACACTCTGGAGACCTTGCGGGATCTCGACAGCATCATCGACGAGCAAAGCGCAAATTTCCGCAAGAACATGCGGCGTTCCTCGGCTCGAGCTCGAAAGGTAGGCCTCACCTTCTCGCATTTCCTGGGCCGTGAGGAGGTTATTCCGCAACTCGACACACTCGCCGATATCGCCGATCGCAGCTGGAAGAATACCGGATCACGGGAAACTGTCGTGGCGCTCAAGCATGACGCCAGCCAACAGGCCTATCTGCGTGACATGATTTCCTTTGACGATCCGGGGCTGGAGCCGTTCTTGACGCTGGCGCACACGGGAAACACCGCGATTGCCGCAGCACTCTGGTTTCGTCACGGACAGACCCAATCTGGACTTTATATTTTCCGAGACGAAACGGACCGTCGCCTCAGCACGGGTCTTCTTACGCTGGCCCAAGGATACGGTCCCGCGCTAGAGGCCGGCCTGGAAAGGATCGATCTGAACGCGACGCAAGATTGGGTTCGCTATCTCGCGGATACGAACCGGATGATGTCCAACGTTGTCGCATTCCGTCCGACCATTGCAGGTCGGATGTACCAGGCCATCGCTTCGCGCCGTGGCCATCTGAGCAGAGCATAGGCCTATTTGCGCTGTCGCACGAAGTATCGGAACGTTTCGAAACTGGGGCGCTTCCGCAAATCATGCGTCGCCAACCCGAAGGTCGGTGTCCTCCGCTTCGCGCTGTAATCCTTTGCGGAAAACCAGAAAAACGCATCGGCCACACCAGCCTCGGACAATGCGGCAAGCATCGGATTGCTGCCCCTATCGGGGTTGCGCGCCATGTCCATTTCTTTCTGTTCGGTCCAGCCATATTCGTTGAACCAGACGGGCTTTGATCCGTCGCCATGACGCGCCAGCACCGACTTCACCCGCGCCATAGCTTCGGGAAAGCGATTTTGGTACCCGTAGGGATGGAAAGCCATGATATCGAAGCACGGCGCGGCGCCTAGTCCGTAGAGGATGTCCATCGTCGTCTCGACAGGTAGTCCGCGATGCTGATCCGAAGCTATGCCGCCAATGATAACTGCGCCGCGGGGGTCGTGCCTGCGTACCGCCGCATTCGCCCGCGCCAGCAACAACGCATAGCCCGGCAGGTTGGCCTTGGCGTTGTCATCCCTAGTCAACCAGCCATAGCCGGTAAGGTTCGGCTCGTTGAACACCTCCCAGTGATGAACGCCCCTTGGGGCATAACGCGCAACCACGGCATCGGCAAACCGAGCAAATGCCTGATCTATCACTCGCCAGTCATCGGGTAGCGACTGCGGGATATAGGTCAGGATGGCCTGTACGCGAATCCCCAAATCGGAATAGGCGCGGATCATGCGGTCTGTTTCGCCCCAGTTGTAACCGCCTCCCGGCACCTGTTCGATACGGTTCCAGAAAATCTCCGCGCGCACCCATTTCACACCGGTTTCCGCTATCAGCCGGATCACGCCCGGATCGCCAGCATGCGGGTCGCTGATACCCAATATCCCCGTTTCGCGGCGCGGATTTCCGCGCTGGCACCGCGCCGTGACCTCGCGGATCGCTTGTGCTCCGGGCAATGTGCGCGCCGGATCGGCGGCGCTCGTAGAGGCCCCGATCAGAGAAGTCAGGATCGCGGCCAGCAGAAGCAGCCATTTTGCGACCTCACCGGGCCATCTGCAAAGAGATTTCATCTTTTGCCTCCGTTCCATCTTGGCCCATGCCACCGGGCCAGCGCGGCGCGGCCGGGCCTTGAGACAGCAGAAGATCCATTTCTGAAATCGCACTCGATGGGTCACGTTGGGCAACACATTATAGCGCCAAAAGAGCGAATTTTCCATGAAAAGCATTTTTGAGCGACTCCACCGCCCTTATCGTTTCCGCCATGACCGGATTGTGGTTCCCGGTCGGAATGCCCGCTTGAATATCGATTTCGCCCGCGCGCCCGAAGCGGTGCTGTCGCGCGCCGATCGGCGATTGACCGGGGCTCTTGCCTGGCTTGAACCACAGATCGATGTGTCAACTTCCGTTTTGCCTTGTGCCTCGCGCACGCACCGGCATACGGGAGACGAACGCTTCCGCTTCTGGGAGCAGAAAGCCGATCATTACAGAAAAACTGTGCGCGATCCGGCCTTGCGCGTCGTGCTGCCGAAATACGACCCGGACCAAACTGAGTATGCCGGTTTGCCGGACGTCATGGATGTCCGGCCTTATGTCGCAGTCGAACTTCTGATGATCGATGCGCTTTATGCAGACAACTGTCCGAAACCCGACATCGTCCCAAGGCTGCAGTCGTTCGACGATGAAGGCTACTATGGCACGACACACATCGTCGCCGGCGGCCTCCTGCTTCTGGACAACGGCGGCGCACCCGCAGGCGAGGTGCATGCAATGATGGAAGCGACCATCCCTTCAATCGTGCTACGGAACCGCACGACCTCGCGCGCCGATGACATCTTTGCGGAAAGGTGCATGGTTCTGCAATGGATGGGGCGTCACGGTCTGGTGGAACCCGCCTGGATCATGCGCTCGCTCGACGACCAGCTCCATGATGGCGGCTGGGGGGCGCCAAACATGCCGCCTGTGAACGAGTCGGACCATCGTACTGTCGCGGTAGCGACCGCAGCGTTGGCCGAATTCGCCACACACTACCGGGTATGTTAGCTTAAACCCCGTGGCCGCGATGAAACACGACACCCAGCGTCCGGACCAGAATGGACAGATCGCGGCCCAGTGACCAATTGCGGATGTAGTCTCGGTCCAGCAGCACGCGCCGCTGCAGCGACTGGCTGGATTTGACTGCGCCGCGCGACCCATTCACCTGTGCCCAACCAGTGATTCCGGGAGGCACTGCATGTCGGGTGTGATAGATACGGTTCAGGTCCTCGCACAACTGACCGTCCACGCGCATTCCGCATGGATGGGCGCGCGGGCCGACCAAAAGCATGTCACCTCGAATGACGTTGAATATTTGGGGAAGCTCATCGAGGGACGCGCGTCGCAAGACGAAGCCAACGCGCGTGATCCGGCTGTCCACGTCCGCGGTTTGCCGTGCACCGGACTGATCGCACTCGTTGATGTGCATCGTGCGAAACTTGTAGCAGTTGAAAGGTTTGCCGCCCTGTCCAAAACGCGACTGTATGAAAAGGACGGGTCCCCGACTGTCCAGTTTCACAAATAGTGCGATCAGCAATAGCAGAGGCAATAACAGCGCCAAAAGAAATAAGGCTGCACTGCGTTCAAGCGCCTTCTTGAATGACCAGGCCATACCCTCGGGCGCGACGATCTCTTCTTCGGGGCCCGGAAGCTCCAGCGCCTCTGAGTCGGCCATCAGCAGCAGGCCAAGGCTCTCGCCGTCTGTTCTAAACATCATCCGCCCTCAAATAATTAGTATTCAGATCATCCACATGCTAAAGTTCCATTAAATTTTTCGTCGAGCGGCCTTGGCTTTTCCGGTGGTGCCTTTGGCCGCCGCAGATAGTGGGCGACATCGCAAATGCTTTTTCTGTCAGGATAGCTCATCTGAAAGACAAAATAAATGGTTTCGCAACCGGGAGAGGATGACGAAAAGCTGGACCATATCGGTTTTGCGACCGTAAGAAAGGTGCTTGCCGGATTGACAGATGCCATCGTGCGCCGTGTGAAACCACGCTGGATCCGCAACAGAACTGCCATTTTTCTAACCCGCTACGAACGCTTCGGCCCTTTGCCGTGGAGCGATTTGCCCGAGGGGCGGCGGTTATGCGTCGTCGCGCCCCATCCCGATGACGAAAGCATCGGATGCGGAGGGCTTATCGCCCGTTGGACCCGCGAGGGACGCGCGGCTGATGTGGTCTTTCTCACCGCTGGCGAAGCGGGTGACAGACGATTGCGGCAGGACGAGCTCTCAACTGAGCAGGCAGCCGCAATCCGTATCGACGTCGCGGCTGCACGGCACGGGGAGGCCCTCGCCGCCCTGAAACATCTCGGGGCGTCAGGACACTGGCTGGACGGCGTCGATGGCGGGCTGCACGGCCAGGTGGACCAACTGGCGCGGCAACTGTCCGACCTGTGGTCGGTGACGCCACCCGACGTTGTGGCGGCTCCGTTTCCGGCGGACCGGCACCCAGACCATGCCATGGCTGCCCGGATCGTCGCCATCGCACTTGCGCGCACGGCCACGTCGCCATGTATCCTTGGATACGAGATATGGAGCCCCGCCCCTGTCAACACACTGGTTTCGATAAATTCGGTGGCGGGGGTGAAATGGGCGGCCATCGCCGCCCATCGCTCTCAGGTAACGACAACCGACTACGTTTCCGCCGCGCAGGGTCTCAACACGTATCGCGCCATTTCGGGCGGCAGGACAGGTTTCGCCGAAGGGTACTTCCGAACCGATATCGAGACTTTTACCGCTTTGGCGAATGAATTGCGGATCTAGCATCATGACACGCGTGCTACAGATCACCGACAAGGGCCCCGGCGGTGGTGGCATCCGTCGCGTGGTCGAGGCGCACGAAAAGCTGATCGGCCAGACAGGCGGCACCTGCCTCCGCCTGATCCTGACAGCGAACCCGGGACAAGGCGAGGCACCGCTCGATGTGCGGTCGCGTCTGCCACGGCAGGCGCAAGTGCTCAAGGCGTTACGCAACGCTGCGCGCGGCGCCGATGTCATTCACCTCCATCTGGGCTTTTCCTCGGTGTCCCCAGACTTCATCAGCGAAGCCGCCTCTCTTGCGCCTCTCGTCGTTAATCTGCATGACGTAACACCATTTGAAACTCTGCCGGGCTGGAGCGACCCATCCCCTGCAAATGGCTGGCGCGACCGCCTCGCGCAGCGTTGGTTTCTGCCGGTGCGGCGCGATTTGCTGTTGCGCATCTGGCACCATTCAAGTGCGATTATCGCACCAAGCACCTACCTCGCCGAGTTGGCGCGGAACGCCGGAGCCCCGGCGAACCGGCTCTGGCATATCCCACATCCGGTCTGGGCAGCTGAGGACCCCGTGCTTCCCCCCTCACGGCGAGATCCAGTGATCCTCTACGCCGGAATGATCGCAGCCCACAAAGGCGCACCGATGCTGCTTGATGCGCTCGCACATGTGAAATTGCCAACGGCACGGCTGCGTATCGTAGGCGATGGACCCTTGCGGCCACAGATGGAGCGGCGCGCGCGGCGCCTGGGCATGGCGGACCGCGTGGAATTTGTCGGACAGGTTTCTGCCGAAATGGTCTGGAAAGAGTTGTGCCATGCTCGGGTACTGGCCCACCCGTCCCAAATCGCCGAGGGCCTTGGGCTTATCGGGATCGAAGCACTGCAAGCGATGTGCCCGGTCGTCGGTTTTGCGACGGGTGGGGCGGTGGACTGGCTGTTGCATGAGAGGACCGGGCTGCGCCCGGAACCGGCATCTCCCGCAGCGCTCGGTGCCGCGTTGGAACGCGTATTGTCAGAGGATGCGCTGGCCGACCGCCTTGGAGCCGAGGGTCGGCGTCTCGCCATCAAGGCCTTTGCTCCGGCGCGTGTGTCCGAAGCCTTGTCGGCGTGCTATGATCAGGTGCTGGGACAGATGGCATGACCGATCTTCTGATCCTCACGACCCTTGACGTCGAAGGCCGGCGGAATAATCGGGAACATCACGCGATTGCCCATCTGAAGAGCCGCTTTGACCGCATCACAGTCGTCTTTCGCCAACGCGGGAAGATGGATAAACCGGCGGGGCGCTATCTGGTTTCCGGTCAAAGCTACCGGGTTCAGGATGGTGTGCGCTATGTCGCTGTTGATCCAGCTCTGAATCCGCCTGAGGGCCGGGTTCGCGGGATCACCGGCAGCGACCGGCCGGGCGGTTTTGGTCTGCGCCGGTGCCTGGCACAAGCAATCGATCTGTTGGGAATTCTGCGGGACCGCCTGACCATCCGTGCCCTTGCGGCGGCGGCAGCTGACGAAGTGGATGCCGGTGCCAACACGACCGTCTGTGTCGCGTTCGGCCCATGGGCCGCAACAGCGGCGCACAGGCTTCGAACCGCGGGCCGGATCGCAAAGTTCGTCTATGTCGACCGTGATTACGAGCCGGGTTTCGTCATATCCTTCATGCGCCGCAACTGGGCGGAAATGAATGAGATGCGCGCCGCAGCAGCTGCAGATCTGACCTTTTCGATCGGCCACCGGCTCGCCGCCCGCTTTGCAGATGTGCCTGGCGCGAAAGTCGTGGTTTCGCCGACCGGTGTTGACAGCGCCACCTTTCGCGCCCGGCAGCGAAACGAGCCGCGCCCCGATCTGATCTTTGTTGGCCGCCTCGCGCCCTGGAGCGGAATTGAAGAGATGCTGGACGCGTTTGACTTCCTGTCCGATCTCGACCCCAGCCTGACGGTTCTTGGCCCGGTCGAGCCGGGTTATCGCGCCTATCTGGAGGATCGTATTGCGGCCTCAGATCTCGGAGGGGCAGTGACGCTGATGGGGGACCAGCCGCGTGATGTCGTGGCAAGGGCGCTGGAGGCGGCATCCATCGGATCGGCGTCGTTCCGCCCGACCCCGTTGCGCATACATGCCGCACCGTTGAAGCTCTTGGAGTACATGGCCGCCGGCCTACCGGTCATCGCCGTCGAAGGGTCCGAAACCGGTGACATGACGCTCCGTCTAGGGGTCGGTCTGGTCTGCAAGACCGATGGCCCGTCGCTCGCCGCGACGATCCGGACACTCCTGGCCGCGCCTGCCGATTACCGGGCCATGTCCACCGCCGGACCGGTTGCGGCGCAAGACTTCGAATGGAGCCGGATCATGGCGCGGGAGTATGACCATCTTTCGCAACTCTACGGATTGGGCCCTGCCCCATCCGCGCGACGGCGGAGGATATGATGCGCGTCCTGATAAACGCCGTCAACGACAACACCCTGCCGCGCGGTCCCGATCGCTATCTTCTGGAATTGTTGCCCCATCTTATTGCGCAGGACGATCTGAGCATCGACCTGGCGTATGCTCCCTGGCAAACTGCCTTTTTGGAATTGAAACCGTCGGTGCGTCTGCATCTACATTGCGTGAAACCTCCGCGGCGACCGGCACCACGTCTTTTGTGGCAGGCGACAGTGTTTCCCCGCTTCGCCAACCGCATCGCTCCGGACGTGACACTCCTGCCCAACAGCCTGTGGACGCCGGGATTGAGGAGTCCCTGCATTATGGTTGGTCATGATTTCCTTCAGTTCCGCACACCAGAGAAATTCGGAAAAACAAAGGCAGCACTTTTGCGATGGGTCATTCGCCGGGCAGTCGCGCGCGCAGACCGGGTGATTGCCGTCTCCGAATTCACCGCACGAGACGCTGTGATGTTCGCGGGCGCGCGTGCCGACCAGGTTGTTACGATCTATCAGGGTGGCCCGGAGCCGGAGCCCCAAGCGATCCACCAACAACGCGAAAAGAAGTTCTTGTTCGTTGCCAAGCTGGAGCGCAGCAAGGGCGCCGATACGTTGATCCGCGCCTTCCGCGCGAGCTCACGGTTGCGCGAATCCGGATTTTCGTTGCACATAATCGGGCCGGACGGGAACGCCTCGTCCGATCTGCAGACCCTTCTGGCAAAGGATCCCCGGGGAATCTGCAGGCATGGCTTCGTCTCTGATGACGCATTGCGCGAGGCCTATCGTACTTGTCGAGGATTTGTTTTTCCATCGGTTGCCGAAGGATTCGGACTGGTCCTTCTGGAGGCAATGGCGCGCGGCGCACCCGTCATTGCCGCCCGCGCAACATCACTTCCAGAAGTCGTGGGTAACGCAGGATTGCTTGTCTCTCCCGGCGACACGCGCGGTTTGACCGAGGCGATGGAGCGTCTTGCCTTCGACGATGCGCTTTTCAGAAAGTTGCAGGCCGAGGGATTTGTCCGGCTAGCCGACTTCCGTTGGGCAGAAACCGGTGCACGTACCGCGAGGCTACTCAGGGAGGTCGCGGCATGACACAAGACCCGACGTCGGCCTCCGCACCGCAAACAAGCGTGGTCATTCCGCTTTACAACGATGCAGCCAGCATCGGCCAGGTTCTGGCCGCGCTGGACCGGCAAACGACGGATCGCAGCTTTGAGGTGATCGTCGTGGATGACGGTTCAACCGACGACGGTCCAAATCTGGTTCGCCCACCAGCAAGGCTGATCCGTCAGACCAATGCCGGGCCTGCTGCAGCCCGCAACCACGGCGCCGCTATCGCCCGTGGAGACGCGTTATTGTTTCTCGACGCCGATTGCATTCCGCCGGAAAACTGGCTGGCCGAAATGTCCGATGCCCTCAAGGGTCCCGGCTTCGACGCTGTCATGGGCACTCTTGTCGCGGCCAATGACGGCCTCGTGCCCCGCCTCGTGCAACTGGAAATCGAGGACCGCTATCTGGGTATGGCGCGTGCGGTCGACGGCGTGGATTTCATTGCCTGTCCGTCGTGCGGCATGCGCCGAGCGGTCTTCGAAAAAGTCGGCGGGTTTGACCGGCGCTTGCGCCAGGCCGAAGATGTCGAATTGGCATATCGGCTGACCGGGCTGGGCTACCGGATTGCCTTTGTCGACACTGCGCCGGTGGCGCATGCGCACCAGTCGGGGTGGCTGGAGTTTCTGGCGGTCAAGTACCGACGCGCCAAGGGCCGCATGCAGGTCTTCAGGATGTTCCCTGGCAAGGTCAAAGCCGACACCTGGACGCCGCTAGCACTGAAATTGCAATTCGCTTTCATAGCTCTCTCTTTGCCCAGCGTGATCGGGGCGCTCATCGGGCCATCGTGGTTATGGTTTGCTGTTCCCGCTTGCCTTTGTCTGGCAATCGCGTCCGGCTGGCCGTTCGTCCGGGCAACAGCAAGCCGGCAAGCCGACCTGATCGGCTATTTCCCCGGATTGTGTGTTGGTGCCGCCTACATCGTCTTGCGAGGGTTCATAATCCTCTCTGCTGTCCTGACTGTCCGCATTTCTGCGGCGAAATGGGTGCGGGAATGATCGGCGGGCAAAGGGTCATATCATCCTGGTTGCGTGGTATGCTCTGGGTTCTGGGCCCTATCTTGATGGCGCTGGTAGTGGTTTTCTATCCGATCTGGGCCGCTGCATTTTCGCTGCCGCGATGGCTGCAGGTCGCGTATGTGGTCGCCCCCGTACTGGTGGCGATACCCGTTCTGACTGCCCTTGTGGTGAGGGCGTTGCGCATCAGCGACGATCCCGCAGTTCCGATCCTGAGCTTGCTTCTGATTACCTCACAGCTGAACGGTATCGGAGCAGGACCCCTTGATCTCTTCGACGCGGCGCTGCTTGGCGCTTTCGGCATATGGGCGGCCCGGATCGCGACCGATTCCGAACGGGCTTTGCGCCTGTCCCCTTTATTCTTCGGGGTCTCGCTTCTGGTTGTTCTGGGCATTGCGCATTTGCCTGTGATCAGTCCGGTTACGTGGTTTATCGGTATTTTCGGCATCGTTCGGGTGGCCATTCTTACCCTGATGGTCGTCGATCTGTGCAGGACGCTGGCAACGCTTCGCGTCTTTTCTTCCATCTTCATCGCAGTGGCGGTGGTCAGCGCGCTTATTGGCATGCTGCAATTCGCCCTCGCCTATTTTCAAGTGTTCTATTTCAGCTTGATCGATCCCCTGCAGTCGGCGTTCAAACCGACTCCTATCGGCTTCGTGATGAGGGCTTCGGGGCTTTGCAGCACGGCGCAGCATTTCTCGTCATTCATGGTCTACGCGCTTCCGTTCGCCCTTTGGCAAGCCAGTCTATCGCGCCGCTGGTGGGATTTTCTGTTCATTCTGATCATACTGGGTGGGCTTGCCGTCTCGCTCAATTTCGGCGGCATCTTCGCCGGTGCGCTGGCCTTGAGTCTATTCCCGCTTTTGCGCTGGCCTAGTCTGATCCTCCACTTCGTGTTGATTGGAACCCTCTTTCTGGGACTTGCCTATTTCGCGGGACTTCTGGACGTCGTCTATGACATGTCATTCGGCGATGCGGGCATCGCCAAAGGCGTGGATCAGCGCAAGACGCTGTTCGAGTTGGGGCTGGAGCAGGTTGGCCGTGCCCCGCTGATCGGAACCGGACTTCACGGGTTTGGCGAGGTCGACGGCAATTTCTGGGATCGGCCGGTGCACAACATGTTCGGGCAGGCCGCGACCGAACTGGGCGTGATGGGTGCGCTTGTCTGCATCGGCATCTTCTTCGCCTTGACGCTGGATTTGGGACGGCTTGTGCTGTCGGACAAGGTACGGTCACGGTTTCCTGCAGTACTCTTGATGGTTCTTCTGGCGGCGCTGCTTCTCGCACAGAACGAACCGAACCTACAGCACAGCAATCTGTGGCTGATGCTGGCCGTGTCTCAGTCCGTCATCCTGATCGCGCGGTCGGGCCAACTGTGCGGCCGAAGGTCAGATCAGAAAATCGGTCAAGACAAAGAAGGCGAGTCCCACCAACGCTAGCCCCGCAAAGACCAGCAGAGCCTCGACGACGCGGCTGCCACCCGCCAAAAGGCGTGATTTGCGCACTCGTCGGGCCGCGCTGGGGTCCAGCCATTGACCGTCAACCAGTTGGCGGCCCATGTCGCGTTGGGTCAGGGTTTCGCGGCGCAGGGCAGCGCGGACGATGGTGTAGATTCTGCTGTGATGATCATGCGCGGTCATGGCGGTGAGTAATGAAACAAAAGGTTCAGGACTATGGCGGTCAGAAACACCGCCAGCCCGGCAGAAAAACAGCCGAGGGCAAGACCGCCGAGAAGATACAAGCCCTCGCGAAACAGCTTTGCTCTACGGGCCCGGCCAGGTGAAAGCGCCGTTTCGATCTCGGATCGTCCTGCGGCGCTGATGCTTTGGATCGCGGCGCGCATCTCAGGGGGAAGCGGCTCAGCCATCCGTGCCTCCGCTCCCGCGATTTCTCAGCACCAGCGGCGCGCCAGAGCGCAACGCGGCGATCTCCTCTGACGTGAAGATGGGCGGGGGTGCCTCGGCGCTGCGGCGCAGCCGGCGGCCGCGTTCCATATGCGCAAGGTAAATGGCGTAATAGGCACCGAAAATTGCCCCGCAAATCAAGGCGACGACCATATTGAGCAGCGGAAGCGGGAAGACAGGGCGGAACGGAGGCTCGCCGGTGGTGACAACGACCAGAGGGGCCGAAGCGTTGGCGGCCTGCAAAGCGGCCGCAGAAGCATTGTCGGCCAGCGCAGCGATTTGACCTTCTAGCGCGGCGATACGCTGGCTGAGAACTTCGTCCTTGCCGACAGCCTGAAGAATCATCTCGAATCTGTCGGTGACGGCTTCCACTGTGGCCTCGGTCGAGGTCCGAGCTGCCAGTTCTTCGGCAAGATCCGCCTGCGTCAACGCACGTTCAAGCCTGAGCCTTTCGAACAGGCTGCCATCGGATTTGGCAGCAGCTTCGGTCAGCCGCCGTCGCTCTGCATCCATGGCTGTTTCAAGCTCTGTGATCTGCGCCTCGATGGCCTCACGTCGCGGACTGGCTACGCCATCGGTGACCGATGCAAGCTCGACCCGTAATTCGAGAATGCTTTGCAGCATATTGTCGAGCGCGGTCGTGGTTTCGATTGTGAGCCCATCGCGATAGAGCGCGGTCTCTTCCTGCAATGTTTGAGCAACCGCATCACGGCGCGCCATCATTTCCGCGATACGGCTGTCCGCGCTGCGCAGGTCGTGCAAAGCCACATCGCGTTCCGCCTGAATGCGCTGAAGCGCGCTTTCATCTGCGGTTGAGGCGCTCGCTGCTCTCAGTCTCTGGCGCTCGGTGCGTAACGCCGCGAGCTCGGCTTCCAAGGTCGTGATCTGGCCCGTCAGCGCGCGCGCGATTTCATCGGCGCGCGTGCGTAACGAGGCTTCATGAAACTGCCGGTAAAGGACAGGGACGCGCTTGACGATATCCGCCGCCTTTTGTGGATCGGGGTCGCGCACGAAAACATCGATCATGAATTCGCCGCTTACCGTCACATCGATCTGCCGTTGAAGATCGGATCGCGGCACGCCTGCATCCGCGGCCAGTGCCGTCATCATTTCCTGCCCGCGCAGTATCCCTACGTCAAGCGAAGCTGCTTTCTCCTCGGGGATCGGAAAAAGCGGTTTTTGGGGTGCATCCGGTACGCTTCCCGAGAAACTGGAAGGTGTGGCATTTGCAGCAAGGTAGAACGTCGTCTTGGCCTCGAAGACCGGCGTCATGGCAAGACTGCCGAAATACGCAAGCCCGCCCGCCGCGACCGAGGTGAACACGATGAGCCAGCGGCGGATATGGATATCGTGCCAATGTTGATGAAGTGGCACGTCCAATCCCGGTTGTCCCTGCACACTGGCCATGTCCGAAAACAATCAAAAATGTTGTTGTAAATCCCTATAAATACTACGCTTGTTTCAAGTCACTTGGCAATGGCTTCCGTATTTTCGAGAAGATCAGACCATGAAGCATTTTGTTCACACCAGTGTTTTGTCGCTTGTTCTGTCCGTTTGGACCGGCGGTATTACTGCCTTCGCGCAAGAGGTTGTGTTAGCTCCAGGCGATGTTGTTCAGTTATCCGTTTACGGACGCGACGACTTGTCAGGCGAACGAACAGTTGACCCGGCTGGCAACGTCGGAGTGCCGCTGTTGGGCCGTCTGAATGCATCGGGAAGGACGCCGGCCGAACTGGAAGCGGCCATTTCGCGCGGACTTGTCGAAAACGAACTGATCGTCTCGCCCAGCCTGTTCGTTGATGTCGTGCGATGGCGGGATGTGTTCGTGACCGGCGATGTACCACAACCGGGGGCGTTCACCTGGCGGCCCGGACTGACGCTTCGGCAGGCGGTGGCGCTGGCCGGCGGTTCGAGCCGGTTGCCGAAGGACGAACTCGGATCTTTCCTGCAGGCTTATTCGGCCATCGAACGTGCTGGAGCCGCCGAATTGGCAATCGGATCCCTTACCGCACGAAGAGCCCGCCTTGATGTCGAACTAGCATTTGTGAACGCGCTGTTCGAGCAGATCGATCCCGACCATTTCGATCTTCCCGAGGCGCTGAATGCCGCGGCCGTGATCGAGGACGATGAAGCAGCGCTTACGAACGAGGCCCTCGAAGCCGCTTTTCTGATCCGGATGGCGGCTGTGGATCATCAGGCCTTTGCGGAACTGATCCGGATCGGCATCGAGCTTATTGCCTTTCCGGCACAGATAGCCATGATTCCGGCGCTGGATGACGTGCGCGAAACCCAACAGCGTCTGATAATGGCTAATCTTAGCACTCATCTGGCGACGGAGCATTCTCTGAAGCTGCGCCGGGCATCGCTGAAGGATGTGATCACCTACCTCGAGCAGCAGAACGAAGCTATTTCGGAAGCTGTCCTGGTGTCGCGGGAGCGCCTCGGCTCATTGCTGACCCTGAAAGATCAAGGCCTTATGCGCCTGCAGGATCTACAGGACAGCCAGACATCCTATTCGCAGTTGCTGGCAACACAGATCAGCATCAATGCCCAGATCGCAGAAACCCGAGTGTCCCTGGAACAAATAGACCTCCAGTTGCGCAACTTCGTTCCTTTGCTCCGCCAGGAGCTGAGCCGAGAGCGCGAACAGCTGATTGCGACCCTGGGAGAGCAGGAAGCCCGCCGTGCCTCGATTATTCGTGCTGCCGATATCGCGCGGCGCTATCTTGATCTGGACCTGACGCTGCAAGGAGACAGATCCGTCACCTATGAAATCAACCGAACAGCCAATGGCGAGTCCACGATCCTGACTGCCGAAGAGAGCACGCCTATATTGCCAGGAGACACAATCGTCATTGGGATCCAGGAGGGTCTTTAGCCCTTTTCTTAGCCGTTTCGCGATGAAGTACGCCCCGTTTCGCCCGTGCGGCCATCCAGAGTGCCCGCCCGCGAAGCGTGGGCGCAAAAATGCGCAACGTCTCGTGCGGCCTGTCACCGGTTGCCCAGCGTTTGAAAAAATCCGTACACCCGTGCATGTCCACCTCTTGCAAACCATCTTCGCAGGCTGCGCGCATCATCGCGGAGAAGGCAAGGAGGCCAGGCGCTTGGTCGCGCGCACTGCTATCGAAATGCGTGGTGTGAACTGAAACAGACATCGCGCCGGCCAGCATTCGGAGGGCGGCGATCGGGCGATCCTTCACGAGAACCAGCCAAAGATCCCCCACATCTTCCGGTGCGAGACGGTCCAGAAGCAGGTCGTGAAACTGCCTGTCGGCGGCGCTCATGGCGGCACCGGGATCGGCGGCCTGCCAGCTCCGCCTTTCAACATCAAACCACTTGCGCAAGTGCAGGCGGATCTGATCGCGCCCGCAGATACGGCGCACCTCCAATCCTTTTGTGTCGGCCGCCTGTTTCAGCGCTTTGCGGACCTGCCATCGATGATTGCGCGATCTCGTGGCAAGGTAGTCCTTCCAGTCCGGGCATAGCTTGGCATAAAAAAGCCGTCGCGCAGGCACAGGCTCCAAGCTCCATCCCCCGATACACGCGGCTGCACTTCGCAAACACCCGCTAATTGCAGGTGCGGATGGCAGATGATCCAGAATGAGGCTGTCCGCCTCAAGAGAAAACGCGCCCTGAAGAAGTGCGCCCGCGACGGTTGCAGCATCTGTCTCGTCGCGTGGTGCGATCAAAGGGTCATTGTTGATCACGTTCGGATTGTTGGGAAACCCCATCTCGCGGACCGAGAACCCCATTTTGATCATCCGCCGCGATACCAGGGGCAGCACCCCGGCAAGCCGCCCCCTAGAATACGCACTTATCACGACGGGGCGGTCCTCAGAATGGTAAACCTCCATCGCCGCAATAAGGTATTCAGGGCCACAATAAGGCCAGGCGGCATGACGTTCGTGGGCCAGCGCACGCCATTCCCTTTCCAATTCCGAAATGGCTGTGAGACCGGTCGTGACTTTCCATTTGACTGGCGCGGGCGGCGTTTTTTCCATAGGCTCACCTCTGAGTTCCACTCGTCCCGGAGCGGCGTCGTGATCGGTCGGCGCTGTTTCAAAAAGCGGCGGAGTTCATCAACGCAATCTGGTCAGAAACTGGGTCACATGCGGCATCTAACAGTGATTTTCTTGATTTCGAAACCATTTTCCCAGGAAAACTGCCGTCATCGATATCCATTAGGCAAGATACTCTGATGGGTGCGCCGTCGATTTTACGCAAGATCGGCCAGGCATTGGAGGCTCGCTCAGATCGCGTTTTCGTAGAGCGTCGGAATCGGAAACTCGAAACCGCCTATGCCAGGGATCGCAAAGCTTGGCTGCAGCGGATGGAAGTTGCGCTCGTTCGTGGCCGACGGTGGTTCGAGCCACAGCATGATTTGACGATGTCCGCAATCCTGGTACTCGATCAGGCATTCCGGCAGAGCGGGCATGACGATTTGGCCTTCGTGGAAGACCGGATCGAGATCTATCGCCAAACCTATTTCGATCC
The DNA here is from genome assembly GCF_043355895.2 of Roseovarius maritimus. Lineage (NCBI taxonomy): Bacteria > Pseudomonadati > Pseudomonadota > Alphaproteobacteria > Rhodobacterales > Roseobacteraceae > Roseovarius > Roseovarius maritimus. Next base: position 849,662 of record NZ_JBHFPF020000001.1, read on the forward strand.
GGGCCTAAGGGCCGTGCGAAGAGATTACGACCCCGATCAGCACCGGCATTTGCCGGACATAATGGAAATACGCCGTTATCAGGTCATCGAACTGATGATGATTGATGCTGCGAATGCTGATCGCATCGATGCGAAACGGTTGCTGCGATATCTGCAGGCGTTGCCAGATGGCGGACACTATGGATCGACACATGTGGTCGTCGGTGGATTGCTGATGAAGCGCGCGGGTGTCGAATTGGAAGGGCAGATCGACAGTCTGATTGAGGCAGAAATTGCCAGCATCGCAGCACGGAATTCCGAAGTAAGCTATGCCGGAGATCTGTTTGCAGAGCGGATTTTCATCCTGGAATGGTTTGGCCGCCACGATCTGGTTTCGCCTGCCTGGATGATCCGCCTGACCCGCGCGCAGCAGAAAGATGGCGGATGGCTTGGGCGCAGCGTTCCACCTTTTGGCCGATCCAATCAACACACGACCTCCCTGGCGATGGCAGCGCTGGCACAGTTTCTGCATGCTGAACGAATACGCTGTGCCGGGCGGAACGAATGACTTGGCCGCCGGTGCTGTCAGACGGATTCGAACCAGTCTCTGCAAGGGCAATGAAACTGCTGATGAAAGAGCTCAAGATCAAGCTGATGGAGCGGATGCTCGGGGCTGAGCTGACTGCGCATCTGGGCTACGAGGACGGCAAAGGTGCGCTCCGGGCCAAGCCAACCGGCGCAATGGCGCGGCCAGCAAGCGACTGAAGGGCCTGACCCGGATCGATGGCATGGATGACAAGATCATCAGGTTTGCCTGAGATCTGTCTGCGGATTCTTGAAATCAGCACAATGTCAGAACCGGTGACACGTCAGCTTCAATAGAACCGCGCCTTCAAGCTACCTCACGACCCGTTTTTGACCCGCAAACGGGCCGCGTAAAGAAGCGGTTCCGTGTAGCCAGACGGCTGGCACACCCCTTTGAACACAAGGTCGCGCGCGGCGTTAAACGCCTCGCCGTCGAACGATGGAGCCATCGCGCTGTAGGCGGGATCACCAGCATTCTGCGCATCAACCTTTGCCGCCATCTGGCGGAACGCCTGCTCGACCTGCTCGGTGGTACAGATACCGTGCTCGATCCAATTCGCCAGATACTGTGAGGAAATACGCAAGGTGGCGCGATCTTCCATCAAGGCGACATCATCAATATCGGGCACTTTGGAACATCCAATCCCCTGATCGACCCATCGCACCACATATCCAAGGATCGATTGACATGCGTTTTCCAACTCACGTGTGACCACGTCTTCGCTCAGGACGCGACCACTCATCACCGGAGGAGTCAGCAGACCCTCCCGCGACGCCTGCTCACGCGTCATTTTTTGCTTTTGCACTTCGGTGACATTGACATGGTGATAATGCGTGGCGTGCAACGTGGCCGCCGTCGGGGACGGCACCCAGGCGGTATTCGCACCGGATTTGGGATGACCGATCTTTTCGCGCAACATATCCGCCATATTGTCCGGCTTGGCCCACATCCCCTTACCAATCTGGGCGTGTCCCATCAGGCCAACGGCAAGGCCTGTATCAACGTTGCCATTCTCATAGGCCTCGATCCAAGCAGTTGCCGCCATTTCGCCGCGCGGAATGACAGGTCCAGCCTGCATCATCGTATGAATTTCGTCGCCGGTCCTGTCTAGGAAGCCTGTGTTGATGAACACGCAGCGCGATTTCACCTCTGCAATACATGCAGGCAGGTTGGCCGACGTGCGCCGTTCTTCATCCATGATCCCAAGTTTCACAGTGTTGCGCGGCAGGCCGAGCAGATCTTCGACGCGGGAATACAGGGTGTTGGAAAACGCAACCTCTTCGGGGCCATGCATTTTCGGCTTTACCACGTAAACCGAGCCGCTGCGCGAGTTGCGCAAGCCGTCCGTTTTCGACAGGTCATGCATCGCGCAGGCCACTGTGATCACCGCATCCATGATGCCTTCGGGCGTTTCCGCGCCGCCAAGCAAGATCGCGTTGGTCGTCATCAAGTGGCCGACGTTGCGCACCAACATAAGCGCGCGGCCGGGATGGGTGACAGTGCTGCCACCGGGTACAGTAAACGTCAGATCGGGGTGAAGGCGTCGGGTTATCGTTTTGCCGCCCTTCTCAAAGGCTTCCTCCAACGTGCCCTTCATCAGCCCCAGCCAATTGGCATAAACTTCGCATTTGTCCTCGGCATCGACTGCCGCGACAGAATCTTCACAATCCTGGATAGCCGTCAGCGCACTTTCCAGTCGGATATCAGAAATGCCGGCAGGGTCGGTTGCGCCGATTGTGCTGTTGCGATCAATCTTGATTTCGATAAGCAGCCCGTTCACACGCAACAGAACGTCACCGGAGTCGCGGTAACCCGCGTAATGCTCGGGATCTGCCAGTTTCGTCGGCTTGCCGTCGACACTGACCATCAAGGTATCGGTAGCGGTCAATGCATCGACATCCTTCCATGACCCTTCGGCCAGTGAGGCAACTTCGTCCAGATGGGCCCGCGCCCACGCGATAACCTGCTCCCCGCGCTTCGGATCATACTCCTGGCCTTCAGACGTGCCCGGGATGGCATCGGTTCCGTACAGCGCATCATACAGCGATCCCCAACGGGCATTCGCAGCGTTCAAGGCAAAACGCGCATTCATCACAGGAACGACCAACTGGGGACCGGCAATTTTGGCAATCTCAGGGTCGACGTTTGTGACGTCAATCTTGAAGGGCTCTGGGTCCGGACTCAGATAACCAATGTCGCGCAAAAAAGCGCAATACGCATCAATGTCAAATCGCTCGTCGCGATGCGATCGGTGCCAATCGTCGATCTTTGCCTGAAGCACTTTCCGCGTTTCCAACAGCGCCCGGTTTTCAGGGATCAAATCCTTCAGAAGCTCGCAATAGCCCTGCCAGAAAGCATCAGGATCGATATTCAAGAGAACCTCGTCTTCGATCAGTGCAGCAAGGTCAGCGGACACATCAAGATCCGCGCGTTTCACGTATGTCGTCATTCTGGAGTCCTTTTTTTCACACCCTAGACTTTGGCTCGTAGAAAAAGTAATTGGAGCATGATAATTTTTCACAATGCGGAAAGCCAAACATGAAACCTACGGGAAGCGGCGTTCAATCCGTTCGGCGGGCCATCACGCTGATGAAGCTGCTCGCCCTCTCAGACGAGGGCCACCGTGTTAGTGATCTAGCCCGTGATGCTGGCCTTGCGGTGTCGACGACACACCGCTTGCTCACCACATTGGAGGTTGAAGGCTTCGTTCAATTCGAACCAGAGCGGACGCTGTGGCATATCGGACGTGACGCGTATTCCGTCGGCTCAGCCTACATCCAGAAATACAATTTTATCGCCCCCGCCCTGCCCTTTCTGCGAAAATTACGCGACGAAACGCGCGAAACAGTGAACCTTGGCGTTTTGGACAAGGGCGAAATCATAACGATTTCTCAGGTGGAAAGCCGCGAAATCGTCCGAGCGATATCGCCCGCGGGAGGGCGTGTTCCTGCGTCTTGCTCTGGCATGGGCAAGGCTATTCTTGCAACATGGTCCGATCCGGACATTGCGGCATTTACCGCGCGGACCGGCTTTCACCCCATGACACCACGCTCTCATCGTCACATCGGCTCATTGATGGAGGACATCGTTAAAATCCGTGCTCAGGGCTATTCCGTAGACAACGAGGAACATGCAGCTGGTTTGCGCTGTGTTGCATCCGCCGTTTGGTCGCGGACAGGTGATGCGATTTGCGCGATATCTGTATCAGCGATTTCGGCGCGAATGCCCCAAGAACGCGTCTCGTTGGTTGGCAATAAGCTTCGCAGCATGGCAAATGCACTGACCACTTCACTTGCAGGAGATCAGTGATAATTTCCACAATGTGGAAAGCACGTATCTTGAACACCTCGGTCGCGCCAGCGCGTTCAAAAGAAAGCGGTGTGTGATGGCCGAGAGGATTTCAGTTTTACGCCCACGGCATGAGGTCGTCGATGCATGACGCTGGGCGAGGGCATAGGTGAAGACTCCGGCGAGCGGGTCGCCGCCACCCCAACCGCGATCATTGCGGGCCAACGCCCAGAGGTAGCCTGCTTTGGACTTGCCAACCTTGGGATCGCGCACCGGTGCCCGGATCTCGTCTGTTACCCGGCAGGCGCGTGCGAAGCAATCTGCGGAGAGGACATGAACAGGCGGCCTGATCGCTTGAGGTGGGTGAGCATCCGATTGACGACCAGGGCCAGATGGTAGGCTGCCGTGCCACACCAGCGTGCGAGGGTGAAGGCTCAAACGTTCCACAATCCTCAATCCTTTTGGCCAGTGCCGCGCATTCTACTAGCTGCTGGGCGGCATAGCCCTAGCGCTTTGATCTGACCTTCGACAGCTTGAAGTCGATCACGGCTCTCATGGCTCTATGCGTCGTGCAAGGCTGTCCGTCACCGACTAGGCGCTCCACTATCGCGCAATATTCAAGTCGAGCGTGCCTACGAACGCCCAGCGCGAAACGCTTTTGGAGCCATTGACCTCGGACAGCTCATGCCCGGCATTGCAAGCGATCACTCAACACGGGATCGCGCGCATCAGTGCCTCGAGAAATGCCTGAGAATGGGCGGGGTCAAGCCAGCGCATGACCGCCACGATATCGTCCTCGGGGCTGATCCACAGGTTATGCCCCCCTGCCCCCAACGCGCTGAACGCCGTCGATGGCAATTTGGGATTGGCAGCCTGCCCTTTGTTCAGCCACCAGAGGAACCCGTATTTGTCCAGCGTCGGCGTCTGCTCAAGCGACCTCTGCATCCAGTTGTTCGGCAATATCTGCTTGCCGTTCCATGCACCATTCTGTTTGATGAACAGGCCGAATTTCGCGTGATTGTTGGCGCTGATGAACAGGCCACCGCCCCAGTGACCGCCGCCCGTGACAGATTGCACCCGGCGGCCGTTCAGTTCCACCCAGGACGTCGAGTATCCCTCCCACGTCCAGCTGTCCGAGGCGCCGATGGGATCCATGATGCGCTCGCGCAGCACCTCCGGCAGGGGGCGGCCAAACCGGCACAGCAGGGCATAGGCCAGCGCATTCACGCGCACATCGTTGTATTCGTAATAGCTGCCCGGCTGGCCGACCTCGCGCAACTGGCCCTTGCGGCTGTTGTCCGCGCCGATACCGATCTGTCGGAAATGATCAACTTGATCGTCCTTGCCAAAAATCTCGCCACGCCATTCGCTGTTCATCTGCAGCATGTGCCGCCAGGTGATCTCGGCGTTGTGCGCGCTTGAAAAATGCGGTCCCTCCACCGTATCACCGACCGGCGCGTCCAGATCATCAATCAACCCATCCTTCACGGCCAGTCCCGCAAGAACGGATAGATAGCTTTTCGCGATGGAGAACGTCATGTCCGTGCGGTCAGTATCCCCCCATTCAGCGATCCGCTCGTTGCCTTTCAGAACGACGCCTGCGGGTCCGCCGCGCTCGGCAACGGGGCCGACGATCTCGGTCCAGGGGCCACTCTCGTTCCATTCGACATTCCCGACATAGGACCCGTCTGGATAAAACATGCTCCGTGGCCACTTTGTCTCGTGGGCCAGTGCATGATCGACAACCGTCTGAAGGGCGGGTGTTGCGGCAAAGGAAGTCATTACGGGCGCTTTCTAATGTCGGTGAGGATGCCAGTGTTCAGTTCGGGCGCTTGCGGTTCTGAGCGCGCTCCGGCGTGGCTTTCGTATCAAAGGGTAGAGTGAGACATTTGGCTTGATCGGATTTTCCGTCCGCCGGGCCGATCACGAGGCGTCGGGCAGCGGTTGCTGCGTCTCCAGCCAATGCACAACCGAGGCGCGCTTGGCCTCCATGTGGCCCAGCAGGGTCTGCGCCAGTTTCTTGCCGTCCCGGTCAGACAGATCTCGCAGGATGTTCTCGTGTTCCTGCACCGCCGTTGCCCACCGCCCTTCGGTCATGTTGGCAAGGTAGCGCGCGCGCTGCATCCGCAGCGACAGCGTCTGACAGGAGGTGGTCAGCGTATCGTTGCGCGCGGCCAGCAGGATCGCGCGGTGGATCTGCTGGTTCAGCGAAAAATAGCTGTCGAGATCACGGGTTTCATAGCTAATGATCATCTGTTCGTGCAGGTGGCGCACCGCCGCGATTTCATCGTCCGAGATGCTTTTGCAGGCCAGCTCGCCCGACAGCGCCTCGAGCGCGCCAAGGACGGGAAAAACCTCGTCGACCTCGCCGATGGTGACAGGTGTCACCCACGCCCCGCGGTTGGGTTCCAACCGCACGAGCCCGTCCGAGGCCAGTACCTTGAGCGCCTCGCGCAGGGGGGTGCGGGACACGTCAAAGCGGATGCACAGGTCCTTTTCCGGCACTTTCGCGCCCGGTGCCAGATCCCCGTTGATAATCAAGAATTGCAGGCGGTCGACCAACTCCTGATGCAGAGATTTGCGCTTGATCGGCTGAGGGGCGGCGGCATGCATCACTGGGTACCTCGTGACTGATCCAACGCCATCTCAAGAAGGCGCGCAACGTGGATCGGTTTGCGTCCGGTCGTATCGCGTACCTGATGGCGGCATGAGGTGCCATCAGCGACGATCAGCGTGTCATCATCGGCGGCGCGCACCGCTGGGGCCAGGTCCAGCTCGGCCATTTTCAGCGAGATGTCATGGGTGTCTATCCCGTAGCCGAACGAGCCGGCCATGCCACAGCAACTGGTCTCGACCGTCTCAATAGTCGTGTCGGGGATGCGCGACAGAGTTTTCTGGATCGCGGTCATCACACCCATCGCCTTTTGGTGGCAATGGCCATGCAGCAGAACTTTCGGCGCGGGCGAGGTCAGCGATAGGGTGAAATGGGGGTTGTCGTCCTGATCCGCGATGTATTCTTCCAGCATGCGGGCCTGTTTCGCCAGCAGGGCAGTATCCTTGCCGGGCATCAGGGCGGGGATTTCATCGCGCAGCGTCAAAAGGCAGCTGGGTTCCAGCCCGATGATGGGCAGGCCCTGTTCGGCATAGGGCAGCAGAGCATCGACCAGACGGCGCGCCTCGGCGCGGGCCTCGTCCACCAGACCGGCGGACAGGAACGTGCGCCCGCAACACAGCGGGCGTTCGCCCTTTGGCGCGGCGGCGACATGCACGCGGGTTTGGGCGGCGTCCAGAACGGTCAGCGTGGCGCGCAGGTTTTCAGGCTCGAAATAACGGTTGAAGCAATCCGCGAACAGCACCGCCTGCGGGCTGTCTTCTGGCGCCACCTCGCTGTTCTTGAAGGGCCGCGCGCTCCAGACCGGCAGGTCGCGCGTGGCGGTGAACCCGGTCAGGCGTTCGGTCAGTTTGGCCAGGCCCGGCACCGTGTTGCGCAGGTTCGCCAGACCCGAGAGGCGCGACGCCCACGGTGCATAGCGCGGCAGGTAGCCGACCAGACGGTCATGCAGACTCAGCCCGTGTTTTTTGGCGCGCGCCGCCTGAACCTCGATCTTCATGCGGGCCATGTCGACGCCGGTGGGGCATTCGCGCTTGCAGCCCTTGCAGGACACGCAGAGTTTCATCGTTTCCGCCATCTGGTCCGAGGTCAGGGCATCCGGCCCCAGCTGTCCGGTGATCGCCAGCCGCAATGTGTTGGCGCGGCCGCGCGTCAGGTCCTGTTCCTTGCGTGTCACGCGGAATGAGGGGCACATCACGCCGCCTTTCAGCTTGCGACAGGCACCGTTGTTGTTGCACATCTCGATCGCGCCCTGAAAGCCGCCGCCGCTGCCGGTCCAGTCGGACCAATCCAGTTCGGTGCGCATTTCGGGAGCGGCGTAATCGGGGCCATAGCGGAACAGCCGCCGGTCATCCATTTTCGGCGCATCGACGATCTTGCCGGGGTTGAACAGGCCCTCTGGGTCAAAGCGTTTCTTGACCTCGGCAAAATTCGCGATCATGCGCGCGCCGAACATCTTTTCGTGGAATTCCGACCGGACCAGACCGTCGCCATGTTCGCCCGAATGCGAGCCCTTGTATTTCGCCACAAGGTCAAAGCATTCCTCGGCAATCGCGCGCATTGTCGCGACGTCCTTGTCCAGTTTCAGGTTCAGCACCGGGCGCACATGCAGGCACCCGACCGAGGCATGGGCATACCATGTGCCCTTGGTGCCGTGTTTCTCGAAAATCTCGGTCAGACCATCGGTATAGGCAGCCAGATCGGGCAGTTCGACGGCGCAATCCTCGACAAAGGACACCGGTTTGCCGTCGGCCTTCATCGACATCATGATGTTCAGGCCCGAACTGCGCAGGTCCGCGATGCGGGCCTGCATGGCGGCGTCGGTGACCTTGGTCACGCCGCCCCATGATTTGCCGGTGCCGGACCAGGAATAGCCCAGATCGCCCATCATCTCGTCCAACTCGGTCAGCTTGGCGGGGTGGCGACTGGCATCCTCTTCCGCGAATTCGACCAGCAGCAGCGCCTCGGGCGTGCCGGTCACGACCTCTTCAATGGTGGCGCGGAACATCGGAATGTCGCGGGCCAGCGCGATCATCGTCGCATCGACCAGTTCGACCCCCTGCGGCTTCAAAGTGACCAGATGCTGCGCCGCATCCATCGCCTGGTGGAAGGTGGCAAAGTGGCAGACGCCCAGCACCTTTTGCGACAGGATCGGCCACAGCTTCAGCTCGATCGCGGTGGAATAGGCCAGCGTGCCTTCCGAGCCGACCAGAAGCTGGGCAAGGTTGTTGGGGACCTGCGACGGCGTCAGCGCGTCGATGTTATAGCCCCCCACCCGGCGCATGACCTTGGGAAAGCGGGCGTCGATTTCATTCGCCTCGCGGGCTCCAAGACGCAGCATGTCGTCACGCAGCGCGGTGTATGCGGGGTCTGCCGCTGCGCCGTTCGGGCCAAAATGGTGGCGACTTCCATCGGCCAGAAAGGCGTCGATGGACAGGACATTGTCGCGCATCATCCCATAGCGCAGCGATTTGCCGCCGCAGGAATTGTTGCCGGTCATGCCGCCAATGGTGGCGCGTGATGCGGTGGACACGTCCACTGGAAACCACAAACCATGCGGTTTCAACGCGCGATTCAATTCGTCCAGCACGATACCGGGGCGCACGACGCAGCGCAGATTTTCGACATCCAGTTCCAGAATGTCGTTGAAATATTGCGTGTTATCCAGAACCAACGCAGTGTTCACCGTCTGACCGCATTGCGACGTGCCGCCGCCGCGCGGCATTATCGGCACGTTCTGTTCGCGGGCAATGTCGATGGCGGCGCGGATATCGTCCTCTGATTTCGGGGACAGCACACCTAGCGGCATCATCTGATACAGCGAGGCATCCGTCGCATAGCGTCCGCGCGAAAAGTTGTCGAACAGAACGTCGCCTTCGACGCGGGATTTCAGGATATCCGAGAGCTGAGGCATGTTCGATGCAGTTCCTTGATACAGCAAGTATGATAAATGTCGTTGACATAATTTTGAATTCAAAATTAAGATTAAGCAATAAAAAAGGCGGCTCCCACCGCCGCAAACATCAAGTCCATCAGAGCCTCGGGGTCCATTGTCATGAGAAAAGCCGGTCGTCACTTTTTGCAGATCCCGGGGCCCAGTGCGGTTCCTGACCGTATCCTCAGTGCGATCGGCCAACAGACCATCGACCATCGCGGGCCGGATTTCGCCAAAGTCGGCATGAAGGCGCTGAACGGGCTGAAGACGATCTTCAAGACCGACGAGAGCGTGTTCATCTATCCCGCCTCGGGCACCGGCGCGTGGGAGGCCGCATTGGTCAACACCCTGTCGCCCGGCGACCGCGTGCTGATGTTTGAAACCGGCCATTTCGCCACCCTGTGGAAAAAGCTGGCTGAAAAGCTGGGCCTGCAGGCCGAATTCATCGAGGGCGACTGGCGAGGCGGCGCTGATCCCGATCAGATAGAGGCCTATCTGGCTGAGGACAAAGAGCACCAGATCAAGGCGGTCTGTGTCGTGCACAATGAGACATCGACAGGCTCGGTGTCGCCCATCGCCGCTGTGCGCAAGGCGATCGACAACGCGGGTCATCCGGCGCTGTTCATGGTCGATACGATTTCGGGGCTGGCCTCGCTGGAGTATCAGCACGACGCATGGGGCGTCGATGTGACGGTGTCCGGCTCGCAAAAAGGTCTGATGCTGCCCCCCGGCCTGTCCTTCAACGCCGCGAGCGCCAAGGCCTTGGCCGCGAACAAGACCGCGACGCTGCAACGCTCCTACTGGGACTGGGCCGAAATGCAGGGCCCGAACAAGACCGGATATTTCCCCTACACGCCCGCGACCAATCTGCTCTATGGTCTGAACGAAGCCGTTGAGATGCTGCACGAGGAGGGGATCGACAACGTGTTTTCCCGCCACGCCCGTCACGGTGCCGCCGCCCGCGCAGCTGTGCGCCACTGGGGGCTTGAGGTGCTTTGCGCCAAGCAGGGACAGGAAAGCGGCGTGTTGACCGCCGTCATGATGCCCGAGGGCCATAGCGCCGATGCGTTCCGCGCCAGCACGCTGGAGCATTTCGACATATCGCTTGGCAACGGGCTGTCCAAAGTGGCCGACAAGGTGTTTCGCATCGGCCATCTGGGCGACTTCAACGACCTGATGCTGGTCGCAACATTGGCCGGTGTCGAAATGGGACTGAAAAAGGCGGATGTTCCTCACAACGAGGGTGGGGTCCAAGCCGCAATGCAGATGCTGGCCTGAGGAGGGCGGCACACGCGAACCGGCCTGAAAGAGCCGCAAATCTCTGGGAGGAGAAACCATGAAAATACTCAACAAACTACTGACCGCCACCGCCCTTGCGGGGCTGGCAACCGGCGTCTCGGCTGCGGATATGACGATGAAGTTCGGCCATGTCGGCGCGCCTGGTTCGCTGTTCGAGGCGACGGCGAATAACTTTGCCGAATGCGTCAACGGCGCGATGCCCGACAAGGTCGAGATGCAGACCTTCGGCTCGTCCCAGTTGGGCAATGACAAGGAGATGCTGCAAAAGCTGAAGCTGGCGCAGATTGACTTCTCGCTGCCGTCGTCGGTCATGTCCTCGGTTGATGACACGTTCGGCATCTTCGAGATGCCCTATATCATCACCAGCCGCGATCACATGCGCCGCGTGCAGGGCGAAATGATGGACACGTTTCAGGCCGCCGCGAATGACAATGGCTATCACATCGTCGGTCTGGCCGAGAACGGGTTCCGCCACATCACCAACAACGTGCGCCCGATCAATGTGCCCGCCGATCTGGAAGGCGTGAAACTGCGCACGCCCAACGGTGTCTGGCGTCTGAAGATGTTCCAGGAATACGGCGCGAACCCGACGCCGATGGCGTTTTCCGACGTGTTCACCGCGCTTCAGACCGGCGTGATCGACGGTCAGGAAAACCCCTATGCGCAGATCGCATCGGCCAAGTTCCAGGAAGTGCAGAAATACCTGTCGATCACCGGCCACGTCTATACGCCAGCGTATATTCTGGCCTCTAAAAAGGCGTTCGACGCCCTGCCCGCGGATGTGCAGGCCGGTCTGACCGACTGCGCCAACCAGACGCAGGATTTCACCTATGAAACAGCGGCCGAAATGGAAACCACGCTGCTCAAGGAAATCGAGGATGCGGGGGTCGAGGTGAACACCGCCGACAAGGCCGCGTTCATCGAAGCGTCCAAGCCGATCTACAAGCAGTTCGCCGACGAAGTCGACGGCGCGCAAGAGATGATCGACACGGTGCTTGGCCTCGGTGATTCGGGCTGACATCTGACCGGGTGGCGGGATGATCCTGCCGCCCGACTTCGTTTTATCTGAACACTCACCGACCGCCCCGGCGTGCGCAGCATTTGCGCGCGACATGTGGGCGGAGTCCAACAGGTCTGGACCTCAATGGAACATGCATCGTATCCCGTGCTGTCGCGCATCAACCGGCGGGTCAGCCAGATCCTGGAGTGGATCACCATCAGCCTGATGGTGCTGCTGACGGTGATTGTCAGCCTTGCCGTAATCGCGCGCCTGCTTGGCAACAGCTTCTCTTGGTACGATGAGGTTGCGGCGATCATGCTGGCGTGGATCACCTATTACGGCAGCGCGCTGGCCGCGTTGCACCGGCGGCACATCGGGTTCGACACCGTATTGCTGGCGATGCCGCCCAAGCTGCGGATGGCGGCGTTGCTGGTGGGCGAGTTGATCGTGCTCACCTTCTTTGTGCTGATGGCGCGCGCCGGTCTTCAGGTGCTTGACGTGTTGGAGGGCGATACGCTGGTCTCCCTGACATGGGTGCCCATCCAGTTCACGCAATCGGTCATTCCCATCGGCGCCGCGCTGTTCATCTTGGGACAGATCCTGAGCCTGCCTGGCTATCTCAAGCTGACCTCTGCAGGAATTTCACTGGAACATGCCGAAATCGAAGAAGAAGTCGAAACCGAACTCGAAAAGAACAAGGATCGCACCTGATGCTGATAGGAGCAATTTTCATCGCGATGCTGCTGATGATCTGCATCAACATTCCCATTGCCGTGGCGCTGGCCATGTGCGGCGTTCTGGGCCTGTTGGCGACCGAAGGCGCCGGCAGCCTCGTGACCATCGCGCTGGACATGTATGACGGATCAACCAAATTCTCGCTGATCGCGATCCCGATGTTCGTGCTGGCCGGGGCGATCATGAACGCGGGCGGCATCACCGACAAGTTGATCAACTTTGTGACGGCCATCATCGGGTTCATCCGGGGCGGTCTGGCGATGGTCAACATCGGCGTGTCGCTGTTCTTTGCCGAGATTTCCGGCTCGGCGGTGGCGGATGTGGCCGCGATGGGATCCATCCTGATCCCGCAGATGAAAAAGCGCGGCTATTCCAAGGAATTCTCGGCGGCTGTCACGTCGTCCTCGGCGTCGCTGGCGATCATCATCCCTCCGTCGATCCCGATGATCCTGTATGCGGCCTCGGCCAACACCTCGGTCGAGCAATTGTTCGTCGCCGGTCTGGTGCCGGGTCTGTTGGGCGCGGCGGGGCTGATGTTTGTCGCCTATGCCTTTGCCAAGCGGTATAATTTCCCGACCGAGGCGGCGTTCAATCTGGTCCGGTTGCGCGAAACCTTCATGGACGCGTTGCCCGCCTTTACCCTCCCGGTGATTATCCTTGGCGGCATCTTTGGCGGCTATGTCACCGCGACCGAGGCGGCGGGCCTTGCCGTTATCGCCTCGCTGATTGTGTCGGCGTGGTATGGCAACCTTGATATCCGCCACCTGCGCCGCGCGATGCTGGACGGCGGCATGCAGACGGCCGTCGTCATGCTGCTGGTGGCGGCATCGGTGCTGATGGGCGGCTTTCTGACCCGCGCACAGATCCCTCAGGAACTGGCCAAGGGCATCCTGTCGATCACGACGCAGCAATGGGCGATCCTGCTGATCCTGAACTTCTTCTTCCTGATCATCGGTTTCTTCCTGCACTCGGCTGCCGCGATCATACTGGTCATTCCGATTGTCATCCCGCTGATCAATGCCGCCGGAATCGACCCGGTGCATTTCGGTCTGGTGGTGACGCTGAACCTTGCGATCGGGCAACAGACACCGCCCGTGGCCTCGGTTTTGATCACCGCCTGTTCGGTGGCGCGCGCCAATATCTGGGAGGTGTCCAAGGTCAACATCTGGTTCGTCGGCGTACTGCTGTCGGTGCTGATGATCTGCACCTACGTTCCCTCCATCCCGATGTTCTTGGTGGAGTATTTCTATAGATGACCCAGCCACCCCCCGATCTGACTGAAGAGACCCGCGATGGCATCCTGTGGGCCACCTTCAACCGCCCCGAGGCGCGCAATGCGCTGACCTTTGCGATGTATGAACGCCTTGCCGCGATCTGTGCCGATATGCCCACGGACGGCTCGGTCCGGGCGATGGTGATTTCGGGCGCGGGGGGCAAGGCCTTTGCCGCCGGCACCGACATGACCCAGTTTCGCGCGTTTGAAACGGCGCAGGATGCGCTGGATTACGAGCATCAGATCGACGCGGTTCTGGGCGCGGTGGAACGCTGCCCGGTGCCGACCATTGCCGCGATCCACGGGGCCTGCACCGGCGGCGGGGCGTCGATTGCGGCGGCCTGTGACATCCGCATCGCCTCGGCCCGGTTGAAATTCGGCTTTCCGATTGCGCGCACCCTGGGCAATTGTCTGGCCGCCGGGAACCTGGCCCGCCTGTCCGATCTGATGGGCGCGGGCCGCGTGCGCGAGCTGATCTTTACCGCGCGCCTGATCGAGGCGGAGGAAGCCGCGCGCATCGGCCTGATCTCCGAGGTTCTGGAGGACGAGGACGCGCTGATGACCCGCGCGGGCGAGTTGGCCGAACTGGTCGGGTCGATGGCCCCGCTGACCCTGCGCGCCACCAAGGAGGCGATGCGCCGCACCCGCGCCGCCGTCACCGTGGACGATTCCGACCTGATCACGTCCTGCTACATGAGTGCGGATTTCCGCACCGGAATGGAGGCGTTTCTGGCCAAGCGCAAACCCGAATGGAGCGGCACATGAGCACACCAACCGGACCCCTCGCAGGGCTGCGCGTGATCGAGTTGGCCCATATCATGGCCGGGCCGGTCTGTGGTCTGATGCTGGCCGATATGGGCGCGGATGTGATCAAGGTGGAAAAGCCGAACGGCGACGATTCCCGCCGCTTCGTCCCCCCCGAGATCGAGGGCGAATCCGCCGCCTACATGATGATGAACCGCAACAAACGCGGCATTGCCCTGAACCTGAAAGACCCCGAAGCGCTGGAGATCCTGCGCCGCCTGCTGGCCGATGCCGATGTGGTGATCGAGAATTACCGCAAGGGCACGATGGAAAAGCTGGGCCTGTCCTACGAGGATCTGGCGAAGGTCAATCCGCGCCTGATCTATTGCGAAATCTCCGGCTTCGGGCGCACCGGCCCCTATGCGGATCGCGGCGGGTTCGACCTGATCGCGCAGGGCATGGCGGGGTTGATGTCGATCACCGGCGAAGGCCCGGGTCGTCCGCCGGTCAAGGTGGCCGCGCCGATTTCGGACATCAACGCGGGCATTCTGGCGGCGATGGGCATCTGTGCGGCGCATTCCAACGTGCAGCGCACCGGGCAAGGGCAGAAGGTGGACACATCGCTGTTCGAGGCGGCGATTGTGCAGACCTATTGGCAATCCGCCATCGCCTTTGCCACCGGCGACAAGCCCGCACCGCTGGGGTCTGCCCATCCGCTGAACGCACCCTATCAGGCGTTCCAGACTTCCGATGGCTGGATCAACGTGGGTGCCGCGAACCAGCGCAACTGGGAACGCTTTCTTGACGTGATCGGCGCGCCCGAGTTGAACGACGATCCCCGGTTTTCCTCAAACTTCGTGCGGATGCAGAACCTGCCCGCGCTGGTCGAGATCCTGAATGGATACCTGTCGCAGCAGAGCACCGAAACGTGGTTAACGCGGATGGAGCAGGCCGATCTGCCCGCCGGGCCGGTCAATGACATCCTGCAAATGCACGACGACCCGCAGGCGCGCGCGCGCGACATGATCGTCAGCGTCGATCACCCCAAGGCGGGCAAGATCGACACTATTGGCCATCCCGTCAAGTTCAGCCAGACTCCCGCCAGCGTCCGCCACCCTGCCCCGCTGCTGGGACAGCACACGCGCGAAGTCCTGTCCGAATTAGGCTGCGACGACACCCGGATCGAGGCCCTGATACGGTCAGAGGCGGTGATCGCGACCGACCCTGCCTAACCCCTTATCCCCACTAAACAAGGAGCTGACCCCATGACTCTCGGCCTAGATCAGGCGCAAGCCGTCATCAAAGAATGCCTGCAATGGCGTAAGGATAACGGGCTGAAGCCTCTAACGGTCGCCGTTCTGGACAGCGGCGGGTATCTGTTGGCCCTCGCACGCGAGGATGGCACCAGCAATCTCAGGCCGGACATTGCTCAGGGCAAGGCGCGCGGCGCAGTGGCCATGGGCCTGGGCTCGCGCGCCTTGTTTGAGCGCGCCAAGAGTGAGCCGTTCTTCATTCAGGCTATGAATGCGCTGGCGCAGGGATCGCTTGTGCCGGTCGCGGGCGGCGTGTTGATCAAACAGGACGGCGTCATTCTGGGCGCGGTCGGCATCACAGGTGACAACTCTGACAACGACGAGGCCTGCGCGATAGCCGCAATTGAAAAGGCCGGATTTGTGGCCGACGGCGGCTGACCCGCGCGCTGGCCCTATGACGCCAGCACGGCTGAGCCCAGGCGTTCGGCCGAGGCCTTGATCAATTCGGCCATACGCGTGACTGACGCTTCTTGATGCGCGACTCTGCTAACAAGAAAGCTATTGGCAAGTTGTTTCTCTTGCCTGTTCAGACAGTGCTGCCAGATGAATTCGCACCAGTCTCCGAAAGGAAAGTGACGCTGTGTTGGTCGCGCTGGATCATCGACCGCTTCTTTGCCGGGCTCACCTTTTGAGCCCTTCCGACAAAAAAATCGTTCTCGACCGCCAGTCTCCCGATCTTGGCATGCAGTTTCTTGACCTCGGCTTCGGTCGGACCACTCTGCTTGCCGCCCGAGAACACGTCTGCCGTCCCGTCGATGGCATGCCGCTTCCAGGTGCTGACCTGGTTCGGGTGCAACTGATGCTTCGCGGCGATCTCTTGCACCGTCTTGTCGCCGCGCAGCGCTGAACTGGCCCCCTTTTCGACCGGACAGTCAGGCATAACCATGGAGGCTTAGGGATAGCCCTGAATACGTGCTTATGTCTGAGTATGAAATCATCACTGATGGCGTCCGCAGGCGTCACTGGACGTCGTCCGAGAATCTGCGGATCGTCGAGGAGACACTGGACGAGACCGCCAGCATCTCGGGCGTGGCGCGCCGCAATGGTGTGGCACCGAACCTGCCGTATCGTTGGCGGCATCTGATGCTGGAAGGGGGAGCCGTGGCCGTGTCAGGAGACGATGACGTCAAAAGCAACCGCGCCGTCCGCCAGATGGAAGATCGTATTCGCGAGCTGGAGCGCCAGCTGGGACGAAAGACTTTGGAGGTCGAGATCCTCAAGGAGGCGCTCGACAAGTGGTCGAAACTCTGGGCGCCTCCAGATCGAACCTGCACGCCCGGGTGACGGGAAGCGCGAAGCCGAGCCGGCGCTATCACAAAGCGCGATACGGTGAGCGGCACAGGCCGTAAGCCAAAAGGCGCCGTGAACGGGGTGCCGCTCATCACCGCGCTGGTGGCGGCGCGACCGACCTACGAATATCGTCGCATCACGGCCACCACAGAGCTTGTGCGGTTGAGAACCTTGCTGCAAATCATTCTGGCATATGCTCAGCTTGCAGGAGGTAACGACAGCGATCTTCACGTCCTGCCAATCAGTGGAAAAAACGGCGGCTGGCCGCGTTTGGTTGGGCGTCTGCTCAACCAGCATTTCAAGGCGATGCGTGCTCTTCATTGCCTCAACGTCGAAGCGGACGAAAGCGAACACCACCGCGTCTTAGAATACCTAGCCTTCACGAGGTATGCGGCGCAGATTGCCGTTGCTGGCGCTCGATCAACTGGACCGAGCAATCCCATCTTGAAGCCACTCGATCAGCTGGCGAAAGACGTTGCGACCCAAGTTCGTGCGGTGATTTCGCTGCAAGAGGATGACACTCACGCGATCGGCGAAATCAATGACCGGCTGAATGAGCGCTTCACGGTCAGACTGGCGCTCGATCCCATTCCTCATCCATAAGCACCCCCAAACGCCGCCCGGGTTTTCGCTGCGATCCTGAGCAATGCGCCTACCGCGTGTTCGATCTCCGTTGCCATAGATATCGTTCAGAACGCGCGTTTGGGTTTTGGCGGGATTTGGCAGCAGAGCATTGAAAGGTAACGGGAAAATTGGATCGAACCGAAACGGGCAAGGTTCGCCCAACCTGAGACTGAGGGCTGTTCTGAGCCCAGCTTCGCCTTGGCAGCGCGTCTAAGAGGTTCGGTCAGTTCTCGCAAACCCCTTTGATAACACGGAAAAATCCGTGCCCGTCAGGGCGGTGTTACTGGTTCGCAATAGGGATAATGGCGGAGCGACAGGGATTCGAACCCTGGAGACGGTCTCCCGCCTACACACTTTCCAGGCGTGCGCCTTCGACCACTCGGCCACCGCTCCGTTGCGTCTCTTTAACGGGGGGCGGACGGGCAGATCAAGGGTATAATCGCGCTTTTCAGTTGTCGAGGTGCAGATAGACCCGCCGGTTCTGGCGGCCCTTCTTTTCGATCTTGCCGAGCCGGAGTTGACCGATCTCGCCCGTGCGGGCCACGTGGGTCCCGCCGCAGGGCTGGCGGTCGACATAAGGCACCTCGGGGCCGATCTGGACAAGGCGGATCCGGCCCGCGCCACGCGGCGGGGCGACGGACATCGTCTTGACCAGTTCTGGGTTGGCGTCGAGTTCGGCGCCGGTGATCCAGTCCTCGCTGACCGGCAGGTCGGCATCAATCAGCGTGTTTAGCTCGGCCTCGATTGCGGCGGGATCCTCGGGGGCGTCGGGCATGTCGAAATCGAGGCGGCTGCGCAGCTCGCCAATGGCCCCGCCCGAGACGGGCAAGGGGACGACGACCGACAGGAGGTGTAGCGCCGTGTGCATCCGCATCAGGCGGTGACGGCGAGACCAGTTGAGCGTCTGGCGCAGCGCGGTGCCGACCGGCGGCAAGGCCTGCGGCGCAGCGGGCACGAGGACGATGGCGTCGCCCTCGCCCTTGACGGTCGTGGCCACCTCCATGCTCCCGCCGGGCCAGGTGACATGGCCGCTATCGCCGGGCTGGCCGCCACCAGTTGGATAGAAGATCGAGCGATCGAGAACGACGCCGCCTTCGGCGGTATGCGCCGTCACTGTTCCGGGTGCGTCGGCGCAATAGGCATCGTCGCGGAAAAGGGGATGTGTCATCGTCCGTCTCCATCGGGATCGCCGGCGCTGTCGCCCTCGTCGATGCGCTGCGCCTGGTCGATGTGGGTTTCATCCATGGCGGACGCACGGTTCGAGGCCGTGGCATCGGGCTGCTCGGCCGCCTTGCGCTGCGCTGCGCCTGCGGCGGCGCCGGTCAGTACCTCGGGGTTGCGCAGCCAGATGTCGCGCTGCTGATAGGGGATCTCGATATTTTCCTCCGCAAACCGCTTGGCGATCTCATGGTGCATGTCCGAGCCAACATTCATGATCCAGTTTACATCGCGCAAAATCGCGCGGATCTCAAAATCGTAGGAATCTGTGCCGAACGCCTTGAAGAGGACCGTCGGCTCGGGGTTCATCAGCACCATGGGATGGCCGGTGGCAACCTCGCGGAGGATGGCTTCGATCCGTTTCGTATCGCTGCCATAGGCCACGCCCACCTTGACGATCAGGCGGCCCACCGTGCTGCCCTTGGTGTAGTTGGTAACCACACCGCTGACGAGATCCGAGTTGGGGATGATCAGGTCCGACCGGTCGAACGTCTCGATCCGGGTCGAGCGCACCGAGATTTCACGCACCGTGCCGTGCTGACCATTCACCTCGATCCAGTCGCCCTGGCTGATGGGCCGCTCGATCAACAGAATGATGCCAGCTACGAAGTTCGAAACGATGTTTTGCAGGCCGAAACCGATACCGACGGACAGTGCACCCGCGACGATGGCAAGGCTGCTGAGGTCGATCCCTGCGCTCGTTACCGCAATCAGCGCCGCAAGGAAAATGCCGATGTACCCCACACCCGAAACGATGGCATCGCGCGCACCCATTTCCATCTTGGTCTTGGGCAGGAGCGAGTTCTTGAGCGTGCCCTGGACGACGCGCGTCACGAGGAAGCCGATCGAAAAGATAACGGCGAGCGTGAGAAAGATCGTCGGCGATATGGTCAGATCGCCCAAGGTCACACCGCGCTTGAACTTCACCCAAAGCTCGCTGAGATCCGCAACGCGGGCGCCCCAGATCAGCGCGAATATGGGCAGGGAGGCGATGAACAGCACGAAGCCGGACAGCATCGGAACCAGATCGTCCGATGTGCCCTCGCTCTTGCGGGTGGCAAGCACGTAGATCTCGACGATGAAACCCCGCAGCACCAACAGGGCCGCCAGCAGCATCAATGACAGGAGCGACGGCATCATAATGCCGACTGCCGCCTTGTAATAGCCAATGGCCGCGAGGACGGGCGCCAGAACGGCCACAGCCACAAGCACCTTTGCCAGAAGGCGGCCGATCCGGTTGCGGTAGCTGTTGGACGCGGGATCATCATTATCAAGATCGGCACTGACGGCGCGGCAATGCTTGGTCAGAAGGCGCGACAGACGGATCAGCACCAGACCCGACACCACCATGACCGGGAAGATCACGGCGACGCGCGCCTCGGGCTGCCAGCCGTAGGTTTCAGCGAATTCGCGCACGATATGCATCAGCGCCACGATGATTCCCAGCGCACCGCCATAGATCCGCCCTGCCCTGCGGTCGTCGTTCCCCAGCTTGAGCTGGAGGCGGCTATCATCTTGCTTCGGGAAGAGGCGCAGCGCCAGCCAGCGCGCAACCAAGAAGATGATCAGCGCAACCAGCAAAATGTCCAACTGCAGCGCGGAGTGGCCGCCCTGAAGCCCGCTGAGAGTCAGCGCCTGAATGAGGATGAGCATGCCGATAACCGGCATGATGATCTCGCCCAAAGACATCAGGAATTGGATCAACCACGCACCGGATGTCGCCGGCCTTGGCAAGACAATGCGCATCAGCCACTCGACCCAGAAACGCCCCCTTACCAGTAAAAGCAGGCCGATCAGTCCCAGAACGGCGGCAGCGGGCAGTTTGGGCGCCAGTTCGGCGCGTTGCTGGGGCGCGCTCAGCTTGGCCAAGATTTCCGATTGCACCGCCTCGAAAGCGCTGTAGAGCGCCAACCAGCCCGCTCCCCAATGGGCAGGGTTCAACGGGGATGGACCGCGCTCCAGCAACTCTTCCGTCTGACGCTCGCGGATGATGCGATCGACATTGCGGATCATCTCGTCCGCTTCGCTATAAGCCAGCTCGGCCTGCCTGACCGGCGCGCGCAGATCGGCCAGCTGCGCGTTCAGCGCGTCGCGCCGGGAGGCGATATCGGCGC
The DNA here is from genome assembly GCF_043355895.2 of Roseovarius maritimus. Lineage (NCBI taxonomy): Bacteria > Pseudomonadati > Pseudomonadota > Alphaproteobacteria > Rhodobacterales > Roseobacteraceae > Roseovarius > Roseovarius maritimus. Next base: position 870,671 of record NZ_JBHFPF020000001.1, read on the forward strand.
TCTCCTCCTCACCTTCCGCCGGCACCGGTCCCAGCGCCTTGATCTGCGCCTCAAGCGTGGAGATCGCGCTGGAATTGATATCCTGCGCATTGGCAAACACGCTGCGCCATTCGGCCAGCTGGTCGCGCATGATCTCGAAGGCCTTGAGGGAGGCGCGCTGATTTTCGATCGCCTCACTGGCGCGATTTGCCAGACTTTCCCAGCGGTCGTAATCCGGCGCTTCGGGGGGCTGCTGCGCATGGACGGCGCTTGGCAGGGCCACCATCGCCGCACCGCCGGGTACCAGCGCAAGCGTCAGCGCCAGCAGCAAGTTGCGCAGCAATGCCATCATTCAGCAAAGACCCCGGGGATCGAGCGTGGCGCATCCTGCATCCAGCCGGGGACCGGCAGGCCCTTTTCGCGCAGAAACTCGGGGTTGAAGAGTTTTGACTGATAGCGTGTGCCATAGTCGCAGAGAATGGTTGCGATGGTATGGCCAGGGCCCATCTCGCGCGCCAGACGCATCGCGCCCGCCACGTTCACGCCGGTGGAGGCGCCCATGCAAAGGCCCTCGTGCTCCAAGAGGTCAAAGACGATGGGCAGCGCCTCGCTATCGGGGACCTGATAGGCGAAATCCGGGGTGAAGCCTTCGAGATTGGCGGTGATGCGCGCCTGCCCGATGCCCTCGGCGATGCTCTCGCCCTCGCTCTCCAACTCGCCGGTCGTGTAGTAGGAATAAAGCTTTGCACCCATCGGATCGGCGATGGCCACCTTGACGCCCTTGGGCTGCAGCGCCATGCCGACGCCCGCCAGCGTGCCGCCCGACCCGACGGCGCAGCAAAATCCATCCAGCTTGCCATCCGTCTGCTCCCACAGCTCGGGGCCGGTCGTTTCGATATGAGCGAGGCGGTTAGCGGTGTTGTCGAACTGGTTGGCCCAGATCGCGCCGTTCGGCTCGCTCTTGGCCAGCGCCTGCGCAAGACGCTCGGAATAGCGCACGAAATTATTGGGGTTGCTATAGGGCGCTGCCGGCACCTGCACCAGATCGGCACCCGCAAGGCGCAGCATGTCTTTTTTCTCCTGGCTTTGCGTCTCGGGGATGACGATCACAGTCTTGAAGCCCATGGACGCGCCCACCAGCGCAAGGCCGATGCCAGTATTGCCCGCCGTGCCCTCGACGATGGTGCCGCCCGGTTTCAACTCACCCCGCGCGACCGCGTCGCGAATGATATAGAGCGCCGCGCGGTCCTTGACCGACTGTCCGGGGTTCAGGAACTCGGCCTTGCCGAGAATGGTGCAGCCCGTCTCTTCGCTGGCGCGGCGCAGTTTGATCAGGGGGGTGTTACCGACCGCGGCGGCCAGATCCTCGGCAAAGCGCATGGCGCATCCTTTCAGCGTTGCGGCGTTATAGCGTCAGGAAAAGACTTAGGCCCGATGCCCCCCGGACTCAAGCCGCAGCGCACAGGTCAGGCCGCTTGGCCGCCAGCCACAAGAGCGACAGGATCAGCGGCCCGTTATCCGCCTCGCCAGTCTCGATCAGGTGCATAGCGGCGTTGAAATCAACAAGATGCAGCCGGATATCCTCGGCCTCGGACTGTAGCCCGCCAAAGCGCGGCAAATCGTCGGGCAGATCGGCCAACCCTACGAAATTGTGAAAATACTCAGTCGAATAGCCGGGCGTGCAATAGTACCCGGCAATCGGCAAAAGCTGGCTGAGCGTCAGACCCGCCTCCTCCGCGCATTCGCGGTGCGCTGCCTCTTCGGGCGTCTCGCCTGCATCTACACGGCCCGCGACGGGCTCCAGCATCCAGGGGCGTGGGTCGCCGCGCCCGAAAGGCCCCATGCGGAACTGCTCGACCAGCAGCACCCGGTCGCGCACCGGATCATAGGGCAGCACCATGGCCGCATCGGTCGCCACGATTATCTCGCGGCGCAGTTCGGGGCCAAGATCTTCTTGAAAGCTTGGATAGCGCAGGCGCTGCGTCTCAAAGCGGTAGAAGCCGATGTGATCCACCTGCGTGTCCAGAACCTCTACCGTCTCCGCCCCCGTATCGCTGCGAATCCTGGCAGGTACGCCCTTGGCGGCCAGACGCGCCGAGGCACGCGCGCGGATCATCGGCATGCGAGAAGCCAGCGTCTCGGCGTCCATGCGGCCCAGATAGGACATCGCCTCGCCCGCCGCGAGACGGCTGAGCGGGCCATATCGCGACTGCCAGTCGGCCAGATCGAAGGGGGCACCGGGGGGCGATTGTCCGGGGCCGGGAAAATAGAGCCGGGCGCGGCGGGCGGCGCCGTCGCTGATTACCTCCACGGGTTTCAGATCATAGCCAAAGCCGCCCTCGTAAAAATCCAGCCGCTCGAGCAGCGCAGCGCCGGGATCGGCCAGAAGAACGCCGCGCGCCTCCTGCCCCGCCGCCTCGGCGATGGTCGGAAAGACCTGGCCCTCAGCCCAGCTGACCGCGTGATCCGGCAGAACAGCTTCGCGCAGATCGGCGCCAAACGCCTCGGGACCCAACACAATGGCCAACAGCGCACGGTCGCGCAGCGTGCCGTAGAGAAAAATATCGGTCATGCCCCCCGGGTCCGCTCAGGTCCAGCGCCGCGCGGCCATTTCGGCGAGCACCCCGCAGACCATGCCGCCGATCAAGAGAACGCCGATCAGCGTGGGGTCTATCAGGTATTGCGCGTAGTCGATCGCGTTCTTGAAGATGCCGACGATCGCCTCGACCGGGCCGCTATACTTGTTTTCCAAAGACTGCTTGAGCATGAGGTTCAGGCTTTGGACGAAGAACGCCCATATGATCAGCGCCAGCGCGCCGGTCAGCCCGTTGGCCAGCGCATCCAGCATGCCGCGCCCCGCCCGGCTGCCGATAACATACCAGCCGCACAAAAGCCCCAGCACCGCGTTGACGTAATTGAACCACCCAAAGCCCGTGCCCTCTGGCATGAGCGGGCGCACCAGATCGGAGGCAAGCCAGCCGAGCGCCCCGAGCGACAGGGCCGCCACAAGACGGGCGGCGGTGGGAAGGGTGCGCGTGGAAGGCATGTCTTATCCGGGCTTTGCTATGGTGATCTGTGTCACGTCGCAGTTTCCCGCGTGAAACGATCCGGCGCAAGAGGTCAGGTAGAAATTCCACATCCGCCGGAACCGGTCGTCGAAACCAAGTGCCGCCACGCTGTCCCATGACGCGTTGAAGCGGTCATGCCAGCGCCGGAGTGTCTGGCTGTAGCTCTCGCCGAACTCGACGGACCCAGCCAGGGTCAGGCCGGCGCGCTCAACCTCGGCGCGCAGCGCGCTGGGGCTGGGCAGCATACCGCCCGGAAAGATGTATTTCTGGATAAAATCCACGCCACGCCGGTACACGTCCCAGCGGTCGTCGCTGATGGTGATGATCTGCAGGGTCGCGCATTTACCGGGGCGCAGCCGCTCGCGCACCGTGTCGAAATAGACGGGCCAGTATTGCTGGCCGACCGCCTCGAACATTTCGATGCTGGCGATGCCGTCATAGGTGCCACGCTCGTCGCGGTAATCCTGCATCTTGAACTCGACCAGATGGGAAAGCCCTGCTTTTTCAATACGCTCACGCGCATAGTTCAACTGCTCGCGACTGATGGTGAGGCCGGTCACTTTCAGCCCCCGCTCGGCGGCGGCGTATTCGGCAAAACCGCCCCAGCCACAGCCGATTTCCAGCACGTGATCGCCGGGCCCCACGCCCATCCGGTCGACCATCGACGCATATTTGGCGATCTGCGCCTTCTCCATGCTTTCCTGCCCGGTCTCGAAAATGGCGCTGGAATAGGTCATCGTCTCGTCCAGCCAAAGCTGGTAGAAATCGTTGCCGAGGTCATAGTGATGGCTGATATTCTTGCGCGCCTGCCCCTTCGAATTACCGCGCAGCCAGTGGCGCGCCCGCTCGAAGGCACGGACAAGCCCCATGCCGGGAAAGCCGTCATATACGTCCTCGTTATCCGTGCAAATGAAATCCATCAGCGCCTGCAGGTCAGGCGTGGACCACCAGCCATCGAGATACGCGTCGCAAAATCCCAGATCGCCTTCGCGGATCAGGCGGGCGAACACGTCCGTGTTATGCAGATGCACCTCACCCACCGGACCCGGATTGGGGCCATCCGCACGAAAGACACGCCCGTCGGGCAGCACGAAATCGAGGCGGCCCCGATTGATGCCCTTGGTCTTATCGAAAACCCGGGCGAAATAGCGCGGCAGGTCTTTCTGGCCGTCGGTCGAAGTCAGGATCATGGCAGTGGTCTTTCCGTTCTTATTGGCCGTATACGCAATATTGCGCGGCATTTCATCATCCTCAACACTCAGAACGAGCGGTCCTGGTACGCATTCAACGCGCGCTCACGCCCTTCGGCAAGGCCAAGGGCCGGATCCGGGTAGGCATCATCCGGGCTGAGGCCCCAACTGCGCGGGATCGCCTCGAAATAGCTGAGCGCCGTTTCGCTGGGATCCTCCTGACCTTCCACGATCCAGTCGCGGATATAGTTTCCCTTTTCGTCGAATTTCTCCAGCTGCGTCTCTGGATTGAAGATGCGGAAATAGGGCGAGGCATCGGGCCCCGAGCCTGCGGCCCATTGCCAGCCCATCGCGTTGGAGGCGATGTCCCAGTCGGTCAGATGATCGTCGAACCACGCCTGTCCGACGCGCCAATGGGTCATCAGATGCTTGGTCAGGTAGCTGGCAACGATCATGCGCGCGCGGTTATGCATGCGGCCCGTCACATACATCTGCCGCATGGCCGCATCGACAAAGGGCACGCCGGTGCGGCCCTGTTTCCAAGCGGTCACCTCGGGGGTGTCGCCATCCTCATTCCAGGGAAAGTCATCCCATTTCTCGCGCCAGTTACGCGTGGCGATCTGCGGGGTGTGATAGATGAGATGGTAGGCGAACTCGCGCCAGACCAGCTCCTTGATCCAATGCTCGGCCCCCTTGGCGCCCTCGTGCAGCGCGCGCTGACCCGCATGCCAGCATTGCATCGGGCTGATCTCGCCAAGGGCAAGGTTCTCGGACAGGTTCGACGTGCCGTCGACCGCCGGCAGGTTGCGCGCGTCCTTATAGTGCTCGATGGGACCGTCGATGAACCATGCCAGCCGGTCCTGCGCCGCCTCTTCACCGACCTGCTGATAGGGCAGGCAAATCTTCGCGCCCCGGCGCATCGCAGCGGCCATGCGCCAGTCTTGCAGCGCATCGCTGGCGGGCCAGTCCTGCGGCGGGCGCAAGTCCTCCGGCGCCTTCAGCGGCTGGGCCACGCCGCGATCCTTCACCGCGCGCCACATGGGCGAGTAGACCTTGTAATAGCCGCCATCCTTGGTCTCGACCGTCCACGGCTCGAACATCAGAAGGCCCGCGTGGCTCTGCACGTCGACGCCATCCTCCTTGAGCGCGGCTTTGACCGCCTTGTCGCGCGCGATGGCGCCCGGATCATAAAGACGCGACCAATGCACTGCCCCTGCCCCCGTCTCCTGGATGAGATCGCGCAAAACCTCCAGCGCGTCACCGGACCGCAGGATCAGGCGGCTGCCTTTGGCCTCCAGCGTCTCTGCCAGTTTCTCAAGGCCGAGACCAAGGCGCCACTTGGGCGCGGCGCCCAGCGCCTCGACAGCCGCGTCGTGGATAAAGACCGGAATGACCGGCCCACCGGCCTCCAGCGCGGCGGTGAAAGCGGGATGATCGCTGAGCCGCAGGTCGCGGCGCAGCCATAGAAGGGTCGGTTTGCTATCGCTCATGTCAGATCCGGCTTATGCGTTCGGGCATGACATAGGGCGCAAGCCGCGGGATCAAAGAACTTCGTCCAACGCGTTCATCAGCTTATCAACCTCGGCCTTCGCCGTATAATGCACGAAGCTGAGGCGCAGCACCCCATGCGCCGGATCCACCCCCATCGCCCTCAGCGCGCGCACCGCATAGAAATCGCCGCCGCCCGCCATGATACCATGCCGCGCCAGATCACGCGCCACCTCCTCGCCGGGGCGGTCGGTGCGCAGCGCGACGGTGGGCGCGCGGCCTGCGGCATCGCTGGGTCCAAGCAAACGCACCGAGTTACGCGAGGCGGCATAATCCAGCAGCGGCCCCAGCAGCGCCTCTTCATGCGCGCGCATCAGATCATGCACGCCCTGCCCACGCGCGGCGGCATCGCCGGTCAGCCCGTGGTGATCCGCCAGCGCATCGATGTAATCCGCCATGCCCGCGCAGGCGGCCACCTGCGCATGATCCGGCCCGGCGGGGGTGAAGCGTTTGTAGAGGCTGTCCTCGTTGAAATAATGCGCCTGGTTGGGCAGCATCATGCCAAGGGCGCGGCGGATTGCCATGATGCCTTGATGCGGCCCATAGGTCTTGTAGGCGGAAAAGAGGTAGATGTCAGCGCCCAGCGCGCCCACATCGGGGATGCCGTGGGGCGCATAGCTGACCCCGTCGACACAAACGAAGGCGCCCGCCGCATGGGCCAGCGCGGTGATCTCGGCGACGGGATTGACCTCGCCCACCACGTTCGAGCAATGAGGAAAGCAGACGAGACGCACGCGCTCGTCCAGCAGATCCTCCAGATCCTTGGGGTCGAGATGGCCCGTATCGGGGTCGATGCACCATTCGCGCACGTCAAAGCCCTCATCGGCGAGCCGGCGCCATGGCCCGCTATTGGCCTCGTGATCCTGGTTGGTGACGATGATCGCATCGCCGGGCCGCATCCACTGGGCAAAGGCGCGGGCGAGCACATAGGTGTTCTGCGTGGTCGAGGGGCCAAAGCTCAGCTCATCCGTGTCGATGCCCATGATCGCGGCAAGACGCGTGCGCGCCTCGTCCATCTCGGCGCCGCCCAGCGTGCTGGCCTCGTAGGGCGCGTAGGGCTGCACCTTGCGCGCGCGGTAGAACCGCGTCAGCCGGTCGATCACGGGCGCGCAGGCATAAGAGCCACCGGCGTTCTCAAAAAAGGCCTGCCCCTGCAGGGAAGGCTCCTCAAACGCCGGAAATTGCCCGCGCACGAAATCCACATCCAATCTGCTGCTCATCCCGGCCTCCTCGTTTTCCTACCCCAGCACAAAACAACAAAGCCCCCGAACGCGCAAGCGTGCGGGGGCCCTGTCAATGGTATCGGGGCAGTCCTTAGGCGTTACGCTCGGATTGCAGGCCTTTGAAGATGGCCCAGCACATGATCAGCAGGACCAGCGTAAAGGGCAGGCCCGTCGAGATGACCGCCGATTGCAGCGCCGCAAGGCCACCGCCGATCAAGAGCACGATCGCGACCGCGCCCTCGAAGATGCACCAGAATACGCGCTGCGTGACCGGCGCGTCCACCTTGCCGCCCGCCGTGATCGTGTCGATCACGAGGCTGCCCGAGTCCGACGAAGTCACGAAGAACACCACGACGAGGATGATCCCGATGGTCGAGGTGATCGTCGCGAGCGGCAACTGGTCGAGCATGTAGAAGAGCTTGAGCTCAAGCGCCGCATCCTTGGCCGCGGTGTAGTTGTCGGCCACGACCTGATTGATCGCCGTGCCGCCAAAGACGCTCATCCACAGCACACAAACAAGGCTGGGGATCAGCAGCACGCAGATCAGGAATTCACGCACCGAACGGCCCCGGCTGACGCGGGCGATGAACATGCCCACGAAAGGCGACCAGCTGATCCACCAGGCCCAATAGAACGATGTCCAGCCCTGCATGAAGTTGGTGTCGTCACGCCCGAACGGGTTGCTGAGCGCAAAGAGGTTCTGCAGATAGGCCCAAAGGCTGTCGGCAAAGAAGGTCAGCAGGAAGATCGGGCCGCCGACGATCAGCGTGAAGACCAACAGCAGGCCCGCAAGGCCCATGTTGATCTCGGACAGCACCTTGACCCCGCCATCAAGGCCACGCACGACCGAGATCAGCGCGATGGCGGTAATGCCAGTGATCAAGAGAACCAGAAGCGTGCTGCTATCCGCAACACCGCTTTCCTCGGTATTGCCATAGGTGATTCCAAGGAAACTGCGCGTGCCTTCGGCCGCATCGCCCGATCCATAGAGGAAGGTCAGGCCTGAGGCCGCCTGCTCGGCACCGAAGCCGAGCGATGTGGCTAGGCCGAAGAGCGTGGCGAATACGGCCAGCGTGTCGATGATATGGCCGGTCCAGCCCCACACACGCTCGCCGAAGATCGGATAGAACGCCGAGCGCAGCGTCAGCGGCAGGCCCTTGTTGTAGCTGAAAAGTGCCAGCGCCAGCGCCACGACCGCATAGATCGCCCAGGGGTGCAGGCCCCAGTGAAAGATCGTAGCCGCCATGCCGAGGCGGGTCGCTTCGGCCTCATTGGCAGCCGCACCTAGAGGCGCCCAGTCGGTGCGCAGCCCCTCCTCGACCGATGTGCCGCCCAGCGAACTGGCGAAATGGCTCATCGGTTCGGACACGCCGAAGAACATCAGGCCAATGCCCATGCCCGCCGCGAAGAGCATCGCGAACCAACCGACATAGGTATAGTCCGGCGTCGCGTCCGAGCCACCCAGCCGGATCGAGCCGAAGGGGCTGACGATCAGGAAAAGGCAGAAGATGACAAAGATGTTCGCCGCGCTGAGGAAGAACCAGTCAAAGCTCTTGGTGACGAAATTGAACAGCCAAGTGAACATGGCACTGGCCTGATCCGGCAGCGCCAGCGCGAAGAACACGAAAGCGATGATCGAAATACCCGCCATTGCAAAAACGGGGTTATGAAAATCGAGGCCGAATGGCCCGATGGAAGTTGTTACGTTATCCTGACCGATCTCGTAGTCGGTCTGGATGATGTCGGACTCGCCTTCCGGCGCCGGGATCCCCTGATCCCCTGTCTCATCCACCATGTGTCGTCCTTTCCCTCTGGGGGCGAGGCCGACACGGGTATGCGCAAATCGCGCAGGCGTGCCAGCGTCATCCCCGTTTCATTGGTCGGCGCTGCACACGCCCTCATTTTCTGGCGCCAAGGGGCGCGGGGCATGCCCCGGCCCCAAGACCTAGCGACACTCGGCGGCCCTGCGGCCGCCGCTATCAATGGCCGAGGGTAACAAGACATGATGGGTGTTCGCAACCAAACCGACCGTGTGCCCACCCAAAAGCGACGCCTAGCGTATATCGAAGACCGCAGAAACAGCCTTGTGGTCATGAAAAAAACCGCCGGAAGATCCGGCGGGGTGACTTTGCATCAAGAGGTTCGCCGCGCTCTCAGGCGCGGAGCTTCGAGCGTCACTCGTCCGTCAGCGACAACGCGACAAAGCGCGGCTGGCCATTCGAGCGCACCAGAAGCAGCAAGGATTTGCGCCCCGCCTCGCGCGCGTCGGCGATCCGGCCTTGCAGATCGGCGATGGTACTGAGGCTCTGCTGGCCTGCCTCGGTGATGACATCGCCGGCGCGCAGGCCCTTCTCGTAGGCCTCGGACAACTGGTCGATATCTTGCACGACAAGGCCCTCGGCATCATTTGGCAGTTCCAGCTGCGTGCGCAGTTCGTCATCCAGCGGCGCAAGGGTCAGACCCATCAGCGTCTGAGGCTCGGGCGCGGCATCAGGGCCGTCCTCGGCATCAGTGCCGCTGGCATTCTCGGCATCCTCGCGGCGGCCCAAGGTGACTTTCAGCGTCTTGGTCATTCCATCGCGAAAGACGACGACGCGCACGGTCTTGCCTACATCCGTCTCGCCCACCTGGCGCACCAACTCGCGCGTATCGGGCACTTTGACCCCGTCGAAGGAGGTGATGACATCACCCGCCATCATGCCCGCATCGGCGGCCGGACCCTTGGGCACATCCGTCACCAGCGCGCCCGCGGCAATATCGAGGCCCATCGCCTCGGCGACGTCCGGCGTCACGTCCTGTATGCGCACGCCCAGCCAGCCGCGCCGCGTCTCGCCGAATTCCTGCAACTGGTCGACGACGCGTGTCACCACATTGGAAGCCATGGAAAAGCCGATGCCGATCGAGCCGCCATTGGGGCTGAGGATCGCGGTGTTCACGCCCACGACCTTGCCATCCATGTCAAAGAGCGGGCCGCCGGAGTTGCCCTGATTGATGGCCGCGTCAGTTTGGATATAGTCGTCATAAGTGCCGCTCAGGGCGCGGTTGCGGGCGGAGACAATACCCGCGCTGACAGAGAACCCCTGTCCCAGCGGGTTGCCCATCGCCATCACCCAGTCACCGACGCGGGCGGTATCGCTGTCGCCAAAACTGACGAAGGGCAGCGGAGCGTCGGCCTCGACCTTCAGCAGCGCGATATCGGTCTTGGGGTCGGTGCCGATGACAGTCGCTTCCAACTCGCCGCCCTCGTAGAACTCGATGATGATCTCATCGGCCCGCTCGATCACGTGGTTGTTGGTGACGATATAGCCGTCCTCGGAAATGACAAAGCCCGAACCGAGAGCCGAGCTACGCCGCTGGCGCGGTGCTGGGGCGCCGTTCTCGCCTGGATCGCGAAACTGGCGAAAGAAATCCTCAAAAGGCGAGCCATCGGGCACCATCGGCGTCGGTCCAGTGCCCTGCGCCACGGTCGTGGAGGTGGTGATGTTGACGACAGCCGGGCTGACCTTCTGCGCCAGATCGGCAAAGCTCTCGGGGCGGGCCTGCGCGACCAGCGCCTGTGCCAACACCAGCGCCGCCGTCAGAATGGACAATGCCATCGCCTTGACCGCCGCGGGGTGGGGGCGCACCGCTGCTTTGCTTGCATGTCTCAAGATCGGTTCTCCTCGATTGCGTGTTTTCATCCGCTCTTGCCTCAAGTGTAGAGACAGGCGCGCCGGGTGCAAACGGTGAATTGGCGCATCACGCGAGTGTTACGCCCCTTACGCGCCCAGCCCCTTGGCCAGCCAGACCAGCACCAGCCCCGCCGCCATCGCGGCAAGGCCCAAGGCGCGGCGGGCCTCGAGCGGCATGGCGCGCAGCGCTATGAGCATCCGCTCGATCATGCCGGGGGCCAGCGCATAAACCAGCCCCTCGACAATCAGCACGAGACCCAGCGCCAATGCGCCAGTGGCCAGCATTACTGCGTGGCCGCCTGGCCGCCAATCTGGTTGCCGGTCTGGCCGTCTGACTGGCCATCATCGGCCTGCGCCGCGCCATCCAGCACGCCGCTGGTCGATGCACCCGACGCGGCGCCGCTGGCGGCAGCGCCGCTTTCGGTCGCCGAGCCGGTCTCACCGCTCGTATTCGCATCCGCACCGGCATCGGTGCCGCCGTCCGCCTCTACCGGAGCAGTCGCGCCGCCTTCGGGAACAACCTGGGCACCGGCGGAATTGAAGTAGGTGAAGAAATCACTCTCTGGCGACATCACGATGGACGAGTTGCTGCCCCGCAGCGCCCCACGATAGGCATCGAGCGAGCGATAGAATTCAAAGAATTCCGCATCCGCGCCGAACGCCTGGTTGAATATCGCGTTGCTGCGCGCATCGGCCTCGCCTCGGGTGATCTCGGCCTGGCGGTTGGCGTCGGACACCAGTTCGACCTGCGTCCGGTCGGCCTGCGCGCGCACGCGCTGCGCCGCCTCGTTGCCACGCGCGATCTCGTCCGCCGCCTCACGCTCACGCTCGGCCCGCATCCGGGCGAATGTGGCGTCAAGGTTCTGTGCGGGCAGATCGGTGCGCTTGAGCCGCACGTCCACCACTTCGATGCCCAGCTCCTTGGCCTCGGCGATGGCCGCGTTGCGGATGCGCAGCATCAGTGCCGCACGGTCCGTGCTGAGGATGTCATTCGAGCTGACCGAGCCGAGGACCTCCCGTGTCCGCGAGCGCAAGATCGAGTCCAGACGGCTCTCGGCAAAGGGGATGCCCCCGTCGCCGACAGCCTCACGGAAGCGGCGGACGTCGGTGATCCGATAGCGCGCGAAAGCGTCGACCACGAGGCGGCGATCATCCAGCGGCGTCACTTCGAGCGGGTCGATATCGCGGCTTAGGATGCGGTCATCATAGCGCACGACCTGCTGGATGAACGGGATCTTGAAGCCGATGCCCGGCTCTTCCTTGACGTCGATGATCTTGGAGAATTGCAGCACAAGCGCGCTTTCACGCTCGTCCACGATGAAGATCGACAGCATGCCGACGACACCGGCAACCGCGATGGCGGGTAGGATATAAGCGGATTTACCCATGATTTACTGACCTTCCGAATTCTTGCGCAGCTCATTGAGCGGCAGGTAGGGCACGACGCCCGATGCGCCGCCGGACTGGTTCTGATCGAGAATGATCTTGTCCAAGTCGCCCAGCACTTCCTCCATCGCCTCGAGGTAAAGGCGCTTGCGCGTCACCTCGGGAGCCTTGGTGTATTCACCCAGAACCGCGCTGAAGCGGCTGGCCTCACCTTCGGCCTCATTGACGACGCGAGCGCGATAGCCTTCGGCCTCTTCCAGCGTCTGCGCGGCCTGACCACGCGCCTCCGCAAGGATGCGGGCGGCATAGGCGTCGGCCTCTTTTTCAAGGCGATCGCGCTGCTGCTCGGCGGCCTGCACTTCGCGGAAGGCGTCGATGACCTCCTGCGGCGGGTCTGCCTTGTCAAAGTTGATACGGATGACGTTGATGCCGCTCTCGTAGCTGTCCAGTGTCGACTGGATCAACTCTTCGAGGCGCGACGCGATGATACCGCGGTCCCGGTTGAGGATCGGTGCCAGCTGCGACTGCGCGATGATCTCGCGCATGCCGGATTCGGACACGGCGCGAATCGTGGCGCGCGGATCGCGCAGGTTGAACAGCAGCATGGCCGGATCGGAGATGTTCCAGACGACCTGGAAGTCGATATCGACGATGTTCTCGTCCCCGGTCAGCATCAGCCCCGCCTCGCCACCGCGCGCGCCGACACCGATATCCTCGCTGCGCTCGGAGGTCACGACAACCTTTTCATAGGTGATGAAGGGCCAAGGCGCGAGATGCGGGCCCGAACCGGTGGTGCGATGGTACTCGCCAAGGAACAACTCGACCGCGCGCTCTTCAGGCTTGACGGTGTAGAAACTGGCGAACAGCCACAGTGCGACGGCGCCCAGCAGGCCCAGAATGACCATGCCGCGCGTGACGCGCGGGCCCTCGCCGCCGCCGGAGCCACCCGAGGTGCCCCCGCCGCCGCCGCGACCGCCCATCAGCACGCGCAGCTGGTCCTGGCCCTTGCGGACCAACTCGTCGATCTCGGGCATCTGGCCACTGCTGCCGGGACGGCGACCGCCGCGCTCTCCGCTGCCGTTCTGACCGTTGCCGTTATTTCCGCCCGAGCCCTTGCCCGAGTTACCGCCGCCGCCCCATGGGCCGCCCGACTGTCCTGCCATGAATATCCATCCCTTTGAATGTCCGGGTCGGGGCACCTTGGCACCCCGGTCCTTGTTAAACTGTATAGCGCGGCCCGAAATTCAACCCAAGAGCCGCCAATGTTGCGTGGTGTCAGCCGGTGCGCACGGGCGTCTTCATCGTCACCAATTCCTCGGACATGGTGGGATGAACCGCGCAAACACGGTCGAAATCCTCTTTGGTCGCGCCCATCTTGACCGCGATCCCGGCCATCTGGATCATCTCACCCGCGCCGGGCGCGACGATGTGACACCCCAGCACGCGGCGCGTTGCCTTGCTGACGACCAGCTTCATCAGCACGCGGCCGGTGCGCCCGACAAAGGCCGTCTTCATCGGGCGGAACGAGGTGCAATAGACCTCGATCGGTTCGACATCGCGCGCTGCTTCCTCGCTGAGGCCGACAGTGCCGATCTCGGGCTGGGTAAAGATCGCGGTCGGGATCAGGTCGTGATCCACCGGGGTCGGATTGCCTTTGAACACCGTCTCCACAAAGGCCATGCCTTCGCGGATGGCCACCGGCGTCAGGTTGACCCGGTCCGTCACGTCGCCGATGGCATAGACCGAGGGCACGGCGGTCTGCGAATACTCGTTCACCTCGATCTGGCCATTGCGGCCCATACCCACGCCCAGATCCTCCAGCCCCAGATCCGCGCTGTTGGGGCGGCGGCCCGTGGCGAAGAACACTTTGTCGAAATGCTTTTCATCACCATGGGTGGATTTCACGACATAGCCGTCCTCATCGGGGGTGATGCTGAGGATATTGGTGCCCAGTTTCAGGTCGATCCCGTTGTCGCACATATCCTCCGACACCAGCCCGCGCGTTTCTTCGTCGAAGCCGCGTAGAATCTGCGCGCCGCGGTAATACTGCGTCACATCGACGCCAAGGCCGTTGAGAATGCATGCAAATTCACAGGCGATATAGCCGCCGCCGACCACCAGCACACTGCGCGGCAGGACATCGAGATCGAAGATATCGTCGCTGACGATGCCATGTTCGGCATCGGGTATCTCGGGGCGGACCGGCGCGCCGCCGGTCGCGATCAGGATATGCTTCGCGGTGAAGCTTTCGCCGGTCGAGAGGCTGACGGTATGCGCATCGGTCAAACGCGCGCGAGCGTCGTAGGTCTCGACGTCGCTGTTCTTCAGCAAATTGCGGTAGACGCCTTCCAGCCGGTCCAGCTCCTCATGCAGATGGCCGCGAAAGGCGGGCCAGTCGAACCCGCCAGCATGGACCGTCCAGCCATAGGATTGCGCGTCGCGCATCTCGCTGGGGAATTCGCTGGCAAAGACCATCAGCTTTTTCGGCACGCAGCCACGGATGACGCAGGTTCCGCCATAGCGGCTTTCCTCGGCCAGCGCCACGCGGGCGCCGGTGCCCGCCGCAACCCGCGCCGCCCGCACCCCGCCCGAGCCGCCACCGATCACGAAAAGATCGTAGTCGAAATTCATGCCTGCCTCATAAGTGTTATCTGGATGACGTTGGAGAATACTGACTCGGTATCAATCCATCATGTCCTTGAACAAATTGTCGGATTCCACGAAATCAAGCCTGTCTTGCTCAATCGTGCCTTCGTTGATGTCGCGCAGTTCGACCCGCCCATCGCCATGGCCGATCACGACCACGTCGCAGATATCGACGAACAGCCCGTTTTCAACCACGCCAGGGATCTGGTTCAGCACCATGGCCAGCTGCCGTGCATTGCCGATCCGGCCCAGATGCAGATCAAGGATATGGTTGCCCTCATCGGTGACGTAGGGATGATCGCCATTCATCCGCAGCGTCACGTCGCGGCCCAGCACATCGACCGAGATCAGCATTTCCTCGATCAGCGCGCGGCTGGTCTGCCAGCCAAAGGGAATCACCTCGACCGGCAGGGGAAAGGCACCCAGATGGCCCACTTCCTTGGCCGCGTCCGCGATCACGATCATCTGGTCGCTCGCCGTCGCCACGATCTTTTCTTGCAGGAGAGCGCCACCGCCGCCCTTGATCAGGTTGAGTTCACTGTCGAACTCGTCGGCGCCGTCGATGGTCAAGTCCAGCCACTTGGCCTCGTCAAGGCTGATCACCTCGATGCCAACCTCGCGGGCCAGCTCGGCGGTACGGGTGGAGGTGGGCACGCCGCGAATCTTGAGGCCGCCCTCGCGCACCAACTCCCCGAGGCAGCGCACCATCCACGCGGCGGTCGACCCCGTCCCAAGACCCACCCGCATGCCGTCCTCGACATAATCGACCGCCTTCTTGGCGGCGACGAACTTGGCCTTGTCGATGGGTGACAATTGTCCGGACATGGCGGCGACTCCCAGTTGTTTCTGCGTCGTTATAGGCTTTATGGCCCAATCGTGCGAGAGGCAATCAGGCGCGGCGACTGCACTCGCCTCTTGGCGCCGTGCGCGGGGCGGGTAACATGCCTCTCATGAGCCTCATCCTGCATTACGCCCCCGACAACGCCTCCCTGATCGTGCGCCTCGCGCTCGAAGAGCTGGGCCTGCCCTTTGAAACCAGGTTGGTCGACCGCGCCGCCCGCGCGCAGCAGGGCCCGGCCTACCGCCGGATCAATCCGCATGGCCTCATCCCCGCGCTGGAAACGCCGGAGGGCGCGATCTTCGAGACGGCCGCGATCCTGCTCTGGCTGGATGGGCGCGCGCCCGGCGTGCTGGCGCCTTTGCCGGACGCGTGCGGGCGCGGCGATTTCCTGAAATGGCTGATCTTTGTGGCCAATACCCTGCACCCGGCGCTGCGGATGACGTTCTATCCAGAAAAATATTGCCCCGGCGCCGAGGAGCGGATGCGCCGCCATATGCGCGGGCTGATCCTTGGGCATCTGGCGCAGATGGAGTGCGCGGCGGCGGGGCCTTTCTTTGGCGGCGATGCGCCCTCGATGATCGACCTCTATCTTGCGCCGCTCCTGCGCTGGTGCGCGCTCTATCCCGTCGGGGACACGGCGTGGTTCGCCCGTGCCGCCCTGCCGAGGCTGATGCGGATCTGCCGCGAGGTCGAGGTGCGCCCCGCCGCCCGGCGCGCGGCAAAGGCCGAGGGAATGGGCGATGCGCCCTTCAGCGCACCCGCCCTGCCCGATCCGCCTGAAGGCAGCGCGACCTGACCGGCGATTGCACTTTGGCCGGCATTGGGGAACAAATAAGAACGCCGGAGCGCTGCGAATCCCGGCCCCACCGCCGGAGACGCCCTGATGAGACGCACCCGCCCAGACCGCCCGCTGCCCGACTGGCTGCGCCAGCAGGCCGCCAGGCTGCGGCGCGGGGCGCGCGAACAGGGCGGCACCCTGAAACGGACGGACCGGCGCGAGTTCCTGTCCCTGGCCAGCGCATTCGGCGCCAGCGCGGCGACGGCCTACGGCCTCCTGGGCCTGCCTGCGCCCGCGGCCGCGCAGGAGGGCGCGGAGCGCACGGAGGGGCGCAGTCCCGAGAACACGCGCGCTTCGGTACGCATCCAGATGCTGGTGCGCGACGTGTCGGACCCGCGCATGTTCGACTGGTATCAGGCGGCGAATTTCACCCGCGGCTGGCTGGAATATCTTGTCAGCTATGAAAATGACGGCACCTTCCTGCCCCGCTTGCTGGAAGATTGGCGCATCTCGGATGATGCCGCACACTATACCCTGAACGTGCGGCGGGGCGTGAGCTGGAATGACGGCACGCCCTTTACCGCCGCCGATGTCGCGCGCAACATCGCCCGCTGGTGCGAGCGGGGCGCCAAGGGCAATTCCATGGCGGGCCGCTTTGACGTTCTGATCGATCCCGAGACTGGCCGCGCCCTTGAGGGCGCCATCACGCAGACGGACAGCCACACGGTCGAGCTGACCCTGCCACGCCCGGATATCTCGCTGATTGCGGGCATGGCCGACTACCCCGCCGCCATCGTGCCCGAGGGCTTCGACGCCGAGACGATGCTGGAAAACCCCGTCGGCACCGGGCCTTACCTGCCCGAGATGCTGGTGCCGGGCCAGCGCGCGGTGCTGGTGCGCAACGACGCGCATGACTGGTGGAACGCCGGGAACGGCGCGTGGATGGAGCGGATCGAATTCGTCGATACCGGCACCGATCCGCTGGCTGCCTTTGCCGCCGCCGAGGCCGACCTGATCGACATGACCCATTCGATCGAGGGCACCTATATCAATGTGTTTGCCGGCCTCGATACTTGGCGCACCCATGACATTCGCACCGCCGCCACCGTGGTCATCCGCGCCAACCAGCGGGCCGAGGTGAACGGCACCCGTCCTTACGCTGATCTGCGTGTGCGACGCGCGCTGCAACTGGCCATGGACAATGCCGTCCTGCTGGAGCTGGGCCACGCGGATCGGGGCGAGGTGGCCGAGAACCACCATGTCTCGCCGCTCCACCCCGCCTATGCGCCGATGCCCGCGCCACTCCATGATCCGGCGGGCGCGCGTCAGATGATGATCCAGGCCGGGATGCATGATTTCGTGCACGAGCTGGTCTCGATTGACGACAGCTGGCGGCGCAACACTGCGGACGCCGCCGAAGCGCTGCTGCAGGACGCGGGCATCAAGGTGCGCCGCACGATCCTGCCAGGCCCGGTTTACTGGGCCGGATGGGCGAATTTTCCCTTCAGCACGACCGATTGGGGTCACCGGCCGCTTGCCGTACAAACATATGCGCTGGCCTATCGCTCGGGCGAGCCGTGGAATGAGTTCGGCTGGTCCAATCCCGAATTCGACGCGCTGCTGGACGAGGCGCTGGCGACGCTCGACATCGAGGCGCGCCGCACGATCATGGCCCGGCTCGAGGCGCTGGTGCGCGCCGATGCGGTGACCGTGCAGCCTTATTGGCGCACCCTGACCAACCACACGGCAGAGGGCCTCGAAGGGGGGGCGCATCACCTCGCGTTCGAGATCCGGCCCTCCGAATTGCGCTGGACCTGAGACGCGCCGGGGCGTAACCCGGCCTCATGGCCTGCCCGGAGCGGGACTCGCAATGCCCCCGGAAAGGCCCCTCCATGCGCACCCCGACCACACCGCTGAACCTGCCCGAATTCGTCATCATGCTGGCGATGATGATCTCGATCGTCGCGCTCTCGACCGACTTGATGCTGCCGGGACTTGGCATGATCGGGCATGATCTGGGGGTAGATGCGGTCAATGACGTGCAGCTGATCGTCTCGTCGCTCTTTCTTGGCTTTGCGGCGGGACAGGCGCTGGCCGGTCCGCTTTCTGACAGTTTCGGGCGCAAGCCGATCATCTATCTGGGCTATGCCATCTTCATCATCGGCTGCATCCTGTCGCTGGTCGCTACCAGTTGGGAGATGATGATCACCGGCCGCGTGCTGCAGGGCCTCGGCGCGGCAAGCCCCCGCATCGTGACGCTGGCACTGGTGCGCGATGGATATGAGGGGCGCAGCATGGCGCGCATCATGTCCTTCGTGATGGCCGTGTTTATCCTTGTTCCCACCATTGCACCCGCTCTTGGGCAGGTCGTGATCTATCTCAGCGGCTGGCGCGCCACCTTCCTCGTGCTGATCGCGCTGGCGCTGGCGGCGGGCAGCTGGTTTGCCCTGCGCCAGCCCGAGACGCTGCCTCGCCACGAGCGGCGCCCCTTCTCGGCCCGCGCGATCTGGCACGGGCTGAAAGAGATTGCGCGCAATCGCACCGCCATCGGCAACACGCTGGCGCTTGGGATGATTTTCGGCGCATTCCTCGCCTATCTCAGCACCGCGCAACAGGTCTACGAGGTGGTCTATAACGCGGGCGTGTTTTTCCCGCTCTATTTCGGGATGACGGCCCTCTCGATCGGCGGGGCCGCCGTGGTCAACTCGATGCTGGTGATGCGGCTGGGCATGCGGTTCCTCACGCGCTGCGCGCTGATGGGATTGATCGCGCTGGCGCTCATCTTCGTCCTTCCCGCAACGCTCTGGGGCGGCGCGCCGCCCCTGCTGCTCTTCATCGGCTGGCTGATCGCATCGTTCTTCTGCGTCGGCATCCTCTTTGGCAATTTCAACGCCATCGCGATGGAGCCTCTGGGCCATATGGCGGGCCTTGGCGCCGCGCTGATCGGGTCGGTGTCGAATTTCATCGCGCTGCCTATCTCCTACGTGATCGGACAGCAATTCAACGGCACGGTCTTTCCGCTTCTGGCCGGGTTCGGCACGGTGGGCGTGCTGGCGCTGGCGATCTTCCTGTGGTCCGAGCGCGGGCTGGCGCGCGGCGCGTAAACTGGTGCATAACGCGGGCAAAACCCGATTCATCCGCCTGAGGAGACCCAGCCATGCATGATATCCGTGCGATCCGAGACAATCCCGCCGCCTTTGACGCGGCCCTGACCCGGCGCGGAGGGGGGGCCGCCTCGGCCGATATCCTGGCCGTCGATGAGGCGCGCCGCGCCAGGATCGCCGCCGCCGAGGGCGCGCAATCCGAGCAGAACAAGGCCTCCAAGGAAGTAGGCGCCGCCAAGGCCAAGGGTGACGAGGCCGAATTCGAGCGCTTGCGCGCCCTCGTGGGCGAGAAAAAGGCCGAGGTGGCCCAGATGCAGGCCGAGGCCAAGGCGCTGGACGCGCAGCTGACCGATATGTTGCTGGAGCTGCCGAACCTCCCGTTTGACGATGTGCCCGATGGCGAGGACGAGGCGGATAACGTGGAGCTGCGCCGCTGGGGCACGCCCGCCACCTACGACTTCGCACCCAAAGAACATTACGAGCTCGCGGGCGTCGTCCCCGGCATGGATTTCGAGATGGGCGCCAAGCTTTCGGGCGCGCGCTTCGTCGTACTCTCGGGCGCGGTCGCGCGCATCCACCGGGCGCTGGCGCAATTCATGCTCGATACGCATATCGACGAGAACGGCCTGCAGGAGACATGGACCCCCGTGCTGGTGCGCGAGGAGATGATGTATGGCACCGGGCAGCTGCCGAAATTCGGCGAGGACAGCTACAAGACCACCGATGGCTGGTGGTTGGTGCCGACCGCCGAAGTAACGCTGACCAACACCGTCAATGGCGAGGTGGTGGATCAGGCCAGCCTTCCCCACCGCATGGTCGCGCATACGCAATGCTTCCGCTCCGAGGCCGGCAGCGCGGGCCGCGACACATCCGGCATGCTGCGCCAGCACCAGTTCGAAAAGGTCGAGATGGTCAGCATCACGCATCCCGATACCAGCCGGGACGAG
The DNA here is from genome assembly GCF_043355895.2 of Roseovarius maritimus. Taxonomy (NCBI): domain Bacteria; kingdom Pseudomonadati; phylum Pseudomonadota; class Alphaproteobacteria; order Rhodobacterales; family Roseobacteraceae; genus Roseovarius; species Roseovarius maritimus. Next base: position 891,052 of record NZ_JBHFPF020000001.1, read on the forward strand.
CTCGATCGCATGACCGGCTGCGCCGAGGGCATCCTTGAGCGGCTGGGCCTGCCCTACCGCACCATCGTGCTTTGCACCGGCGACATGGGCTTTGGCGCGCGGCGCACCCATGACATCGAGGTCTGGCTGCCTGGTCAGGACACCTACCGCGAGATATCTTCCGTGTCGATCTGCGGCGATTTTCAGGCGCGGCGCATGAACGCACGTTTCAAGCCGGCGGACGGCGGCAAGCCGCAATTCGTGCATACGCTGAATGGCTCGGGCCTTGCCGTGGGGCGCTGCCTGATCGCGGTACTGGAGAACGGCCAGCAATCGGATGGCGCCGTGCGCCTGCCCGAGGTGCTGCATCCCTATCTGGGCGGCAAATCGGTGCTCAGCGCCGAGGGCCAGCTGGTCTGAAGCCGGGTGAGGGAACCGCAGCGCGGCGCGCGCGGTTCTTTTCCCAACGCCTTTATTCAAGTCAGGTTTTTGCCCATGCCCATTCTCGTCCTTCTCGCCGCCATCGGCTTTGCGCTGTCGCCGCTTCTGGCCCCCGGTTTCGGGGGCTTTGATGCCGATCAGTTCCCTATCCCGCAGATCGATCCCCCCGTGCAGCCTGCGGGCTATGCCTTTGGCATCTGGGGGCTGATCTACGCATGGCTGATCGCGGGGGCCGCCTATGGCCTTTGGCAAAGGCGCAAAGATGCGGACTGGGCTGCGATGCGCGTGCCGCTGTTGGTGACGCTGGCGGTAGGCATTACCTGGTTGCCCATCGCCGTGAGCAGCTCGATCTGGGCCACAATCCTGATCTGGGTGATGTGGGTTTTCGCCGTCTGGGCCGTGCTGCGCGCGCCTTCGGGGACGGGCACAGATGCGTGGCTGGGCCGCGCGCCTGTCGCGCTTTATGCCGGGTGGCTGACAGCGGCCTCCAGCGTGTCTCTGGGGCTGATGGCGGCGGGCTATGGCGGCATGGACCAGGTATTGGCCGCCATCATTGCGCTGCTGATCGCGCTGGGGCTGGCTCTATTGATCGCGCGCCAGCGTCCCGATGCGTTCGGCTTTCTGGCGGGTGTCATCTGGGCGCTGATCGGCGTCTGCGTGCAGAACGCCCAAGACGGCTCGATGTCGGTACTAATTCTTGCAGCAGTCGGCGCAGCAGGTCTGATAGCGCTCGGCGGCAAGAACATAAGCCGGGCCTGAGCGCTGCCGGGTCCTTATTTGCCCGGCTTGCTCATATGCTTGCGCAACGCTGATGGCCCGGCCTTTTTCTTGGCCTTGTAGGGGTTTTTGTCACTCTGGCTGCGCATATGCAGGCGGATCGGCGTGCCCGGCATGTCGAAATCGACGCGCAGACCGTTGACCAGATAGCGCGTATAGCTTTCGGGCAGCTTGTCGGGGTGGCTGCACATTACGACAAAGCCGGGGGGCCGCGTCTTGGCCTGCGTCATGTAGCGCATCTTGATGCGCTTGCCGCCCGGTGCGGGTGGCGGGTGCTGCTCCAGCATCCCGGTCAGCCAGCGGTTCAGTTGCGCCGTGGTGATGCGACGGTTCCATACGTCATGTGCCTTCTCAACGGCGGCGCGCAGCCGGTCCAGCCCCTTGCCCGTCTTGGCAGAGACGGTGACCATGGGCGCGCCCCGCAGCTGCGGCAGAAGGCGCTCAAAACTCTCGCGCAGATCGCGCAGCTTTTGCTGCTTTTCCGGCTCGACGTCCCATTTGTTGACGGCGACGACCACGGCGCGCCCCTCGCGCTCGGCCAGATCGGCGATGCGCAGATCCTGCTGCTCGAACGGAATCGCAGCGTCCAGCAGCACGATCACGACCTCGGCAAATTTCACGGCCCGCAAGCCATCGCCAACGCTCAGCTTCTCCAGCTTTTCCTGTACGCGTGCCTTCTTGCGCATGCCCGCCGTGTCGAAAATGCGGGTGTGCAACCCGTCCCACTCGATCTGAAGCGAGATGGCATCGCGCGTGATCCCCGCCTCGGGGCCGGTCAGCAGGCGCTCTTCGCCAAGGATCTTGTTGATCAGCGTGGATTTCCCGGCATTGGGCCGGCCCACGACAGCGATCTGCAGAGGCTTTTTCGCGGTCGGCACGCGGGGCGCGTCGACATCGCCCTCTTCATCCACCGCAACATCAACCTCGGGCGCGTCAGCCTCGGCCCGCTCGGCGAAACCATCGGCCAGCGGCATCAGCACCGAGTAGAGATCGTTCAGACCCTCGCCATGCTCGGCGGACAGGCGAATGGGCTCGCCCAGCCCCAACCCATAAGCCTCGATCACCCCACCATCAGCGGCCGAGCCCTCGGCCTTGTTGGCGGCCAGGATCACATGCTTGGACCGCTTGCGCAGGATATCGGCAAAAACCTCGTCCGTGGGCGTGACCCCGGTGCGCGCGTCGATCATGAAAAGACACACATCGGCCATGTCCACCGCACGCTCTGTCAGCTTGCGCATCCGGCCTTGCAGCGATTCGTCCGTCGCCTCCTCGAGGCCGGCGGTATCGATCACGGTAAAGCGCAGATCGCCCAGACGCGCCGCGCCCTCGCGCAGATCGCGCGTGACGCCGGGCTGGTCATCGACCAGCGCCAGACGCTTGCCCACAAGGCGGTTGAACAGCGTGGATTTGCCCACATTGGGGCGCCCCACGATGGCGAGACTGAAAGTCATGTATCTGCTCCGAGACGGATCAAGCCGCCCTCATAGTGCAATACGGCGTCAGCGGAAAGCGTGCAGTTGTCCGTTCGTGCCGACCACGTAGAGAACACCGCCCGCAACGACCGGATTCGTAGTGGCGCCGCCCGGCACGGCAACGCTGCCGCGCAAGCCGCCGGTGACAGGATCGAAGAACCGCAGATACCCGTCATTCGAGGCGACAACCAGCTGACCACCGGCCAGAACGGGCCCGTAATGGGCAAAAACCTCGGCCTGGCGCTTGGGCTTGGACTTGACGAAAAGGGGCAGTTTCGTGCCCCAGACGCGGCTGCCATCCTCGGCACGCAGGCGCACCAGCTCGTTCTTGTCCGAGACCAGATAGACCGAGTCGTCGGTAGGCCAGACCGGGCTCATCGGGCCTTCATTCGCGGTCCAGATACGGTCGCCATTGGCAAGACGCAGCGCTGCCATACGGCCCGACTGGTTGCCGACGTAGACGCGGTCGCCATAGATCACCGGATCGCCGGTGATGTCGGTCACGCGGCTTTGCGCAAGGCCGTCGCGCTGGCCTGCGATAGCCGCATCCCAAAGGCGCAGACCACCCTTGCGGAACGCGCCCTGTACCTCGCCCGAGCCGAAAGCGAAGACGGCATATTTGTCCGACACCGCAGGCGCGGGGCCGCCGAGGATATTGTTGATATTGGGCGCGGCGGTCAGTTGCCACCCGATGCGGCCCGTATCCGTGTCCAGCGCCCAGGCGGTTCCGTCGCCCGCGACGACATAGACCAGCTTGCCCATGACGGTTGGGTTCGCGGTCGCCGTTTCCATCAACTCCTGCTTCCACAGGACAGCGCCGGTTGTGGGGTCGAGCGCGGTGAGGCGGCCAAATCCGGAGGAGGCAAAGAGTTTGCCGTCGCCATAGGCAAGGCCGCCGCCGCTGCCGTCAGTGGGCGAATCGGTGGCAGGCACAAGGCTGGAGGTCCAGAGTGTCGCGCCGTTGGGCGCTGTTGCGCTCACCGTTGCGGAGGCGTCCATCGCAAAGATGCGCCCGCCCGCGACCACGGGGTCGGCGGTAATGCGGCGGCGCTGGCCATCCCCGGCGCCGATCGGCGCGGACCAGATCAGGTTGGGCGAGGCCGAGAGGGCCGGATGCGCCGTCCGCGTGGCGGGCGTGCCGATGCGCTGCGTCCATTCAGCATTTGCGCGCTGACTGGGCAGACGCGCAGGCGCGGCCATGTTCGGGCCGGAGGCACCGACAACTTCACTGGCCGCAGCTTCTGCCTGATCGGTTTTCAGCACTTCGCGCAGGCCCTCACGCTTGCCGGGCAGGATCGGGTCCGGCTCCGAGCAGGCGGCCAGAAGGATCAATACGCTGAGCCAGCCGAGGGGCTTTGATTTCCGTGTCACCGCGTGCATGTCTGGTCGTCCCCGTTTTGCTTTCACAGCCTTGCCGCCTCGCTGCGTGCTGGCGGCCGGGCCTCTGCGCCACTCACTCGCTGGCGTCTGTATTCACCGCATCGCCTGCCGACTCGGCGGGCGCGCTGGCTGCGCTGCCGTCCGGCACGACCGGCTCGCCGCCCAGCGCAACAATCACTTGTGTCGCCCGGCGGCGCAAGCCCGGCGTTGCCTCGGCATCCGCAGAGATGGCATTGAGCCGCTCGATCGCCGCCGCCTCATTGCCCGCCTCGATCTCGAGATAGGCCAGTTGTTCTTCGGCCAAGAGGCGGATCACACCGCCGCCCAGCGCCAATTCTTCCAGCCGGGCTCGGCGTGTCTCTGCATCCATGCCGTTTTCGGAGATCATCACCGCCTTCAGCGTGGCGATCTGGCGATAGACCGGCGTGATATCCGTCATCTTCGCAATGCCCATCAGGCGCTCGGACGCGCCTTTCGGGTCGTCCTGCAACGCCTCGGCCGCGGCCATCATCTGGAGGACCGCCGCACTGCCCGGCCCGGCAGGCTCTACCGCGCTCAGGGCATCCGCCCGCGCGCTGCGGTCTTCGGTCTCGAGCGCGGCCAGCATCGCATCGCCCAACGCCTCAGCCTCGGCGCGCTCCTGCGCCTTGCGCCATTCGTTATAGGCTGCGCCGCCCACCAAAATCAGGACGGCCAGGATCGCGATCCAGCCATAGCGGCGCATGATGGCAAAGAGACGGTCGCGGCGGACCTCCTCGCTCACCTCTTCGATGAAACTGTCGTTATTGCTCACGGGAGGGGCGCCTGCCTTGACTTACTGCGGTTTTCCCCCTCTTAGCCGTTCATTGGGCGCGTGCCAAGGGCCGCCTCGCCCGGTGCAAACCCAGCCCTATGGCCGCGAGTGCGGGCAGAAATCCGCCCGGCCAGTACAGAAAAGAAATCTGAACCCGCAAGTTTAGCGTATCCTCTTGCATTACCACCCCTGCATGCGGCGCAAACAGAACCATGACGCGGGGCAATTTATGCGCTAATAGCGCCATGAGTGCCTGAGAGGACTTGCATGCGACTGTTTTCGATCCTCGCCGCAATCGTCGCGGCCCTGATGATATATGCCTTCGTGTTCGAGCGCGACTGGCTGATGGCAACGCTCGCCCGTGACGAAGGCGGCGCGCAGAGCGCCGAGACGGAGCCCGCCTCGGAAGGGACCGCGCAAGGCCCCGTCAGCGTCGTTGCCATCCACAGCCGCGCGCAGACCATCGACAGTGCCGTTATACTGCGCGGCCAGACCGAAGCGCAAAGGCAGGTCGATGTGCGCGCCGAAACATCCGGGCGCATCGTGTCCGAGCCGCTGCGCAAGGGCGCCTTTGTCGAGGCGGGGCAGTTGTTGTGTCGGCTTGATCCCGGCACACGCGAGGCCGCGTTGGCCGAGGCCGAGGCCCGCCGCGCCGAGGCCGAAACGCGCATCCCCGAGGCCGAGGCAAGGCTGGCCGAGGCCGAGGCGTTGCTGGCCGAGGCCGAGATAAACGACACCGCCGCGTCGCGGCTAAGCGAGAGCGGATTTGCATCCGATACCCGCGTAGCCAGCACGCGCGCCGCGCTCAGTTCAGGCAAGGCCAGCGTTCAGGCGGCTAAATCGGGGCTGGATGCGGCCCGCACCGGAATTCAGGCCGCCGATGCCACCGTCGCCGCCGCCCGCGAAGAGCTGGCCCGGCTTGAAATCGCGGCGCCCTTCGCGGGCCTGCTGGAGTCCGACACCGCCGAGCTGGGCAGCCTGCTGCAGCCCGGATCGCTCTGCGCGACGGTCATCCAGCTGGACCCGATCAAGCTGACCGGCTTTGTGCCCGAAACCGAGGTGGACCGGATCGAGATTGGCGCCGAGGCGGGCGCGCGCCTTGTTTCGGGGCGCGAGGTGGGCGGCAAGGTGACCTTCCTGTCGCGCTCGGCTGATCCCGAAACGCGCACCTTCCGCGTTGAGATCACTGTGCCCAACCCGGATCTGACCCTGCGCGACGGCCAGACGGCGGAAATTGCCATCACGTCCGACGGGACCAGCGCGCATCTGCTGCCGCAATCAGCGCTGACGCTGAACGATGCCGGCATTCTGGGCGTGCGCACCGTCGCCGCGGGCGAGGCCGATTTTGTGCCGATCACCCTGATGCGCGATACACCGGACGGCGTCTGGCTGTCCGGCCTGCCGGAGGCGGTAGACATCATTGTGATCGGGCAGGAATACGTGATCGAGGGCGTGCCGGTCGAGGCCAGCTTTGACGATGGTGCCGCCGCCGCGCCGCACGGCGCGCAGCCGGAGGCGATCCAGTGACCGGCATCGTCGACTGGGCCGCGCAGCGCGCGCGGATGGTCCTTGCCTTCATCGTGCTCAGCCTTCTGGCCGGGGGCCTTGCCTATACCACTCTGCCCAAGGAGGGCGAGCCGGATATCGAGATTCCCGCGCTTTTCGTCTCGGTTCCCTTCCCCGGCATTTCCGCCGAAGATAGCGAAAAGCTGCTGGTCAAGGTCATGGAGACCGAGCTGAGCGATCTGGACGGGCTCAAGGATATGTCCAGTACCGCGGCCGAGAATTACGCCGGTGTCGCGCTGGAATTCGAATTCGGCTGGGACAAATCCGCCATCATGGCCGATGTGCGCGACGCGATGAGCGCGGCAGAGGCCAAATTCCCCGACGGGGCCGAGAAATATTCGCTGAACGAGATCAATTTCAGCGAATTTCCCATCATCATCGTCAACCTCACAGGCGATGTGCCCGAACGCACGATGGCGCAGGTCGCCGATGATCTCCAGGACCGGCTGGAATCGCTCGAACCCATTCTGGAGGCGGGCATCGCGGGCAAGCGCGACGAGCTGGTCGAGGTGCTCATCGACCCGCTGCGTCTTGAATCCTACGATGTCACGGCGGGCGATCTGCTGAATGCTGTCAGCAACAACAACCTGCTGATCGCGGCAGGCGAGGTGCGCAGCGAGGGCGGCGCGTTCTCGGTCAAGATCCCCTCCTCTTTCGACGACACGCGCGATATCTACGCCCTGCCCGTCAAGGTGAACGGCAACCGTGTCGTGACGCTGGGCGATGTGGCGCGGATCAACCTGACCTTCGAGGACCGCCTCGGCACCGCCCGGTTCAACGGGCAGAACACCGTCGCGCTGCAGGTGGTCAAGCGCAAGGGCTTCAACATCATCGACACCGCCGAGTTGGTCCGCGCCACCGTGGCCAAGGCGCGCAGCCGCTGGCCCGAAGGGCTGAAGGCCGCCGTCGAGGTGGGCACCTCGAACGATCAGTCGCGCACCGTGGATTCGATGGTCAGCCAGTTGGAGGGATCGGTTCTAACCGCCATCGCATTGGTGATGATCGTGATGCTTGCGACCCTTGGGATCCGCCCGGCGCTTCTGGTGGGGTTTGCCATTCCCACGTCATTCCTGCTTTGTTTTGCACTGATGGCCGTCATGGGCATTACAATTTCGAACATCGTGATGTTCGGCCTCATCCTTGCTGTCGGGATGCTGGTCGATGGTGCCATCGTCGTCGTCGAATATGCCGATCGCCGGATCGACGAAGGGTCGGGGCCGATGACGGCCTATGTGGAGGCGGCCAAGCGCATGTTCTGGCCAGTCGTCAGTTCGACCGCGACGACGCTTTGTGCATTCCTGCCCATGCTCTTCTGGCCAGGCGTTCCGGGGCAGTTCATGGGGATGCTGCCCGTCACCCTGATCTTCGTGCTCTCGGCCTCGCTGCTCGTCGCGCTGGTCTATCTGCCGGTGCTGGGCGGCGTCACGGGTCGGCTGGAAAACTGGGTCGCCGCGCGACTCGATCAGATCGCCACCGGCTGGTGGGTCTGGCATTTGGCGCTCTTTCCGCTTGCCGTACTGGCGGTGGGGGCGGCAGGGGCTGGCATACCCTCCCTCCTGGACCTGATCCGTGGAATGTTCGGCACGCTCGACATGAACGCGATCCTCGGCTCGGTCGTGCCGACGCTGGCGTGGGCGTTTCTTCTGGCGCTTGCCACTGCCGTGCTGGCGGGGATGGGAGTGGCCGGGGTGACGGCGATCCTGCTGGGCCTCATGGCGCTGTGGCGGCGCATCGCCAATGGCGCACGCTGGCTGGGACGCAGCATGACGCCCCGCGCCTTCCGCCGTGCGCCGCGCGCCGTGCGCTCGGGCCATCGGCGCAGCCCGTTCGGCTGGGTGATCCATGCTATCGTCGCCAATCCGGTGATGCCCCTGGTGGCTTTCGGCACCATCTTCGTCATCGTCGGCACCACGCTGATCTTCTACATCAAGAACAACAATGGCACCGAGTTCTTCGTCGAATCCGAACCCGAGCAGGCCATCGTCTATGTCCGCGCGCGCGGGAATCTTTCGATCGAGCAGAACGATGCTCTGGTTGGCCAGGTCGAGGATATCGTGCTGGCGCAGACGGGCGTCGCGTCGGCCTTTGCCTTTGCCGGCGATGGCGGGCTGAACAACAACACCGGCGGCGCGCAACCGCCGCTCGACACGATCGGGCAGGTCCAGTTCGAGACAACCCCCTGGGACGAGCGCGGCACGATCACGCAGCCGTGGCTCTGGGGTCTGTGGGACCGCGAGATCAGCGACCCGGCGGTGGACGGCGACAAGATCATCGAGGAGCTGACCGCCAAGCTGGCCCGCATCCCCGGCATCAAGACCGAGATCCTCGGCCAGACCGGTGGCCCGGCCTCGGCCAAGCCCGTGCATCTGCGCCTCAAGGGCGACAACTGGCAGGATCTGCAGGCCGCGACCGCGCTGGCACGCGCGAAGTTCGAACGCACACCCGGCCTGACCCTGATCGAGGATACGCTGCCCCTGCCCGGCATCGACTGGCAGATAGACGTGGATGTCGAGAAGGCAGGCCAGTTCGGCGCGGATGTGGCGACAGTGGGCGCGATGGTGCAACTGGTCACGCGCGGCCTGACGCTGGGCGAGATGCGCGTGCCTTCCTCTGACGAGGAGATCGACATCCGCGTGCGCCTGCCCGAGGCCGACCGGGTGCTCAGCACGCTCGATTCGCTAAAGGTGCGCACGAATGAGGGGCTGGTGCCGCTCTCCAACTTCATCGCCCGTCAGCCGGTGCCCAAGCTGGCCCAGATCGACCGGATCGACCAGACGCGCTATTTCGACGTCAAGGCCGGCGTCGTGGCGGGCGGGACGGTCACCCGCTTCGGGGCCGATGGCACCGAGACCACGCGGCCACTGACTGCAAATGAGCGGATCGAGTTTCTGACCGAATGGCTCGAGTCGGACGCGCTGCCGGCCTCGGTCAGCTATGAATGGACCGGTGATCAGGAGGATCAGGAGGAATCCGGCGCCTTCCTGATGAAGGCTTTTGCAGGCGCGCTCGGCCTCATGTTCATCATCCTCTTGGCGCAGTTCAACAGCGTCTATAACGCGGTACTGGTCCTGCTGGCGGTGATCCTCAGCACCACGGGCGTTCTGATCGGGATGCTGGTGATGGGTCAGACCTTCTCGATCATCATGACCGGCACGGGCATCGTCGCACTGGCGGGGATCGTGGTGAACAACAACATCGTTCTCATTGATACCTATCAGGAATTCAGCCGCTACATGCCCCGGATCGAGGCGATCACGCGCACCGCAGAGGCGCGGATCAGGCCGGTTCTTCTGACGACGATCACCACCATGGCGGGCCTCGCGCCGATGATGTTCGGCCTCAGTCTCGATTTCGCAAATGGCGGCTACAGCTTTGACAGCCCCACCGCGCTCTGGTGGAAGCAGCTGGCGACGGCGGTGGTTTTCGGCCTCGGCATCGCCACGGTGCTGACGCTGATCTTCACCCCCTCGATGCTGGCGCTGCGGGTCTGGCTGGGCACCTATGCGGGCTGGCTGGCGCGGGCGCTGGCAGCCCTCTCGATGGGGCGGGCCAGCCGCGCGGCGCAAGACTGGTCCCTGCAACGTGCGGCGCGCCGTGTGCGTGCGCCCGAGATCATCTGGGAAGAGAATGGCAGCGCCACCGACCCCCTTGATGACAGCTATATGGAGACCGCCGAGAGCGATCTGAGCCTTGACGATCTCAAGCGTATCATCTCAGTGCGTGATGCTGGCGATAGTGACGCTGAGAGCGATCCGAACGATGATGCAAACAACACACGCAAACCATTGCGCGCGGCGGAATAACCCGCGTGCCATTGGCCTCTCGCACTCCGAACCAAGCCGATTCGGCCTTACCCGCGTGGATCTGAAGCGTTTCGACCCGCATGTAGATACGCCGCTGGCTCGGAATTACGGCACAATCGCGCCCTATTGTCTGCATGGACAAGACATTTCCAGCTTAGCGGCCCGGCTGTTTCCAATCCGGGCTGCAAAATGGAAAAAATGTGGCGCAAATGTGCAAATGCTTGTATCAGCTATAGGTGTTTCCTGGTTCCGAGGTGTGGTGATGAAATCTCTGTATAAAATCGTTCCGGCCTCGGCCGCTTTCTTGATGTTCAGCTCAGTCTCCGCCTCCGCGCAGGATCGCCGCTCGTGGTTCAACAACTGGCTGGAAAATATTCTGGGTCAGATCGGATGGGGAAATCAGACACCTGCCCATAACGTACCGGAAATCGACGCATCGTCGGGCCTGATGGCGGTGGCGGCCGTGCTGGCCGCTTTGCTGCTTACATGGGAAATTCGCCGTCGCAGAGGCTGACGCATCGGATGCGTCGAACTTTCAAGGCCGCCCTTCGGAGGCGGCCTTTTGCTTTACTAAAGATCAGATCAGCGACCAGTCTCCATACCAGAGCGCAGCCGCCGCGATGACACTGTTCGCCGCCGCATGGGCGACCACCGCATCCACCAGGCAACGGCGGCGCAGATAGATCAGGCCAAAGACGACGCCCGCCAGCCCCGCCGCGACCCAGCGTCCATGCAGCAAGGCAAAAAGCGCCGACGATACGGCGATGCCCGCGATTTTCCACAGCACGCTGTCATTCGCGAGCCGTGCCAACACGTAGCCGCGAAAGAACGCCTCCTCGATAATGGGCACGAACAGTGCCGTGCCGATCACGCGCAGCGCCACCCAAACTGCCAGCGCACCCCCAACGAGCGCGGGGGTAGACCCACCCCCGGTCCGCCAGCGCCAGCCAGATCGCGCCGACCGCCAGACCCGCGCCGATGCTAAGGGCCGAGGGCGCGCAGACCATCGCCGCCAAGGGCCGCCGCATCCACCAGAGCGCAGCCGCCATCGCTGCTACCTGCCAGGGGTAGGCCAGCGCGGGATCGGTCCAGAATGTTTGCGCCACGACCCCCGAGGCCATGAAGATCACGAAGGGCAGGATCAGCGCCGCCATCTCATCGCCCGATAGCAGGGTTCCGCGCTCCTGCCCCGCCGCGCGGTGTAACCAGCGCAGCCGCGAGGAGGTGACCAGCACCACCAGCGCCAGCGCAGTGAAGAAAAGCCACCCGGCAAAGCTGTGAAACCCGCCTACCGCCAGATCGGGCGATACATGCGCGCCGATCCAGATCAACGCCGCAATGCGCAGCACATTGAGCACCCAGCTGAGCAGCAGCGCCACGGGCCAGATGATGGCCCAGAACCGTCCCATGCGAAGCATATCGCGAAAAAGCCAGGCATATAGGGCCAGAAACGCGGTGATCAGCGCAAATCCCTCGACGCCCGAACAGCTGTCGGCAATCGCCACGACAAACCCGCCGACGCCCAGTATCTGGGTCGATGGATCGCCCACCGGCGTCTCGCCCAGCAGCCACAAGAGGGCGGCGACACCGGCAAAGGTGATTTCCGTCAGGCGCTGCCAATACCAGAGAGGGCCCGCCGCATCGGCCAACATGGGCAGTAACAACGCCCCGGCGACCAGCATCGCCAGAACGCGCGCGCGGCCGCGCATCCAGTCGCGCCATGCCTGCGCCGGGGCCAGCCAGAACAGTGCCCCGATAGCGGCGATGACCCCGCCCACCGCAAGAAAAGCGAATACCACCGCAAACGCATCGTTGAACGCGGTTTGCGGGAGGATCAGCAAAGGCAGCACCATCAGCGTCGCCCCTGCCCCGTGCAGAATAAGCCAGCGCGCATCCTGCGCAGGCCGGCTCAGCATCTGGCCAAGCGCCCGGCGTGCGGGCGTGGCGGCCCACAGATAGATCCCCAGCAGCGCGGCGAGGCAGATCAGGCTGATCGCCGCACCCCGCAGGCCGCGGCAGGCAGCTTCCATGCCGGTGAGGCGGCACTCGATCGGCGTTGCCAGTTGGAAAATTAGCGCCAGTGCGATCAGTTCGCCAACGAACAATGCGGGCAAGAGCAGCGCGCGCGCGGTCATTTGCGGCACGCACGGCGCCCTGAATGTATCGTCACCGGAGACTGGATCGTTGGACATACGTCATCCATGCCACAGATATCTGCCCAAAACATGGCAAAGTGGCAAAAAATCGTGGGTGTTCTGGCTACACGGCACGGTCTAGCTCCCGCGCTGGCGATCTGCTTTGCTCAGTGCATTCCACCAGTCCGCGTAGCTGGAGTTCTTGGGGTTAAACCCTCCCTCATCGGGTGCCTCATCACTCCACCAGACAGGGCCACGCTCGCCCAGCGCGCGCTTGGCCGCGTCCACGCCCGCGCGGGCGTCCGCCTCGGCCGCGGCATCATCTTTAGCGAGCTGAACGGCGCGGCGCGCCCTCATCAGCGCCTTGATCGCCGCGCGCCTTTCGCTGTCGCCCAGCGACGGATCCGTGCAGCGCCAGAGCCGTCCGCGCGATACGAAATAGCGCCCGTCCGGCGTCTGTGGATAATCCTTTTGCGGCATCAGGCGGCCTCGTCCGATTGCTGCCGCGCCCAGAGGCCCGCATAGCGCCCGTCCCTTTCAAGCAGCTCGGCATGGCTGCCCTGCTCGACGATGCGGCCATCATCCAACACGACGATCCGGTCGGCATCCGCCACGGTGCTGAGCCGATGCGCGATGATCAGAACGGTGCGTCCCTGCCCCGCGCGGGCCAGCGCACCTTGAATGTCGCGCTCGGTCGCCGTGTCGAGGGCGCTGGTCGCCTCGTCCAGCAAGAGGATGGGCGGATCCTTGAGCAGCGTGCGCGCGATGCCGACGCGCTGCTTTTCCCCGCCCGACAGTTTCAGCCCCCGCTCGCCCACCGGGGTGTCATAGCCATCGGGCAACGAGGTGATGAAGTCATGAATCGATGCCGCCTTGGCCGCCGCAATCACCTCATCCTGGGCGGCGCCGCCGCGCCCATAGGCGATGTTGTAGCCGATGGTATCGTTGAAAAGGACGGTATCCTGCGGCACCACGCCGATGGCGTCATGGAGGCTCTGCTGCGTTACGCCGCGAATGTCCTGCCCGTCAATACAGAACGCGCCGGCGCTGACATCGTAGAAGCGAAAGAGCAGCCGTCCGATAGTGGATTTACCCGACCCTGTGGGGCCAACTATGGCGACGGTCTGGCCCGGCTCGGCGGTGAGGGTGATGCCCTTGAGGATCTCGCGGGCGGAATCATAGCCAAAATGCACGTCGCGCAGCTCGATCCTGCCACCATTCACCTCCAACGGCGCCGCATCCGACTTGTCCGTGACGTCCGGCGCCTGATCCAGCAGGCCGAACATCTCGCCCATATCGACGAGCGACTGACGTATCTCGCGGTAGACGGTGCCGAGGAAGTTGAGCGGCATGGTGATCTGGATCATGTAGGCGTTAACCATAACGAAATCGCCCACAGTCAGCGTTCCGTTCTGCACGCCGATGGCGGCCATCACCATGACGATGACAAGCCCCGAGGTGATCAGCAGCGACTGACCGAAATTCAGAAAGGACAGCGAATAGGAGGTGCGGATCGCCGCGCGTTCATATCCCTCCATGGCGGCATCATAGCGATCGGCCTCGCGATCCTCGGCACCGAAATACTTGACCGTCTCGTAATTCAGCAGGCTGTCGATCGCCTTTTGATTGGCGTCGGTATCGCTCTCATTCATCTGGCGGCGCAGTTTCACGCGCCACTCGGTCACCTTGAAGGTGAAGGCCACATAAAGCGCGATGACAACAACGACGACGACAAGATACCAGAAATCAAATGCGGCCCAAAGGACAACGCCGACGAGGAACAGCTCGAGGATGAGCGGGAAAATCGAGAAGATCAGGAAGCGCAGCAGGAAGTCGACGCCCTTGACGCCCCGCTCGATGATGCGGCTGAGCCCTCCGGTCTTGCGCGTGATATGGTAGCGCATCGACATGCGGTGGATGTGCCGGAAGGTACGCAGCGCCACCTTGCGCAGCGCCCGCTGGCCCACGGGCGCGAAAAGCGCATCACGCATCTGTTGCAGACCGGTATTCATCAGGCGCGCAATGCCATACGCCACCGTCAGCCCGATCGCCCCCGCGCCCAGTGTCCAGGCCGCGTCCGCCGTCCCCTCGCCCGAGAGTGTATCGACCGCCGCCTTGTAGAAAAACGGCGTGGCCACCGCGATCAGCTTGGCCGCGACCAGTGCGACCAGCGCCAGGATCACGCGCCGTTTGACCCAGCCGCCCCCCTCCTTGGGCCAGATGTAGGGCGCAACGCGGATAATGGTCGCCCAGCCGGAGGCGGAATTCTGAGTGTCGGGCTGTGATGTCTGGCGCATGAAGGCCCCTTGCAGATGGCGAGGCGCTATATCTAGGCCGGGCCGGGCGAGATATCCAGTCAGGACGCGCAGGCGGCTGGCCGCAATGCACGGATTGCAACGGTGGGATCGAGTATTTTTGGAACCGTGAAAGCCTATTGCGGCAGCGTGAAGACCTGACCGGGATAGATCAGATCGGGGTCGCGGATACGGTCGGCGTTGGCCTCGAACACGCGCACATAGAGGATGCCCTCTCCATATGTCTCGCGCGAAATGGCCCAAAGCGTATTGCCCGGCTGCACCGTGACAGCGCGCACGGCTGGCTCGGGGACGGTGGTATCGGGCGCGGTGGCAGTCGGTGGCCCGGACGGCGGGTCGAGAGGATCGGCGGTACCGGCGGGCGCGGCGTCACCGGTCTGGTTCTGCAGCTGCGCCAGCAGGGCGCGGTCCTCGCGTTTGAACGGCGTCTCGACCCTGCTGGTGACGGTGCCCTCGGGGCTGACCTCGTCGATGCGCAGGGTATAGACGCCGGTATCGACCTGCGGCAACTGGGTGCGCCATGTGCCGGACCCGCTGATGCGCGAGGTCGTGATCGGCGTATTGTCCAGATAGACACGCACGAAGCCGCTGCCAGCCGCGCGACCCGAAAGCTGCACCTCGCCCGCACTCGAATAGCTGATCGCATCCAGGGCGACGCTGGACATGACCTGAGGCGCGGTGGCCAGTGTGCCGGGCGATTGCAGAACACGCACACCGCCAGCATCGGACATGAGGACCGTGGGGGTTGCGATGGCGCTTTTCTCGATCGGCTGAGGCTGGCCAAGCGCTGCCGCGACTTGCCCCGTCTCGGGGTTGGGGCCAGCGGCGATATCATCGGTGCCAGCAGGAGGCGGCGCTGCAGGGGCCGAGGCGCCAAGCTCGGGCGTCTCGCGGGAGGGCGGGCTTGCCTCACGGGTGTCTGCCGACGCTGTCTCGGCGCTGAACTCAGCGCTCTTCGGCGCATCCGGAGCGGCCTTGCGCGGCGTCCTCTCAGGCGCCCTTTGGGCAACCATATCGAGGTCAGGCTGACGCTCGGGCGCGGTTTGCGGAATAGGCGCGATGATAATCTCGGTTTCACCGATGACGGGCGCACCGCCCTCGGGGCTTGTCATGCGCAATGACAGCACCTGGGGCGCGGCACTCTGCGGCACGTCCACGAACTGCGCAAAGGCACCATCCGCGCCGGGCCGCGCTGCGGCAAGAGGCGCCCCGTCGAGCAGTAGCGCGACCTCCCAGCCGGCGGCGGCACGGCCTGCGACCAGGGCGCTGCCATCAGGCTCGAGCCGAAAGACGTCGATGCGGGGGGCGGCGGGCACGTCCGGCCCGGCCTGCGCCGGATCGGCTTCGGTGGTCTGGGCTTCGGTGGCCTGCTTATCCGCCGCTGGCGCCATCTCGGGCTGTGGCTGCGCGGCGGTGGCGTCAGGGTCAGGCGCGGGGGCAACCTCATCCGCGCGCGTCTCGGGCGGCACGCCATCCGTGCCACGTTGACCGATCACGCCCAGAAAGAGCGCGGCGAGAAACATAGCCACCAGCGCGCCCGCGCCGGCCCCCAACCAGACGCCAGAGCGTTTGCTTGCAGCGATGCTCATCCCCGGACCTCTTTCAAACGCACGATCGCATCCCTTCCATCCGGTATCTGACGCGCCGATATGGCCCGGACGCGGCTGCGCGCGGGTTGCCCGAGCGTAGCAACATGGGTAACACCCGTCAAAACTCTCCTGCGCGAAAGGGCCTTCCTGCCATGACCAGCCTCTCCATCTGTGTCTTTTGCGGCGCACGCGAAGGTGCGCGCCCGTCCTATGGCGCCGCCGCCGAAGCCATGGGCGCGGGTATCGCGCAGGCGGGCTGGCGATTGGTCTACGGGGCGGGCGATATCGGGCTGATGGGCCGCTGTGCGCGCGCGGCACTGGCCGAGGGGGGCGATCTGCTTGGCGTGATCCCGCAGCATCTGGTCGGGCTGGAGGCCAACGCCGATATCGCTGGCACCCGCGTGGTGACCGAGACGATGCATGAGCGCAAGAAGGTGATGTTCATGAATTGCGACGCCATCGCGCTGCTGCCGGGCGGGGGCGGATCGCTGGACGAACTTTTCGAGGTGCTGACTTGGCGGCAGCTGGGCCTGCACGACAAGCCGGTCGTGCTGATCGACGTTGACGGCTATTGGCAGCCGTTGATCGCGCTGCTCGAGCATGTGGTGCGCGAGGGTTTCGCCGGGTTGGACCTGTCGGAGGGCTATGTCGCCGTGCCCGACGTGCCCGCGGCCCTTGCCGCCCTGCGCGCGGCCCTGCCGCGGCGCAAGGACGTCGCGGTATAGATCGCCAGCGCGGTCCAGATGAGCGCAAAGGCCATCGCGTGCCAGAGGGTGAAGGCCTCGCGAAAGATCAGCGTCGCCACGAGGAACTGCAAGGTCGGGTTGAGGTATTGAACCAGCCCGACCGTGGCCAGCGACACCCGGCGCGTCGCGTAGGAAAAGAGGATCAGCGGGATCGCGGTGACGACCCCGGCAAAGATCAGCATGAAGGTGGTAAGGACATCCGTGCCAAAATGGCCCTGCCCCTGTGAGTGCACCACGGCAAGCCATGTCAGCGCGAAGGGCGAGAGCAACGCAACCTCGGCTGTGACGGAGACGACCGGGCCGGTCGCAAGGCTTTTCTTGACCACGCCATAAACGGCAAAGGACACCGCCAGCACCAGCGCGACCCAAGGCGCGACCTGCAGCCCGACCGACAGGATCGTGACCGCCAGCGTCGCCAGTCCGACCGAGATCAGCTGCGGGCGGTTCAGTTTCTCTCGGTAGAACACCGCACCGGCCAGAACGGCGGCGAGCGGAAAGATATAGTAGCCCAGTGAAGCCTGTGTCGCGTATCCAAAATGGATCGACGAGATGAAGACGAACCAGTTGAGTGAGATGACCAGCGCGGCAAGCGCCACGATGCCAAAGGTGCGTGGGGTATTCATCGCCGCAGGAAGTGCGCGCAAACGCCCCTGAACAGCGAGGATACCGAGGAAGAAGATTAAGCCCCAGAACGTGCGATGGCTGAGAATTTCGATGGGGGGCACATGATCGAGCAGCTTGTAATAGATGCCCGACAGGCCCCAAACCGTACAGGCCCCGATCATGGCCAGGACGCCCTTGGCCTCGTCAGTCATTGGATCGGCCCTTTCCGGCTTTGGCTTACCGGTGATGCATAGCCGAGCGCGCGAGCGTACGGAAGGGGGCGAAATGCAGGCGACACTTGGGCCGCCTGCACCTCGGGGCTTACATCTTGGCCAGATCCGCCTTGACCATCTGTTCGACCTTGTCGAGCGGATGGTTCGTCAGATCCTTGTCGATCTCGGCGATCACCTTGTTCGTCACTTCTTGGTGCAACTCGCTGCGCAGCGCGCCAAGTGTCTTGGCTGCCGCGACGATCACGATTTGATCGAACGCGCCGCGATGCGCCTGCTTGTAAAGGCGATCGGCAAGGTCCGAGGCAAAGCGTTCCTTGGCCAGCTCGTGCCAGTCGGTGTCGTCGAAGGCCGAGCGATGGCCCACGCCATCGTCCTTCATGCGACCGGGCCGATTGGCCGATTGGTCGATATCCTTGGGATTGTCCTGCTCGTCGATGCGCACAACGTTGAGGTCGGGTGCCTCGGCATCGCCGTCATTGCGCAAAAACAGCGCCTTTTCCCCGTCGCAGATCAGCACCCATGTGCCTGGTTTGAGTTCGGCCATTTACCTATTCTCCTCGGGGGCGTGTCCGGTTTCGCGGCTGTCCTGCCCGGTGACGCGGGTCGCGCCAGCCGGCTTTTCCTTGGCGCGTTTTTCCTCGTCGCGGGTGGCGACGCGGCGCTCGATATCGCCACCCTGGCGACCTTTCTGGTCGATGTCGGCGGCTTCGCCGATAATCTCCTCGGTTTCGCGGGTTCCATCCTTGGAGCGATGACGCTCTGCCATGGTATCCTCCTTTCGCGTTGACGTCTGTAAGAAAACGGAGGGGTGCGGGCGCGGGTTCCGCGCGGCGGACGAAAAAGCCCCCGGCGGAGCGATCCACCGGGGGCTGACTGATTTCGCGATGTCGCCGGGATTACATGCGGCTTGCGACGTTTTCCCAGTTCACCAGCTTGTTCAGGAAGTTGTCGAGATAGGCCGGACGCTTGTTGCGGAAGTCGATGTAATAGGAATGCTCCCACACATCGCAACCCAGAAGCGCGGTCTGACCGAAGCAGACGGGGTTCACACCGTTCTCGGTCTTGGTCACCTTGAGGCTGCCATCCTTGTCTTTGACCAGCCATGCCCAGCCCGAGCCGAACTGACCGGCGCCTGCGGCAGAGAATTCCTTCTTGAAGTCATCGACGCTGCCGAAGCTGTCCTTCAGGGCCTTTTCGACCTCGGAGGGCATCTTGCTCTCGCCGGGGCTCATCATTTCCCAGAACTGGTTGTGGTTCCACAGCTGGCTGATGTTGTTGAAGATCCCCGACTGCGCAACGGCGTTCTTGTCGTAGGTGCCCTTGATGATTTCCTCGAGGGTCTTTCCCTCCCACTCGGTGCCCGAAATCGCCTTGTTGCCGTTGTCGACATAGGCCTTGTGGTGGATGTCGTGGTGGTATTCCAGCGTTTCGCGGCTCATGCCGTTATCGGCCAGTGCGTCGTGCGAATAAGGAAGATCGGGAAGTTGGAATGTCATGGGTCTGCCCCCTTTAAGTGGAAAATCTCTACGGCCCCTAGATGGTAGCCTTGGAGGGAGAACGTCAAGGGCGCGGCGCGAGTTCCGCGCCGCGCCCCATCAGATAACTGCCCCGGCGCAAAGGCGCGCAGGGTGGTGCATCACTCGGCGAAATAGCGCACTTCGCTGCCCGGCGCCGCGGCGCCCTTGAGCAGGTCGAACACATATTGCGCGACCGAGCGGAAGCAGACGACACGCGCCTCGCCGTCGCCCGCCATCCAGACCGCTGCCGCCACCTGCGCCATGCGCGAGCGGCGGAACTGGCCCACCTTGAAGGCTGAGGAGCTGAAATCCACCGGCATCAGCTTGGCCAATGCCTCGCGCACCAGCGCATCCTCGCCTGTTATGCTGAACATGCAGCGCGCGTCCGACACATCGACCGCCATATGATGCATATCGCCGAGGCCGGAAGCGATCTCGTCCAGTTTGGTCTTGACCTGCGCATAGGGCACGATGATCAGCAATTCATCGGGCGACATCCAGGCAGAGTGGCCGCCATCGCTGACGTTGATATGGCCCGCGCCGGGCATCTCGCCGCCGATCGCGCCAAAGATGCCCTTCTTAAGCTTGGGCGCCGAGAGATCGCCGCGCAGGGTAATCATGCCTTGCAAGCCCATATCGCGGATCTGAACAAACCCCGACGCGCTGACGCCATTCAAGGCGCTGACTGTATTAGACATTCTGCTTCTCCCCATCGCGGTCAAAGAATACCGGATCGACAATCTTGGCCCGCATCACGGTGCCATCGACACGCGGGAATTCCAGCACCTCCCCCATCCGGTCCGGCCCGTTCAGCACGAGGCCCATGGCGATGCCGCGGTCCAAAGTGGGTGAATGGTAGGTCGAGGTAACCCGTCCTTGCGTCTCGCGCTGGCCGTTATCATTAGTACCCTCGGCAGTGGCATAGGCCCCATCGGGCAGCACCTTGCCATCCACCGTCTCAAGGCCGACCAGCTTCCAACGCTTGGGATCGGTCATATGGCTGCGCGCCTGCGCCCGCTTGCCGATATAGTCGTCCTTCTTCTTGGAGATTGCCCAGTTGAGGCCCAGATCCTGCGGGATGACCGTGCCGTCTGTCTCGTCCCCGATCATGATAAAGCCCTTCTCGGCGCGCATGATATGCAGCGCCTCCGTGCCGTAGGGGGTGATGTTGGCGGGCTGCCCCGCCGCCAGCAGCGCATCCCAAAGGGCGCGGCCCTCAGAGGCCTTGACCGCAATCTCGTAGCTCAGCTCACCCGAGAAGGAGATGCGATAGGCCCGCGCCTGCATCCCCGCCAGGGTGATGTCCTTCCAGGCCATGAAGGGCAGCGCCTCGGCGCTGATGTCGTCGCTGGTCAGCTTTTCCAGCGTCTCGCGCGCCTTGGGGCCCACGACAGCAATCTGGGCATACTCCTCGGTCAGGTTGGCGACATAGACGTTCCAGTCCCACCATTCGGTCTGGAGCCATTCCTCCATGTGACCGTGGATCGATTCCGCCCCGCCCGTGGTGGTGTGGCAAAGGAAGGCATCCTCGGCCACCCGCGCCACGACACCATCGTCCACGAGAAAGCCGTTCTCGCTGCACATCAGGCCATAGCGACAGCGACCCACCTTCAGCGTACTCATCATGTTGGTGTAGAGCATGTCCAGGAATTTGCCCGCATCCGGACCTTTGACCAAGAGCTTGCCCAGCGTCGAGGCGTCCAGCATGCCAAGGCTGGCGCGCGTCGCCTTGACCTCGCGCGCGACGGCCTCCTCGATGGTTTCCGGACCGCGCTGATAGGTATAGGGGCGGCGCCACTGGCCGACCGGCTCGAAATACGCACCATTCTCGACATGCCAGTCATACAGCGGCGTGCGGCGGATCGGCTGGAACCGCTCGTCGCGCGCTTCGCCTGCAATGGAGGCCATCGAGATAGGCGTGTAGGGCGGGCGGAAGGTGGTCGTGCCGGTCTGCGGAATGGGCTGACCCAAAGCATCAGAAAGGATGGCGAGGCCGTTGATATTGCTCAGCTTGCCCTGATCGGTCGCCATGCCCAGCGTCGTGTAACGCTTGGCATGCTCGACAGATTCGAAGCCCTCTTGCGCAGCCAGCTGAACGTCCGACACTTTGACGTCGTTCTGGTAATCCAGCCACGCCTTCTGGCGCTTCTTGGCGCCCGCGCCTTGCGGCATCATCCATACGGGCGACATCGGCGCCTCGTCGGCGGCCTCGACCCCGGGTGCCTTGGGTGTATCTCCCTTGTGGCCCGCGGCGCCTGCCGCCTTGACCCCGGCACTGGCCGCATCGCCAAGGATATCGGCCAGATGATAGTCCCCATTCGCCGCGCCTGCGGGCGTGACGAAGGCGTTTCCATCCGCGCCTGTCGGTGCTTTCTCCGCGTCCGGACGGAAGGCCGCCTGCGCCTCGTCCCAGATCAGCTTGCCACCGCAATGGGACCACAGATGCACCACGGGCGACCAGCCACCCGACATGGCGACCACGTCACAGGCGACCTCCTCCAGAACCGCGCCCTCGCCCGCCTGGCTGCAGATGCCGACACCAGTCACGCGCTTGCCGCCCTGAACCGAGGAAATACCGTGCCCCATCAGCACGCGGATGCCCATGGATTTCGCCTTTGCCATCAAGGGGCTGTCCTGCGCGGTGACGCGCGCATCCAGGATTACCGGCACGTCGAGGCCGTTTTCCTTGAGCGTGATCGCGGTGCGGTAGGCATCGTCGTTGTTCGTCACGATCACGGTGCGGTCGCCGACCGACACGCCGTAATCGACCACATAATCGCGCACCGCGGATGCCAGCATGACCCCGGGAATGTCATTGCCCGCAAAGCTGAGTGGCCGCTCGATCGCGCCGGTCGCGGTCACGATCTGTGCAGCGCGGATGCGCCAGAGGCGGTGGCGCGGGCCCTGCGCCTTGGGGTTGTGATCGGTAACACGCTCGTATCCGAGCACATAGCCGTGATCATAAACCCCGGCCCCCATGGTGCGGCTGCGCATTGTGACATTGTCCATCGCGGAAAGTTCCACGACAAGGCTGTCAATATAGTCGGCCACCGGCTTGCCATCCACCGTGCCTCCATCGACGGGCGCCCGCCCGCCCCAATGAGCCGTCTGTTCCAGCACTATCACCTTGGCGCCCGTGGCCGCAGCCGAGCGCGCGGCCATGAGGCCCGCGATACCGCCGCCGATGATCAACACGTCGCAGAACGCGTAGAAATGCTCATACGTGTCATTGTCGCGCTGATCGGGCGCGGCTCCAAGACCCGCAGATTGGCGGATGATCGGCTCATAGACATGCTTCCAGAACGAGCGCGGGTGCTTGAACGTCTTGTAGTAGAAGCCCGCAGGCAAGAAACGGCTGAGCTTGGTGTTGATCGCGCCGACATCGAAATCGAGGCTCGGCCAGTGGTTCTGGCTGGTGCAGCTCAGCCCGTCGAAAAGCTCGGTCGTGGTGACGCGCTGGTTCGGCTCAAAGCTGGCGCCAGCCCCCATGCCGACGAGGCCGTTCGGCTCCTCTGCTCCGCTCGCGACCACGCCGCGCGGGCGGTGATACTTGAACGAGCGCCCGATCAGCATCTGGTCATTGGCCAGAAGCGCCGAGGCGAGCGTGTCGCCGGCATAGCCCTTCAGCCGCTTGCCGTTGAAGGTGAAATCCATCCGCCGCGCCTTGTCCAGAAGGCGGCCGCCATTAGCCAGACGTGTGCTCATGCCCGTGCCTCCGCGCGTGTGATCGGCGTCGATTGAGTGTTTTTCGAACGATGAAAAGTCATGCGAATTCCCTCCAGGACCAGCCGGGCCGCTTGGCCGTTATCGCATCCTTGATTTCCTGCGGCGGCTCGGTCGTCTGGGCCTTGTAGGTTCCGTAAACCTCAAGTGTCACTGTATCGCGCGCAGCGTGAAACCACTTGCCGCAACCGTTGTTGTGGCGCCAGCGCTCCAGATGAACGCCCTTGGGATTCACCTTCGAGAAGAGGTAGTCGTGAAACTGCTCATCGGTCGAGCCGGGGCCGAAGCGCTTGAGATGCGCCTCGCCGCCGCCGTGAAATTCGGTTTCCTCGCCGGTCACGCCGCAGCAGGGGCAGGTCAGGATCAGCATGTGCAGAACTCCTTGTTGATTGCACTCGCGTCGGCGGCCATACTCCACGCATGGATATCTTGATCGGCGTATGCACCGTGATTGGAACGATCATCGTTATCGCGCTGGTCGTCTTTGCCGTATTTCGCCATGAAATCCGAAAGGAAGGTCTCCAGAAACCGCATCGCAGAACCATGCACGACACCGCCTACGGCAAGGACGAGGCCGTGACCGGCCCCGCGACGGACGCCGGTATCGGATCCGATTGACGCCGCGCGCATCAATGCGCCACCCCGGCCGCTACGCTTTCGTCGATGAAGCGGCCCTCGTGGAAGCGATCTAGCCCAAACGCGTCGGTCAGCGGCGAGTGGCCTTTGGCCATCAGTTCGGCAAAGCCCCAGCCCGAGCCGGGAATCGCCTTGAAGCCGCCCGTGCCCCAGCCGCAATTGACGAAGATGCCATCGACCGGCGTTTTGCTGAGGATCGGCGAGCGGTCGCCCGTCACGTCCACGATGCCGCCCCAATGGCGCAGCATCTTGAGGCGTGCGATCATCGGGAACGTCTCGACCAGGGCACGCACCGTTTCCTCGATATGGTGGAAAGCGCCGCGCTGGGTGTAGTTGTTGTAGCCGTCCGTGCCGCCGCCGATCACCATCTCGCCCTTGTCGGACTGGCTCATGTAGCCATGCACGGTATTGGCCATCACGACCACGTCCATGCAGGGCTTGATCGGCTCGGAGACCAGCGCCTGGAGGGACACCGATTCAATCGGCAGGCGAAAGCCGGCCATGTCGGCCAGGTGGCCCGAATGGCCCGCAACGACCATGCCCAGCTTGTCACAGCCGATCGTGCCGCGATTGGTGTTGACGCCCGTGACCTTACCATCCGACTGCTCGATGCCCGTCACTTCGCATTTCTGGATGATGTGCATGCCCATGTCCGAGCAGGCGCGCGCATAGGCCCAGGCAACCGCGTCATGGCGCGCGGTTCCGCCGCGCGCCTGCCAGAGCGCGCCCAGCACCGGGTAGCGCGGCCCGTCGATATTGATGATCGGGACCAGTTGCTTGACGCGCTGGGGGCCGATGAACTCGGTCTTGACGCCTTGCAGGGCGTTGGCATGCGCCGTGCGCTCGTAGCCGCGGATCTCGTGCTGGGTCTGGGCCAGCATCATCACGCCCCGCGGGCTGAACATCACGTTGTAATTCAGATCCTGGCTCATCGTTTCGTAGAGCGAGCGGGATTTCTCGTAGATCGCCGCCGAGGGGTCCTGCAGATAGTTCGAGCGGATGATCGTGGTGTTGCGCCCCGTATTGCCGCCGCCAAGCCAGCCTTTCTCAAGGACAGCCACATTGGTGATCCCGAAATTCTTGCCCAGGTAATAGGCCGTGGCAAGGCCATGGCCGCCCGCGCCGATGATGATCACATCGTATTTCTTCTTTGGCTCGGGCGAGGCCCAGGCGCGTTCCCACCCGGTGTGGTTACGAAACGCCTCTCGGGCGACGGCAAAGGCGGAGTAGCGTTTCATGCGCGGTCTCACTCTGGTCATGGATTCGCGGGGATGCGCGGGATGGCTCAGGGTATGCGCCGATCCGGCAAATCGCAACATACGCGGTGCGGCGCAGCCTGCCCGGTTTGCGACATTGCGGCGGCTCCGCGAACCGTATCGGCCCGCCGCCGGGTAGCCCCTGCGACATGAACGCCGTGCATCGCCCCTTTCGCCGGAGACGCTGCGCCGTTATGTGGTTTGCGACAGCAGGAGTGCCTTAATGATGTTCTGGATCATCGCCGCCGCCTTGGCATTGGGAACCAGCGCGCTGGTCGTCGCCGCGCTTTTGCGTGGCCGCGTCAGCGCGGCGCCGCCTGCGGCCTATGACCTTGAAATTTACCGGGTGCAGCTGGCCGGCGTCGAAAAGGACCTGGCCCGAGGCGTCATCACCGAGACCGAGGCGGGTCGGCTGCGCGCCGAAGTGTCGCGCCGCATTCTGGCCGCCGATACGCAGGTGCGTGCCCATGGTGCGGATGGCGGGCAGCCGCGACGCGCGGGAGTGGCCCTCTCGGCCCTTCTGGTGGCGGGGATCACGGGCGGGGCTCTTTGGGGCTACTGGTCGCTGGGGGCGCCGGGCTATCCGGATCAGCCGCGCGCTGGCCGGCTGGCCGCCTCGGATGCCGCGCGCGCCGATCGTCTCAGCCAGGCCGAGGCGCAGGAGCGGTTCGGACCCGAAGAGCAGGCTATCACGCCGCCCGAGGATTTCGCGCAGCTTATGGTGCAACTGCGCGCCGCCGTCGAGGCGCGCCCGGACGATGTGCGCGGCCTTGCCCTCCTGGCGCGCAACGAGGCGAGCCTTGGCAATACCGCCGCCGCGCGCAGCGCGCAGGAGCGGCTGATCGCGGCCAAGGGCGATGCGGCTACCGCCGCCGATCACGCCTTCCTCGCCGATCTGCTGATCACGGCGGCGGGCGGCTATGTCTCGTCCGAGGCGGAGGCGAGCCTGCGCACCGCGCTGTCGATGGACCCCGGCCAGCTTGAGGCGCGCTATTACCTTGGCGTCTATTACGCGCAGGTCGACCGGCCCGATGCCGCCTTCCGCACATGGGAGTCGCTGCTGCAGGACAGCCCGGAGGATGCGCCGTGGATCGAGCCCCTGCGCGCCCAGATCCAGGATGCGGCGGACCGCGCCGGCATCAATTACACCCTGCCGGACGCCCCTCCGTCCCTTTCACGCGGTCCTACGCAGGAGCAGATGGAGGCCGCCGAAGGCATGTCCGAGGAGGGCCGCCAGGACTTTATCCGCAGCATGGTCGACAGCCTCATGTCGCGCCTCGCCGACGAGGGCGGGCCGCCCGAGGATTGGGCACAGCTGATCGTGGCGCTTGGCGTTCTGGGCGAGACCGAGCGCGCCGGTGACATTTTGGACGAGGCGCGCGTGAACTTTGCCGACAGCCCCGAGGCGATATCCATGCTGGACGCCGCCGCCGCCCGCGCGGGTATTGACGGGAACGCAGAATGATCTTTGAGGATATCGCCGATTTTGCCGCCGCCCTGCCCCCGATGCGCGCGCTGATGGGGCTGGATCTGGGTGACAAGACGATCGGCGTCGCGGTGTCCGATGGCCTCTGGTCCGTCGCCAGCCCCATCGAGACGGTGCGCCGCCGCAAGTTCGGCCTGGATGCCGCGCGCCTTCTGGAGATCATCGAGGCGCGGCAGATCGGGGGGCTGATCCTGGGCCTGCCGCGCAACATGGACGGAAGCGAGGGGCCGCGCTGTCAGTCGACGCGCGCCTTTGCCCGCAACCTGACCCGGCTGACCGACCTGCCCATCGGCTATTGGGACGAGCGTTTGTCGACCGTTGCCGCCGAACGCGCCCTTCTGGAGGCGGATACGTCTCGCAAACGTCGCGCCGAGGTGATCGACAACATCGCCGCCTCGTATATCCTGCAAGGGGTGCTGGACCGTTTGGGCCATATGAGGAACGCGCAATGATGGATGGAACAGAGCTTCCGGGCGAGCCGCCGGTATGGACGCGCGACGAGGTGCAATCGCCCTGCATCCGTGTCTGCGTGGTGCATCCCGAGGCGCGCATCTGCACCGGCTGTCTGCGCAGCATCGACGAGATCACGCGCTGGTCCAAGATGAGCAATGACGAGCGCGCCGCCATCGTGGAAGAACTGCCGGGTCGTGCCGGCCTCTTGCGCAAGCGGCGCGGCGGACGCGCTGCCCGGCTGAAGCGCGGCAGTTAGACCCGCGCACAAGGCCCGGTGCTATTTCTTCGCGGCGGCGGTGCAGGTGATCGGCTTTGCATCGCTCATCTCGTCGCCCATGCGCGCCTCATCGCCCTTGGTCCACCATTCGGACGCACCCGAGACATAGCGCGCCCCCGAGCCAGAGATGACGCCGACGAAAATCCGCGTCTCACCCTTGAGCGGGATCAGCGCGAGGGTGTTCGAGCCTGCATTGACATATTGCACCAACAGATCGGTCCCATCGGCGCAGCTATAGGCCACCGAATTGACCGACCCGTCCGCGCCCAGCGTCAGGGGCAGCGAGAGACCCGCCTGCGCCTGCGCCACGCCGACGGCGCAAGCCAGCCCCAGCGATGCCGAAATCACGGCGACAGCGTTGTTGAAGATGTGGCGGCCAAGCATATCGATCCTCCTTGGAAAAGCTGCAATCAAGCCTAAGCACGGCGCGGTGGCGGGGCAAGAGCATGTGTCAGACTGCACTCAGCCAATCATCGCCGAGGCCACGGAATTCGGGGCGGAAATAGGCGATCATGCGGCCCTCCGGCGGGGCCACTGCCCCCTCTTGCCACGGCGCGACGCCATGCAGTGCCAGCCGGTGCACCAGCACCGCCTCGCCCGGCTGGGCGAGCAAGGTGACGCGCGCGCAGCGCTCGAACACATCGCGGCGGGCTGCCTTGTAGATTTCGGTCAGATCGACCTCGCCCCATGCCTCGGAGGCAATGCCGCCAAGCGCCTTGGCGAAGGCGCTGCGCATCACCTCGTGGCTGCCCTCCCAAACTGTCAGAGGGCTGGCCCCCTCGCCCACCGCGGTCAGAGGCAGGCCGAGGATATAGGCGTGCCGCTCTTTCAGCATCCGGGCGCGGGCCGCCCCGATCGCCAGAAGGCCGTCAACATGCGCCGCATCGCGTCGCTGGCGATAGCGAAAGGCCGCCTCACCCTCATCCTTGCGCGGTTTGGGATAGCCCGGCCATGTCACCGACACCTGCCCCGCGTGCAGCGGCAGATCCCCGTAAAGGCCCCGCGCCGCATCATATCCAGGCCCGGTCAGCGCCCCACTGCCCGCGACCGCGCCGCGCGCGTCATTTGGCAGGGTATCGACGCCCACGAACCAGGTGCCGCCGCATTGCAGCCATTGGGCGCGGTGCGCGGGATCGGCCATGCGCTCCAGCGCCGCAGCTTTCGCGGCCTCGGTCCAGCGCGCCAACCCGGCATCGTGGGCGAAGCGCACCCAGCCCGTTCGGGACAGCGTATCCGCCGCCGCGCTCACCAGCCCAGCGCCTTGCGCAGCATGTTGAGCGCGATCAGCGTAAGGAAAAGGCCGAAGACCCGTTTCAGCGGTTTGGGGTCCATCGCATGGGCCAGCCTTGCGCCCAGCGGTGCGGTGATCAGCGTCATTGCGATCACGATCAGAAACGCCGGCCCGTTGACCGCACCTAGCGTGTAGAGCGGCCGCCCCTCGGGCGCGATATCCACCATCAGAAATCCGATAACCGAGGGCACGGCAATGGCCGCGCCAAAGCCCGCTGCAGTGGCCACAGCGCGGTGAATGGGCACCGCATGCAGGCTCATCAGCGGCACACCGAAACTGCCGCCGCCGATGCCCATCAGCACCGACAGGAAGCCGACGACAGGCGACATGACGGCGCGCATAATCCCTCCGGGCATCGCCGGACCCAGCCGCCAATAGGACCGCCCGAAAGTCATGTAGATCCCGACGCAAAATGCCAAACCACCAAAAATGCCCTGCAGCGTGCTGGACCGCAGGCTGGAAGCCACGACCACGCCCAGCACCGCCCCAATGGCGATGCCCGGCGCCCATGTGCGCAGGATCGTCCAGTCGACTGCACCTTTGCGGTGATGCGCCAGAACCGAGCGCACGGAGGTAACGATGATCGTCGCCAAAGACGTGGCAAGACAGACCTGCATCAGCTGCGGCCCGCCATAGCCCAGAACGGTAAAGGCGTAGAAAAACGCCGGGACCAGGATGATGCCGCCGCCCACACCCAAGAGCCCTGCCAGCACGCCCGCAAAGGCGCCGATGGCCAGAAGCATCGCCGTCATGGCCAGCAGCAGGATGAGATCGGGCATGGCGGCGGCTCCTCGCTTGGGACGTCAGGCTTTGGGTGTTGGCGCGGACTAGACCGGGTTTGCCGGACGGGCGCAAACGGAATTTCAGACGCGCTGCGCCTCGTCCACGCGGGCCAGCGCCGCCTCGATCAGTTCAGGGCCGGCACCGGGCAGATGCGCGCCCTCGGACAGCATCCGCCGCCACGCGCGCGCGCCAGGGCGCCCGGCGAAGAGGCCCAGCATGTGCCGCGTGATCTGGTTCAGCCGCCCGCCTGACGCCAGATGCGCCTCAGCGTAATCCATCATCGCGCGCGCCGCGTCCTCGGGGCGTGTGTCGGGGCCACATTCGCCAAAGATGCGGCGATCCGCGGCGCAGAGGATCTGCGCGGGCGCGTGATAGGCCGCCCGGCCCACCATCACCCCGTCCATCCCGGCCCCGAGATGCGCCTCTACGGCATCGAGGCTGTCGATGCCGCCATTGACCGACAGGTGCAGCGCGGGGAACCGCGCCTTCATCTCATGTACCAGCTGATAATCCAGCGGGGGAATATCGCGGTTTTCCTTGGGACTCAGCCCCTGAAGCCATGCCATGCGGGCATGGATCGTCATGCGGCTCACGCCCGCCCCTGCCACGCGTTCGATGAAATCGGGCAAGATCTGTCGCGGGTCCTGATCGTCGACGCCGATGCGGCATTTCACCGTCACCGGCAGGGGTGTAACCGCCCGCATCGCGGCACAGCATTCGGCCACGAGGTCGGGTGATTTCATCAGCACCGCGCCGAACGTGCCCGACTGGACCCGGTCGCTGGGACAGCCGACATTGAGGTTGATCTCGCGATAGCCCGCTGCATCGCCCAGCCGCGCCGCCTCGGCCAACTCCACCGGGTCCGAGCCCCCCAGTTGCAACGCGACAGGATGCTCGGCCGGCCCGTGCTCCAGCAGATGCACGGCGCCGCCACGCACCAGCGCGGGCGCGGTCACCATCTCGGTGTAGAGCAGCGCATGGCGACTGAGCAGACGATGCAGATGGCGGCAATGACGATCAGTCCAATCCATCATCGGGGCAATGGACAGGCGAGAGGCTTTTGAAAGCTCAATATTTATCGTGTTATCAGTCACTTATGAGCTCGCCATTTCTGTCTCATTTGCGCCAGTTTAGCATCAGGAGCGAAGATTCTGACACTGGGCTTGATAGAATGTACCCAACAGAATTCCCATGTACCAAACGAAGAGGCAATCATGGGTTAGATCACCACATACAAGCGCAAGGATGGCAGCGCAGGTCACCTTGCACGTTTGCGAATGATGCAAGAGGCTACCTATCACGAGACGAAGATCTTTGACAGACGATCGGCGGCGGTCGCCTGGACAAAAGAGCGCGAAGGAGAACTCGCAAAACAGATGTGAGGCTTTCCGTTCGACGATCGGGACGTGAGTAATGCGATCACGGTTGCGCGCCGTTCGGGCATCATCTCGCGCTCGGCGCAGCGCGATCGAAGATGATCATACACGTTTCGGGTCGCGCTTTTCCCCAACTCGTGCGACATCCCGGGTCGTCTCGCAAAACAGATCACCGACAGGGCGCCCTTGGACACCGCCTTTCTCATCGCGCAGGAGGATAAGGGCGTCGAGACCCTGTTGTCTGGCAAGCGCCGCGCCCCGGTCGGTGCCGAGGACCATGAGCGCTGTTGCCCAAGCATCTGCCTCGGCACAGGTGCGGGCCACGACGGTGACGGAGGCAGGTGACGCGATCAAGGGTTGGCCGCGGCGCGGGTCCATGGTGTGCGACAGGCGCCGCCCCTGCACCTCGACCCAGTGACGGTAGTCGCCCGAGGTCGCCACGGCGGCATCCTGCAAGGCGAGAATCGAATGCGGCACCCGGCGCCCGGCGTCCGGCGCCTCCACTGCAATTGTCCACGCCTCGCCGTTCGGCCGCGCGCCGAGCGCGCGCATCTCGCCGTCGATTCCGACCAGAGCATCGGAAATCCCGTGGTCGCGGATCGTATCCGCCAGCCGATCCACGCCATATCCCTTGGCGATGCCGTTCAGGTCAAGTGAGATCAGTTCGGACTTGCGCACATGGCGATCCGCGATCTCCAGAACGTCATGCGCCGGGAGACGTGGGGCAGCCATGGCCGCGCGGATGTTCGCGGATGTTGCAGCCTCCGGGCCGAAGCCCCAGGCCGTCACCGCGTCGCCCATGCCGATGTCGAACGCCCCGCCCGAGGCGCGCCCTATTTCGAGGCCGAGATCCAGGACCGCGAACAGGCGTTCCGGCACCGCCACCC
This sequence comes from Roseovarius maritimus, assembly GCF_043355895.2. Lineage (NCBI taxonomy): Bacteria > Pseudomonadati > Pseudomonadota > Alphaproteobacteria > Rhodobacterales > Roseobacteraceae > Roseovarius > Roseovarius maritimus. The sequence continues at coordinate 922,569 of NZ_JBHFPF020000001.1, forward strand.
ATTCGCCCACCGTGGCTGCGTTGAGGCGCATCAGGTCGCTGTCCGGCTTCCAGGTCGACATCTGAGCATCCACCTCGTCGACAGCCTCCTGCAGCGCCGAGCGAAGCGAGGACGTGTCGAACCCCGGCTCCGCGAAAAACAGTGCCGACCAGCGTGCCGCCATGGTCGGACCGTTCAGGACGACGCGCGCCCGCTCAGTAAACATCTTCGACATACCGCCCCTCCGCCTTAAGAACCGCAGGCGTGAGCCCGACCGGCGCAAGGATCTCGGCCAGCGCTTCGGTTACGCCCGCCGCCATGTCGCGTCCGCCGCAGACCATCACACGCGCCCCCTCGCGGACGAGCTGCGCGACCTCCGCGGCCTCGTCGCGGAGCGCGTCCTGGACGTAATGCGGTCGCGCCCCGCGTGAGACGGCCGTAACCAGCCGGGACAGACGGTGCTCTTCCTGCCAAATGGGCATCTCTTCGCCGTAGAAGAAATCGCTATCCTCATCGCGCATCCCGAAGAAGAGATGGACTTGCCGCTGGCGCGTATTGCCGCGTGTGATCCCCGCCAGCGGACCGATGCCCGTGCCGGCTCCAATCAGGATCAGGGGCGCGCGGCCCCGTCCTGGACGGAAGCCGGGGTTGCGGCGCAGGAAGACAGCCACGGTGTCACCGGGCTTTAGCGCTGTCAGTTGGCCGGAACAGAGGCCGCCCGGATGCTTCCGGACCACAATCTCGATGAAGCCGGCGCTGCGCGCGGAGGCAAGCGAATAGAACCGCGGAACGGCGCTGCCTTCCGGCAGAACACCGATCAGGTCACCGGCGGCAAAACGGGTGAAGCCGGTCCCGGTCAGCCGCTGCCAGAATGTGGCGTGCGGCAGCGCGAAGCGCAGGATCGCCGTCGGTGCCTGTACCCCGGAACCATAGTCCCGTCGCGAGACGAGAGTCAGCGTCTCGGTCTTCGGAAGGACGGGCCGGTGCGACAGTTCAAGGTCGATGCCGAGCGCCTCTCCTAGTGTGCGGCCCCAGCGCGCGAAGTCCTGCGGCGACTGGCGGTCGACCGTTTCGAGAGGCAGGAGTTCGGGCCAGCCCTTCGCCTCCGCAACCCGAGCGACCGCCTCGGCGAAGGCACAGTAGGCAGGAAAGCCTCGGTCACCGAAGCCGAGCACAGCGAGAGGCATGTCAGCCGCTCGTTCGGCGGCGTTCAGCCGGTCGAGAAACCCCTTGGCCGAAGCTGGCGCCGCACCATCGCCATAGGTTGCGGCCAGCAGGATGATCCTCTCGGCCCGGGCGTAGCGGCTCGGCGCAAAGGCCGACATCGGCCCGACGTGGACGCTCTGCCCGGTCTCGGTCAGAGCGGCGTGGAGCGTCGCGGCGAAGCCCCAGGTGCTTCCGCCTTCGCTCCCCACCAGCAGGATCGTCTCGGCGCGCCCAGCGGGTTGGTTGCCCCGGATGCGGGGCCGCCCGCGCCGTCCGGCGAGCCAGAGGAGGACGCCGGTTGCACCCATCGCCGGCACGCCGAGTGCCATGACACCGAGGACAAGCCCCAGCACCGCCGCGCCTTGACCGGTGTGCAGCATGTAGATGGTTTCCGATACACGCTCCCAACCGGCCCGGTCGGTCCATCCAAGGAGCGCGCCGGTGCCCTGATCAAGATATCCAGTGCCTTTTTTGGTCTTGAGCGTGTAGACGTCCGTGGCGTCACCCGGATAGGGAAAGCTCAACTCACGCAGCTCGGCGACAGGCGTCTGCTGCAAGGTGGCCATCTGGTCGAGGGCAACGCCCGTCCCTCCGCGCACCTCGGCCGGAAAGGCCGGCGTGGTGCCGCCATCGGGGAGAAGATCGAAGGTCGAGGCCGTCATCCACAAAGCCGTAGTGGACGATAGGACGAGGCCGATCACGGCGATGCGGGCAATCTCGACGTGCAGCCGACTCGCGAGCGGGCCGCGCAGGGGCGCGAACCAGTGCCGCCAGCCGCCCGCCCGCCGCGCGACCAGCGCCGCGCCCGAGAGCGAGATAACCAGCATCGCCGCCGCCCCGGCGGCCATGGCGATACGCCCCCAATCCCCAAGGAAGAGCGAGCGGTGCAGGCTCGTAAGCCAGCGAAGAGCCTGGTTCGGGTCGGCCGAGGCCGTGCCCTCACCGGTAGCGGGGTCGATCACCGCAGCGCCCGGTGCGCCCTGGTCGAACCAATAGGCGATGATCCGACCCGAAGGCGACCGGCGAATCTGTTCGACCCCCGGATAGACCGTTTGTATGCGGTCCGTGAGGGTAGCCACGTTCAGACCGGTCTCCGCTTGCGGCGCGGCGAGCCGCTCGGCTGCCGGAAATACCGACAGCACCGCGCCGCTCAAGCTGAGAACGGTGATGAGAGCCAAGGCAACAAGACTCGGCCAGCGATGGAGTGCACGGATCATGGCCTGTTCCCTCACATGTCGTAAGCGAAGCTGACAATGTAGCGGCGGCCGCGCACGGCCGCGCCGGCACCTTGGGTGGTCAGCGGCACTGCGACCTCATTGGGACTGTCAGGCATGTCTTCGACAGCCGCGTCGATGTGGAGGGTATAACCCGCATCGAACAGCGCATCGGCCAGATCGAGGGTGATCTCGAGCGTCCGACCCGCACCTACGCTGGCGCCGGTGATACCGTTCACTTGCGCAGTGTCGCCGCCCGTGGCGCGATACCAGTCGCGCAGGTGCTCGTAGTATTTGGATTTGCCGCCGGCCATCCAGAGGCTGCCGGCATAGGCGCCCGACGTGTCGGTGACGTAGATCGCGACATAGGCGCCGTCACCTCCGTAATTGTCGAGGGTCGTGGTGAGCGTCACCGGCCGCGCCATGGCAAGGCCGGGAATCGTCAGCGCGGTTGTGAGCGCAAGCGTTGCAAGAGGCGATTTCATAAGATTGGTCCTTGTTCGGAGAGTCGCTGCGGGGAGGCTCAGTTCACCTGAACCTTCGGCGGGGCGCCGCTGCCGAAGAGTCCGTTCTGCGGCGGCTGGGCGGTGCCGGCGGCCGCAGGATTGCGGGCACCGCTGCGGTCGGCGTCCTCATCCTCGTATTCCATCTCGACGACTTTGAGCGTCGCCGGATCAAGTTTCACCTCGATTTCCCGGCCGTCTTTGTCTCGGCCCTCGATCTCATAACAGCCGTCGTCGATCTCGATCTCGCGGACGGTCCAGCCATTATCTTGGGCCAGTTTCGTCACAGCCTCGCGCGGCTGCCAGTCGGCCATCGGCACGCGGCAGTCATCACTGGCAAATGCCGCGCCCGCGGGAATGATCGCAAGCAGTGCAATAGTGGTCAGGGAATTTTTCATGGGTCGGTCTCCTTTCATCCGATGATGCCAATCTGGCAATGCCACCTGAGCGCTTCCTGACGGTAACGGCCAAATGGCTTCAGGTTGATGTCAGGAAACCCGGTTCATTCAGCCTGTCGGAAGAAACGCCGAATCGTGGCGCTCGACGTGAGCGGCACTTGCGTATGAGCCAACGCCCCAAGAAGAGGGCGAAACACGCCCAGACCCCTTCTGAAAGTCTTGCCGATGATCTCGGTTGCGGTGCGGATCGAGACCACCGGGTTTGCAAAACCGAAAACGCAGCTTCTCGCCGATACCTGCGCCATCCGTCTCGGAAGCTTCGACACCGAGATGCAACCGGCCGAAAAGGATGACCGCTTCGAGCCCGAGACTTTCATCGACGATGATCCGCGAAATAAAAGCCGAGAGGGGAAAGGGCCGCATCATGCTCTCGTCGACGCACGGTTTGTCGGGCCGATAGATCGATCCCCTCTGCAGCAGCGGCGGAACGCTCGGCAGTGCTGAATACCGCCGCAGGAACTTTGCGCACAGCAGAGCCGCGCTGGCGGCCGTGCCCTGATCATCTGACGCGGCTTTGCCGGGACACATGCACAAGGTATCTGCGCCGCGCCAGCTCCGCGCTCGACTTCGCGCTCGTCAAGGCGACAGCCCAATACGGGACATTACCCTCCGGCAATTCGGGGCTCAGGTCCGCAAATCAGCCCCCTTCTCCCCTGATGGCTCAAACTAAAGAAACGATCTGAGAGCTTGCCGACGGCGTTTGGGATGTCGCTTCATCCTGCCGTCAGGCACGAAAGAAGCTGCTTTCGGAGCGGGGAGAATTCGATGACAGGTAAGATCCTTGGCCGAAATCAGGCGACATCGCCGGGGGATGGCGCGCGTTTGTCACCGGTGACCATGGCGCGGGCGAGATTCTCGCGGTGGCGGAAGGAGGCGAGCAGAACGCCCGCGACATGCAGCGCCACCAGCAGCAAGAGCAGGTTGGCCAACGCCTCGTGCACCTCTTCCAGCGCGTCCTCGCCGCTACCGCCCGTCCGGCCCTCGTCGGCGTAGGCCGGTGCCACGATCTGCGGCAGGTCGGGCAGCAGCGCGATGCGGTCGGGGTCTTCCATGAGCCAGCCGGTGAAGGCGGTCGCCAAGAGCGTGAAGAGCAGCGCCGCGATCATCGCAGCGCCGACCGGGTTGTGCCCGAGATAACGGCGCTCGCGCCGCCCGAGCATCGCCCGCAGATAACCAAGCGTCGCTGCGGGCCCCCGCAGGAACTGTCCGAACCGCGCATAGCGGCTCCCGACAAGGCCCCAGACGAGGCGAAACGCAACAAGGCCCGCAACGACATATCCGGCGATTTCATGTGTGGTCTGCCATTCGTCCGCCGTCAGCCAGGCCAGCGTGAAGGCGCCGACCAGGCTCCAATGAAAGATCCGCACCAGCGGATCCCAGACCTGGATTTCTGCCTCCACCCTGCCCTCTTGTGGCGCGGCCCGTTCGGTCATCGTCTCAGTCATGGCTCCGCCCCTCCCGGTCACGGTCCGAATGATCGTCGTCCTCATATTCGAACTCGATCACCTCCAGCGTGGCCGGATGGATCGTCACCTCGATCTCGCGCCCTTGGGCGTCATGGCCCTTGATCTCGTAGCAGCCGTCGTCGATCTTTATACGGCGCACGATCCAGCCATTCTGCTCGGCCAGGCGCGCAACGGCGTCCCGCGGCTGCCACTCCGCCATCGGCACGAAGCAATCGTCGTCCGCCAGTGCTGCGCCCGCGGGCAGAAACACGAGAAAGCCGAGAGTTGTCAGTGTCTTCTTCATGGGCCAAACTCCTTGTCATGGCCGATTGCAGCACAGAATGAACGGTAAAGCTGACGGCAAGCTGAAGCACTGGGCACCCGGCGGTCAGTTTGGCGTCAGATAACGGTGGCACGAAAGACCGCGAAACGAGAAAGGCGAGGCGTCATGCGTATCCTGCTGATCGAGGACGATACCGTGCTGGGCGCCGCCGTGCGCGACCAGATCGCGGGCGACGGACAGTCCGTGGACTGGGTGACACGGCTCGATGCGGCGCGCGATGCGATGGCCGTGACGGGCTTCGATCTGATCCTGCTTGACCTGATGCTGCCGGATGGCCGCGGCATCGCCTTTCTGAAATCGCTTCGCGCGCGCGGCGACGTGACCCCCGTGATCATCCTGACAGCGCTGGACCAGGTCACGGACCGGATCGAGGGCTTGAACGCCGGGGCCGACGACTACCTCGTCAAACCGTTCGACCTGGCCGAACTGTCCGCGCGGATCGGCTCGGTCGCGCGCAGATACACGGGCAACCCGAACCCGAACATCACCCACGGCGGGCTCGACATCGACCTTGGCGCGCACAGCATTCGCCGCGACGGCAGGCCGGTGCATCTGACGGCACGCGAATGGGCCTTGTTCGAGGCGTTTCTCGCCCGGCCGGGACAGTTGCTGTCCAAGACGCAGCTCGAAGACAAGCTTTACGCCTTCGGCGCCGAGGTGGAGAGCAACACCATCGAAGTGCATGTCAGCCGACTGCGCAAAAAGTTGGGGAGCGCCATCATCAAGACTGAGCGCGGCATGGGATACAGGCTGGGCGCTCCATGACGATCCCGCGCAGCCTTCAAGGGCGGCTCGCCCTGTCCATCGGGGCGGTGCTGACGGTTCTGTGGATTGCCGCGGCCTCGGTGACGGCGATGATCCTGAACCGCGAGTTGAGCGAGGTTTTCGATTCCACTCTGCAGGAAACGGCGCAACGGATCCTGCCGCTTGCCGTCGTCGATATCATCAGCCGCGACGAGGATCACTTGACGCAACGCCTGGCGCCGTTGCGCGCGCATGACGAGTTTTTCACCTATATCGTGCGCGACGCCGATGGGCATGTGCTCTTGCAGTCGCACGCCGCCGACCCTTCGATCTTTCCCGCCTGGGAGGGTACTGGCTTCACGCAGAGCGCAATCCACAGATTTTACAGCGAGGCAACCTTGCAGGGCACGGTGCGGATCACGGTGGCAGAACCGCTGGAGCACCGTGTCGCCCTCGCGCGGGAGGTTCAGTTGGGGCTGGGGCTGCCGCTTCTGGTGGTCCTCCCACTGGCCGTCCTGGCCATTATCTTTGCGGTGCGGGCAAGCCTCGCGCCGCTTCGGCAGTTTCGCGAACGGCTGAGCGCGCGCAGTGCGCAAGACCTCTCGCCCGTTCCAGCGAAAGACCTTCCGGCCGAGATCGCGCCGATGGCGCAAACGCTGAACGACGTGCTGGAGCGTCTAAATGCCGCTTTCGAGGCGGAACGCAGCTTTGCCGCCAATGCCGCGCACGAGTTGCGCACCCCGCTGGCCGGGGCTATCGCCCAAGCGCAACGGCTGAAGACCGAGACGGCGGACCTCGCCATCGAAGCACGGGCCACCGATATCGAGGAAACGTTGAAAAAGCTCACCCGTCTTTCCGAGCGACTCCTGCAACTGGCGCGCGCGGAAGGTGGACGGCTGCGGCTCGATCACGCCTCGGACATGCGGCCGGTGGTTCGCATCGTTGTGGAGGATCTGGAGCGGACAGCGCCGGGTAGGATTCTGCTGTCACTGCCGCAAACGCCGGTGATGTCCGACCTTGACCCCGATGCCTTCGCCATCCTTTGCCGCAATCTCTTCGAGAACGCACTGCGCCACGGAGATGAAAGCGCGCCGGTCGAGGTAGTGCTGTCCGCAGGCAGGACCCTGACCGTCAGCAATGACGGCCCCGCCCTGCCGCCCGGAATACTGGCGCACCTCACCGACCGGTTCGAGCGCGCCGACGGGAAGGGCGATGGCAGCGGGCTGGGTCTGGCTATCGTGAGGGCCATCGCGGCGGGGGCCGGGGCCGAACTGACGTTGCGATCTCCGGTTCCGGGGCAGACGCGCGGGTTCATGGCCGTGTTCCACTTGCCGAACTGAAAGCATGCCGTCGTTGTCGGCAGAAAATGTCGTGGCATTGCGCAAGGTTATTGCGCTACGATACAATGGATAGTAATCAGTTGCTATCTTTTGGGGTGTTTAAATGAGTGCGACCAGAAAATCAGCGGCCGAACGCCGAAGGGAAATCGTCGAGGCGACCCTGCGCTTGTTGGCGGAAGTTGGAGAGGGCCGTCTGTCCACGCAGGCAATTGCCGATCAAGTCGGCATCACGCAAGCCGGGCTTTTTCGGCATTTTCCGACCAAGAATGACTTGTGGATCGCCGTATTGACGGAAATCGAGCGTCGTGCGCGTCGTTCATGGATTCGGGCGAGTCGGGAATGCGATCCTGCCGTTCTTCGGCTTCGGAAGATACTGCTGTCACAGCTCAGGTTGATCGAAAACTATCCGGCGATTCCCATACTGCTGTTTTCACAAGGGCGGCTCGCTGCCGAAGATGCCGTCCACCCGATACACATGCGCATCATGACGGCACTGCGTCTGCGTATCCTGGAAGAACTTACCATGGCAGTTGAGGCGTCCGAACAGCGCGCACAAATCGATACGCTTGACCTGGAATCCTTGCTGATGGGTACGCTTCAGGATTGCGTTCTACGCTGGTCCCTGATGGGCCGTAAATACGATTTGATTGCCGAGGGCGATCGACTGATCAGGTTGCAACTGCGCCTGTTCGGGCTGGAAGCGGGGGCCGGATCGTCGTGAAGTTACCTCGTCTCTTGCGGCTTCTCCCCCCGGTCGCCGTCGGTATCGGCGTCGCCGCATGGCTCATCTCGATGGCCCAGCCGCCGGTCCGCATAGCGCACTCCAAACGCAGCGTCGTCGCGCAAACCGTAATTGCAGCGACAGCGCCGATGCGGATCGAGATAAGCGGATACGGCAATGTAGAGGCGGCACGCAGTTGGGAGGCAGTTGCCGAAGTCGCCGGAACGATCATCTGGCGGAATCCGGACTTGGATGCCGGCAATATCGTCGCGCAAGGTGCCACGGTCCTGCGGATTGATCCGTCTGCCTACGAACTGGCGGTGGCGCAAGCCGAGGCCGATCTGGCGGCACTGGAGGCCGACGCCGAGCAACTGACCGTCGACGAGGCGAATACCGGCCGCCTATTGGCGCTGGAGAAGGATCGGTTGAAGCTGGCCGAGGCCGAATTGGCACGGATCCGCGATCTGGCCGGGCGCGGTGTCGCGGCCCAGTCGGCGCTTGACGCCCAGGAGCGCACGACATTGCAGGTGCGCCGAGGCGTGGAAGAGCTGCGCAATGAAGAGGCGCTGATCCCCTCGCGCCGCGCGCGGCTCGATGCGCAGATGGCAAGGACACAAGCGGTTCTGGCCCGCGCACAGCGTGATCTGGACAAGACCGAGATCAAAGCCCCGTTCGACCTGCGCGTCGCCAAGGTGCATGTGGAACGGCACCAATACGTCAGCGCGGGTCAGACGCTGGTGATCGCCGACGACATCGGCCGTGCCGAGATCATCGCGCAGATCCCGGTGGATTCGTTCCGCCGCCTGCTGGGAGCGGCGGCCAACGGTACCCCGATGACCCCGGCAACCATGTCCGAACGCTTCGCGGCCGTCTCGGCCGAGGTGCGGCTGGTCTCCGACCCGTCGCAGAGCTGGACCGGACAGCTGGTTCGGGTGGAAAGCGCGCTTGACCCGCAGGCCCGGTCGGTTCCGGCGGTGATCGCTGTTGACGACCCCTATGCCGGGGCAAACCCGCCGCTGCACCTGCCGCTGGTGCCGAACATGTATGTCGAGGTGGTTCTCACCGGACCGGAGGGCCCCGCGAGTGTCGTCCTGCCGGGCAGCGCGATCCATGAGGGGAACCTGGTCTATCTGCGCGACGACGAGGGGCGGCTGGAGCTGCGCAAGGTGGCGGTCGCTTGGCGGCAGGCGGGGCGGGCGGTGCTGAACGACGGCGTGGCAGCCGGTGAAGAGGTGATCCTGGACGATCTGATGCCGGCGATTCCAGGCATGCTTGTCACGCCGGTGGAGGGGCCGGAATGATCCGCTGGTTTACCGAACATCCCACCGCTGCCAACCTGTTGCTGGTGTTGATCTTCGCGGCCGGCCTCATGGCTGCGCCGACGCTGAAGCGCGAGACCTTTCCCGATTTCCGCCCCACTGAGGCGGAAATCAGCGTGATCTACCGCGGCGCCACCGCGGAGGAGGTCGAGGACGCGATCTGCCGCCGGATCTGGGACGCAGTCGAAAGCGTCGAGCACCTCGACGAGCTGACCTGCACCGCGCAGGCCGGCATCGCGCGCGCGGCAGCCACGATGGACCCGGCGGGTGACGCCGCACGGTTCGTCAACGATCTGCGGACCGAGGTGACGGCCGTGGACGATTTTCCCGACGCTGCCGACCCGGCTATCGTGCGCCAGCTGCACCGCACCGATAATGTCACCTCCGTTGCAGTGGCGGGTGACCTGCCGCCCGCACATCTGGAACGCTACGCGGCGGAGCTTCAGGACAGGCTGTCAGCCTTACCCGGTGTGGCCAAGGTCACGATGTCGGGCTTTGGGGAGCGGCAGTTCCGCATCACCGTGCCGCGTGCGGTGATGGAGCAGCATGGGCTGACGGCGGCGGGGCTGGCCGCGACCATCGGCGCGCAGAGCATCGACCGCCCGCTCGGTACGCTGGAGACGCCAGACCGAGAAATCAGCCTACGCTTCACTGATGAGCGGCGCAGCGTCGCCGGACTGGCCTCTCTGGTCGTGCTGTCGAAACCGAACGGCGCCGAACTGACGCTGGGTCAGATCGCGGCGGTTTCAGAACGCTACAGCCCGGAAGAGGAACGCGCCTTCCTCGATGGGCAGCGCGCGGTTTTTCTGCAGGTGGACAAGGCGCTCGGCGCCGACGCGCTGCGGGTCTTTGACCGGGTGGAGGAAGTGGTAGCGATGGAGCGCGCCGCCCTGCCCGATACACTACGGCTCGAAATCGTCAAGGACATGACCAGCATCGTGCGCGACCGGCTGACGATGCTGGTGGAAAACGGGATCATCGGCCTGGTTCTGGTGATCGCGGTGATGAGCCTGTTTTTCCGCCCCGGCTTCGCGATCTGGGCGGCCATGGGCCTGCCCGTGGCCTTCATGGGGGCCTTCGCGGCAATGGCGCTTCAGGGGCTGTCTCTGAACATGATGACGCTGGTGGCGCTGCTGATGTCGATCGGGATCGTGATGGACGATTCCATTGTGATCTCCGACTCCATCGCCGAGGCAGCGGCGGGCGGCGCCTCGCGCATCGAGGCGGCGATCAAGGGCACGCTCGCCGTGATGCCCGGGGTGCTGTCATCCTTCGCCACCACCATCGCGGTCTTTGGCCCACTGGCCTTTCTGGCGGGCGAGTTGGGGGCGATCCTCGAAGTGATCCCCATGGTGCTGATCGCGGCGCTGGCCGCCAGCCTGGCCGAGGCGTTCTGGGTGCTACCTCATCACCTCAGCCATGGGCTGAAGGGCGCGGAGAAGCCGCCCTCGCGGTTCCGCGCCGGTTTCGATGTGCGGTTCGAGCGGTTCCGCGAGCGGCGGATCGGCGGGCTGGCGGATATGGCGATCCGCTGGCGCTATCTGGTGACCGGGCTGACCATCGCGGCGCTGATCTTGACCGTAGGGCTTCTGGGTGGCGGCTATCTGAAACGCGAGGCGATTCCCGCCATCGACGGCGACGTATTGGAGGCGCGCATTCTCATGCCGCAGGGCACGCCCCTGGCGCGCACCAGCGAGGTAGCCGACCGGGTGAGCGCCGCGCTGGCGCGGGTCGATGCCGTCCTGGCGCCGGATCAGCCCGGCGGCGCGGCGCTGGTGAACTCCTTGCAGACGCGCTTCAACTACAATGCCACAGCGGGTGAATCCGGGCCGCATGTCGCCACGATCAGCGCCGATTTGCTGGGTGCGGAAACCCGGACCGTGACGCTGGACCAGATCGTGACGCTTTGGCGCGAGGAGATCGGCGATGTGCCCGGCGCAATCGCGATCCTTCTGACCGAGCCGAGCATCGGACCACAAGGGATTGCCATCGAGATCCGGCTATCTGCCCCCGACCTCGATCGCCTCGCCAGTGCCGCCGACGGTCTTCTGGCAGAGGTAATGAGTTATGTCGGCGTCTTCAACGCCACCCATGACCTGCGCTCCGGCAAGCCTGAACTGCGCCTGCGCATCGCCGAGGGCGCGACCGGACTGGGGCTGACCGCGCGCGACTTGGCCGACCAGATCGGCGCGGCCTATCTCGGCCGGGTGATCTCCACCGTGCAGCAGGGCGACATCGCCCATGAGATCGAGCTGGAGCAATCCGCCGAGGACCGGGAGTCCCGCGACGATCTGCGCGACTTCACCATTACCCTGCCCGATGGCAAGCCGGTGCCGCTCTCGACCGTGGCGCAGGTTGAAGAGGCGCGAGGCTGGTCGGGGATCACCCATGTCGATGGGCAGCGCACCGTGACCGTGCAGGCCGATGTCGACACGCGGATCGGCAATGCGGACGCCATCGTGTCTGAATTGTCGAACAGCTTCCTGCCACGGCTTGCGACTGACGTCCCCGGCCTGACCTTCGAGGTTGCCGGGCAAAGCGCCAATTCTGCCGAAACCGTCGGCTCGATCCTGCGCGGCTTCCTGATCGGGCTGATCGGCATCTATGTGGTGCTGTCCTTCCAGTTTCGCAGCTATGTGGAGCCTGTGATCGTCATGCTGTCGATCCCGCTCGCGTTCATCGGCGTGGTGATGGGGCATCTGATCATGGGCTACAACATCTCGATGCCGTCGCTGATCGGCGCCGCGTCGCTGGCCGGCATCGTGGTCAACAACGCGATCCTGCTGGTGCAGGTCATCAAGGCCCGGGCCGCCGAGGGGATGGACCTGGCCCGCGCCGCGGGCCAAGCCAGCCGCGCACGGTTTCGCCCGATCCTGATGTCGGTCTCGACCACGATGATGGGCCTCGTGCCGCTGCTGTTCGAGACCAGCACCCAGGCGCAGACCCTCAAGCCGCTAGTGATCTCAGTCGTCTTCGGCCTGTTCTCGGCCACCATCCTCGTGCTGATCGTCCTGCCCGCCTTCTACGCCATACTCGGTGATCTGGGACTGGCGCGGGCCGGGCGCAGCACGCGTTCGGGTATCTCAGACAAAGAGGGGGCGACATCCCCATGACCAAAACACCCGCCGACCGCCACCCGCATGCCTTCCCGGGAAGCCCGTTTCGATGATCGAACACGTGCACCACGATTGCAGCGACGGGTATGGTTCGGCTTTGGATCGTGCTCGACACGCTGCGGCCCGATCTGGTCGCGGCGGTGCTGTCCGGTGTCCGGTCGGCAACCGGACCCACGCTCGGATGGTACTATGTGCTGCACGTGACGGTCATGCTTGCGATCGTCCGCTGGCTCGGTCTTGGTTATCAAAGAAACCGGTGGCTGATCACGCGCTCCGCTCTTTATCTCCTCATCGGCAAACGTATCTACGGCTGGCGCGGCGATCTGGTGAATACCTTCGCGGTCGTCAGCACAGTCTCTGGGATTGCGACGACTCTCGGACTCGGCGCACCACGGATGAATGCGCGCCTCCACTGGCTGACCGACATCGACAATTTGATCGGCCACCAGGTGACGATCATCCTGTTTATCACCGTTTTGGCCATCTTCTCATTCGCTTCCGGAGTGCGTCGCGGGGGATGGTGGCTTTCGTGGGCGTCTTTGGTCGAAATGGTCATCGCGCGGATTTAGCGCGGGCGCAGATTGCGCGATTTCGTCTTCACCGTCCTTTTGGCGCCCACCCTTTTCAGCCCGATCTGGATAGGCGGGCTCGATACAAGTCACGAAGGAGAACATCATGTCGATCGATACAGTTTGCAAACTGCACGGACACTTCGCGCGCGGATCTATTCCACGGACACCACCCGAAGGCCGCCGCAAAAGAGGCTGGTGTTCGGCAGAGAACATCGGCGCTCCCCTATTGCAATGCCTGAAAACCGCGCTCCTGGCGATTGCCATTCTGATCGCCCTCTGCGTCAGAAGCGACGCGCAGCAATCGCTTTCAGCGGTTGAAATCCAGGATCAGATCGTCGGCCACAGTTTCCAGGGCAGGAAGGGCATCCTGTCGGTCTCGTTGCACTACGCCGAAGACGGAACGGTCACCATGCGCTCGCCGCTTGGTAGCGGAACAGGACGCTGGACCCTGCCGGGCGACCAACTCTGCGTTAAAATGGAAACCGGGCCGAAGAAGGCAAACGAGTGCCTGGCATTCACGCGCCAACCGGACGGAACCTATCGCGCTTCCAATGGCTTGCGGCTGACCCCGGTGAAATAAGCTGCTCGCGACGGAAGCGCCCGAGAAGGCACCCGAGCGTTGCAAGCATCAGTCGGTTGTTCGAATGACCATCACGGCAATGTGCGATATCGGAACTCTTCGTCTGTCGCCTTGCCGCTCTGCTCGATGTCCCCGCTCGCTTCATCTCTTCACGCGCTCGAAAAGCGCGGCCTCCAGATCTTTCGCGATACGCTCTGTGCGGGACATTAGATAGTTCGCCGCCGCCGGCGTCGGGGCCGTCTCGTCAAGCGTAGCGCGAAAGAGCGCAAGCCATCGCGCGAAGTCCTGCCGCTCGAGATCGTGCAGGTTTCGATGCGCCGCGACCAGATCGCCGGAATAGGCGTCGGTATGCAAGGCAACCGAGGACCAGAATGCCGCCATCCGCGCCACCTGCTTCTCGCCGCCATCTCCATCATATCTCGCGCAGATTTTTGCCAGTTGCCGGTCGGCAGCGACGCGCGCTGCGAAAAATCTGGCCATGCGCGAGATGTATTCCTCGTCGATTCCCATGACCTCCGCCGCCTGCCGCAGTTGGAGGCGCGTCTTGGCGGGATAGTCTTGTTCGACACCCAGCAATCCGCTCATTTCATACCTCCCTCGTGGCAAGTTCAAACTTGAACCGATGGCCTGACGGCGCTGATGGCCTCGTCCTTCCCTACCATCAACGCCGCCATGCCGCCACGATCCGCAGTGATTGGGGGCCTTCCTGCGATCGCGGTTTCCTTATTCGGCCAGCAATGGAAAACGGTCCGTAGCGTATGCGGCGTGACAAGCCGTACAGGCCTCGATCATGCGGCCGAATTCCGCGTGTTGCGCATCCCGGTCGCCATCACGCCCGGCTTGGGCGAGGTCGGCCGAGAGTTGATGAAACGCCCGATCCTGCGCCACGAAGTCTTCGGGAACAGCGGCCATAAGATCCTGCTTGTCTTCCGGTGTCATGGATTGCTGGAGGATGAAACTGTCGTGAATCTGCTGGGCCAGACTCGCGACGCGGGCGTCGTCTCCGGCGATCAGAGCCGAAAGGATATCCTTGCTGGCCTGCTCGATCGACAACATCTCCTTGCGCAGCAAATCACGCAGCTTCGGCGTCAGGTCCGGTGAAACGGGGGTAGCCTCCTGCGCCGTCCCTGGAAGCCCGACGATCAGCAAGAGCCCGACGGCCAGAGAGGATAGCACAGCCCGTATCGGCTTTGTCTTTCTATTGGTTTCCATCATTAGTGATTTCCTTCCTGTTCTTGTGTCCATCTGGTTTCGGGCCGTTCGTTTTTTTGGGGCGGCGGGCAAAAATTCGTCGGCTCACGGACCGCCGCGCCGACGATGGCACCCCAGATCACGGTGCGCAGGCTCATCGCCGCGACGGTGCGCATCTCATAAGCCCCCCCGAGCAACAGGTGAACCCCGAAGGCGATCATGACCAGGATCGTGGCGGCGAGAATTGCGATCGACAGTTGCAACGCCCACCACCGCCCCAGGAACAGGCCGATACCGGCCGCCACATAGGCAAAGCCCGCGACAAAGTTGAACCACAGAACGAAGGGTACCGCATCGCCCACCGCCGCACGCGCCTCGGCCCCACCGAACAGCGCCTGCCCACCTGCAATTACCGTCAGCAGCCCGAAGAAAACGGCAATGATCGCCGCAATCACAATGCTCCATCGCCTGTCAGCCATTCTTCGCTATCCTTCCGGTGGTGGTGGAGGAGTGCGCACGCGCTCCTCTATTTCTGTAATACATATGTCCCCGGCGCATCGGCGACGGGTGGCTGGCCTTCGCGGCCCATGCGCGGCGGAGCGACCGTCGCCACCGACTGCGCATCCAGCCACTCGCCCCACGGTTTCCACCATGATCCGTCCTGTTCCGGTGTCTCCCTGATCCACGTCTCGGGATCCACATGAAGATCCTCGGCCTTACGGCTTCTTACTCTGTAGGTGCGCCGCGGATGGTCCGGCGGGGTCACGATCCCGGCGTTGTGCCCGCCGCTGGTCAGCGCAAATGTCACGTCCGTGTCGCTCAGCATGTCGATCTTGAAGACCGATTGCCAAGGGGCAACGTGGTCCCTGATGGTACCGACCGCAAAGATCGGCACTCTGATATCAGAGACGTGAACCGGCCGACCCTCGACCTCGAACCGGCCCTCGGTCAGATCGTTTTCGAGGTAGAGTTTGCGCAGATACTCCGAGTGCATCTTATAGGGCATGCGTGTGGCATCGGCGTTCCATGCCATCAGGTCGAACATCGGCTGATCCTCGCCCATCAGGTATTCGCGCACCATCCGCGACCAGATCAAATCGTTAGAGCGCAGCATCTGGAATGCCCCCGCCATCTGGGTCGTGTCGAGATAACCCTGTTTCCACATGACACTGTCAAGGAAGGCAAGCTGGCTTTCGTTGATGAACAAGGCCAGCTCGCCCGGCTCCGAAAAATCGACTTGGCTGGCCAGCAGGGACAGCGAGGCCAGTCGCGTATCGCCGTCGCGCTCCATCGCCGCTGCCGTGATGGATAGCAGCGTGCCGCCCAGACAATAGCCGATACCCTGGATTTTCTGGTCGGGGATGATGTCGCCGATCACGTCCAGCGGCTCCAAGATGCCGAGGCGCCGGTAGTCATCCATCGTCAGGTCACGGTCGCCTTCATCAGGGTTCTTCCACGAGACCATGAAAACCGTGTGCCCCTGGTCGATCAGCCAGCGCACCATCGAATTCTGCGGTGAGAGATCGAGAATGTAGTATTTCATGATCCAGGCCGGAACGATCAGGATCGGTTCCGCGCGGACCTTGGTGGTGCGCGGGCCATACTGGATGAGTTCGATCAATCGGTTGCGATAGACGACCTTGCCCTTCGTCACCGCAACGTCCCGGCCCGGCTGGAAATCCTCTGTGCCGGCAGGGGGCGCGCCGGTTATCGTCCCCTGAATATCGTGAAGCAGTTTCTGCATCCCCTGCACCAGGTTCAAACCCGCTTCGTCGCGTGTTTTCCTGAGAACTTCGGGATTGGTGAGCAGGAAATTGGACGGCGAGACCATGTCGAGCATCTGGCGCGTCAGGAATTGCAGTTCACGCTCATGCTCGGCGGTGACGCCGGGCACGTCGGTGACGACACTGTGCCACCATTCCTGCTGCAGCAGGAAGCCCTGATGGATCAGGTTGAACGGCTTCATCTGCCAGGCATCGTCAGCGAAACGGTTGTCCTGCGGCAGCGGTTCGATACAGCGTTCGGCATTCTCGACTGTGCCCGCGCAATCGAGCGCATAGCGGATCTGACGACGGGTCTGTTCGCCGGCCTCTTCGACCAGCTGCAACTGCTTGCCCGGCGCAGCCGTCATATGCGTCGCCCAATCGAACCACGCGCCCATCAGAGCGGCCGGCGACAATCCGTGCGTGAAGCGGGACAGCCAGACCTGCGTGGCGTGGTCGAGCGTCTCGTGAATTGTCGAGGGGGCTTCGGAAACGCGTTCGGCGTCTGAGCCCCGCCCCGTCGCATCGACGCCGATCCTGCCCACCTCGCGGGCGGCGGCAGCGGCAGCACGGTTTGCCTTTCTGGCTGCCGTCTCGGGCTTGGGCTCGGGAGCGGCTTTGTCGGAATGGGGAGACGTGCGGACTGCACGCAGCGTCACCGCGGATTCTTTTTCTTTTCGTTCCATCGATTCCCCTCCCTGGACATGCAGCACCGGTCCGCTCGGCAGCTCAACTTTTGGAGTTGTTGAAAGTGCTCGAATCAAGATAGTAATTGATTACTATGAAATTTCAAGCCATGATGCGAACCGCCACTTCGGAGACCACAAGGGGGCCAACATGTTCACGGGCAAGATCAACATTGTGGCAGGTTTTCTGTTTCTTGCACTCTTCATGCTGTATGGGTTCGTTCTCATCTTCCTGCGCGATTTTGCGCCAGGAAAGGAGCAGTGGATCGCGGATTACGCACTAGGCAAGCATTTCGAATCACGCTTGGCACATGTGCATGGCAATCTGTTCGCCCTGATCAATATCGCGGTCGGCCTCGCTCTAGTGACTCTTCCGATCCCAGCAGGCGCGAGGCGCTGGACGTCGGGACTGACGCTTGCCGGGATGCTTATGTCGCTGGGTATCCTGACCGAGGTCATGTTCGGTGTGCCGCCGATTCTTGTCATTGCAGGTGGAATATCCATGGTTCTGGCTATGGTGTGGATTACCGTTTCGATCTGGAAGATGGAGATGACCGGGTGGCAATGGAGTGCCCCACTGAACTGATCCACCAACTGGGATAGTATTATCCCGTTTCAGGAGGATCAGAGATGGCTGGAAAGCGAGACGAACCCCGAGGCGTTGTGCTGAAGCTTCGACAGGTTGAAGCACTGCAACGGCCGGACATGAGGAGCCCCGCAAGAAACTCAATCGTTCGATCGGTATTAAACCCAACCAGCAACGACCGCGTTCTTGCAAAGCGAAGGATGTAAAATTTCCGCCGTCCATACACTGACACGAGCGGCCCGACGTGGACATTCATAATGAGTGATATGCTGCGGCGCATCTGGCAGACGACCGCAGTTCGGAAGATGTACAGCACATTTTTCAGTCTGAGCGCGGCTGAGGGCCGGTATGGATTTGGAATGTGCTTTGGTGTGGTATGAAAAGAGATGCGCCGATGAGTGGCTAATGTTATCGCGAGATCTTCAATACCCCCATGGACAAGCTCTCTGTTATGCGCGCCTTTCGCCGGATCGTTGAGCGCGGCAGCTTTGCGCGGGCGGCGGAAGATCTCGGCGTCTCGCCCGCACGCCTCAGTCGTGAGATCAAGCTGCTCGAAGAGAGCCTCGGCAGTTCACTGGTCACTCGCACAACACGGTCGATGTCCCTCACGGATACCGGGCGGCTTTACTACAACGAAGCAATGAGTATCCTTGATGCCGTGACAATGGTCGAGGCCCGTATCCGCGGAGGTGCAGGCGCGGTGCGTGGCCACCTCAAGATCAACGCCCCAAGTTCTTTCGGGCAGACCGTCATATCCCCAATTCTGCCGGAATTTCTCGACGCTTACCCCGATCTCAGGCTCACGCTGTCGCTTGACGACAGGGTGGTCGACATGGTCGAGGGCGGGTTTGACCTCTCGATCCGCATCCGTGCCTCGATGCCGGACTCGGCCCTGGTCGCGCGCAAGATCGGCGCCATGCGGCAACGCATTTTCGCATCGCCCGCCTATCTGGACCGGGCCGGGGTGCCGGGGGCTCCAGACGACTTTTCCGGCCACAGGATCGTGGGCTACCTTTTGGCCGATCACCTGACCACATGGAACCTTCAGGGGCCTGCGGGCACGGCAACGATCGATCTCGATCCCCCGGTGCGGGTCGGAAAACAGCCTTGTCCTGCGCGATCTTCTGATCGCGGGCCATGGCATCGGCACATTGCCTGATTTTGTCTCACACGCGGCAGAAGCAGAGGGCGCACTGGTGCGCGTGTTGCCGGACTGGGAACTCCCCGCGCCAGACATTTACGCCGTGACGGCATCGCGTCTGGGCATGGATGCAAGGGTCACAGCATTTCTCGACCATCTCCGAGTCGCGCTCGGGCGCTGACATTCTTCAACCAGCGTAAAGAATGAAGTGACAGCGGGACGGTTATTCGTGCGCTCCGTTTCAGCGATCTTCTCAAGCATTGAAACCCAGATGCCTGTGAGGAAACCATGACCCGAGTTGTTGTGTTCTACTATTCCAGCTATGGCCATGTGTGCACCCTTGCGCAGGCCGAAGCCGACGGCGCCCGGTCCGTGCCCGAAACCCATGTCGATTTGCGCCGTGTTCCTGAAACTGTCCCGGAAGACATTCGTCAGAAGGCCGGGTTTGTCGCCGACGACACGCCGGTGGCTTCGCCGGCCGATCTCGAAAACTACGATGCTATCATTTTCGGGACGCCAACGCGCTTCGGCATGATGGCCGGACAGATGAAATCCTTCCTCGACCAGGCCGGCGGACTCTGGGCGCGCAACGCGCTGGTCGGCAAGGTCGCTGGTGTCTTTGCTTCGACCGGCTCCCAGCACGGCGGCCACGAGGCAACGCTACTCTCAACCCAGATCCCTCTGCAGCATTTTGGCATGCTAATCGTGGGCCTGCCTTACAGCTTCGCGGGCCAGACGACAGCCGAGGGGATTATCGGCGGCGCGCCCTACGGCGCGGGCACCATTGCCGGAGCGGACGGCTCTCGGGATCCAACAGCGATCGAGTTGGCCGGCGCGCGCTTCCAAGGCGCTCACATCGCCCGGATCGCCGCCCGGCTTGCCGGGGCCGATCTGAACGAGGAGGCCGCGTAATGCCCAGCCTCACTATCGAATTCTTCCACGATGTCGTATGCTGCTGGTGCTTCAACATCTCGTCGCGGATGCGTGCCCTGAGCGAGGAATTTGACCTCGACGTCAGGCACCGGACATTTGTCCGGCAGGCCAGTCGGGCCGAGATGGCAGAGCGCTGGGGCACGCCGGAAGACGCCCGTGCAACGATCCTCGATCACTGGTCTGTGTGCCGAAAGGTCAGCGACCGGCGCGACCTCGTCAATATCGAGCCCATGCGGTCGGCGCCATTCGACTATCCGCACGGTCGGACGGCCGCGCTGGCCTGCAAGGCCGCGGAACGACTCGGCGGGCAGTCCGCTCATTGGGACATGTTCGACAGACTTCAACTCGCCCATCTCAGCGAGGCCCGGGACGTTGCCGACCCCGAAACCGTGCACGGCATCGCCCTTGATATGGGGTTTGAGGCCACGGCCTTTGTCAAGGTCTTCGACGACCAAGCCACCACATGTGCGGTCGAAGTCGACCGCGAGCACGCCCGCACGCTGCAAGTGCGCTCCGTCCCGACGCTGATCGTCCGCGAGACCGGCGCTCGCCTCGTCAACGGTCCGCGCGAGGACCTTGCCGCACAGCTGCGGGCCGCGCTGCGCCCGGCCGCATGAAAGGACCGACCCATGATCTTCCTGTTTCGTCGCCCCGGCGAACGCCGTCGGCTCACCCTACGCGGCGTACCGCGCGACCTTGAACCCACCTGATGCGCGACATCGGGCCACCGCCCTGGCCCGATCGCCCGCGCTTGCCCTTTCATTCGCTCTGGTGAGCGAACAAACCGGAAAATGCGTCATGCCCAACAAATCCCCCATGCCTCACATGCCATGCGGAAAGATCGCCGCCGGAAAATCAACTTTGGCAGCCCATCTCGGGAGCTTGCCCGGAACGGTCCGGATCGCCGAGGACGACTGGTTCAACGCGATCTTTGCCGGCGAGCTACATTCGATCACCGACAACGTGTGATGCTCCGCGCACCTGCGACGGTCAATGGGGCCCATGTCGCCGCGTTGTTGAACGCCGAGGTTTCCATCGTCCTGGATTTCCCGGCCAACACCGTTGAGCAGCGCAACTGGGTGCGCGGAATACTCGAGACAACATGTGCGCCTCACCAACTTCACCTTCTTGCCGTGTCGAACGAAGTCGGCATGGCACGGTTACGAGACCGCAACCGCCAGGGCGATCACCCGTTCGCGGTATCCGAGGCCCAGTTTCATCAGTTGTCCAGTCACTTTGTATCGCCGTCGCCCGACGAGGGCTTTGACATCGTGCGGCACGAGAGCGGTGCGTGATGACGCCAGATCCGTCTGCCACTCTCGCCCGAAGACCCGCGCTTGCCTTTCGCCTGCCCCGACAAGCACCTGAAAAGGAGAAATCCCATGTCACGTACCACCGACATCTTCCTGACAGCACTCGCCCCTGCCATCTGGGGGAGCACTTACCTCGTCACGACCGAAGCCCTTCCTGACGGCTACCCGGTCACCCTTGCCGCACTCCGTGCCCTTCCAGCCGGATTGTTACTGCTTGCCCTCACGCGCGGCTTGCCGTCGCGTGGCTGGATCGGCCGCGCCTTCCTGCTCGGCAGTTTCAACTTCGCGCTCTTCTGGGTCCTGTTGTTCGTAGCCGCCTACCGGCTGCCCGGCGGAGTGGCGGCAACGCTCGGCTCGTTGCAGGCGATGGTTGTCATCGTAATGGCGCGCCGATGGCTTGGAACACCGATCCGGACGGGCGCGATCGCCGCCGCGGCAATAGGGGTGATGGGTGTCGCGCTTCTGCTTATAGGCCCGGAAGCCGAGCTCGATTCCATCGGAATATTCGCTGGCCTGGGCGGGGCTGCCTCCATGGCGGCAGGCACGGTTCTCAGCCGAAAATGGCAGCCCCCCGTCTCGGCCCTCACTTTCACGGCCTGGCAATTGACGGCCGGGGGACTGATCCTGTTGCCAATCGCCCTGATCGCGGAGCCGCCCTTGCCACCACTCTCTCCTGCCAACGTCGCTGGTCTCGCGTGGCTTGGGCTCATCGGTGCGGCTGCGACCTACGCGCTCTGGTTTCGGGGCGTTGCGCGACTTGAGCCGGGCGCGGTTTCCATGCTGGGAATGATGAGTCCGGTGTCGGCAGTCATTCTTGGGTGGCTCTGGCTGGGACAATCCCTGTCGCCGCTGGAGGTTCTGGGCGCCGCAATCGTTCTCAGCTCGGTCTGGGCGGGTCAGCGCGCGAACCGATCAGGGCCGCCAGCGCCTGCGGACCTTGCCCCCTGGCCTCGGCGCGGGACCGCACTCTGATGTTCGAGAGCTGCGGATCAGGCCAAACCCTCGGCCAGCACGTCGAAAACCACTCGCAGGCGACGGGACCGGGCGATGTCCCGGTGTGCCACCAGCCAGATCGGAAAGTTGATCGGTTCGAACCCTGGCACTGCGCGTGCCACCCTTGGGTCGGCGTCGCCGATCCGGTCGTCGAGGATGCCGATCCCCATGCCCCGGCGCACCATCTCCCACATCACGGTGAAGTTGCGGCAGCGATAGGGGAAATTGGCCTCGGTCAGCGCGAAGCCTTGCGCGTTGAGCAGGGCCATCAGGCTGCCCTCGCCGTCGATTTCGATGAACTCGGCATCCGCGAAATTCCCGGCTTGTCCCGGCCGTCCGAGCCGATCAAGATAGCCAGGTGCCGCATAGAGCCGGGCCGAAGCGTCGCGCACCTTGCGGGCGATCAGCTCCGGCTCCGTGGGGCGGATATTGCGCACCGCGATGTCGGCTTCGCGCCGCGACAGATCCGACAGGTCGTTCGAAACCACGACCTCGATTTGGATGCCCGGTTGGGCGGCGTGGAAACGGGCAAGGATCGGCGGCAGCAGATAGCTGGCATAGGCATCCGAGGCCGAGATCGCAACTTCCCCCTCCAGTGCCTCTGTCTGCCCCCAAGCCGCAAGCGACAGGGCGCGGGCGCCTTCGCCCATGAGACGCGCATGCTCCAGCAATTCGTGTCCGGTCGACGTCAGGCGCAGCCCGCGCCCTGTGCGCTCGAACAGCGCCACACCAAGTTCGGCCTCCAGCGCCTCGACCTGACGGCCAAGCGTCGGTTGCGCCAGCTTCAGCGCCCGCGCCGCGGCGGAGAGCGACCCCTCCTCGGCGGTCACGAGGAACGCCCGGGCCCGGTTCCAGTCAAAGGTGACGCTGCGCCAATCCATACATTTCCGCATACCAGATCGGCAGGACCGGTCAATTCGCGACTCAAATGAATGACTCTATGACGGGGCAATCCCGTCTCATTGACCGCAAGGAGTGCCCCCTATGACCGCGTTTGAAGTTCCCTCAAAGGCCTATGCCCGACTGACTGGGGCGCTTTACCTGATCATCGCTTTCGCGGGCGGCTTCTCGATCCTCTATGTCCCGGGCGCATTGAACGTGGTTGGTGATCCGGGCGCGACCTTCGACAATATCGCGCACCATCGCGGGCTCTTCTACGCCGGACTTGCTGGTGATGTCGTGACGATGGTGACCGAGGTTCTGGTGTCGGTGATGCTTTATTTCATGTTTCGACCGGTAAACGCGACGCTGTCGCTCGCGGCGTCCTATGCGCGCCTGATGATGGTTGCGGTGATGGCGACAATGCTCTTCTTCCATGCCGGCTCTCTGGCGCTGGCCGACGAAACGGTGCCACTGGACAGCTTCTCAAAGGCCCAACGGTTCGAGTTGGCGGGCCTGTTGCGTCATATTCATGACGCGGGCGTTTGGATCTGGCAGATATTCTTCTGCCTGCATCTCATTTTGCTCGGCACGCTGGTTGCGCGGTCCGGCTTCTCTCCGCGGCTGCTGGGTGTCGGCTTGATCGTCGGTGGCACCGGCTATCTTGTCGACAGCGTCCAGATGTTCGCCTTTCACGACGCGGGCTTGTTGGAGGCGGTGAAAATCGCGCTGCTGTTGATCGTCACGCTGGCCGAAATCGGCTTTGCCGTGTGGCTTCTGGTTCGCGGCCCGCGCCCTATCGCCCCAAAAAACGTCCTGGCAGCTTGATCTCTGACCTCGGGGAGTTATTCCATGTAACGCATCTGCATCACTGGCAAGCTGAGCCATTACATGGGCGAGCACGCGCTCCCCCGCAGCTGCAAGGTCACCGGCGTCTGCCGCCCGGAAAGCGTGGACAAGGTCGCCCGCTTCGGCGACTGCATAACCGTTTTTTCCTGGTCTCACCGACGATTGGACAGTCATCCAACCGGCCACACAGGGCTGGGACCATGTACTCTGCGTGCGGGCACCCTGAGGCGTGCTGAGTGTTTTCCTACGGATGGTATATCGGCCGGAACGGCAAGGACAGTTACAACTGAAAACTGCGCACCGTCGCGGCGGACTTCGGAAGAGTCGTCCGGATTCTGCGGTTTGCCGATCTCGACGACCAAATTCGCGCAACGGACCTGATCTTCGCCTCCGAGCGCTACTGGACGGCGGTGCAGGGCTCGAATCTGGCTGAACGCGACAGCGAGGGCTGCTCGTGTGGGCGTACTATGTCGGTGATCCGCACTTGGCCAGCCATCTTACCCGGCGCTCGAACCATGCCCTGTTCATGGTCGCTGTTCTGATCGACCCGGTTCTGAGCCGCGAAGCCCCCGCGATCGCCGGCCGCAAATGCCCGTCCGTCCAGACATTGCAGACGGCTCTTGCGGCGGGATGATCGCCTACGTGGCTGATCCGATGCGATCAAAGGCATGATTGCGGCTCGCATCACCACACAAGACGATTTGTGACGAGCAAGTTTTGGGCTTTGAAAGAGCTACAGTGACTATAGATTCAACATGGCATTCGGATTTCTGGATCGGCCTTCCATCATGGAGCGGCTTTCATTTCATTCCGCCTGTATCATCATTGGGCCCGCGAGGATCAGGGCGATCAAATCGGCCTGCCGGTTGGTGCCGGTTTTCTGGAACAGGTTGCGCATGTGAAATGAGATCGTCGTCTGCGACACGCCTAGCTCCGCTGCGACATCGGCCGCACGGGTGCTGCGGGCGAGCGCGCCTGCGACCCGCGCTTCGGTCGGAGTCAGGCCGAACAGGTCCATCAGCAGCGTTCCAGGAACGCGCTTCCGCTGGTCCGGGGCAGAAAGGAACAGCGCGACATGAGGTTGATCGGGTGGCGCGCCTCGTGCCACGGCCAGTGAGCAGAAAAGCACCGGGACGGATCTGGCATCCTGGGGTCGGTGCAGCATCACGCCGACGACGGTCTCGTTCCCGGCCTTCGCACTGTCCAGCGTCTCACGCAGGGCGCGTTGCAATTCCCGATCACACGGTGGATCGGGGGATCTCAACACGTCTGGCCCCGTCTGGATGAAATCCGGGTCGCTACCCATTTCATGAGCAGCGCGGTTGATATGAACCGGTCTGCCTCGCCCGTCCAGCAAGACAACCCCGAGCGAGATGAGGTCGAGCGCCGCTTCGACCCCGCCGCTTACACCGCCACCGGACAATCCCGCCAACGCCTGGCGCAGCGTTTTCATCTCGCCGTCATGACGGCTACGGATACGATCGACTTGGCGCAGGCGAGCTGCGACGGTAGCCAGCATCAGGTCGTAATCGATAGGTTTGACCAGATAATCGTCAGCACCCTGACGTTTGCCCTCAATGACCTCGCGGGGATCCGACAAGGCCGTCAGGAAGACGAATGGCGTGGCGCTCAGTTCGGGGCGCTCGACGCGCAACCTGCGCAGGACCTCATAACCGTCCAGACCAGGCATCGTGATGTCACAGAGCACCAGATCGGGCGCGGTTCCGGCCAACAGGTCCAGTGCAGCCTGACCGTCCCTCGCAGCCAGGGTGCGATATCCGGCCTCTTGCAATTCTTCGACGAGATCGCGCCGCAGCGCCTCTTCGTCCTCGACAACCAGGATCAGGGCGGAACGCATCATGTCTGGGCCTCTTTGCACTGGGGCAGTGTCACGCGAAAAGTCACGCCGTCGTCATCCGACAGCAAAGTGACGTCGCCGCCTTGCATGCGTGCCAGGGTGCGCGCCATGAACAACCCGATGCCGGTGCCTGCGACGCCTACGCTGTTCGATCCGCGGTGATTGCGCTCGAACAGACGCTCGCGATCTTTCGGAGGAATGGGGTTTGCAGTATTGTGAACATCGCAGAAAAGGCTTTCGCCGTCGCCGTGCAGGGTCACGAATAAGGTGGTGTCGGGGGCGGCGTATTTATCGGCGTTGGACAACAGGTTTTCCAGAATCTGTTCGGCCAAGGCCGGATCGCAGAACACGGTGGCCTGTCCGGGGTTGGCCTGCCTGATCTCGATCCGCCGGTCCGGCGCAGCGTCGCGCTGGCGGTTGCAGACGGAATGTATAATCTCGTTCAAGTCGCACTCCTCTCGGCTGGCACCGATTTGGCCCGCGTCCAGCCGCGCGGCGTCCAGCGTACTGTCCACCAGCCGCGTGAGGCCGGCGATGGCGGTGCGGGCGCGGCCCGCACGTTCAGCCATTTCACTGGTGTCAGCGTTCGGGCCGCGCCGGATCAGGCGTTGCAGTGCCGAATCCGCCACCGCCAGTGGTGTGCGAAATTGGTGCGACACCATTGCGGCGAAGTTGCGATAGAGATCGGCCGCTGACCTTTCGCGTCTGAGCGCGCTATTCAGATCGCGCGTGCGCTCGGAGACCAGTTCTTCCAGACGGTCGCGGTCCTCGGCGTCCTTTTGCTGGGCCGCATGGCGGTCGGATGCATCATGCATGAACAGGATCGCACCAACAAGCTCACCGTCGTTGCGCATCGGAAAAAACCTTAGATCGACATGAAGCGGCGTGTCCTGCCCTCGGGAAAACAGAGGTTGAAGGGTCAGCCGTGAGGTTTCTCCGGCAAGGGCGCGCGCCAAGCCATCCCGCACCTGCGCGATATCAAAGAAGCCAGCGACCTCGGACAAGCGGCGCCCCACGGCTTGCTCCGCCGTTTTGTCCATCATCTTTGCCATCGCATCGTTCCACAACGAGCACTTTGCATCCCTGTCTACCGCGAGGATACCTTCCCCGCTGGACGAGATCAGCAAGCCCGAAAAATCCCGCTCGCGCCGCAACATGTGATTGCGCGCACGCGATTGCCGCAGCGCAAGGACCAGTGTGACCGTCAGGATGCCCCCCGCGACCATGATCCCGATCAGCGACAGAATGTTCTGATGTAGCTGTTTGCGGTAGGCCTCCAGCCGCCCGCCGAGTTCGTCCCATTCCGCGATCATCGACGCGTTGGCCGCCCGGCCCAGGACCGTCGTAAAGGGTACCAGCGCTGAGCGCAGACGCGGGCCATCGGCGTGCGTGAACTCGTCAATCATCGGCGCAATCGTGACAAGGGCGTCGGTCAGCCGGTCCAGATCTTCGCCAAATCCGATTTTTTCGACGAAACGGCGTTGCGGACCGTCATTAAGCAGGGAGATCCGGCCGGACAGGATGTCGAACCAGAGTGCAAGATCGTCCTGCCCGGCCTCCCCCAGTTCAGCCAGCGCAACTATCTTGGTCAGGCGCAGGGCGGCCACGTCGCTTTGGTGAAAGACCCAGAGCATGTTCTGTTCCGCGCCGACACGCATGGCGTTCTGGACGGCGAACATACGCACGAGCGAAAATGACAAAAGACCGGCGAACACAAGGACGGCGGCCAGCGGCAGGATCAGCCAGAGGCGGCTGAGCCGTCTCATCGCACATCAAGTCGAGAGAGCTGCCAGACCCAGCGATAATCATAGCGGATATCCTGCAATGCCTCGTGATCGTCGCGGGGATAAACGATCCAGAGCGGCCCCTTATCCTCGCGCGTCAGCGCCTTGCCATCCATGGTAGTAGCGACGACCACGTCATAGTCGTAGAAATCGCTCATGGGGATGTCGACGGCATATTCGTTCAGGGCAATTGCCATCACCTGATCGCCCTCGGCATTCAGGCTATCCAGAAGATCCCGCATCAGAACGCCCGAGAAGGCGTGGACGCCGTCGGTCACGACAGTCGAGGTGTTGATCGTGACAGACGGCAGGGTTTGCAACGTGGCGCGATCCAGCGCGGCGGGGCCATCCGCGATGCGGCCCGTCACCTCAAGGATCACATCACCCTTATCTGCCATGGCTATTCCGCTCATCAGCATCAAACCACTCAGAGCCACTTGCGCTTGCCTCAGCATGTCCATTCTCCCAGATCGATCCGGTAGCAGTTCACCAGCACGCGCTCGTTTGTGCAAACAACTTACGCAGGGAAATCTTTGGCCGCCCCCTCTGAACGAACGGGGCGGATTGCGGTCAGGTCATGTGAACATCCCGCCCAAATCCGCGAATGACGCGAGCAGAGCCAGAGGACCGGAGAGAACGTATGTCGGCAGTCAAAAAATCCGCCCTCTCTATCTGCGCCGCCGGGCTGGTCGCTCTGGCCAGTTGCGGCACGCCCGAGTACCGGGCCGAGCGCAAGCATTGCGAGGCGGAGTGGCTGCTTAAGATCCCGCCGGTATACCGCCAGGAGGCCGTCACGAAATACCGCAGCGAAGAGCGCCCGACAGGCCGATCGACCTGCACGACCACGGGAACGGTGACGAATTGCCAACAGGTCATGGAGACCGTGTCGATCCCCTACACCGATATCGAAACGGTCGACATCAAGGCGCGGCAGCGCAATCCGCAGATCGACTCCTGCGCCGCACGGGCCTGCGCGGCGAGGTATGGCAACAGCACATGCGAGACGTGATGCATCGGGAATATGCCGGCAGGACCGGCACCAGAATTTCAAAGAGCAATTTTCAGCAAGGACTTTTTCATGTGGGATTTTAGCATAGGCGGTGCGCTGGGGATGATGGTGCGAACCTTGCCATTCATCCTTTTGCGCATCGCCGTTTATTTCGGGATCACGCTGGGATACATCCTGGTCACGGGCGTCGGGGCCGGTGTCGGATGGGGTGTCGGTGGCTTCGGCGACGAGGGGTTTCGCGCCAGCAGCACGATGTGGGGCGGCTTTGCGGGCTTCGGCATCTTCGGCGCGATAATGTATTGGGCGCGCGAATACATCCTCTATATCGTCAAGGCCGGGCATATTGCGGTGCTGATCGAGCTGATCGACGGCAAGCCGATGCCCGAGGGGCGCAGCCAGATCCACCACGCGACGGCGGTGGTCAAGGAACGATTTGCAGAGGCCAGCGTCCTTTTCGCCATCGACCAGCTGATCAGGGGCGTCATCCGGGCCATTACCGGGCTAGTGCGCGGTATCCTGACCATCTTGCCGATCCCCGGTGTGCAACAACTGGGCGGTATCCTGTCCGCATTTCTGAAGGTCGCGGTCGGCTTCATCGACGAGGTCATCCTCGCCTATGCGATCCGCACCCGGTCTGACAACGCCTGGATGTCGGCCAAGGAAGCGCTGGTGCTTTACGGGCAGAATTACAAGGTGATGCTGAAAAACGCGGCTTGGCTGGCGATCATCGTCTATGGACTCAGCTTTCTGGTGTTCATTGTCATGCTCGCCCCCGCGGCGCTGGTCGTCTACTTCATGCCGGGCGCATGGGCGGCCGGGGGCGTGGTCTTTGCCCTGCTGTTTGCCTGGAGCGTCAAGGCCGCCCTGCTGGAACCCTTTGCCATCGCCTGCATGATGCAGGTCTTTTTCAAGACGATCGAAGGCCAGCAGCCCAACCCCGACTGGGACGCCAAGCTGGAGCAGATGTCGGCCAAGTTCCGCAAGCTGAAAGAGCGGGCTTTGGGTGCAGGCCAGCCTGCGACGGCGGATGAGCCCGGCGCGCGTCCGGCATAGCGCGGCCCGCCTCGCCCCGACAGAAGAAAGGAGATTGCAATATGAAATCAGCTACATCTGCATTGTGCTGGCCATGGCCAGGGTGGCGGGCTCCGCCGCGGCGATTGCACCGAGCAGGACGGTCATGTCTTTGTTTTCGCTCAGTGCCAACAGCAGGAAGCGACAGGTACGCTGGATCTTTGTCAGCACGGACCGGGCCATGATCCGAAACTCATGTACTTCGTATCGAACGTCGTGCGCGACGCGGCGGCGGACCGATCGTCACTGGGCAGTCTTTTCTACCACGTGATCGACGCACAGCATGACATCGCGCTGAACGGCACCTCGTCGAGGTGCTTTGACACGCCTGCGCTGGCGCGCACGCACCACGCGCAACCGATCAAGCGCTACCGCAAAAATTTTGAAAACGTGGTGGTCCAAGGACGTGACCTTGGGCCGCGATTAATCGATCGGTCATCCGCTCGATCACCGGCGCGCAGCCTTGTGGAGGAGGTTTTTCCTATGCTGACAGTATCCAGACATCTCATGGCCTTTGCCATGCTGCTGTTACCCTCCTCCGGCGCGCTGGCGCAGATGGATGGGCATGGCCCGGATGCCTGGCAGGTCACTGGGGTAGCAGCGGATGATGTGCTGAATGCTCGGACCGGACCCGGAGCCGACTATCTGGTGATCGGTGCCTTCGCGCCTGATGCCACTGGCTTGCAGATGGTCACATGCGTTCCGTTCCTGACCCGCCAGAAATACTGGGAGCTGACGGACAGTCAGCGCAGCGACCTTCCCTCCCGGTGGTGCCTGATGCAAAGTGCTGATCTTCGCACCCAGGGCTGGGTCGCGGCGCGGTTTCTGGCCGAGGACACGTCGGCAGCCTACCAGCCTGCCGCCGATCCGCTGATCACAGAAGCAGTGTCGCTGGTGCGCCATGTCTATGACCTGCACCAAAGCGCCGAAAGTCAAAGCGCGATCGGGCCGCTGCATCACTCCGTGGCGCGGAAATACTTTTTCCCCGATGCCGTTCTGCGCCTGAAGCGCGGCGACTTAGGCGCAGACCCTCTTTTCGATGCGCAGGACACCGAGATCACAGAGTTGGAAGTGTTCCCGGCGCCACAGCATGCGATGCACCGCGGCATGATCACCGTGCACGCCAGTTTCCGCAATTTCGGCCACCCGGACCGCACGGTGTTTCGTCTGCGCATCGACACTTCGCTTGCCAATCCGGCACTACGCATCATGCGGATTGAACACGACGGCTGGGAATTCCCGTGACCCGACTTCAGTGCAAAACGATCAACCGGAGGAGACATGACCGAATTTACTGAACGCAGCCCGATCGAGACCGGCTTTAGCGAGGTGTTCCGGACCCGCGTTGCGCCCCGCCTGAGCGCGTTGGAGGAGAAACGACAGGCCATTCTGGCCGAGGCCAAAAGGCACACCTCAATGGCGCTGGCGAGCGGGGCGGCATTGGGGCTGATGTTCGTGCTCTTCGGGACGGGTGCGATCGGCCTGGCCGGGCTGTTGGTCGGCTTAGGCGTGCCGCTTGCCTTCGGCGCCGTCCCCGCCTTTCTTCTGTGAAAGCGGCAGGCAGGCAGATGAAGCGGCGCGGTCGCGCAGATCGTGATGCCCGCAGTCTATGATTTCTTGGGGCATCTGAGCTAAACGAAGGAGAGAAAAGAACATGACTATTCGAGCATGTCGAGACAGATCCGGCCCAAAGCCGAGCGACGTGCAGTCGATATCTTTGCACGGAGCGCGCAGGAAGAGCGCCGTTTGGCTATTCACTCTGGCGACTGTTACGGCATTGGCCGGTCCCGCCAGAGCGGAGGCACCACCTTGTGAAGGCACCTACGAGTATTTCTTTGGTAAGAGCTTCGTCAACGTCGCGCCGGGAAATGCCCTGCCGGATGCCGGGCGTATCGCGCAGGCGTACAACAATCGCGAGGGATGGGTTGGCCAGACCATCCGAAAGCCCCAAAGCGAGGGCTTTTTCGAGATGGAAGTCAACCAATGCGGGCGCGAGTTCGTCATCAGCCAAGGCGGCAAGAGTATGCTCTTCGTGCAATCGGCGAATGATGACACGACATATGTGGCGCAGAACATCGGCATCGAGAGCGGTTCACTGACGATGCGCGTCATCGGCCACAAGGTTTTTGTCGGCAAGGTCGAGGGTGTGACGCAGGGCTTCAAATACACCTTTCCCGTCGCGATGGAGCCGCGCGGCACCTCCATGCCGGATCTCGAGGGATGCGACGATGAGGCGGTGGTATCCTCTGATACCTTTGCGCAGGAAAAGACCGCAACGCGTGGTTTTCTCGCTGCGCGTGGCATGACCCCGCCCGCGGAGTACGCGCCGGGCGACTATTTTCGCGCTCTTGAGACGGAGCGCGACCTGGCCGGCACCGCCCGCGACGGATCCACCCGACACATCCGGTTCCGGATGGGCCGCAACAACGCAATCCTGCCCGAAATCGGGATGCGCGAGATCTGCCAAGCCGGGCCGGGCAAGCTCGACCCGCCGCGCCGGGTTCTCAATTTCAAGATATTCCGGGTGGAAGGGCCTGACGGTTTCTTGGTCTTTGCTCAGGAAATCGACATCGAAACGGGCAAGATTCTTGGGCAGGCAGAGGGCGAGAGCATAGGCCGCGGAGCGCCGGCTTTGCAGGGCGCGATGAAAGATGCCGCCACGGCGCTCGAAGCGAACGGAACCGTCATAGGCCCGCTTAGTGACGGCATCATGCCTTGACAGATCGGTGAACAGTAAGGCTCGATACCGGCAGCGCGGCGCATCGAAGTTCGATCATCACACGCGAAGGAAGTGAATATGAAACATACCATCTTCAACGCGGCGACACTGTCGCTTGTCGGGACCCTGGCCTTTTCCACGACCGCGTATGCCGCCGATGAAAACGTTATGATCGTCTTCGACGGCTCGAACTCGATGTGGGGACAGATTGACGGCACCGCCAAGATCGAGATCGCGCGCGACGTGATGGAAAATCTGCTGGGCGAGTGGACCGCCGACCGCAATGTCGGGCTGATGGCCTATGGCCATCGCCGCCGCGGCGATTGCACCGATATCGAAACGCTTGTTGCGCCGGGAAAGGATACCCGCGCGGGTATCCTCGAGCGGATCGGCGGGATCACTCCGACAGGCAAGACGCCGCTGACAACCGCCGTGGAGCGCGCCGCAACCGAGATGTCCTACGCGGACAGGCCCGCAACCGTGATCCTGATTTCGGACGGGCTGGAGAGCTGCGAGCGCGACCCTTGCGCGCTGGCAGACGCGCTGGAAAAAGGCGGCGTCGGCTTTACTGCGCATGTGGTTGGTTTTGGTCTTGGCGATGCGGATGCGAGCGCGCTGTCCTGTCTGGCTGACAGGACGGGTGGTCAGTATCTGTCAGCTGGCAACGCCGACGAGCTTGGCAAGGCATTTGCGAGCGTCAGTGAGGCTGTATCCACTCCCGAACCTGCGGCTGAACCTCAGCCCGAACCAGAGCCTGAATATGACGTCACGCTGGACGCCCCCGCCACGGCCCTCGCCGGGGACAAGATCCGCGTCAGCTGGACCGGAACGGTGGCCGCGCAGGACTACATCACCATCGTCCCGATGGGCGCCGAAGAGGGCAGCGCCGAGAATTACATCCGGGTAAGCGATGACAGCGAGAATGACCTGCAGGCGCCCGGTGAAACCGGCCTATACGAGCTGCGCTATGTGCTGAATGAAGGCCGCCGCACGCTGGCCTCGAAGCCCATCGAGATCACCGAGCCCGAGGTCACGCTGAGCGCCCCCGCCACGGCCCTCGCCGGGGACAAGATCCGCGTCAGCTGGACCGGGACGGTAGCCGCGCAGGACTACATCACCATCGTCCCGATGGGCGCCGAAGAGGGCAGCGCCGAGAATTACATCCGGGTCGGGGACGACAGCGAGAATGACTTGCAGGCACCCGGCCAGACGGGCCTATACGAGCTGCGCTATGTGCTGAATGAGGGCCGCCGCACGCTGGCCTCGAAGCCCATCGAGATCACCGAGCCCGAGGTCACGCTGGACGCCCCCGCCACGGCCCTCGCCGGGGACAAGATCCGCGTCAGCTGGACCGGAACGGTGGCCGCGCAGGACTACATCACCATCGTCCCGATGGGCGCCGAAGAGGGCAGCGCCGAGAATTACATCCGGGTAAGCGATGACAGCGAGAATGACCTGCAGGCGCCCGGTGAAACCGGCCTATACGAGCTGCGCTATGTGCTGAATGAAGGCCGCCGCACGCTGGCCTCGAAGCCCATCGAGATCACCGAGCCCGAGGTTACGTTGAGCGGTCCCGCCACGGCCCTTGCCGGGGACAAGATCCGCGTCAGCTGGACCGGAACGGTGGCCGCGCAGGACTACATCACCATCGTCCCGATGGGCGCCGAAGAGGGCAGCGCCGAGAATTACATCCGGGTAAGCGATGACAGCGAGAATGACCTGCAGGCGCCCGGTGAA
Organism: Roseovarius maritimus; assembly: GCF_043355895.2. Classification (NCBI taxonomy): domain Bacteria; kingdom Pseudomonadati; phylum Pseudomonadota; class Alphaproteobacteria; order Rhodobacterales; family Roseobacteraceae; genus Roseovarius; species Roseovarius maritimus. The sequence goes on from NZ_JBHFPF020000001.1 coordinate 956,621, forward strand.
ACCGGCCTATACGAGCTGCGCTATGTGCTGAATGAGGGCCGCCGCACGCTGGCCTCGAAGCCCATCGAGATCACCGAGCCCGAGGTCACGCTGAGCGGCCCCGCCACGGCCCTTGCCGGGGACAAGATCCGCGTCAGCTGGACCGGGACGGTGGCGCCGCAGGATTACATCACCATCGTCCCGATGGGCGCCGAGGAGGGCAGCGCCGAGAATTACATCCGGGTCGGGGGCGACAGCGAGAATGACCTGCAGGCACCCGGCCAGACCGGCCTTTACGAGTTGCGCTATGTGCTGAACGAGGGCCGCCGCACGCTGGCCTCGAAGCCCATCGAGATCACCGAGCCGGAGGTTACGTTGAGCGGTCCCAATGAAATCAGAGCCGAAGACACAATCGGCATTTCGTGGACCGGTGCCGTCCACGGCCAGGACTATGTCACTATCGTTCCAATCGGCACACCGGATGAGGAGTCCGCTACTTATGTCCGGGTCGGGGAAAACACCGATGCCAAGCTCGCCGCTCCCGCCGAGAGGGGCCTTTACGAGCTGCGCTATGTGCTGAACGAGGGCCGCCGCGTACTCGCGCGGCATCCAATCGAGGTGCTTGCCGCGGATGCCGCACTGGAAAGCGGCGCCAGCCTGAGCGCGCCCGAGACTGCTGCTGCCGGCGCGACCATCAGCGTCGATTGGACGGTGCAGAATGCCAGCGGAGATCAACGCATCTCGATCGCGCGGGCAAATCAGGCGACGTTCACCTGGATCACCGCCATCAAGATCGACGGCGCGCCGCCGGTTTCCATCACCCTTCCGGACGCGCCGGGCATGTATGAGCTGCGGTTCCTGGATATTCCCGGCCAGTCGGTTCTGGCCCGCCGGATCATCCGGGTCGAGTGATCACGGCGAAGGCTCTCCAAGATGAGCGTAACGCTGTCCACTGGCGAGCAGGCAGAGATCAATCATCTGCAACCCTGCCTGCTCGACAGGGCGCAGATGGTCGATGCGCAGCGTGTTCTTGCCCTTTTCTCCAGCCTGGGGACGCTGTGTGTCGCGGCGCGCGGCTTTGCCTCTTAAAAATTGGGGCAAAATCCGGTATTTCTGGCCGCGAGGCATCGGTGGGCCGCCGAGGCTTAGATTGCAGCACATTGGCGGAAGCTCCCGCCTGGGGGCGCTCTTCTGACCGAGCGCGATGAGACTGGGCCTGGGCTGCTTATTCCGGGGCCGGCCTTGCAGCGGCATGAGCGCAGCTGGATCAATCCGGCCTTTGGCGACACACCCGTTTCGCAGCGGATCACCACAGTGTCTTACGTCATATAAAGTGGGACAGGTTTGAGGATTTGAATAACGGAGATGCGGTCATCGGGCCAATTCGCCACAATTGTTGTGGTGATTTGCAGCTAAGAGGAGATGACCATGGCGTATTACATAGGGCTTGATGTTTTGGTCGAGAGCACGGCCATTTGCGTGATTGACGACGCCGGTTGCGTCGAGCAAGAGTTTTCCGCGCGCAGCAATCCTGAGGATATCACACATGCGCTCGATCCGTTCTCTGACAATATTGGCGGGATCGGTCTCGAAGCCGGACCGATGTCGAGTTTTCTGGCTGAGGGCCTCAAGCAGAGAGGCTTGGACAGCGTTTTGATCGAGACGCGAAGGGTTCATGCAGCGTTATCTGCCGTTCCGATCAAGACGGACCGGCGGGATGCCCGGGGCATCGCCGAGTTGCCTCGCATGGGTTGGTTTCAACCGGTTCATTTGAAGACCCCTGCTGCCCGGGACCTGCGGTTGATGCTGTCGGCGCGCGATCGTCTGGGTCGTCGTGTCCGTGAACTCGACAATTCGGTTCGAGGCCTTCTGCGCGGATTTGGGTTGAGGGTTCCCACAGGAGCACGAGGCCGGTCTTGTGATCTGGTTCGTGACTTGATCGCCGGCAATGCAGTGCTGGAGGCGGCAATCTCCCCGCTCCTGTCAGCACGCGATGCGATGGCAGAGCAGTTTGCCAAATTGGACAAGTTGGTTCGGGATCAGTCTCGGAACGATGAGGTCTGCCGTCGCCTCATGACCATTCCCGGCGTTGGCGCCGTGGTTGCGATGACCTTCCGAGCCGCTATCGACGACCCGAAACGGTTTCGTTCATCAAAGTCGGTGGGCGCCTGCTTTGGCCTGACGCCGAGACGATACCAATCAGGCGGAACTGATCGGGTCACGGCGGTCACCAAGGCTGGCGATGCCAGCGTGCGGGCAGCGCTCTATGAAGCGGCGCATGTGATGCTGGTGAGAACCACACGCTGGACCCCGCTCCAAGCATGGACGACGCGTGTTGCCGCTCGACGGGGCGCAAAGCGCGCGAAAATTGCCCTCGCGAGGAAACCGGCGGTCATCATGCACCGGATGTGGATGGACGGCACGGAGTTCAGAACCGCCTGACACACAAAGAACACCAGCCCTTCCGCAAGGAAGGCGCCCCTGAAGGGACGTGGTGAGGGAAAAGCCGACAGAAATCCTGACCTGGATATCAAAGTCGCCACGGAGATGGGCTTTCCCGAACCAAAGCCAAGCGCATCATGTGAGTGCCATACGCAGATCACGGACAGAAGCATGCACCTTCAGTCGCCATATCCTTGCAAAGCCGCCCTTCGCCCTGAAGGCAGGTTATCACCCGCCCGGCTGCTGGACGCAGACTATCGAGATACTCTCTGACCGGCCGTAGCCTCCCTTGTCGTTGGTGCCCGGCGCGATACGAAGCCCGGCATGGGGTGCAGCACGGTGCGTGGCGCGGGCTGGCAAGGGTGGGCAGTGATTGAACCGCGCCATGTATGGAAAAAGGGCAGCCCGCTGGGGCCGCCCGTATGATTTTTTCCAGCGTTTTCAGCAGATCAGTAAACCACAACGCTGCGGATGCTCTCGCCTGCATGCATCATCTCGAAGCCCTTGTTGATCTCCTCCAGCTTGAGGATGTGGGTGATCATCGGGTCGATCTCGATCTTGCCGTCCATGTACCAATCGACGATTTTCGGCACATCGGTGCGGCCCCGCGCGCCGCCGAAGGCCGTGCCTTTCCAGGTGCGGCCCGTGACCAGCTGGAAGGGACGCGTGGCAATCTCGGCGCCGGCGGGTGCGACGCCGATGATGACGCTCTCGCCCCAGCCCTTGTGCGACGCTTCCAAGGCTGTGCGCATCACGCCGACATTGCCGGTGGCATCGAAGGTATAGTCGCCGCCGCCGCCCGTCAGCTCGACCAGATGGCCGACCAGATCGCCCTTCACCTCTTTCGGGTTGACGAA